>JBFWPT010000038.1:0-42423 GCA_050249835.1 Thermoleophilia bacterium
CACGCCCGCGGGAAGCGCCCGCTCGGAGCGTGTTCTACGGGCGGACGGGGGGCTTGCATCTTCCGGCACGTGTGGAAGGATGCCCCCCCACGACGCTGAATATGGGGTCACCAGCCCCGCCGAGACCCCAGGGATAGCGTTTCTCCGTGATCTGCCCGTTTTGCGACAACCCCGAGCACCGCGTCGTCGAGTCGCGGGTGGCCGACGCCAAGGACGCGATCCGCCGCCGCCGCGAGTGCCAGGGCTGCGGGCAGCGGTTCACCACCTACGAGCGCTTCGAGGAGATGCCGCTCATGGTCGTGAAGAGCTCGGGCGAGCGCCAGCCGTTCGACCGGGGCAAGCTGCTCGACGGGCTCCAGCGCGCGTGCCACAAGCGGCAGGTGCCGACCGCCTCCCTCGACCTCGCGGTGCGCGACATCGAGGCCGAGCTGCGCAACCGCCTCAAGCAGGAGGTCAGCAGCCCCCTCATCGGCGAGCTCGCCCTGCGCCGGCTCAAGGAGATCGACCCCGTGGCGTACGTCCGCTTCGCCTCGGTGTACCGGCAGTTCGCGGACGTGGAGGAGTTCGGCGACGAGCTCGCCCGGCTCGAGCGCGAGCCGCCGCTCCCCCGAGGACAGTTCCCCCTCGACGACCAGCTCTTCGAGACACTCGACGCGGGCTCCGCCCCGCCCGGCCGCGCTACCCTGAGGGCTCTGCCCGGTGGGCGCGACGGGGTCCCCCCGCGCACGACCGCCCAGGAGGCACGCGATGGCGATTGACGCGCCGACGATCACGGACCGCGCACTCGGGATCACCCGCCGCTTCACGCGGCCGGAGGTCCACCCCTACGACGAGGTCGCCTGGGGTCCGCGTGACGCGAAGATCGTCGAGCCGGCCCGCGACGGCAAGCCGGAGCGCGTCGTGTTCGAGCAGGAGGCCTGCGACTTCCCGCTCGACTGGTCGGACACCGCCGTCCGCATCGTCGCCTCCAAGTACTTCCGCTACGGCATGGACGACCCGCGCCGGGAGCGGAGCCTGCGCGAGGTCATCGACCGCGTGGTCGACACGATCCGCCACCACGGCACCAAGGGCGGCTACTTCGCCGACGAGGCCGAGGCCGAGACGTTCTCCCAGGAGCTGCGGCACATCCTCCTGACGCAGAAGGCGGCCTTCAACTCGCCGGTGTGGTTCAACTGCGGCGTCGACGCGGCCACCCGCGAGCACGACCCGGACCGGATCCTCGACGTGGACGACCCGCCGGTCACGGCCGGCGAGCCGCAGGTCAACCAGGCCTCCGCCTGCTTCATCCTCTCGGTCAACGACACCATGCCGTCGATCCAGCGCTGGATCGCCTCGGAGTCGGAGATCTTCCGGGGCGGGTCGGGCGCCGGCGTCAACCTGTCCCGCCTGCGCGGGGACGGTGAGTCGCTCTCGAACGGCGGCCAGGCCTCCGGGCCGGTCTCGTTCATGCGCTGGGCCGACTCCGGCGCGGGCTCCATCAAGTCCGGCGGCGGCACGCGCCGCGCCGCGAAGATGGTGATCCTCGACGGCGACCACCCGGACATCCTCGAGTTCGTCCGCTGCAAGGCCCACGAGGAGGCGAAGGCCTACGCCCTCGGGGACATGGGCTACGACCTGGGCCTCAACGGCGACGCCTGGCGCTCCATCCAGTTCCAGAACGCGAACAACTCGGTGCGCCTGACGGACGACTTCTTCCGCCGCGCCGAGGCGGGCGACGACTGGCAGACGCGCAACGTCGCCGGCGGCGCGGTGCGCGAGACGATCCCGGCCGCGGACCTGCTCCGCGAGATCTCCGAGGCCGCCTGGGCCTGCGGCGACCCGGGCGTGCAGTACGAGGACGCGATCCAGCGGTGGCACACCTCGCCGAACGCCGGGCGCATCTCGGGCTCCAACCCGTGCTCCGAGTACATGCACATCGACGACTCGGCCTGCAACCTGGCCTCCATCAACCTGATGGAGTTCCTGGACGAGGACGGCACCTTCCGGGTGGACGACTTCCGCCACGCGGTGCGGGTGGTCCTGACGGCGCAGGAGATCATCGTCACCCCGGCGAGCTACCCGACGAAGCGCATCGGCGACAACGCCCGCGCCTACCGCCAGCTCGGCCAGGGCTTCACCAACCTCGGCTCCCTGCTCATGTGCCAGGGCCTCGCCTACGACTCGGACGAGGGCCGCGCGTGGGCCGGTGCCGTCACCGCCCTGCTCCAGGGCGAGGCGTACGCCCAGTCGGCGCGCATCGCCTCGCGGGTCGGCGCGTACGACGGCTACGCGAACGACACCGAGGCGCAGGACCGCGTGGTGCGGATGCACCGCGACGCGGCCCTGGAGCTGCCGGTCCGCGCCCGGGGCGGCAACTACGCCGAGCTGCGCGCGGCGGCCGCGGCGGCGCTCGACGACGCGGTGGCGCTCGGGCAGTCCGAGGGCCGCATCGGCGCGCCCGGGTACCGCAACGCCCAGGTTAGCGTCATCGCGCCGACCGGGACCATCTCCTTCATGATGGACGCCCAGACCACCGGCATCGAGCCGGCCATCGGGCTCATCAGCTACAAGACGCTCGTCGGCGGCGGCTACATGAAGCTCGTCAACACCGACGTCGAGCGCGCCCTGCGGGCCCTGGGCTACGACGGCGGCCAGCGGGCCGACATCCTCGCCCACGTGGACGCGACCGGCGCGATCGAGGGCGCCCCCGGCCTGGCCGACGAGCACCTGCCGGTGTTCGACTGCGCCTTCGGCGTGCCCGGCGGCCGCACGATCGGCCCGGAGGGCCACGTCCGGATGATGGCGGCGGTGCAGCCGTTCGTCTCCGGCGCGATCTCGAAGACGGTCAACCTGCCGAACGACGCGACCGTCGAGGACGTCGCCGACATCTACAAGCTCGGCTGGCGGCTCGGGCTGAAGGCCATCGCGATCTACCGCGACGGCTCCAAGCGGACGCAGCCGCTCTCGACGACCGAGACCTCGTCGTCGGGCGCCTCGGCGGGCGCCGCCGCCGAGGCCGAGGCCGCGACGCCGGTGCGCCGCCGCCTGCCGGACGACCGCGCCGCGCTCACCCACAAGTTCAGCGTGGGCGGCCAGGAGGGCTACATCACGGTGGGGCTCTACGAGGACGGCTCGCCCGGCGAGGTCTTCGTGAAGATGAGCAAGCAGGGCTCCACGGTGTCCGGCCTCATGGACTCGGTCGCGATCGCCTGGTCGATGGCGCTCCAGCACGGCGTGCCGGTGGAGAGCCTCATCGCCAAGTACATCGACCACCGCTTCGAGCCGTCCGGCTTCACGGGCAACCCGCGCATCCCGATGGCCCGCTCGGTGGTGGACTACCTCGCCCGCTGGATGGCGTCGAAGTTCCTCTCCGAGGAGGACCAGCGCACGGCGGGGGTCCTGCCCGGCGCCGAGCCGGCCGCCCCGGAGGCCGAGGGCGAGGACGAGACGCCCGAGAACCAGCTCTCCTTCGGCCAGACGGTGGCGGAGCCGGCGAACGGGAACGGCAACGGGCACTCCCACGCGGCGGACGCCGGTGGCCCGGCGCGCCCGAAGCTGACGCTCGACTCGACCGGCCAGATCTGCTCGTCGTGCGGCTCCTCGGACATGGTCCGGGCGGGCACCTGCCTCACCTGCCGCACCTGCGGCGCGACCTCCGGCTGCGGGTGATCCGCGCCACGCTCTAGAGGGCCCGCCTCCCGGTGCGGGTCCTCATCGTCGGCGCGGGGGCGGCCGGGCTCGCCCTCGCGCGCAGCCTGCGCCGCCGCGGGGTGCAGCCGGTCGTCATCGACCGCGCGCCGCCCGGCACCTGGTTCCCGCGGCCGTTCATGCCGCCGTACCACGGGTTCGACGCCCTGGAGGACGCCGGGGTGCTCGGCGCGATCCGGGCCGAGTCGTGGGACATCGCCCCGCGTGGTGACGGGGTCCCGGTGGCCCTGTCGGCGCCGTTCGTCAGGGTGATGGCGATCCTGGCGGAGGGCGTCCCGGTGCGGCATCGCAGCGAGGTGACCGGCCTGCTGCGCGACGGCGACCACCGGGTGACCGGCGTGCGCGTGCGCGACGCCGAGGGGGCGGAGGAGGACCTGGCCGCGGACCTCGTCGTCGCCTGCGACGGCGTGAACAGCCCGCTGCGCGACATGGCCGGGCTGGATGCGCGCCTGGAGCTCGCCGAGGGCGCCCACCTCTCCTTCATGACCGACGTGGTCATCGACCGCTCCTTCGCCCTCCACTACCAGGCCGACGGGCGCCAGATCGGCCTGCTCGGATGGCCGACCGGCTCCGCCGGCTGGTGGGACATCGAGCGCGTCGGCGACGAGGCGGTGAAGGCGCCGGGCATCGCGGCCTTCCGGGAGGCGTTCGGGCGCATCCACCCGGCGGCCGCGCCCGCGCTGGAGGCGCTCACCTCGGTCGACCAGCTCGTCTACCGCGAGGTCACCGAGGTCCACACGGACCGCTGGTGGGTCCCCGGCCTCGTCATCATCGGGGACGCCGCCCACGCCGTCGGCCCGGAGGCCGGCCTCGGAGCGGGGCTGGGCCTGGGCGACGCCCACGCCCTGGCGATCGCCATCGAGCGCAACCCGGACGACCCCGACCAGGCGTGCGCGGACTACGAGACCTGGCGCCGCCCGGTGGTCGCCCCCTACGAGGCGATGGGAGCCGCGGGGTCCCGGATCGTGCGCGGCGGGGACAAGCCGTCCGAGGAGATCTGGCCGCCCCCGGCCTGACGCGGCGGGCCGGGCCCCGAGCCCTGTTCCGGCTCAGGCGTCGTACTCGACGGGCACCCGCCCGGTGCTCGCGGCCTTTCGCAGCGCCGCGTAGTCGGCCTCGTTCACGTCGGCGTATGCGGCCGACCAGCGCGCCACCGCCCGGTCGAACCGGTCGGAGCGACCGAGGTAGCCGGCGATCTCCGCGCCCCCCGGCGACTGGGCGTGGGCCCGCGCGAGGAGCCGGCCGCACAGCCCGGCGTACGCCGTGAGCTGCGGGCCGGTGAGCACCGCCGGATCGACGCCGCCCTTCATGTCGCGGAACTGCCGCCAGTAGTAGTCCACCCGGTGGCGCGGCTCCGCGTCCCCGGCCCATCCCCGGATGTAGCCGAGGAACGGATCCGACTGTGCCTGCAGGATCCGCTGTGCGGCGACGACCCGGTGGCCCTGGTTCCGCACGGCCGCGCCCGGGGCCCCCGGGAGCGCGCTGCGCCGCCCCCCATGGGTGACCAGCACCGACCGCTGGGCCTCCTTGGCCTGCAGGAAGAGGGTGTCTCCGGCCGGCCCGCGCAGGGCGAGCAGGTAGCACCGCGTCCCGACGCTGCCCACCCCGACCACCCGCAGCACGTAGTCGACGACCTCGTACTGCGAGAGCAGGTAGCGCGTGTCCTCCCGCAAGGTCGTGCGGTACTGCTCGAAGAGGCTGCTGAGCTCCTCCCGGCTGGCGTGGTCGACGTGGGTGGCGATCGGCGGCTGGTCGACGATCCTGACCTCGCCGCCCGACGTGCGGCAGGACAGCTTCTCGAGCACCTGCTCGGAGGTCCGCCGGCGGGCCTTCCTCGCGGCCTTCGCCCCGACCGTCCCGAGGAACGTCTCGACGTCGGACTCGTCCGCGCGCGTGAAGTAGCGCTCGACGGCGCTGAGGCCCACCATCTCGGCCAGGCCCTCGCGGTAGCCGCGGACCGCCCCGGTGGTCGCGGCCACGCAGGCGCTCTCGGACATGCCGATGTGGCGGCCGCCGACGTGGACGCTGCCCGCCATCCGCCGGCCGTCCCACTCCCACGGCCCGACCGCGCCCTCGTCGAAGTCGTTGAGGTCGAAGATGAGGTCGCGCTCGGGCGAGGCGAAGAAGCCGAAGTTCGACACGTGCGCGTCACCGCAGGAGACGACGTCGATCCCCGTGCTCGGCGCCCCTGCCAGATCGGCCGCCATGACGGCGGCCGTCCCGCGGTAGTAGGCGAACGGGGACTGGAGCATCCGCCCGACGCGCACGGGGACGAGCTCCTGCAGGCGGCTGGCGTGCTGGGACTCGATGATCGCGACCGGGTCCCGGTCCGCCGGCAGGTGCAGCTCGCCCTGAGCGGTGCGCGACAGGTGCCTGCGCCGGTCGGCGCCGGCATCCCGGTGCTGCGCCGTCGCGGTCATCGTGTCGTCGCCTCCCCTGTGGTCACCGGGTCGAGGGCGCTCAGTGGGTCCGGACCAGGTCCCGCTCGGGGTCGATGCTCCAGCGCCCGGCGATGGTGCGGAGCTCCTCGGTCATCGGCCAGGAGTCGGCGCGCTCGTCCCCCTCGTGGGCGGGGGTGCCGCCCTTCAGGACCATGCAGCCGGCGTTCTCGCCGATCGCCTCGATCTCGGCCAGCTCCTCGGCGCTGAGGACGATCTCCGCGGGGACGGCCGCGAGGTCGCGGCGCTTGTCCTCCACCGGCCGGGCGTCGTCGCCCGGCTCCTGGATGAGGGTGGGGACGACGCAGGACACGGTCCCCTGGGCCAGCGTCCACTGGCAGGCGAGCTGCAGCGTCGTCAGGTCGTGGCGCCCGGCGATCGGGGTGAGCCGATCGAGCTTGTCCCGTCCGAGGGCCACCCAGCCGGCCGGGCGGAAGGAGCGGTGGTCGCGGCCGGGGAGCTGGTCCTCGTCCGGGACGTCCCCGTGGAAGACGCCGCCGTGGTCCACCACCCGCGCGATCGCCCGGATGCGGTGGTTCGCCAGCGAGGGCAGCAGCAGCCGCGACGGCCACGGCTCGAACGGGCTGAGGATGATCATGGCCCAGTCGATCCGGTCGCCGAAGCGCTCGAAGCACCCGAGCAGGTCGAGGGTGAAGCCGTTCGCCGGCCCGGGGGCGACGCCGATGGCGCCGGTGAGGCCCTCGTCGCGCAGGTCGGCCATCGCGTCCCAGACGACCTCCGACGAGTAGCCGACGCGGTCGGGGTTGTGCAGCAGCAGGACGTCGAAGTGATCGGTGCCGCAGCGATCGAGTGATCGCTCGGTCGCCCGGCGCAGGTAGTCCGCGTAGGCGTCGGGGCCGCGGAGCGCCGGGTCGGTGAAGCGGGGGTAGCCCTTGGCGCCCTGGCGCTCGCCGTCGTAGAAGTCGTGCCCCACCGCGCCGACCAGCGAGTAGGAGTCGCGCGGGAGCCCGTCGAGGGCCCGCCCCACCAGGACGTCGGCCGCGCCGGCGCCGTAGGCGTCGGCGGTGATGACCGTGTCGATGTCGTCGCCCGGCCGCAGCAGGGTGACGAGGCGCTCCTCCTCGATCGGGAGGCCGAAGTGCATGTGCAGCCCGCCGCTCCAGGAGCCGAGGGCCACGTGTCCGGGTTCTCTCACCCCACGGAGTCTGCCACCTCGGCGCGAGGGGAGGAGGCCTCGGTGACGGGAGAGGGACGCCTCACCCGTGCTCCTTGCCCCGCCCGGCCCTGCCGGTAGGGTGCCGCGCCATGGGGTGTCGCCGGAGAGGGCGCATCGCGGCCGCGCTCGCATGGGCGGCCCTGGCCTGTATCGCCGTCGTCGTCCCGCAGGCCGGCGCGCAGGTCGCCATCGGGCCGCCCCTCGCCCAGCCGCCCGGGACGGCGGAGGGCTGCGAGCTCGGCATCCTGCCGCCGCTGCGCCAGACGGTCCCCATACCCCCGAGCTGCACCCTGCTCGGTGCGGACATCAGCGGCCGGTGGACCAGCCAGGTCCCGCGGGGCGAGTGGACCGTGACGCAGGCGACCGTGCGGACGGGGCCGCGCGTCGGCCCGATGCGCATCGCGATCCTCCAGGCGCTGCGCTCCCAGGCGGTCCCCCCGGGCGGCCAGCCGGCGGGGATCATCTGCTGCACCTCGCCGGTCCAGAGCCAGGTGTTCACGCCGCCGCCGAACTCCACGGTGACGGTCCCGGTGTCCCTGCCGGTGCGCAACACGGTGACCTCGATCGACGGCGAGCCCGTCGAGGTCGTGGACTACCTCGGGATCTCGGTGCTCACGCTCGGCAGCTCGCTGCCGCTCGCCGCCGACGGGGCGGCGACCACCACGCTGTTCTACCCGGCCATCCCGCCGGGCGGCCAGCAGCTCGCGGGTCCATCGGTGCCCGGCGCCTTCCCGCTCGTGAGCGCGGTCGTCTGCCCGCGGGCGGCGGGCACGGCCCTGGACGTCCAAAGCGCGCACCAGGTCGTCGGCTGCGCCGTCGTGCCCGCCCCCGGGGCGCCCCCGCCCGGCCCGGGCGGCGCGTCCATGCCGGCCGTGCCCTCGGCGTTGCGCGAGATCGGAGTCGTCGGAGCCCCCCGGCGCCTGAGCGTCCCGGTCGTCTGCGGCGCCGGCACCGGCCGCTGCCGGGGGACGGTGCAGGCCCTGACGACCCGCCGCTCCTTCGACCTCGCCCCCGGCGCGTCCGGCGCCGTTGCGCTCACGCTCCCGGCGCAGGTGCGCCGCCGCCTGGCGCGCGGCGCCCGCGTGCCCCTGACCCTGACCCTCCGGCCCGAGGGCGGCCCGGCCGCGCGTACCCGGGTGGTGCTCCGCCCCCTGCCCCGCACGGTCCGCGCGACGGGCGGGGGTGCGGTGCGGCTGCTGGTGGAGATGCCACCCCAGGTCGCGGCGGCCCGCCGCACGAAGGTCGAGCTCCGCCTCGGCCGGGTCGTCGCCGGGCGCGCCACGGTGCGCACCCGGCCGGGTCGCGTGATCGTCGCGACGGTGCGGCTCACGCCCGCGGCGCGCCAGCGCCTGCAGCGGGCGGGCCGCCTGGGCGTCAGGGTGCGCGCCGTCCACATCGACGGCGCAGGCGCGCAGGTGGTGCGGGCGCGCCCGCTCACCGTGCGCGCCCCGGGGCGCTAGCGGGACGGGATCAGGCCGCCTCGGCGCCCTCGTCGCGGCGCCACAGCGGCGCCTGGCCGAACTTCGCCGCGAGGACGATGCCCACGGCGTAGAGCACGAACTGGGGCAGCATCAGCAGCACCATCGAGATGGGGTCGCCACCCGGGAGGATCGCCGCGATCGCTGCGATGGCGACGAGGGCCACCCGCCAGTGCGTGCGGTACATCGCGGCCGTGGTCACGCCCATCCGGGAGAGCGCCGCCATTGCGACGGGGACCTCGAAGAGCAGGCCCGACGCCAGCAGCATCGTCGTCGCGAAGCCGAAGTACTCCCCGGCCCGGAGCTGGGTGTTGAACGTGTCCCCGCCGAACCCGGTGAGGAACTCCAGGGCGACCGGCAGGACGACCCAGTAGCCGAAGGCCACGCCGGCGGCGAACAGGCCCGACAGGCCGGCGACCACGCTGAGCACGACGCGCCGTGGCTGCTCGGCCACGGCCGGGATCACGAAGGCGTACGCCTGGTAGAGCCAGATCGGCAAGGAGACCAGGATGGACGCCCAGAAGACGACCTTCAGGGTCGTGAAGAACGGCTCCGTCGGCGACAGGGTCACCAGCCGGCCGGTGTCGTCCGGCAGCGGCCAGGTCAGCACGTCGATGAGCGCGTCGTGGACCGCGTACATGCCGGCGAAGGCCACCAGGAGCACGACGACGCTCACGATGAGCCGGCGCCGGAGCTCGTCCAGGTGGTCGGTCACGCTGAGGAGCTCGTCGGGACGCGCACGGCGCGTCCCGACGCGGATCGTCCGGGGCATCGATGCCCTCCCCGCTCGCCCGTCCGCCTATACGGCGGTCGGCGTGCGCTCGTCGGCGCCCACCGGCTCCGGCTGGGCGGCGTCCTTGATGAGCGCCTCGGCGCTCGGGATCTCCTCGACGGCGCCGGCCTGGGCCTGCGTCACGGGCGCGGGGTCCGGCTCGCCGGTGATCCCGCCCTTGAAGTCGCGGATGCCCTTGCCGAGGTTGCGGCCCATCTCCGGCAGCCGCTTCGGGCCGAAGATGAGGAGCGCGATGGCGAGGACGATGATGATCTGGATCGGTGAGATGTCGAACACGGGAACGGTTCCTCCGTCCGATGGGGTGGCGGTGGGGGCCCGCCGCGCAGGCGAGCCCCCGGGCCGGGCCTAGGAGGCGATGAAGCCGCCGGCGACCTTGAGCACCTGCGCCATGTTCCGGGCCGGGTCGAACGCCGCCGGGGCGGGGTTCTGGCCGACGATGCTGCGGATCCAGGCGGCGTGGCGCGCCTCCACCGAGTGGATGGCGAGCGCGGCCTGGATGACCGGGAGCTGCTTGAGGCGGGGGCCCTGGCCGGCGTACGCCGACACGCCCAGGTCCTCGACGGCGATGGCCGTCTTCTGGAAGGCGCCCTGGCTCTGGACCGTCGGGCCGAAGTCGAACGTCGGCTTCGCGACCGCGGCCGAGCCCAGGACCTTCCGGATCGCGGCGACGTGGGCCGCCTCGTGGGCGCCGGCGACCCGCGCGAACCGCGCCGTCTCGCCCCGCAGCCCCGCGCCCGCGCGGGCCTGGCGGTAGAACTCGGTCTCGAGGTACTCGAGCGTCAGGGCGTAGTTCAGGATCGCCACGTCCTGCTTCTTGGACGGCGCGCCGAGGGCAAGGGCCGGCAGGCCGCCGAAGACGACGCCGCCGGCGACGAGCGCGCCGCCGCCGATCGCGGCCTTGCGGAAGAAGTCGGATCGCGTGGCCGTCCCCGCGGGGTCGACCCGGTGCGCGGCCTCCTGGATGGCGCCGTCGGCGTCCAGGGCCTCCAGCGTGATGTGGTCGGTCACGGTTCCTCCGTGGATGGGTTCCGAACACCCCCCGATACGCCCCCGGGCGCCGGCCGGATCACCCACCCGTCCCCGGGGCACCGCATCTGATCCATCCGCCGCAGAGGGCCGTACCTGCCACCGAACGCAACCCATGTGGAGGTGCGGCATGACCATGACGACCAGCCGGGCGGGGTTCTTCTCGCTCGGCGCGAAGGGCGGGCTGGCGCTCGTGGCGGGTGGCTCGCTGCTGGGCGTCGCCGCCGGCCCGGCGCTCGGCCAGGGGGCGGGCGACGTCGACATCGCCAAGCTCGCCGCCACCGCCGAGCTGCTGGCGATCGACGTGTACGGCCGGGCGATCGACACCGGGCTGTTCGAGGGCGACGTCCTCGCCTACATGCAGGCCGCCCGCCAGAACGAGCAGGACCACTACGACGCGCTCGCCGGGGTGCTGGGGATGGACGCGCCGAAGGACGTCGCGTTCACCTACCCGTCCGGCACGTTCGCCTCGGCCGAGAGCATCGCCGCCACCGGCGTCGCGCTGGAGACCGCCTTCGTCGGGGCCTACATCGGCGCCGTCGAGGCCCTCCAGAGCGTGGAGCTGAAGGCCGTCGCGGCGCAGATCGGCGCCAACGAGGCCCAGCACCTGACCACGTTCAAGCGCCTCGAGGCGGGCGGCACGCTCGTGCCGAATCCGTCCTTCCCGAAGGCCCTCACCGCCGCCCAGGCCACGAAGGCCGTGACCCCGTTCCTGGCATGAGCGGCCACCCGACGCCCCCGAACCCCGTGGAGGAGACCCCCGTGGAGACCCCCCAGCTCAGCCGGGCGCGGTTCCTGCGCCGCGGCACCACCGGCGGGCTCGTGCTCGTGGTGGGCGGCACGGCCCTCGCGGCCGCCGCCTGCGGCGACGACGACTCCGGATCCGGTGCCACCACCGCGGCCTCGACGGCCGCCGCGCCGGTGGACGACGTCGCCATCGGCAGCCTGGCGGCCACCGCCGAGCTGCTGGCGATCGACTTCTACTCGCAGGCGATCGACAGCGGGCTGTTCAAGGCCGACGAGCTCGCCTACATGCAGGCGGCCCGGACCAACGAGCAGGACCACTACGACGCCCTCGCCGAGGTGCTCGGCGCCGACGCGCCGAAGGACCTGATGTTCACCTACCCCGACGGCACCTTCGCGTCGGCGATGAGCATCGCCGAGACCGGCATCGCCCTGGAGACGGCGTTCGTCGGCGCGTACATGGGCGCGGTCCCTGCGCTGTCGGACAACGGCCTGCGCAAGGTGGCCGCCCAGATCGGGGCCAACGAGGCGCAGCACCTCACGGTCTTCAAGTCCCTCGGCGCCGGCGGGGACCTGGTCCCCAACCCGTCCCTCCCGGACGTCCTGACGGCCGAGGAGGCGACCGCGGCGGTCACGCCCTTCCTGGGTTAGGAGCCTGTTTCGCGAAAGTCGGTCGCACGCCCGCCGGCTGCAAACCTTCGCGCTCCGGCGTCCGCGTCACCGCCGAGGCCCTCCGGGCATCGGCGGTGGCCGCGGCCATCCGGATCGCTCGGTTTTCGCTCGGCGGATCGCACGACCTTGGTTTCGCGACAGGCTCCTGACCCCTCACACGGCGTCGCGCCCGGGGTCCGTCGCGGGACCCCGGGCACGGCGGGTCGTACCCCGCGGCGCACATGATGTGCCCGTTGGACGCCGAGGCCGTGCTCGTCAGCGCCGTGATCCTGTCGCCCATCGCCGGGGGCCTCATCGCCGCAGGGACGCTCCGCCTGCTGGGGCCATCGGACAGGCTCGTCGTCATCGGGACCGGGTCGCCGGCGCTCGGGCTCATGGTGCTGGCAGCCCCGGTGGTCATCACGGTGGTGGGGTTCACCCTCCTCGCCCGTGGGCGCCCGCCCGCCGGTTGGCTGGTCCTGTGCCTCCTCGCCGCGGTGCCGGTGCCCCCGGGATCTGGATCTCGTCCATGGCGGTGTACCGGCAGCACGATCGCCCGGTGCTCCACGCACCCCTGCTGCGCACGGAGACGGCGTCGGCCCTGACCCACGCCTACGACGAGGGCAGCACGGGCTGGGCGATCGACCGGGCGGGGCGCGAGCTCACGATCCGGGGGCTGCCGATCCGGCCCGGTCCGGTGGGCCGGGAGGGGCTGGTGGTGGAGCGGGCCTACGTGCTCACGGGCGCGGAGGCCGCCGTCGGGGCGCGGGAGATCGACTGAGCGACCCCGCGAGGGTCAGTCGATGCCGGCCCGGGTCTTCGCGGAGACGCCGTGGCTGCGCGCGAGCTCCTCGCCGCGGCCGCGACGGACCTCCTCGGCCACCCGGTCCGGCTCGATCCCGGCCTCGATGAGCCGCTGCGACAGCTCGCCCTCGCGCGCCTGGCGGAAGAACAGGATGGTGATCGCGCCGAACGCCAGCAGGCAGTGGAGCACCATCATCACCGTGCCGGCGTTCGCCTGGTCCTCGAGGGGCTCCACGCCCCACGCCGCGGCGGCGGCCGCGTGCGAGTCGTAGAAGGCCGTGCCGGAGAACCAGTAGATGTTCGCGATGATGAGGCCGAGGGTCCACACGCCGGACATGTAGGAGCCCTTCCAGCCGCTCCCGAACCAGTCCGGGGCGGGCAGCACCTCGATCACGGGCGCCCAGAGCAGGAGCCCGAACACCAGGAACGAGACCTGCTGGACCACCCAGAGCACCGGGTTCACCAGCACCTCGTGGTGCAGGGACGGGATGAGCCAGACGATCGTGGACAGCGCCCAGAGCGGGAACGCGATGGCCGGGTGCTGGGCGCGCTCCAGGAACCGGATCGTCCGCGGCCGCAGCATCCCGGTCACGAACTCCCGGGTGACGCCGAGCAGCAGCAGCAGCGGGGCCACCGCCCCGATCAGCGTGTGCTGGAGCATGTGGGCGGTCAGGAGCCCCTGCTGGGCGACGCCGCCGAGCGGCGAGCAGACCGCGATCAGGATCGTGAGCAGCCCCGAGTAGAAGGAGAGCTGCCGGAGGCCGGAGACCCCCCCGACCCGGTGGACCCGCGCCGCGTAGAGCGCGCCGAGCAGCAGGGTCGCGGCGACCTCGAACGGCGGGACCGCCCACAGGTCGCCCAGGTCGGTGGTGGCGTCGGCAGAGGGGCCCGCGTGGCTCGCGTGCCCGGCCGGCCCCGCGAGCGCGGTCAGCGCGATGGCGAGCGCCACCGCGCCGGCGACGGCCATCAGGGTGAGCGGGCGCCGGCGCGTCATGTGACGATGCTGCCACACCCCCGGCCCGCGGGCGGGCGCCGTTCGTCCCCGGAGGCCCGGGTCAGGCCGCCCGGCAGTCGGGGCAGCGGCCCCGCAGCACCACGTCGTGGCCCACCACCGAGTAGTCCGAGCGGGCGGCGGTCCCCTCCAGGGCGCGCTCCAGGCCGGGATCCTCGAAGGGGCTCACCTCGCCGCAGTCCGTGCAGACGAGGTGGTGGTGGTGCTCGCCGCCGGGCAGGGCGGGCTCGTAGCGGGCGGTGCCGCCACCCAGGTCGAGGCGCTGCACGAGGCCGAGGCCGACGAGCAGGTCGAGCACCCGGTACACGCTCGCGATGCCCACCCGGCGGCCCTCGGCGCGCAGGTCGTCGTGGATCTCCTGGGCCGACCGGCAGCACTCCTGGTGGGCCAGCGAGGCGATCACCTGGGCGCGGGCGCCGCCGGAGCGGTGGCCGGCTGCCCGGACGCTCCCCAGGGCGTGACCGGCCCACTGGTCACCGCCCACATGGCCGTGGTCGTGGCTCATAGGGCGTCCCGGCGGATCCTCATCCCCACACGGTAGGCCACCCGCGTCCGGGGCGCAGCCTCAGCGGCGGGGCGACCCCGCGCGGCGGAGGACCATGAGGAACGCCGCGGAGAGCACGAGCGTGACCAGCGGGACCCGGAGCGCCCAGGCGGTGGTGCCGGTGCCGCCCATGCGCCGCAGGCGCCGGCGCGCGACGCGCTGGGCGAACCGGGCGATGATCGGTGAGCGGAGCATCGGCACAGCATGACGGGCGTGTCGGACCCCATCGTCAGTGGTCGTGGCCGTCGTGGTCGTGGCGGTGCACGGGGTCCATCACCAGCTCCCCGCCGCCCGGCAGCTCGCCCAGGATGAGGCCGAACGTCTCCATCAGCGCGTCGCGGGTGAGCACGTCCGCCGGCGCGCCCTGGCCCACCACCCGCCCGGCCAGCAGCAGGGCCACCTCGGCCGTCGCCGCGTCGCGGATGTCGTGCGTGCACATCACCACCGCCGCGCCGCGGGCGCGCTCGGCCGCGAGGGCCTCGAGCAGCAGGCCCCGGCCGGCGACGTCGAGGCCGGAGGTGGGCTCGTCCAGCACGATCACGTCGGCGCGCCAGGCGAGGGCCTGGGCGATGTGGACCCGCTGGCGCTGCCCGCCGGAGAGCTCGGCCACGGGGGCGTCGGCGAGATGCGCGACGCCCATCCGCTCCGTGCTCGCGTCCACGAGCGCCCGGTCCTCCCGTGTGATGCGCCCGACCAGCCGGCGTTCCGCGAAGCGCCCCATGGCGACGACGTCGCGGGCCCGGATGGGTAGCGCGAACCCCGACGCGCGCACCTGACCGAGGTAGGCGACCCGCTTCGGGCTCGCCCCCGGGGCCCCGCCGAGCACGCGCGCAACGCCGGCGACCGGCGGCAGCAGGCCCACCAGGGTCTTCACCAGCGTCGATTTCCCGGACCCGTTCGTGCCGAGGACGGCCAGGGTGGCGCCCGGCGCGAGCGCCAGGTCGATCCCGCTCACGACCGGGTGCCCGTCGTAGCCGACGGCCAGGCCGCGCGTCTCGACGGCAGGCGCGCTCACGCGGGCGCCGTCCGGGCGACGGGCCGCCAGATGGCGGTCGCGGTCAGCGCGACGAAGAACACCCCGACCTCCACGAGCACGATGGTCGCGCCCGCGGCGAGGTCGTAGTGGTACGAGAGCAGGAGCCCCACGAAGACGCTCAGGACGCCGAGGACGGCCGCCACGGCCATCATCACCCCGATCCGCCGGGCGACGAGCGCGGCCGTGGCGGGCGGGGCGATGAGCATCCCGAACACGAGCAGCGTCCCCACGGTCCCGAACGAGACGACCACCGTGATCGCGACGAGGCCGAGCATGACCCACTCGTAGACGCCGGCGCGGAACCCGGCGACGCGGGTGCCCTCGGGGTCGAACGAGAGCATCAGGAACGGCCGGGCGCAGACGATCGCCACGGCGATCACGGCGACCGTCGCCACGAGCTGGATGCGGATGTCGTCCCAGCCGATGCCGAGCACCTCCCCGAAGAGGATGCGCGTCAGGTCCCCGGTGAACGAGTCCGAGCGGGACACGATCACCACGCCCAGGGCGAGCATCCCCACGAACAGGAGGCCGATGGCGGTGTCGCCCGACAGGCGCGTGCGCCGGCGGATGAGGTCGACGCCCCCGATCATCACCGCCGCCCCGACGAGCGCCCCCCCGATGCCGGGCAGGCCGAGCAGCAGGGCCCCCGCGATGCCCGGCAGGACCCCGTGGGCGAGCGCGTCGCCGATGAACGCCAGCCCGCGCAGCACCACGAAGGTGCCCACGACGGCGCAGGCCAGGGCGACGAGGCAGCCGGCGATGAGCGCCCGCAGCATGAACTCGTTGTCCAGGAAGGGGTCGAGCAGGGGCCCCACGGCCTACCCCCCGTCCGGGGCCAGGCCGTCGCGCACGGCGCGGGCGGCGTCGAGGATGAACGTCTCGTAGGAGCCGTCCTCGGGCAGCGCGTGGGTCCCGATCGGGACGAGCCGTGCGCCGGTCTCGGAGGCGATGGCCTCCGCGACGCCCTCGGGGGTACCGAGCTCGGCGAACACCGCCGGGACCCCCTCGTGCTCGATCACCTCGCGCAGCTCGGCCAGCGCGGAGGCCGACACCTGGGCCTGGGAGGAGAGCCCCGGGATGACGGCGCCGACGAGCTCGAAGTCGTAGCGGTCGGCGAAGTAGCCCATCGACTCGTGCCCGGTCACGAGCTTGCGCCGGTCCGCCGGGACGGCCGCCAGGATCTCACGGGCCTCGGCGTCGAGGGCGGTCAGCCGCTCGGTGGCCGCCGCGGAACCCGCCGTGACGTCGAGGCCGGTGGCCTCGGTGATCGCGGGCCCGAGCGTGATGACCACGTCGCGCATGGCGATGGGGTCCATCCAGATGTGCGGGTCCTCGGGGCCGTGCTCGTGGTCGTCCTGACCCTCCCCGGCGTGCTCCTCCTCGTCGTGGTGCTCCCCGCCGCCGCTCTCGCGCAGCGGCACGTGGTCGGTGGCGGTGTAGAACGGCACGCCCGCGTCGCGGGCCTGGCGGAGGGCGTCCTCGAGGCCCTCCTCCAGGTCGAGGCCGTTCTCCACGATCAGGTCCGCGTCCTCCAGCGCGGCGGCGTCCTTCGCCGACGGCTGGAAGTCGTGAGGGTCGGCGCCGTTCGGGATGACCGTGCGGACGTCGGCGGCGTCGCCCACCATCTCGCCCACGACCGCGCCGAGGATCGGCGTCGTGACGACGATCACCGGGCGCCCGTCCCCGGAGCCGTCGTCGTCCCCGCAGCCGGCGGCGATGGCGATCGCCACGAGGGCGGCGACGGGCACGGCGACGAGGCGGAGCAGGGGGCGGCGCACGGGCGAGTCCAGGGGGAGGGGCCAAAACGGAAGTGAGAACTCTTACCATAACGACACCGTGGACGACGACGGCGATCGGCCGTGCGCACGGCGCCGTCGTCTACGATCCGGCCCGTGATCGGGCTCGCCACCGCTCTCGCGAGCATCCCCGCGCCGTCGCTCCGCGACCTCGAGATCGGCCCGTTCACGATCCGCCTCTACGCGCTCACCCTGCTCGCCGGGGTGTTCGTCGCCGCCTGGCTCACGATGCGCCGCTGGAAGGCGCGCGGCGGAGACCCGGAGCTCGTGTTCGAGGTCACGCTCTGGTCGGTGCTCGCAGGCCTGGTCGGCGGCCGGCTGTACCACGTCATCACGAGCTGGGATCAGATCGGCGACGAGTGGTACGCGCCCTTCGCCATCTGGGAGGGCGGCCTCGGCATCTGGGGCGGCGTGGCCTTCGGCGTGGCGACGGGCGCGTGGGTCACCCACCGCCGCGGCGCCAGCGTGCTGGAGATGATGGACGCCGCCGCGCCCGGGATCCTCATCGCGCAGGGCGTCGGGCGCCTCGGCAACTACTTCAACCAGGAGCTCTTCGGCGGTCCCACCGACCTGCCCTGGGGGCTCGAGGTCGACGCCGACCGGCGCCCCGACGAGAACGCCCTCTCCGAGACGTTCCACCCCACGTTCCTCTACGAGATGCTGTGGAACTTCGCCGGGGCGGCGCTCATCATCTGGGCCGGCAAGCGGTACCGCATCCGCCCGCCCGGGGTCTTCTGCCTCTACGTGGCGGTCTACTCGCTCGGCCGCATCTTCTGGGAGCAGCTCCGGGTGGACCCGTCGCAGGAGTTCCTCGGCCAGCGCCTGAACTTCTACGTCGCCCTCGTGCTGTTCCTGGGGGCGAGCGCGTACTTCATCTGGGACCGGCGCCGCCGTGGCCCGGAGCCGGAGGGGTACGGCCCCACCGCCAACGCGCCGCCCGCCGGCGCCGCCCCCGCCGCCGCGGCGGCCTCCGCCGCCCCCGCCGCCCGGACGGTCCCCACCACGCCGGGGGGACGCGCGAAGCCCGCCGCCCGCAAGCCGGTCAAGAAGAGGAAACGCCGCTAGCCCGGGTGGCCCTCCCCCGCGGCGACGGGCACGTCGATGCGGTTGGCGGGCGGTGCGAGCGGGCAGCTCCAGCGCGGGTCGTACGAGCACGAGGGGTTGTAGGCGTAGTTGAAGTCGAGCACGAGCGCGCCGTCCGCCGTCGTGCCGAGGTCGGCGCCCTTCACCGTGTCGAGCAGGTAGCGCCCGCCGCCGTAGGTCCCCCCACCGGCGAGGGCGTCGCGGAACGGGAGGAAGAGGCCGCCCCCGTAGCCCTCCAGCCAGTAGACGGCCAGCGTCACCGGGCCGTCCGGCAGCACCGGGCGCACGACGCCGGCGCGCGTGAACCGGGTGGGCTCGCCGGTGCTCGTCGGGATGACCAGCGCGGCCCCCTCGCCGTCCGGCTCCAGGACCGCGGTGACCCGCATCTCGGGGCGGTGGGGGAACCATGCGGCGCCGCGCCACCCGGCTCGGTCCGCCGGCGGCAGCGGCGACTGGGGGTGGGCGCGGAAGAGGTCGTCGCGCGCGTCGCGGAAGGCGGCGCAGGCCGCCGGAACGTCGCCGCCGGCGCGCGCGGCGGCGTACATCGCCAGCACCCGCCGCTTCCAGTCCATGAGCTGGAGGCGGGCGTGCCCGGTCACAGCGGCCGGGTGATCGCGCCCTCCGACGCCGACGACACCAGCGAGGCGTACTTGGCGAGGACGCCCCGGGTGTAGCGCGGCGGCGGCGGCTCCCAGGCGGCGAGCCGGGCGGCCATCTCGTCCTCGGAGAGCGCGACCCGCAGCTCCCGGGCCTCGACGTCGAGGGTGATCTCGTCCCCGTCGCGCAGCGCGGCGATGGGCCCGCCGCGGAACGCCTCCGGGGCGACGTGGCCCACCATGAAGCCGTGGGTCGCGCCCGAGAAGCGGCCGTCGGTGATGAGGGCGACCTCCTCGCCGAGCCCCTCGCCCACGAGGGCGGCCGTCACGTGGAGCATCTCCCGCATCCCCGGCCCGCCGGCCGGGCCCTCGTTGCGGATGACGACGACGTCCCCCGGGCGGATCTCCTGGGCCTTCACGGCCGCGAAGGCGTCCTCCTCGCGCTCGAACACGCGCGCCGGGCCGGTGTGAAGGCGGCGCTCGTGGCCGGCCAGCTTCACCACCGAGCCGTCCGGGGAGAGGTTGCCGCGCAGGATCGCGAGGCCGCCCGTCGGCGACAGCGGGCGATCGGCCGGGACGATGACCTCCTGGCCGGGGGTCTCCTCGGCGGCGGCGGCGATCTCCCCCAGGGTGCGGCCGTCGACGTTCCGCGTCGCGGGGTCCACGAGCCCGGCGCCGACGAGCTCGCGGCTCATGAGGGCGACGCCGCCCGCGGCGTGGAGGTCCGTCGCCACGAAGCGGCCGCCCGGCACGAGCGAGGCGACGATGGGCGTGCGGGACGCGATCGTGTCGAAGTCGTCGATCGACAGCTCGATGCCGAACTCGTGGGCGATGGCGAGCAGGTGGAGCACGGCGTTCGTGGAGCCGCCGCTCGCGGCGACCGCGGCGATGGCGTTGTCGATCGCGGCCCGGGAGACGATGTGGGAGGGACGCACGTCCCGCCGCACCAGGTCCATGACCAGCCGGCCGGCCTCCTCGGCGGCCGCCTCCTTGTCCGGGTCCGTCGCCGGCACGCCGTTGAGCCCGGCCGGGCTGATGCCCAGGACGTCGAGCGCCATCGACATCGTGTTGGCCGTGAACTGGCCGCCGCAGGCGCCGGCGCCGGGGCAGGCGACGCTCTCCATGGCGTGCACCTCCTCGGCCGTCGCCCGGCCGGCGGCGTGCGCGCCCACCACCTCGAAGACGTCCTGGATCGTGACGTCCCGCCCCCGGAAGCGGCCGGGCGCGATCGAGCCGTTGTAGAGGACGAGCCCGGGGATGTCGAGGCGCGCGAGGGCCATCGCGGCCGCCGGGATTGTCTTGTCGCAGCCGACGAGGCACACGATGCCGTCGAAGGAGTGGCCGCGGGACGCGAGCTCGATGGAGTCGGCGATCACCTCGCGCGAGACGAGCGAGGCGCGCATGCCCTCGGTGCCCATCGAGACGCCGTCGGAGACGGAGATCGTGCCGAGCTCCATGGGCGTGCCGCCCGCCGCCCGCACGCCCCTCTTGACGTGCTGCGCCAGCTCGCGCTGGTTCAGGTTGCACGGCATCGTCTCGATCCACGTCGTCGCGACGCCGACGATGGGACGGGCGAGGTCCTCGTCGGTGAAGCCGGTCCCCTTCAGCATCGCCCTCGCGGGCGCGCGGTCGGGGCCGTCGGTCATGGCGGCGCTGTGGCGCTTCGCCGGGTCGCTGGGTCCGTACGGGTCCGTCGGCATCGGCCGATCGTAACCCGGCGGGTCAGGTCGCGCCGGGGCTCCCCGGCGCGGCGTCAGTCCTCGTCGCCGCGGGCCTTCGCGCCGAGGGCGGCCAGGGTGAAGAACGCGAAGACGAAGCCCATGATGAACGGCACGTAGCCCGCCTCGTGGCGGTCGTGCCAGCCGACGACCAGGAGCAGCACGGTCAGCACGACCAGCGTTCCCAGGATCCAGACGGGCAGGCCCTTCATTCTCATCTCTCCGTCGTTCGTTCGCGTCGCGGGCGCAACCCTATCGCGACGGGACGCGCGCGGAAGGGACGGCCCGCCCTGCTAGTCTGCCGCGCAATGGCCGCGGAGCACGTCGAGGTGCGCGTCGAGGCTCGGGGCGACGCGACCGTGGTGCGCGTCGTCGGTGTCCTGGACGCGCTCGCCCTCCCAGAGGTGTCACGAGAGCTGACCGACGCCCAGCGCGGCGCCGGGCCGGTGTTCATCGACCTCCAGGGCGTCACGTTCATGGACAGCCGGGGCCTCGGCTCCCTGCTGGCGGCCAACGAGCGCTCCCGCGAGGGCGCCCCGCCGGTCTCGATCTACAAGCCCTCCGAGGCCGTGCAGCGGCTGCTCGACGTCTCCGGCGTCCGTGGCGTGCTGCCCGAGGTGGACGCCCTCCCCGCCTAGGGATGGCGGGTTGTGGCGGGTCGAGGCCGCGAGGCGGGCGCCGCCGTGCCTTGACATCGCCGCCGCCGCGTTTACAGTGGCACCGCTTATGCGATAGATAAGCAATGTTGATGCACAGGGAGCCGGCGGCCACCGGCTCCCCGCGCACCACCGACGCACACCCACCGCCCCCGTCCTGTCCGCCGGAGGATCATTGATCTCCCCCCTCACCCCGATCGCCGGGCTCGGCGCGGGGGGCCACGCCAAGTGCGTGGTCGAGGCCATCCGGTCGCTGCACCGGTTCACCGTCGTCGCGCTGGTCGACACCGATCCGCGGCTGCGCGGCGCCACGGTGCTCGGGCGCCCCGTCCGCGGCGGCGACGCGATCGCCGCCCTCCGCGCCGAGGGCGTCGACCACGCGTTCGTCGGCCTGGGCGGGGTCGGCGACGCCGGGCCCCGGCGCACGGCCGCGGCGCTCCTGCGCGAGGCCGGCTTCCGCCTGCCGGCGCTCGTCCACCGCGACGCGAGCGTCGCCGTCTCGGCGCGCCTGGAGGACGGCGCGCAGGTGCTCGCCGGCGCCGTCGTCGGCGCCGACGCGCGCATCGGCCGGGACGCCCTCGTCAACGCCGGCGCCATCGTCGGCCACGACGCCGAGGTCGGCGAGTGCGCCCACCTCGCCTCCGGCAGCCGCGTGGCCGGGACGGTGCGGATCGGGTCCGGCGCCCACCTCGGCACCGGCGCGATCGTGCTCGAGGGCCGCGTCGTCGGCGCCGGGGCCCTCGTGGCCGCCGGGGCCGTGGTGACCCGCGACGTGCCGGCCGGCGCGCGGGTGGGCGGCATCCCGGCGCGCCCCCTCTCCTCGCCGCGGCGGGCCGCGGCGTGAGCGGGGGCATCGACGTCCACCAGCACCTCTGGCCGGAGTCGCTGCTGGTGGCGCTGGCCCGCCGCCGCCGGCCGCCGCTCCTGCGCGGCGTCCGGCGCGGGGGCTGGATCCTGAGGATCGCGGGCGAGCCGGAGTGGCCGGTCGCGGCCCGCGACCACGACCCCGCCCGCCGCGCCGCGCTCGTCGCGCGCGACGGGCTCGACCTGGCCGTGGTGGCGCTCTCGAGCCCCCTGGGCATCGAGGCGCTCCCGGCCGACGAGGCGGCGGGCCTCGTCGAGGCGTACCACGACGGCGTCGGCGACCTCCCCCCGTCGCTGCGCGCGTGGGCCTCGGCGGGCCTCGCCGAGCCCGACCCGGCCGCCCTCGGCGCCGCCCTCGACCGCGGGCTGGCCGGGCTGGTCCTGCCGGCGTCCGCCCTCACGGGCCCCGAGGGGGTGGCGCGCTGCGCGCCGCTCCTTGCGCTGCTGGAGGAGCGCGGCGCGCCCCTCCTGGTGCACCCGGGCCCGGCCCCCTGGGCACCGTCCCCCCCGCCCCCGGGGCCGGGCCTGCCGGCCTGGTGGCCGGCGCTGACGTCCTACGTCGCCCAGATGCAGGCCGCCTGGCTGGCGTTCCGCCTCTGGGCGCGGCCCGCCCACCCCCGGCTGCGCGTCTGCTTCGCGATGCTCGCCGGCCTCGCGCCGCTGCAGGCCGAGCGCCTCGCCTCCCGCGGCGCCGACGGCGACCCGCACGACCCGCTCGCCTTCTACGACACCTCGTCCTACGGGCCGGCGGCGGTCGCCGCCATGGCCGCGGCCGTCGGCCCCGGCGCCCTCGTGCACGGCTCCGACCGCCCGGTGGTGACACCGGCCCCGGACGCCCCCGGCCCCGACCCGGTCCGCGCCGCGAACGCGGCCCGGCTCCTCGCACTCACGGGGGTCACCGCATGATCCAGCACATCGAGCTGCCGGACGCGCCCCCGGGCGCGCCCCTCGGCCAGGACGCCCTGCGCGAGCTCGTGGACGGGCTCGCCGGCACGCCCGGCCTGTGGCGCACGCGCGTCCGCCACGACCCCGGCGAGCGCCTCTTCGAGGTGCTCTGGCGCGACGAGCGCGTCGAGGTGTGGCTCATCTGCTGGAGCGGCGAGCACCACGACACCGGCTTCCACGACCACGACCTCTCCGGCGGCGCGTTCGCCGTCGTGCGGGGGCAGCTCGTGGAGGAGCGCCTCACCCTGGGCGGCACCATCCGGCGCCGCCTGCAGCGCGGCCAGTCCGTCGCGTTCCCGCCCTCGCACGTGCACCGGGTGCACGGCGTGGGCGACGTCCCGGCCGTCTCCATCCATGCCTACTCGCCGCCCCTGCGGCGGATGGGCGTCTACGCCGTCGCCGACGACGGGGCCCTGCGGCGCGAGCCCGTCTCCGCCGGCCACGAGCTCAGGGCCGGCACCACCCCCATCCACCAGGAGGAGCACGCATGACCGTCACGGACCAGTTGCTGGAGAACGCGAAGGGCTACGCGGACGGCTTCGACAAGGGCGACCTGCCCCTGCCGCCCGCCCGCAAGGTGGCCGTCGTCGCCTGCATGGACGCCCGGCTCGACCCGCAGAAGGTGCTCGGGCTCGCCGAGGGCGACGCCCACGTCATCCGCAACGCCGGCGGCGTCGTCACCGACGACGCCATCCGCTCGCTGGCGATCTCGCAGCGCCTGCTGGGCACCGAGGAGATCGTCCTCATCCACCACACCGACTGCGGGATGCTCACCTTCAGCGACGACGCCTTCCGCCGCGCGATCCAGGACGACGTCGGCGTGAAGCCGGCCTGGTCCGCCGAGGCGTTCCCGGAGCTGGACGAGGACGTGCGGCAGTCGATCGCCCGCATCGCGGCAAGCCCCTTCATCCCGCGCAAGGACTCGATCCGCGGCTTCGTCTACCACGTCGAGTCGGGGTCGCTGAGCGAGGTGACCCCCGCGTGACCCCGCCCGGGGCGGGGGCCGCGGCGGGCGCCGCGGCCCCCGCGGCCGGGGTTCACCGCCGAGGACGCCTTCGCGACGGCCCGCCGCCTGGCCCGCGGGGGCGGATCAGATGCCGGCGCCGGTCTCCGAGAAGACGCGCTCGCGCGTCGGGCGCACGAAGATCGGGGCGCCCGGCTCCAGGCCGAGCTCGTCGGCGACGTCCCGGGTGACCTGGGCGGACAGCTTCTCGCCGTCCTCGCGCTCCAGTTCCACGCGGACCTCGAAGCCGAGGTGCACGAGGCGCTCGACCGTCGCGGCCGAGGTGATGCCGTTCGGCTCCGCCCGCAGCTCGATGTCGTGGGGGCGGACGAAGGCCTCGCCCATGCGCGTGGTAGGCCCGACGAAGGTCATCACGAACTCGTTGACCGGGTTCTCGTAGATCTCCCGGGGGGCGCCGACCTGCTGGATGCGGCCCTGGTCCATGACGGCGATCGTGTCCGCCACCTCCATGGCCTCCTCCTGGTCGTGCGTGACGAGCACGGTGGTCTGGTGGACCTCCTCGTGCAGGCGGCGCAGCCAGGAGCGCAGCTCCTTGCGGACGCGGGCGTCGAGGGCGCCGAACGGCTCGTCGAGCAGGAGCACCTTGGGCTCCACCGCGAGGGCGCGGGCGAGCGCCATGCGCTGGCGCTGGCCGCCCGAGAGCTGGCTCGGGTAGCGGTGCGCGAAGCCGTCGAGCTGCACGAGCCCCAGCAGCTCGTCCACCCGGTCGCGGATCTCGCCCTTCGGGCGGCGGCGGATGGAGAGGCCGAAGGCCACGTTGTCGCGCACCGTCATGTGCTTGAAGGCGGCGTAGTGCTGGAACACGAAGCCCACGCCGCGCTTCTGGGCGGGGACGGTGGTGGCGTCCTCGCCGGAGATCTCGACGCGGCCGGTGTCCGGCGTCTCCAGGCCGGCGATGACCCGCAGGAGGGTCGACTTGCCCGAGCCGGACGGCCCGAGGAGCGCCGTCAGCGAGCCGCCGGGCACCTCCAGGTTGACGTCCTCGAGCGCGACGAAGTCGCCGAAGCGCTTGTTGATGTCAGTGACCGTGATCGCCACCGCCGCCTCCCTTCCGGTTGAGCAGGTTCATGGCCAGCACGGTCACCAGCGCCAGGATGGCGAGGACGACCGACGAGCCGTAGGCCGCCACGTAGTCGAAGGCCTGGAAGCGCTCCTCGACGTGCAGCGTCAGGGTCTCGGTCTTGCCGGCGATGCCCCCGGACACGACCCGGACGGCGCCGTACTCGCCGAGCGCCCGGGCGGTGGTGAGGACCACGCCGTAGATGATCCCCCAGCGGATCGCCGGGAGCGTGATGCGCCAGAACGTCTGGAAGGCGCCGGCGCCGAGGGTGGCGGCGGCCTCCTCCTGGTCGGTGCCCACCTCGCGCAGCACGGGCACCACCTCGCGCACCACGAACGGGAGGCAGACGAAGATCGTCGCCAGCACCATCCCGGGGAGCGCGAAGATGACCTGGACGCCGAGGTCGTCGGCCGCCGGGCCGAGCCAGCCGTCGCGGCCCCACACGAGCAGGATCGCGAGGCCCACGACCACCGGCGAGAGCGCCAGGGGCAGGTCGATGAGGGCGCTCACGAGCGGGCGGGCGGGGACCTTCCGGCGCACCAGGATCAGCGCCATGGCCACGCCGAAGATCGCGTTGAGGGGCACCGCGATGGCCGCGATCAGGATCGTGAGGTACAGGGCGTGGAGGGCCGCGGGCGTGGTCACCGCGTCCCACGCCGCGCCGAAGCCGTCCTCGAAGGTGTTCCAGAACACCAGGACGAGCGGCGCGCCGAGCAGGACGGCCAGGTAGCCGAGCGCGACGATGCGCAGCGAGTACCGCGCCGTGCGGTCGGCCAGGCGCTGCCGCCCCGTGCCGGGCTTCGCGGGGATGGTCACCGGGTCGCTAGCGGGCATGGCGGGAGCTCCAGCGCTCGAGGCCGGAGAGGATCAGCAGCGCCAGGAGGGACAACACCAGCAGGAACACGGAGACCGCGGCGGCCTCCTGGCGGTTGTCCGACTCGATCTGGCTGTAGATGTAGAAGGACGCGACCTGGTCCTGGAACGGGATGTTCCCGGTGATGAGGACCAGGGAGCCGAACTCGCCGAGGGCCCGCGAGAACGCGAGGCCGCAGCCGCCGAGGACGGCGGGCAGCAGGTTCGGGAGGATGATGCGCCGGAAGGTCGTGAGGGGCCCGGCGCCGAGGGATGCGGCGGCCTGCTCCATCTCGCGGTCCAGCTCCAGCAGCACCGGCTGCACCGAGCGCACCACGAAGGGCAGCGTCACGAGCAGCAGGGCCAGGACGATCCCGGCCTTGGTGAAGGCGATGTTGATGCCGAGCGGCCCCTTGGGCCCGTAGAGGGCCAGCAGGGTCAGGCCGGCGACGATCGTGGGGAGGGCGAAGGGGAGGTCGATGAGGGAGTTGACGAACGCCTTGCCCGGGAAGC
Organism: Thermoleophilia bacterium; assembly: GCA_050249835.1. Classification (GTDB taxonomy): domain Bacteria; phylum Actinomycetota; class Thermoleophilia; order Miltoncostaeales; family Miltoncostaeaceae; genus Miltoncostaea. The sequence continues at coordinate 26,498 of JBFWPT010000038.1, forward strand.
GATCGCGGACCAGCACCCAGGCGATCAGGGTGCCCATGACCGCGTTGATGAGGGTGACGTAGAGCGAGACCTCCAGGGTCAGCTTCACGGCGGCCCAGCCCGCCGGGCTGGTGATCGCCTCCCAGAACTCGCTCCAGCCGCCCTCGAAGGCGCCCGCCGTGAGGGCGGCGAGCGGTATCAGCACGATCACGCTCATGTAGAGGACCGCGATCCCCATGCCGAGCGGGGCGCCGATGCGCCCCGCCCCGCCGAGGGAGATCCGGGGCATCCGTGCCCGCGGAGGGGTCTCCGTTGTGGAGGTGCCGCTACTCATCTTCCTGGCTGAAGCCGCGGTCGGCGAAGATGTCCGCGACGTAGCCGTTGTCCGGGTCGAAGAAGTCCTCCCGGAACGTCGCCCAGCCGCCCAGGTCCTCATCCATCGTGAACAGGCCCGGCACCGCGGGGAACTCGGCCGCGTGGGCCTCGGCCACCTCGGGGAGCACGGAGCGGTAGCCCTTCGCCGCGAAGACCTCCTGCGCCGGGGCGCTCAGGGCGTAGTCGACGAAGGCCTGCGCCGCCGTCGGGTTGCCGCTGCCGGTCGTCACCGCGATCGGGTTCTGGATGAGGATGGTGTCGTCGGGGATGATGAACTCCACCGGCTCACCGTTGGCCTGCGCGAGCTTCGCCTCGTTCTCGTAGGCGAGGAGCACGTCGCCCTTGCCGGCCTGGAACACCTGCAGCGACTCGCGGGCGCCCTTGGGCTGCACCGGCACGTTGGCGAAGAGGCTGCGCAGGTACTCGAGCGCCTCCTCCTGCGTCTTGCCGGCGGCGAGCTGCGCGCCGTAGGCCGCGGCGATGTTCCACTGGGCGCCACCCGAGGAGAACGGGTTGGGCGTGATGACCTCGACGTCCTCCTTCACGAGGTCGTCCCAGGTCTGGATGTCCTTCGGGTTGCCCTCGCGGACGAGGAACACCACGACGGAGGTCGAGACGAAGCCCTTGGTGGGGCCGTCGTCCCAGGTCGGGTCCACGATGCCCGGCTCCTCGAGCCGGGTCACGTCGGGAGCGAGCGAGAGCGCCAGGACGTCGGCGTCGAGACCCGCCTCGACGGCGCGGCTCTGGTCGCCGGACGGGCCGTACGACTGCTCGAACTCGATCCCCTCGCCGGCCGGCGTGGCGGTGAAGGCGGGGATCACCTCCTCGTAGACCTCGCGCGGGGTGGTGTAGCCCACGAGCGTCAGCGTGGAGTCGCCGCCACCGCCGGCCGTGTCGCCGGACCCGCCGTCGTCATCACCGCAGCCGGCCGCGACGGCGATGGACGCCGTCGCGAGGGCGAGGACTGCGAGCCACCGGAATCTGTGTCGTACGATCACGCAACGCTCCTTGGTCGGGACAGAGGCCACGGGGTCAGTCGCCCTCCCCCGTGGCCGCGGGGGAGGGCGGTGCACTTGACTCATAGGACACGCTTATCGTGCCGATAAGCGCGGGTAGCATGCTCACGCATCCGCGGGATGTCAACCCGTCGCGATGGGATCCGGGGCGAAGCACTAGGCTCCCGGCCGTGAGCAGCGACTACCTCGGCGCCGGCGGGCGCCTCACCGGCGGCCCCGCGCCCGAGCTCGTGCGGGCCGGGTACGCGCACGAGACATCCCACGGCCCGCGCCTCGGCGCGTGGCTCTCCCTGGCGGACCTGGCGCACGCCGTGGCGCTCGTGGAGGGCGGGGCGCTGGGGGGCGACGACGCCCGCGGCCTGCTCGCCGGCCTGCTGGAGCTGGACGCCCTCGATCCCGCCTCCTTCCCGTGGGACCCGGCCCTCGGGGACGCGTTCAACTCGCGCGAGCACCAGCTCAAGGCGCGGGTGGGGGCGTCGGCCGCCGGATGGCTCAGCGCGGGCCGCCCCCGGCGGGAGGCGTTCCGCGTGGGCCTGCGCCTCGCCGCACGCGAGGGCGCCCGGGACCTCCACGACGCGACCCTCGACCTCGTGTCGGCCGTCGTCGAGCTCGCGGACCGCCACCGCGACGACCTCGCGGCCGACTACACCTACCTCCAGCCCGCGCAGCCGACGACGATCGGCCACCTGCTCCTGGCCTACGCCTACCCGGCGCTGCGCGACGCGGGGCGCCTCTGGCGCAGCCACGCCTGGCTCGACCTGAGCGTGGCGGGGGTGGGCGGCAGCGCGGGCTCGCGCTGGCCGCTCGACCGCGAGCGCCTCGCCGGCCTGCTCGGCTGCTCGGGGCTGATGGTCCACGCCAAGGACGCCATGTGGCAGGCGGACGGCTACCTGGAGCTCATCGGGGCCGTCGCGACCGCGGCCACCCACGGCTCCCAGCTCGGGCAGGACCTGGAGATCCTCGCCAGCCAGGAGTTCGCCGCCGTCTCGCTCGCCGACCGCCACAGCCGCGCCAGCGCCCTCATGCCGCAGAAGCGCAACCCCTACGCGCTCGCGGTGGTGCGCACCCAGGCGGGCATCGCGGCGGGCGACCTCACCGCGGCCCTGGTCGCCCTGCACACCGGGTCGGCGCGCACGGACCACTTCCACCTGCTCAACGGCTCCGTCCCGCGGCTGCTCGACGAGTCGGTCGCCGTCACCCGCCTGGCCGCGGAGGTCGTGGCGGGGATGACCGTTCACCCGGAGCGGTGGGAGCGGGCTGCCCGCGAGGGCTTCACGGCCGCCGCCGACGTCGCCGACGTCCTCGCCGTGGAGGCCGGGCTCGACTACCGCACGGCGCACCACGTCGTCGGCCGCGCGGTGCGCGGGCTCGTGGAGGCCGGGCTCACCCCGGCCGGCCTCACGCCCGAGCGCCTCTCCGCGGCGGCCGAGGAGGCCGTGGGGCGTCCCGTGGAGATCTCCGCCGAGGCCCTGGCGGACGCCCTCGACCCCGCGCTCTGCGCCCGTGCCCGCCTGCAGACCGGCTCGTCCGCGCCGGCCGAGGTGGCGGCGATGGTGGCCGCCTGCCGCGAGGAGGTCGCGGCGGCCCGGGCCCTCAGCGCGGAGGCGCGGGAGCGGGCGGAGCGGGCGCGGGCGGACCTCCGGGCGCGGGTGCGGGAGCTGGCCGGCTGACCACCTCGGTGCGTATCCGCACCGCGTAGCGCCCCAGCACCCGCAGCAGCGCCGGCCCGGCGACGAGGGCGATGACGACGTTGCCGATCCCGTGCGCCAGGTCGAACGGCAGGCTGCGGCCCGCGGCGAGCGTGAACGCGGCCCAGCTCACGTCGGGCCCGAACGAGGCGAGGAACCAGAGGTCCATCGCCCACCCGAACAGCACCCCGCACACGAAGCCGACCACGGCGAGCCCCACCGCGTGGCGGCACACCGGCCGCAGCAGGGCCCCGCACAGCCCGACGAGCCCCCAGAGCGCCATCTGCGGCGGCGTCCACGGGCCCTGGCCGAGGAACGCGTTGGACACGAGGCCGGCGATCGGGCCCACCGCGAGGCCGGCGCGCGGCCCGAGTGCGGCGCCGGTCACCAGGCAGATCACGGTGACCGGCTGGACGGACGGGATCGGGGCGAACAGCACCCGCCCGGCCGCCGCCACCGCCGCGAGCGTGGCGACCAGGGCCAGCTCCTTCGCCCCGCCGCCGCCGCGCTCCACGGCGACGAGGCCGAGGGCCACGAGCACCACGACGACGAGGATCACGGTGAGGGCGGCGCTCACGCGACGGCCGCCGGCGCCGGGGCGGGCCGCAGGCGGCCGCCCTCCATCTCGTGCACGACGTCCGCGGCCGCCGCGGCGAACGCCGTGTCGTGGGTCGCGACCACCACGGCCGCGCCCGCCGCCGCCCGCGCGCGCAGCAGGGCCGCCAGCGACGTGCGCGCGGCGGGGTCCATCCCGCGGGTGGGCTCGTCCAGGGCGATCACCCGCGGCCCGGCGACGAGCACCGCCGCCAGGGCCACCCGCTCGCGCTGCCCGACCGACAGGTCGAGGGGGTGGCGCCCCTCCAGCCCCTCCAGGCCGAGGTCGGCGACCGCCGCCCCGGCCCGGGCGGCGCGGGCGGCGCCGTCCACCCCCAGCGAGCGCAGGGCGAGCGCGACCTCGTCGCGCACGGTCTCGGTGAGGAGGTGGCGCCCCGGGTCCTGGCCCACCAGGCCGATCGCCGGGAAGCGCCGCTCGGGCGGCGTCCCGGTGACGTCGGCGCCGTGCAGCAGCACCCGCCCCTCAGCCGGCCGGTGCAGCCCCGCCAGCACCCGGAGCAGGGTCGACTTGCCGCACCCGTTGCGGCCGCGCACGGCCACCACCTCGCCCGCGCGCAGGTCCAGGTCGAGGCCCTGCAGCACCGGCCGGCCCGGGTGGCCCGCGACGACGCCCTCCAGGCGGCTGACCACGGGGCCGGGCGCGGCGGGGGCGGGCGCCGCGGGGAGGGCGGCGGGCGGGTCGGCGGGGCCCACGAGCCCGCCGCGCACGGCGAGCACGCGGTCGGCGATCGCGCGTGCCCGCTCCGAGCGGTGCTCGGCCACGACGATCGCGGCGCCGTCGTCGGCGAGCCGCCGCAGCACGGCCATGAGGGCCTCTGCCGCCGCGTCGTCGAGCTGGCTGGCGGGCTCGTCGAGCAGCACGAGGCGCGGGCGCGGGGCCAGCACAGCCGCCAGCGCCACGCGCTGGCGCTCGCCCCCCGACAGCTCGTTGACCGCGCGGCCGGACAGGTGCGAGGCCCCGGCCGTCGCGAGCGCCTGCGCCACCCGTCCCGGGATCGCGGCCGGGGGCACGCCGGCGCACTCGAGGCCGAACGCCACGTCGCGGTCCACCTCGCCGAGGACGGCCTGTCCCTCGGGGTCCTGGAACACCATCCCGGCCGTCCGGAAGATGCGGGCAGGGTCGGTCCCCAGGGTGTCCCGGCCATCCACCGTGACGCCGCCCGACATCGTGCCGCCGTGGAAGTGCGGGACGAGGCCGCACAGGGCCCGCAGCAGGGTCGACTTGCCGCCGCCGGAGGGCCCCTCCAGCAGCAGCACCTCGCCGGCGTGGACGTCGAGGTCGATCCCGGCGAGGGAGGGGGCCGCGGCGCCGCCGTAGGTGAAGCGCAGCTCGCGGGCGCGGGCGACGATCACCGGCGCAGCACCGCCGCCGCCCCGGCGAGCGCCGCGAGCGCCGAGGTCGCCACGAGGGCCGCCCCGCCCCCGAGCGGCGAGGTCAGCGCCGGGTAGTAGGAGTAGTCCGCGAGCCCCAGGGCGATCATCGCGGCGGCGACGGCCGCCAGGGCGGCGCCCGCGGTGAGCACGACGCGCTCCCGGGTCGTCCAGGGCGCCTCGGCGAGCCGCGTGCGCCCGCCGGATCCGTACCCGCGGGCGGTCATGGCCTCGGCCACGTCGAGGCCGCGCTCCAGGCTCGACGCGAGCAGGGGCAGCGCGAGCGGGGCGGCGTGGCGCGCCCGGGCGCTCCAGCGGCCCTCCGTGAGGGCGACCCCGCGCAGGCGCGCCGTCTCGGAGATCGCGTGCGCGTCGCGCTCCAGCGTCGGGATGAGCCGCGCGGCGAGGGCGCACACGAGGGCCGACCGCGGCGCGATGCGTGCCACCTGCGCCTGGAGACGGTCCGGGTCGATGTGGGCGAGGACCGCGCCCAGCAGGACGGCCACGGCGAACAGCCGCAGGCCCATCGCCAGGCCGGCCACGATCTCCTCGACCGTGACCTCCAGGTCGAACAGGGGGATCTCGGGGCCCTGCCACACGATCAGATCCCCCTGCGCGGTGACGAACGGGGTGATGAGCGCGAGCGTCAGCCCGCTCAGCAGGCCGCCGAGCAGGAACAGGCGGCTGGGCCGCACCGGAGCCGCCGCGGCCAGGATCAGCGCCCCTGCGGTGACGGCGGCCAGCACGACCGGGTTGTCGCTCGCGAAGGCGACCGTCATCGCGGCGGCGCAGAGCAGCAGCAGCGGCCCGGGTGCCCGCCTCACGGCCCGTCCCGCCCGCCGGCCCGCAGCGGGGTGCCGGCGCCGTCGAAGGCCACCGCATAGCGCCGGGCGAGGATCGCCGGCTCGGCGGCCACCGCCTCCGCCGCGGCCCGCGCCGCCGCCGCGTCGAGGCCGGCGACGACGAGGGTGACGCCGTCGGAGGGCTCGGTGCCCGTCGCCACGGCGGCCACCAGGGCGCGCGCCCCCGGGACGGCCTCCCGCGGCGCCCCGCCCGGGCCGAGTGCGGTGATCGCCCCGTCCTCCACCGCGACGGTCAGCCCGGCGGCGTCCGGCTCGCCGAGGGCGCGGCGCCAGGCCGGCTCGCGGCGGGCGAGGTCGTCGCTCGCCCCCACAACCACCCGCCAGGGCGTGTCCCCCTCCACGAGATCCGCCCCCGCCGCCTCCAGCGCCGCGGCGAGCGGCGGGTCGGCGGCGACCGGCGGTCCCGTGAACGGCTCCGGCCACGCGCCCACGACGGCGGGCGTGTCGATGAGCGCGCCCCAGTCGCGGAAGTCCCACCACACGTCCTGGCCGTCGCGCACCGTGACGTCCTTCGCGCCGACCGGCGACGAGACCCCGTCGACGAAGAAGAACCAGTCCTCCTGGGCCCCCGCGTCGCTCGTGTGGCCGAGCATGGACGCGACGAACCCGCCGCCGTACATCGTGTCGACGTCGGTCGCCCCGCGCAGGGCCCGCATCAGGGAGTCCCCGGCGGGGACGCGCGCGGCCAGCAGCTCCTCCTCGCCGTACCCGGCGGTGGCGACGAGGGCGGCGGCGGGCTCGCCCGCCTCGGGGGCGGCGTCCGAGCGGCGCTCGCACCCCGTCGCGAGCGCGGCCAGCGCCAGCAGCGCCGCGACCAGCGCCGGGAGGGCCCACCGACGTCCTCGCACCAACGGCTCCGTTCCTCGAAAGCGGTGTCGGTGCTCGGGCGGAGGCAGGTCTCCTGGCTTCCGTTCGCAGCGGCGCCGCGCCTTCCCGGGGGGATCCCCCAGTGGCTGGCTTCGCGCCCAGCCGCGCCGCTCCCGGTGACAGTGGCGGGACCGCGCCGGACTCGCACCGGCTTCCCTCGAAGCGCCCTTGCGGACGACCACCCACCCGAGACGACCGCAGGGTACCGGCGCCGGCCGCGCCGGGTCGACCACGGGGCCACGCCGCGGGGCGAAAACCAGCGGTTGACACGGAAGCCGTCCCTCGCATAGAAACCTCAACCTACAAAAAACTCCAAGACCGCCAGCGCCGATCCCCCCCTCCGGCGCCACGCCTCCCGAAGGGATCCGATCGACGTGCACAGCGAGGGCACACCGCGTCCGCCACTGCCGTCGCCGCTGGCCGGTGTCGGCGCCGCCGAGTCCATGAGCGACGAGCTCCTCACCCCCGACGAGGCGACCGCGCTCGTCCACGCCTCGTCGGGCCGGGCCCCCACCGGCCTGCGCAACCGCGCGCTGGTGGCGGTCATGTACCGCTCCGGCCTGCGCCCGGGGGAGGCGCTCGCCCTGCGCCCCGGAGACGTCGACCTCGCGACGGGCACGGTGACCGTGCCGCCGCGCAAGGGCGGCCGGCGGCGCCTGACCGGCCTCGACGCAACGACCCGCGACCTCATCCGGGCCTGGCAGGAGCGCCGGGCGGAGCGGGGCATCGGCGACGACAGCCCGCTCTTCTGCACGCTGGCGGGCGAGACGATCAAGGCCGCGTACGTGCGCGAGCTGCTGCCGCGCCTCGCCCGGCGGGCGCAGATCCGCAAGCGCGTCCACCCCCTCGCGCTGCGGTACGCGAACGCCGCGGAGCTCGCCGAGGAGGGCATGCCGGCGTCGATGATCGACCGCCACCTGGGGGTCGCGCCGACGGGCGGCGCGCGCCGCTACCGCCGGCCGGTGAGCGAGGCCGACGTCGCCGCCGCGGTCGCCGCCCGGGCCTGGACGCTCTAGCGTCGTACGAGGTACGTTCCGGGCCGATGCGGCCCGCACCCCGACTCGGCCCCGGACGCGCCGCGCTGCTCGTGGCCGCCGCGCTCCTGGCCTCCGCGGGCACGGCCTCGTCGTCGATGAGCATCATCTACGACGACAACTCCGACGGGAGCGTCACCACCATCGTCCGCGGCGAGGCCGGGACGCCGGGGCTCGGCCCCGACCGCGGGGCCTTCCGGCAGGAGCCCTGGTGGACCACCTCCTGGGCGGCGACGCGGACGCCCCGAACCGCATCGGCAAGGTGTCGGCCGGCGAGATCGCCGGCGGCTCCCCGGCCGAGATCGCCGCGGTGCTGGCCCGTGAGATCGACGGCACGTGCGCCCCGGCGGGGTGCGCGAGCGGGCTCGTGGCGGTGGACGAGATCACCGGGAGGTTCGCCGACGGGACCGCGGCGGGCCGGAACCTGCGGGACGCGATGGCCGAGTTGTCGAAGCGCACCCATCGCTCGGGCGGGACCTACGCCGACCGGGTCCACTTCTACCTCGGGCCCGGGGTGGTGACGGCGATCGGCTACGGGCTCGGCCCCGACCACGACCTCGGCCGCAACGGCATCACGAAGCGCGCCGGGTACGTCACGGTGATGGAGGGGCTCGCACGCGCCGGGGGCGTCTCGCTGGAGATGTACCGGCCCGGCACCAGCGGCGCGGGCGCGGTCCACACCCTGGAGCGCTCGGCGTGGGAGTCCGGGCCGCGTGACGTGGCCCAGCTTCTGGGGCGCTTCGGCGGCAGCCTCGACCGCGTCCACCTCCTGATGAGCAACCCGGGCGTCCCGCAGACGATGCCCGAGCTGCCCGGCCGCCGCATGGCCACGCCGGCCGACTTCTGCACGACGATGGACTGCGTGTGGGGCCTCGCCACGGACCCCGCGACGATCAACCCCCGTCTTGTCCAGAACGGGGTCGGCGAGTACCAGCTGGGCTCCCGGGCCGTGGCGCTCGACTGGCTGCGCGGGTTCAACGCGGCGATGGCCGCGCCGCCGCCGGCCCAGCCCGACTCCGCCTGGCTGGCCCGGTTCCGCGAGGGGGCCTCCCCGGCGGTCGGCGGCCTGCGCCGCATCGGCCCGCCGCGCAAGCCGCGCGCCGGGGTGGTGGCCGTGCGCCTCCAGACCTCCGCGCGCATGCAGGTGACGTTCCGCATCGGAGCGCGGTACGCGCGGCAGCGCACCGTCCTCCCGGGAACCCGGACGGTCACGTTCCCGATCCCGCGCTGCGGGTCGTGCACCGTGATGAAGGTGAGCATCGTGGCCGGCGGCACCGTCCAGGACACCTTCCGCATCGCCGCCCTGGCGGCCGACCGCGCCGGGGCCCGCCGCTAGCGACGCGCGGACCGGGTGATCCGGGACCGGGGATCGGTCGTAAGGTGGTCCGATGGCACCCGACCCCGAACTGGCGCGCCTGGCCGACGAGGACCTGCTGACCCTCGTGGAGCGGGGGGACGCCGACGCCTTCGAGGTCATCTACGACCGGCATGCGCGCGTCGCCTACTCGCTGGCGTTCCGCCTGCTGGGCGAGCGCCAGGCGGCCGAGGACCTCGTGCAGGACTCCATGCTCGCCGTGTGGCGCGGCGCCGCCGGGTACCGCTCGGCGCGCGGCAGCGTCCGGAACTGGATGCTCGCGATCCTCCACAATCGCGGGGTGGACCGCCTCCGCACCCTCGGCGCGATGGCACGGCGCCAGGAGGCGCTCGAGCAGGTGGAGCTGCGCCGGCCGGAGGAGCCGGACGCCGCCGCCCTGGGCATCGGGCGCGCGCTGGCCGGGTCGGTGCGCAGCGAGCTGGCGGACCTCCCGGCCGAGCAGTCGGAGGTGCTCAAGCTGGCCTACTACGGTGGCTTCACGCACCACGAGATCTCGCACATGCTCGACGTGCCCCTCGGCACGGTGAAGAGCCGGATGCGCCTGGGGCTGGAGCGCCTGCGCCGCGGGCTGGGCGCCGCGGAGGTGACGCCGTGACCCGCGAGCACGACGCCGTGCGCGACCTCGTCGCCGTGGTGGCCCTCGGCGCCGCCGACCCGGCCGAGACCGCCCGGGTGGAGGCCCACGCCGCCGAGTGCGCGGTGTGCCGCGAGGAGCTGGCGGCGCTGCGCGGCGGCGCCGACGTGCTGGCGGTCGCCGTGCCGCAGCACGAGCCCCGTCCGGAGCTGCGGGCGTCCCTCATGGAGACCGTCCGCCGGGAGGCGGCGGAGCGTTCCGCGGCCGCAGAGGGCCCGGAGCCGCAGCGGCCGGCGCCGTCCCGGCGCCGCTGGTGGGACGCGCCGGCGCGCCTGCGCCCGGTGCTCGCCGTGGCCGCGGCGCTCGCGGCGCTGCTGGTCGGCTGGGGCGTCGCGACCCAGTTCTCGGGCGACGACGGGCCGGCCGCCACGACGGTCGCGGTCGCCGGCACCCCCGACGCGCCCGCCATCGAGGGGCGGGTCGTCTATGTCCCCGACGAGGGCACGGCGGTGATGGAGCTGTCCAACCTGCCGCCGCTCGCGGTGGGCGACGCCTACCAGCTCTGGGTGCTGCGCGACGGCGAGCCGCCCCGCTCGGCGGGCCTCATGGAGGCGTCCGGCCCGGCCCAGGCGCGGGTCGCCGCCACCGGGCTGGAGGGGGCGCAGGGCCTCGCGGTGACCGCGCAACCGCGCACGAGCAGGATGGTCCCCGAGGGCCCGATCCTGGTGCAGGCGCCGCTCGAGGCGGCGTAGGGCCCTGCCCTAGGAGGAGGTCCGCTCGGGTGGCGCGGCCACCGGGCGCAGGGTCACCGGCGGCGTCTGGGACCGGCGGCGCCAGGCGCGCACGAGCAGCCGCGCGCGGCGCGTGCGGCCCCCGACGACGCTCTCCAGCTCCACGCCGCGCAGCGGCCCCGATGTGATGCGGACGGCACCCACGCCCCTCCTGTTCGGGCCGCCCCGCGCCGATCCTCCCTGCATCGACTTTTCACCCGTAAGAGGATCAGGTTTATTACCGGCGTGACGTCGGCGCCGGGGCCCAGGCTGGTCCTCGAGGGCCGTTTCCGCGTCGACGCCGTGCTGCGGACCTCCAACGGCCGCACGCACTCGACCGGGACGGACCTCCGCACCGGCGTGCGCGTGTCCGTGGAGACCGCCCCGGAGGGGGCGGTGTCGCCGGGCACCCTGATGCGTCTGGAGCACGCCCGCACGGCGGTCGGCGACCGCCCGCCGGCCACGATCGCCCCCGTCCTCGGCGTGGGGCGCGAGGACGACGCGATCCACCTCGTCACGGCGCTGCCGGACGGGACCCCGCTCCGCGACCAGCGCGGCACGCCGCTGCCGGTGCCCGACGCCCTGGCCGTGGGCGTCGACGTGCTGAGCGCGCTGGCCGAGCTGCACCTGCGGGGCATCCTCCACCGCGACGTGACCCCCTCCGCCGTCACCCTGGTGCGCGGCCCGGAGGGCGTGTCGGCCGTGCTGGGCGCGGCCGGCCTGGCCGCCGACGCGGCCCTGCTCGGGCCGATCGCCGACGTGCCGGCCGAGGAGGTCGAGCACCTCGCGCCCGAGGCATCGGGCGTCCTGCCCGGCGGGGTCGACGAGCGGTCGGACCTCTACTCGGCCGGGGCGCTCGTCTACGCCCTCGTCACCGGCCGGCCGCCCCTGTCGGCGGCCACGGCGGCCGAGCTCGTGCGCGACTCCCTCACCGCCGTCCCGCCGCCGCTGCGCACCGTCGCCCCCCACGCCCCCCGCGCGCTGGAGGACGTGCTCGTCAGGCTCCTGCGCCGCGACCCCCGCGACCGCTACCAGTCGGCCCGCGCCGCCGCCGCCGACCTGTCGGCGATCGCCCGCGGCCTCTCCCGGGGGGAGGAGGACCCCGAGGTGGTGGTCGGGGCGCACGACACCCGTTCCACGCTCACGGAGCCGGCCTTCGTCGGCCGCCGCGCCGAGCTCGGCAACCTCCGCGCCCACGTGGAGGCCGCCCGCGCAGGCCACGGCGGCCTCGTGCTGGTGGAGGCGCCGTCCGGCGGCGGCAAGACCCGCCTGCTCGAGGAGGTCGGCCGCCACGGTGCCGAGGCCGGCATGTGGGTGCTGCGCGGCGGCGGCGTCGACCAGTCCGCGGCCCGCCCCTTCCAGCTCATCGACGGGGTCGTGCGCGAGGTGGTGCGCGCCTGCGACCGCGACCCGGACCTGCGGGCCGCCGTCATCGCGGGCCTGGGGGAGGACGCGACGGCCGCGGCCGCCGCCATGCCGGAGCTCGCGGCGATCGTGGGGAGCGGCGACGACCGGGGCCTCGGCCCCGAGCAGCACGGCGAGACCCGGAGCCTGCGCGCCATGTCGAGCCTGCTCGACGCCGTCGGCTCGCGGGGCCGCGCGGCGCTGGTGGTGCTCGACGACGCCCAGTGGGCGGACGACCTCTCGCTGCGCCTGCTCGCCGACTGGTGCCGCGCGCGGGCGGAGGAGGGCGGGGAGGTGCTCGTCGTCGCCGCGTTCCGCACCGAGGAGGTCCCCGCCGCCCACGTCCTGCGGGCCATGGAGCCCCGCGACCACGTGGCGCTGGCGCCGATGGGCCCCGAGGAGATCGGCAGCCTCGCGACGACCATGGCGGGCACCCTCCCGCCGGCGGCGCTCGCGGCCATCGGCCGCCTGTCGGGCGGCAACCCCTTCATGGCGACGGCCGCCCTCCGCGGGCTCGTGGAGAGCGCCGCCATCGAGCGCCACAGCGAGGGCTGGCGCATCGCGGACGGCGCCCTGGAGGACGTCTCCTCGTCGAGCGAGGCCGCGGACCTGCTGGTGCGGCGCATGGAGCTCCTGCCCCCCGCCACGCTCGCGCTGCTGACGGCCGGGGCGGTGCTGGGCAAGGAGTTCGACCCGCTCCTCGCCGCCGAGCTGGCCGGGCAGGAGGCCGTCGGGGCCGTCGCGGCGCTCGGCGAGGCCCGCCGCCGCCACATCGTGTGGGCGGCCCCGGCGGACGAGCGCGTCGCGTTCGTGCACGACAAGCTCCGGGAGGCCCTGCTCGCGCGCCCCGGCGAGGACCAGGTGGCGGCGCTCCACCGCGCCGCCGCGCGCCTCATCGAGGCCCGCGACCCGCGCCTGTCCTTCGACCTCGCCTACCACTACTCGGCGGGCGGGGAGCCGCGCGCCGCCCTCCCGCACGCGCTCCGGGCCGCCGCGGTCGCCCGCCGCCGCCACGCCCTCGCGTCGGCCGAGCGCCACTACCGCATCGCGGACGCCGCCGGGCCGGACCTGGACGCCACGGTCCGGCGCGAGGTGGCGGAGGGGCTCGGCGACGTCCTGATGCTGGCCGGCCGCTACGCCGAGGCCCAGGAGCACCTGGAGCGGGCCCGCGAGATGGCCGAGGGGGCCCTGCGCCAGGCCGAGATCGACGGGCGCCTGGGCGAGCTGGCGTTCAAGCGCGGCGACGTGGACATGGCCTGCGAGGCGTACGAGCGCGGCCTGCGCCTGCTGGGCCACTCGGTGCCCGGGGCGGGCCCGGCCCTGTGGCTCAACACGCTCCGCGAGGTGCTGGTGCAGGCGGGCCACTCCGTCGCCCCGGCGCTCCTCACCGGGCGCGCCGCGGCGCCCCCGGAGGACTCCTCGGAGATGCTCGCCGTCCGTCTCTACAGCCGTGTCGCGTACCCCTACTGGTTCGGCCGCGGCGCCGTGCCGACGCTGTGGGCGCACCTGCGCGGCATGAACCTGGCCGAGCGGTACGGGCCGACGCCGGAGCTGGCGCAGGCCTACTCCGAGCACGCGCCGGTGATGACCGTCCTGCCGTGGTTCTCGCGGGCGGTCGCCTACGCGGAGCGCAGCCTGGAGATGCGCCGCGCGAGCGGCGACGTGTGGGGCCAGGGGCAGTCGCTGCACTTCTACGGCGTCGCGCTCTACGGGGCGTCCCGGTTCCAGGAGTGCATCGCCCGCTGCGAGGAGGCGGTGCGCCTGCTGGAGCGGACGGGCGACCGCTGGGAGATGAACACGGCGAGCTGGCACATCGCTATGTGCGACTACCGCCTCGGCAACCTCCCCGAGGCGGCGCGGCGCGCCCACGAGGTGCACCGCGAGGGCCGCGAGATCGGCGACGCCCAGGCGGCGGGCATCTCGCTCGGCATCTGGGCCCGCGCCACCCGCGGGGCCGTGCCGGGGGACCTCGTCGCGACCGAGCTGGCCCGCGAGAAGGGCGACATCCACACCCGCGCCGAGCTGGTGATGGCCGAGGGCCTGCGCCTCATGCGCGCCGGCCGGCCCGGGCCCGCGGCACGGCTGCTGCAGGAGCAGCTGCGGGTGATCGAGCGCCGCGGCTTCCGCCAGGAGTACGTCGCCCCGGTGTCCGCGTGGCTGGCGACGGCCCTGCGGATGCGCCTGGAGGAGGCGCCGGCCCTCTCCCGCTCGCGGCGCATCCTGGTCGCCCGCCGGGCGCGCAAGGCGTCGCGGAGGGCGCTCTTCTGGGCGCGGTCCTTCAAGAACAACCTGCCCCACGCGCTGCGCGAGCGGGCCCTCGTGCTCGCGCTGACGGGCGGCGGCGCCCGCGCCGACGCCCTGCTGGAGCGCAGCGCGGCCGAGGCGGAGCGCCAGGGCGCGGCCTACGAGCTGGCGCTGACCCGCCGCGCGCAGGCGCGCCTCGGGCTGGAGCGCGGGCGCGACGGCGCCGCCGACGACCTCCGCCGCGCCGACGAGGCGCTGCGCGGGATGCTCGGCGAGAGCGCGCTGGACCCCCGCGCGCCCGCCGCGCTCTCGCTCGCCGACCGCTTCGACGTCGTGTTGTCGGCCGGCCGCAGCATCGCCTCGGCGCTGGAGCCGGACGGGGTGTACGCGGCCGTGCAGGCCGCGGCGCTGGCCCTGCTGCGGCCGGAGACCGCCGAGGTCATCGACGTGGACGCCCTGCGGGCGGCGGCGGGCGACGATCCGGCGGAGTCGGCGGCCCTCGACCGCCTGCTCGAGTCGCGCGTGCCGGTGGTGGACGCCCCGGCGGGGGGGTCGCGCCTGCGCATGGCGATCCTGGCCAACGGCGAGGCCGCGGCCGTGCTCGACGTCGCCCACACCGGCGTCTCCGGGCTCTTCGGCCCCGAGGAGGAGCGCCTGGCCGAGTACGTGGCCGCGCTCGCCGGCGCCGCCCTGGAGAACGCCGCGCAGACCGCCCAGCTCGAGCACCAGGCGTTCCACGACCCGCTGACGGGCCTGCCGAACCGCGCCCTCGCCCGCGACCGGATCGACCAGGCGATGAAGCGCGCCGCGCGCACGGGCCGCGGGGTGAGCGTGCTGCTGCTGGACCTCGACGACTTCAAGCACGTCAACGACTCGCTCGGGCACGCCGCCGGGGACCGGCTGCTGGCCCTCACCGCCGACCGGCTGCGCCGGGTGCTGCGGCCCGCGGACACGCCGGCGCGCCTGGGCGGCGACGAGTTCGCCGTGCTGCTGGAGGACGCCGACCCCGGGACGGCCGCGCGGGTCGCCTCGCGGGTGCTGGACGCGTTCCGCGAGGCCTTCGACATCGACGGGCGCGAGGTGTTCGTCTCGGCCACCATCGGCATCGCCTCGGCCGGCGGCGGGGACGACGACGGGGACGCCCTCCTGCGCGACGCGGACGCCGCGATGTACGCGGCGAAGGCGCGCGGCAAGCGGGGGTACGAGATCTTCGTCCCGGAGATGCGCACGGCGGCGGTCGCCCGCCTGGAGCTGGGCACCAGCCTGCGGCGCGCACTGGAGCAGGAGGAGATCGAGCTCCACTACCAGCCGATCATCGAGGTGGCGACGGGCGAGGTGGTGGCGGTGGAGGCGCTGGCGCGGTGGCGCCACCCCGAGCTGGGCCTGCTCGGGCCGGCCGACTTCATCCCGCTGGCCGAGCAGACCGGCCTGATCGACGCGATCGGCGCGTGGGTGCTGCGGCGCGCGTGCGCGGACCTGCGGGTGCTGCGCGACGAGCCGGGCCGGTCGGGGATGTCCGTCTCGGTCAACCTCTCCCCGCGCCAGCTGCGCAACCACGCCCTCGCCGACCAGGTGCGCAACGCCCTGCGCCAGGCCGACGTCCCGCCGGACGCCCTGCTCATCGAGATCACCGAGACCGCGATCGCGGGCGACACCCCGGCGGGCATCTCCCTGCTGCGGGCGCTGCGGCGCATCGGCATCCGCGTCGCCGTCGACGACTTCGGGTCCGGCTATTCGTCGCTCGGCCAGCT
>JBFWPT010000039.1:0-40030 GCA_050249835.1 Thermoleophilia bacterium
TGGGAGGTCTACCTCAACGGCGGGCGCCTGGAGACCGGCCGTGAGGCCGTCGCGTGGGCGGCCGAGGCCGCCGAGCGGGGGGCGGGGGAGCTGCTCGTCACCTCCATGGACCGCGACGGCACCCAGGGCGGCTTCGACACCGAGCTGCTGGCGGCGGTGGCGGAGGCCGCGCCGGTGCCGGTGATCGCGTCCGGCGGGGCGGGGACCCTGCCGCACTTCGCCGAGGCCGTGACGGCCGGCCACGCGGACGCCGTGCTCGCGGCGTCCGTGTTCCACGACGGCGTCTACTCGGTGGCGGAGGTCAAGGACGCCATGGCCGGTGCCGGGGTGCCCGTCCGGCGGTGAGGGCCGTGAGGCCGGGTAGGCTGGGCCCATGAGGACGATCCGCACCGAGGACGCGCCCGCGCCGGTCGCCGGCGCCCCGTACTCCCAGGCCGTCGAGGCCGAGCCCGGGCGGCTGGTGTTCGTCTCCGGGCAGGTGCCGGTCGACCCGGCCACGGGGGCGCTCGTGGAGGGCGACGTGTCGGTCCAGACCGCGCTCGTGCTGCGGCACGTTGCCGCGGTGCTCGCGGCGGCGGGCGGCGACCTCTCCCACGTCGCCAAGACGACCGTGTTCCTGACCGACCTCGCGGACTTCGCCGCGATGAACGCCGTCTACGCCGAGGCCTTCGCCGGGCACGCGCCCGCGCGGGCGACGGTGGGGGTGGCGGCGCTGCCGCTGGGCGCGCGGGTCGAGATCGAGGCCGTCGCGGTCCTCCCGGGCGGGTGACCGCGTGCCGGGCGGCGCTACTCGGCCCAGGTGCGGCGCTCGAGCAGGGAGTCGAGCGCGATGCGGTCCAGGTAGTCGGGGGCCTCGGAGATGGGGCGGCCCTCGTTGACCGGGTCGCGGACCCACGCCTTGAAGCGGGCGTCGGCCTCCTCGAAGCCGGCCTGCAGCTCCAGGAGCGTCAGGCCCTCGTACCTCGCGAACGCCTCCACCAGCTCGGGGGCGATCGGGGCGACGGCGCTCAGCTTGCGGGAGACCGGGTCGTAGGCCACGACGCCGATGTTAGCCGCCGCGCGGCGGACGGCGTGGCCGCCCACCCCCTGGTCGGGAGGATCGTCCCGCACCTGGCGGGGGAGGTCCACGCGGTCGGCGGCGTGGTGCGCGACGCGCTGCTCGGCCTGCCCGCCGCCGGGGACGCCGACCTGGTGGTCGAGGGCCCGGCGATCCCCCTGGCGCGCGAGGTCGGCCGCGCCGTGGGCGCCCGCGTGGTGGCGCACGAGCGGTTCGGCACTGCGGCCCTGGAGATGCCGCACGGCGGGACGGTGGACCTGGTCACCGCCCGCACCGAGAGCTACGCCCGGCCGGGGGCGCTGCCCGACGTCGCGCCGGGGACGCTCATCGATGACCTCGCGCGCCGCGACTTCACCGTGAACGCGATGGCCCTCGGGCTGAGCGGTACGGCTGCCGGGAGGCTGACGGACCCCCACGGGGGCCTCGCCGACCTCGATGCGCGCCTCGTGCGGGCCCTGCGGCCCGGCTCCTTCGCCGAGGACCCGAGCCGCCTGGTGCGGGCCGCGCGGTACGCCGCGCGGCTCGGGTTCGCCCTCGCCCCGGAGACGGAGGCCGAGGCGCGGCGGGCGGCCCCGTCCCTGGACCCGTCCTCCGCGCGGGTGGCCGACGAGCTGGAACGCCTGCTCGGGGAGGGTGCCGCGGGGGAGGCCCTGGCCCTGCTGGCCGCGCTCGGCGTGCCCTGGGCCCTGGCGGACGCCCCCCTGCGCCTGGCGGCCATCGACGCCGCCGCCGCCCGCGACGGGGCGCCGCCCGTCCCCCCCTGGGCGCTGCGGCTGGGGGCCGGGGTCGCCCCCGACGCCGCCGCCCGCGCCGCCGTGCCCGGCTGGGCGGCCGGCGTGGCCGCCGAGGTCGCCCGGGGACCGGCGCTCGCCACTGCCCTCGCCGCCGCCGGCCGTCCGTCGGAGATCGACCGCGTCCTGCGCACGACCCCCGGCCCCACCGCGATCGCCGCCCTCGCCGGTGGGGCGGAGGCCGTGGCCGCCTGGTGGACCGGCGACCGCGACCGGCAGCCCCTCGTCGGCGGCGCCGACCTCGTCGCCGCCGGGATCCCCCCCGGCCCCGCCATCGGACGGGCGCTGGCGGCGGTCCGCGCGCTGCTGCTGGACGGACACTTGCAGGACGACGTCGACGTACAAGTGCACACCGCGCTGCGCCTCGCCCGGGGGGAGGACGCCCCGTGAGCGGCCCCGAGGTGATCGAGATCGCCACCGGGGCGGCCGCCCGGGCGGTGTTCACGACCCGCAGGGGAGGGGGGAGCGCCGGCGCGCTGGCCTCCCTCAACCTCTCCGCCGACCGGGGCGACGACGACGAGGCCGTCCGCGCGAACCGGGTCGCCCTGTGCGCGGCCCTCGGGATCGATCCGGACGGGGTGGCGATGGCCCGCCAGGTCCATGGGGCGGGGGTCCGAGAGGTGGAGGGCGACGACGACCGGGGCCGGTTCGCCGGCGCGCTGCGGGGGTGGCCCGAGTCGGACGCCCTCGTGACGGCGGAGCCGGGGCGCGGGCTCATGGTGCTGGGCGCCGACTGCCTGCCGATCCTGCTCTGGCGCCGCGACACGCCCCGGGTGGCGGCGGCCCACGCGGGCTGGCGCGGGCTCGTGGCGGGCGTGGTGGAGCGGGCGGTCGACGCCCTCGGGGCGCCGGGGGAGACCGGCGCGGCCGTCGGCCCGGGGATCGGGCCCTGCTGCTACCCGGTCTCGGCCGAGGTGCGCGAGCGGTTCGCGGCGCGCTTCGGGGCCGGGGTCGTGCGCGGGGAGGCGGTCGACCTCGCCGCGGCGGCGGCGCGCGCGCTCGCCGGCGCCGGCGTGGCGCCCGCGGCCATCACCGTCGTCGCGGCCTGCACCTCCTGCGACGCCGGGGACTTCTACTCCCACCGCCGCGACGGGGAGCGCAGCGGCCGTCACGGCGGGATCGTCTGGGCGACGGGGACCGCGGAGGCCGCGTGAGGATCGACCCGGACCGCCTGCGCGACGAGCTGGCCGCGGCGCGCGAGGCGCTCGACGCCGCCGCCGGCGTCTCCGGGCGCTCGCCCGGGTCCGTGGAGCTCGTCCTGGCGGGCAAGTACGTGCCGGCCTCGGAGACGGAGGCGCTCATCGCCGGGGGCGTCACGGTGCTGGGCGAGAACCGGCTCCAGGACCTCCAGCAGAAGGCGGCCATCGCCCAGGGGCGCCTGGCGTTCGACTTCATCGGCCACCTGCAGCGGCGCAAGGTGCGCGACGTGCTCGCGGCGACCCGGCTGATCCACTCGGTGGACTCCCTGGAGCTGGCCGAGGCGATCGACCGCCGTTCGGAAGGTCCGACGCGGGTCCTCGTCGAAGTCAACGTCGCCGAGGAGCCGACCAAAGGTGGTATCGTGCCGCCCCGACTGAGGGCCTTCGTCGATGACGTGTCAGCCCGTACCGACCTCGTGATCGGTGGTCTCATGACCATGCCCCCTCTCCATCGCGACGCCGATGACAGCCGGCCGTACTTCGCGTCGGTGAGGCGCATGGCCGAGGACCTGGCGGTCGAGTGGCAGGGGCGTCACGATGTCAGCGACCTGTCGATGGGCACGAGCCAGGACTTCCTCGTGGCCGCCGAGGAGGGCGCCACGAAGGTCCGGGTCGGTCGTGGTCTCCTCGAGCGCGTCCGATCCGACAACTGAGGGACTCGCGTAGATGGCCGTCACCGACATCTGGCACCGCACACTCGTCTACTTCGGCATGGCCGACGAGCCGGACGACTTCGTCGACGAGTACGACGACGAGCCCGACCGGCGCGCCGAGGAGCGCGACCGGCAGCGCAGCGCGTCCGCGCAGGACGACCTCGAGCGCTCGTACCGCGAGCGCCCGAACGTGCGCCGCCTGGGCCCGCGCCGCCGGGACAACGAGTTCGACGACATCTTCGCCGAGGACACCCGCACGACGAGCCGCCCGGTGATGCGGTCGGTCGACGCGCGCCCGCAGACGTCCGAGGTCCACCTGGTCGTGCCGAAGAGCTTCAACGACGCCCAGCAGATCGCCGACAAGTTCAAGGGGACCGTCCCGGTCATCCTCAACCTCCAGAGCGCCGAGACCGACCTCGCGAAGCGCCTCATCGACTTCTCCAGCGGGCTGACGTACGCCCTCGACGGCGGGATGCAGCGCGTCGCCGACAAGGTCTTCATGCTGACGCCGCGCAACGTCGAGGTCTCCGCCGAGGAGCGGGCCCGGCTGCTGGAGAAGGGCTTCTTCAACCAGTACTAGTGCCGGGGTCGCGTTAGTTGGCGGGCTGGCCCGCGTCGATAGGGCTGGTCGGTGCCGGGGCGATGGGCCGTGCCCTGGCCGCGGGGCTCGTCCGCGGGCGCCCGGACGTCGCGGGGGCGCTGGCCGTGTCCGACGCCGTCCCGGCCGCGGTGGAGGCGGCCCTGGCCGACGTGGGCGGCCGGCCCGCGACCACCGAGGAGGCCGCGTCCGCCGACCTGGTCTGCGTGGCGGTGAAGCCCGGGGACGCGGGGGAGGCGCTCGGCGCCGTCGCGGCCGCCGCGCGCCCCGGGGCCGTCGTGCTCTCGGTCGTCGCCGGATGGGACCTGGACCGCCTGGAGGCCGCCGCGCCGGGCGTGGGCCTGGTGCGGACGATGCCGAACCTCGCGGTGCGCCACGGCGCCGGCATCGTCGCCGTCGCCACCCGGGGCCTGGACGACGCGCGGGCGGATCAGGTGCGGCAGGTCCTGGCGCCGCTCGGCGCCGTCGTGCCGCTCCCGGAACGCCTCTTCCCGGTCGCCACGGCCCTCGCGGGCAGCGGGCCGGGCCTGGTGGCCGTCGTGGCGGAGGGCCTGGAGGAGGGCGCCGTCGCCTCCGGCCTCACCCGGGTCCAGGCCCGCGAGCTGACGGCGGCCGTCATCGCCGGCACGGCCGCCCTCCTGGCCGACGGCACCGACCCGGCGCTGCTGCGCCAGCGGGTCTCGTCGCCGGCGGGGACCACCGTGGCGGGCGTCGCCGTGCTGGAGCGCGGCGCCGTGCGGGCCCACATGGCGGACGCGGTGCAGGCCGCCGCCCGCCGGGCGGGCGAGCTGTGACCGGGGCAGGGGGCTGATGGACCAGGTCGAGACCTACGTCTCCGCGCTCTTCACGGTCTTCATCCTGTGCATCTTCGTGCGGATCCTGCTGTCCTTCGTGCCGAACCCGCCGGTCTCGGGCGCCCCGCGCGCGATCTGGAACTTCTTCCACCAGAGCACCGACTGGTTCCTGAACATCTTCCGGCGCATCATCCCTCCCCTGGGGATGTTCGACCTCTCGCCGATCGTCGCCATCCTGGTCCTCTACATCGTGCGCTCCCTCGTCCTGAACCTCCTCTGACCGATCTCCCGACATGGCTCAGCCCCCGTGACGGAGGGGTCCTCGTGGCGGTGAAGGCCGTGCCCCGGGCGAGTGCCACGGGGGCCGCGGGGGTCCAGGCCGGGGCCCTCCGGGTGCGGATCGCCGCCCCGCCCCACGCCGGGCGCTCCAACGCCGCCCTCTGCGGCTACCTCGCGGACGCCGCCGGGGTCCGGCCCGCCGCGGTGCGGCTGCGGCGCGGGTCGAGCGGCGCGCGCAAGCTGATCGAGGTGGACGGCGACGCCGACGCGATCGCCCGCAACCTCGTCGCCGCCGTGGGCGCCGGGGGGGAGGGCGCGTGAGGGCCACCCGCCCGTCGATGGGCGAGACCGTCGCCCAGGCCATCGACCGCCGTCACCGCCGCCAGACCCAGCGGCGCTGGGTGTGGTTCGGGGTGCTCGCGGCCGCGGTCCTCATCCTGGACCAGATCACCAAGGCGATCATCACCGGGAACCTCGACCCCCGTGAGCGCATCGACGTGTTCCCGGGCTTCCAGATCTCCCGGGTCGCCAACGAGGGCATCGCCTTCGGCCTCTTCCCGGGCCGCCAGGCCATCGTCGCGGTGCTCACGGTCGTCGCGCTCTGCGCCATCGCGATCGCCCTGGCGGGCCTCGTCTCCCGCAACGCGACGGTCGCGGCCGGCGCCGGGCTGCTGGTGGGCGGCAGCCTCGGGAACCTGATCGACCGGCTCACCCGCGGCGCCGTGGTCGACTTCATCGACTTCACCCGCTGGCCCGCGTTCAACGTCGCCGACTGCGGCATCGTGATCGGGGCCGTGCTGATCGTCCTCGGCCTGATGCAGGACGCCGAGGAGGCGGACGAACCTGGCCCCTGACCCGGCCCCGCTGACCGTCGTCGTGGGGCCCGACGCGGCGGGGCGGCGGCTGGACGCGGTCGTCGGGGGGCTGGAGGAGGTCGGCAGCCGCGCGGAGGCCCAGCGGCTGATCGAGGCCGGGCGCGTGCTGGTGGACGGCGAGGGCCGCGCGAAGCGCCACCTGCTGGCGGAGGGGGAGACCCTGGAGGTGCGGCCCGTGGCCGCCCCGCCGTCGGAGCTGGTGCCCGAGGCCGTGCCCATGACCGTCCGGTACGAGGACGAGCACCTGCTGGTGGTGGACAAGCCGGCGGGCGTGGTGACCCACCCGAGCGCCGGCCACTCCTCGGGCACCCTCGTCCACGGCCTGCTCGCGCACGCCGTCGCCGGCGGCGCCGACCCCACCCGGCCGGGGATCGTCCACCGGCTCGACCGGGACACCTCCGGGCTGCTCGTGGTGGCCCGGTCCGAGCGCGCCCACCGGCGCCTGCAGCGGATGCTGCGCGACCGGCTCATCGAGCGCACCTACGTTGCGCTGGTCCACGGCGTCCCGCCCCCCGCGCTGACCATCGACAAGCCGATCGGGCGCGACCGCGGGGTGCGCACCCGGATGGCGGTGGACGTGTCCGAGGGGCGCGAGGCGGTCACCCACACCCGGATGCTGGAGGCGCTCGGGCCCGTCGCGCTGCTGGAGGTGCGCCTGGAGACCGGCCGCACCCACCAGATCCGCGTCCACTTGGACTCCGTCGGGCATCCGGTTGTCGGGGACCGGGTGTACGGGCGTAGGGAACGGGACTTCGGCCTGGAGCGGCAGTTCCTGCACGCGGCCCGCCTCGCGTTCCCCCACCCCGAGACCGGCGAGCCGGTGGAGGTGGAGAGCCCCCTGCCGCACGACCTGGAGCTCACCCTGCGGCGGGTGCGCCGCGAGGCGTCCTAGACGGGGTCGTCCTGGAAGAGGGTGAGCTGCAGGCCGGCGGGCCCCTCCAGGCGGGAGTTGAGCGAGCCCCAGGGGGTCCGCACGGGCGGGGCGACGACCGTGGCGCCCGCGGCCTCCAGGGCGGCGGTGGCGGCCGCCGAGTCGCCCACCTCCAGCGCCACGCGGATGTGCCCGGCCACCCGGCGGCCGACCTCGACCTCGTCGATGTAGGCGGCGTGCGGCGGGTCGGTGATCTCCAGCGTCGCGCGGCCCGCCTCCAGGATGGTCACCCGTCCGCCGTGCGACGCGAAGGCGGCCCGCTCGGGCATCCCGAGCACGTCGCGGTAGAAGGCGAGGGCGGCGTCGTAGTCCTCCGCCGTCACCACCAGGCGCAGCTCGCGCACCCCTCCGACGTCCGCCACGACGACCTCCCGCCCGGGTTCCGAGGGGCGATCGTGGCAGAGCGGGCGAGCGGGGGCCCGTTCCCGCGCTAACATGGCGGACCGCTCGACCCATCCGACCCCTCCCCGGCGCACCCGCCCGATGGCGGTGCCCGGGCTTTCGCGCGTCCACGCGCGGACGGCCCGGACCCATCGTGCGCGCGCCGGCGCACCACCCCACACAGAAACCGTGCTGCCGTCAGGAGATCTCTCGCCGTGCCGACCGTGACCATGAAGCAACTGCTGGAGTCCGGGGTCCACTTCGGGCACCAGACCCGCCGCTGGAACCCGAAGATGAAGCGCTACATCTACGGTGAGCGCGGCGGCATCTACATCATCGACCTGCAGCAGACGCTCACGCTGCTGGAGCAGGCGTGCGAGGTGGTGCGCGACATCGCGCAGCGCGGCGGCACGGTCCTGTTCGTCGGCACCAAGAAGCAGTCCCAGGACGCCATCCAGGAGCAGGCGGTCCGCTGCGGCATGCCGTACGTGTCGCACCGCTGGCTCGGTGGCCTGCTCACCAACTGGGGCACGATCTCCCAGCGCATCCGGCGCCTCCACGAGCTGCGCAACCAGAAGCGCGAGGGCCAGCTGGAGCTGCTGCCGACGCGCGAGCGCCTCGCCCGCGAGGGCGAGCTCACGAAGCTCGAGACGAACCTGGGCGGCGTGGCCGACATGCAGCGGCTGCCCGACGCCGTGGTGATCGTGGACCTCAAGAAGGAGGCCATCGGCGTCCGCGAGGCGAACCGCCTCGGCCTCGCCGTGATCGGCCTGGTGGACACGAACTGCGACCCGGACGAGGCGACCTACGTCATCCCCGGCAACGACGACGCCATCCGTGCCTGCACCCTGGTGCTCGGCGCCCTCGCCGACGCCGTGCTGGAGGGCAAGGGCGTGGTCCCCGGCTCGACCGGCATCCCGGTCGAGGCCCCCGCCGAGGCCGCTCCGGCCGCCGAGGCCGCGCCCGCCGAGGCCGCCCCGGCCGCCGAGGCGCCGGCCGAGGTCGCGGAGACCCCCGCCGCCGAGGCCGAGGCCGCCCCCGAGACGCCCGCGCCGGCCCCCGAGGCCGCCCCCGCCGACGCCCAGGAGGCCTCGTGAGCACCACCATCTCCGCCAAGCTCGTCAAGGAGCTCCGGGACAAGACCGGGGCCGGGATGATGGACTGCAAGAAGGCCCTGGAGGAGGCCGGCGGCGACATCGACGAGGCCACCAAGTCCCTGCGGACGAAGGGGCTCGCCGACGCCGCCAAGCGAGCCGGCCGCGCCGCCAACGAGGGCATGGTCGACTCCTACATCCACGCCGGCGGCCGGGTGGGCGTGCTGGTCGAGGTCAACTGCGAGACCGACTTCGTCGCGCGCACCGACCAGTTCAAGGAGTTCGTCCACGACGTCGCCCTCCACATCGCCGCCCTCAAGCCGCGCTTCGTGAGCTCGGAGGACGTGCCGGAGGACTACGTCGCCAACGAGCGCTCGATCTACGAGGCCCAGGCGCAGGACATCCCGGAGCACGCCCGGGCCCGCGCGGTGGAGGGCAAGCTGGCGAAGCACCTCGCCTCCATCTGCCTGCTCGACCAGGAGTTCGTGCGCGACCAGGGTGAGAAGAAGCCCCGCACGATCGAGGCCCTGCGCGCGGAGGCGGCCGCCGGTCTCGGCGAGAACGTCACCATCCGCCGGTTCAGCCTCTTCGAGCTTGGCCAGTAGCCCGGACTCCGAGGACGCCCCCGCCCGGCCCACGGGGCCGGGCGGGCCGGTGTTCTCGCGCGTCGTCCTGAAGCTCTCCGGGGAGGCGCTGATGGGCGACGAGCCCTACGGCATCGACCCGGGGCGGATCGCCGCGATCGCGCGCCAGGTGCACGACGCCCACTCCCGCGGGGTGGACGTCGCGATCGTCGTCGGGGCGGGGAACATCTTCCGCGGGCTCCAGGGCATGTCGATCGGCATGGATCGCGCGACGGCCGACTACATGGGCATGATCGCGACGATGCTCAACGCGCTCGCGATCCAGGACGCCCTGGAGAAGCTCGGGCTCACCACCCGCGTCCAGTCGGCCATCGCCATGCAGGAGGTCGCGGAGCCGTACATCCGCCGCCGGGCGATCCGGCACCTGGAGAAGCGGCGCATCGTGATCTTCGCCGGCGGCACCGGCAACCCGTTCTTCACCACGGACACCACCGCGGCGCTCCGCGCGCTGGAGATCGGCGCGGAGTGCATCCTCATGGCGAAGAACGCCGTGGAGGGGGTGCTGGACGCCGACCCCCGCGTCGTGCCCGAGGCGAAGCTCATCCCGCGCATCAGCCACATGGAGGCCATCGAGCGCGGCCTGAAGGTGATGGACACCACGGCCCTGACGTTGTGCATGGACAACGGGCTGCCCATCTTCGTCTTCAACATGGGCGACGAGCGCAACATCGGCCGGCTGCTCGAGGGGGAGCGGATCGGCACGATGGTCGTCACCGACACTCCCGAGTAGGAGGACGCTGTGGAGGACCGCCTGAAGGACGCCAAGCGACGGATGGAGGGCGCCGTCGCGGCGCTGACCTCGGAGTTCGCGTCGGTCCGGACCGGTCGCGCCTCCACGAGCCTGCTCGACCGCGTCACGGTGGAGGCCTACGGCACCCGCACCCCGCTCAACCAGCTCGCCACGATCCACGCGCCCGAGGCGCGCCTGCTGACGGTGGCGCCGTACGACCGCTCGATCATGAGCCAGATCGAGAAGGGGATCATGGAGTCGGACATCGGCCTCACGCCGAGCAACGACGGCCAGCTCATCCGGCTCCCCGTGCCGCAGCTCACCGAGGAGCGGCGCAAGGAGATGGTCCGGCTCGTGCACAAGATGGCCGAGGAGGGGCGGATCGCGGTCCGCAACGTGCGCCGCGACGTCCTCAACGACCTCAAGAAGGCGGAGAAGGACGGGGAGCTGTCGCGCGACGAGCTCGGGAGGGCCCAGGACGAGGTCCAGAAGCTCACCGACGCCGAGGTGAAGTCCATCGACGAGCTGATGGGCCGCAAAGAGGCCGAGATCCTCGAGGTCTGACGCACCGCCCGTGACCATCCTGACCCGCCTGCGCACCGCGCGGAGCGTCCTCGGGCTCGGACGGCAGCCCCGCCTGGAGCCGCCGGCGGGACGGACCGAGGTGCCCGAGTCCATCGCGATCATCATGGATGGCAACGGCCGCTGGGCGCGCGAGCGCCACCTGCCGGTCGGCGCCGGCCACCGCGCCGGGGCGAAGGCCCTCAAGAAGGTGGTGCGGGCCGCGTCCGACGCGGGCGTGAAGGACCTGACGGTCTTCTCGTTCTCGACCGAGAACTGGACCCGCCCGGACGCCGAGGTGGGCGAGCTGATGGAGCTCTTCGGCGAGCTCATCGACCGCGAGGTGCCCGAGCTCAACGAGGAGCGGGTGCAGCTGCGGTTCGTGGGGCGCCTCGATCAATTGGACGACGGGCTCCGGGCGCGGATCGCCTCCGCGGAGGCCACCACCGCGGGCAACGACGGCCTGCGGCTCTGGGTGGCGATGAACTACGGCTCGCGGGGCGAGATCGTGGACGCCGCCCGGCGTTTCGCGGCGGAGTGCGGGCCCGAGGCGGGGGAGGCCGAGTTCGCGCAGTTCCTCTATGCCCCGGAGATGCGCGACCCGGAGCTGCTCATCCGCACGAGCGGCGAGCAGCGCCTGTCGAACTTCCTCCTGTGGCAGGCGGCCTACGCCGAGCTCCACTACTCCCCGAAGCTGTGGCCGGACTTCGGCCCGGAGGACCTGGAGGAGGCGATGGCCGAGTACGGGCGGCGCCACCGCCGCTTCGGCGGGCGGTGATCGGGGGGACCGCCCTGACGAGCCGCCTGCTCGTCGCGATACCCGGCATCATCGTCGCCGTCGTCGTGGTGGCGGTCGGTGGCGTCGTGTTCGCGCTGGCGATGGCGGTCGTCGCGGCGCTGGCGCTCTACGAGCTCTACTCCCTCACGGCGGCCGCCCGGCCCCTGCGCTGGGCCGGCTTCCTCGGGGCGCTGCTCGTCATCGCGTCAGCGTGGGCGTTCGACGATCCGGAGCACGGGATGCTCCTCGGCCTGGGCGCGAGCCTCGGCCTCGTCGCCGTCGCCGCCCTCATCCTCCCGCGGCGCGAGGAGATCACGACGCGCGTGGCCACCACCCTGCTCGGGGTGGTCTACATCGGCGTGCCCTTCGGCATCCTGGTCCTGATGCGCGACCTGCCCAACGGCGCCGCCGCCATCGTCAACGTGCTCGTGGGCGTCTGGGTCTTCGACAGCGCCTCGTACTTCGGGGGGCGCCTGTGGGGCACCCGGCCCATCGCGCCGCTCACCTCGCCGAAGAAGACCGTGGAGGGCGCGGCGATCGGCCTGGTCACCGCGACCCTCGCCGTGTGGGTCGCGGGGCTCTACATGGACTGGATCGGGGGCTGGGACAGCCTGATCCTGGGCCTCGCCATCTGCCCCGCCGCCTTCCTGGGCGACCTCTTCGAATCGATGCTGAAGCGCGACGCCGGCGCGAAGGACTCAGGACGCCTGCTACTGGCCCACGGAGGCGTCCTCGACCGCTTCGACGCCCTCCTCTTCGGAGCCGTGGCCGCCTACTTCGTGACGGTCTGGCTGGTCTACTGACCGGTCTGGCCCGTGGCCGCCGTCCCCGCGGGGGGATCCGGTGTGCACTTGTACGTGGTCGCGACCTGCATGTGCACGATCTCGACGGGTAGGGTGCCGCGGTGGATCTCGACCTCCTGACCCGCCTGTGCGAGACCCCGGGGGCGCCGGGCCGTGAGGAGCGCGTCCGCGACCTGGTGCGCGCCGAGCTGGAGCCCCACGCCGACGCGGTGGAGGTGGACCCCCTCGGGAGCCTGATCGCCCGGCGGTCCGGGGGCGGCGGCCCGCGCCTGATGCTCTCGGCGCACATGGACGAGATCGGCTTCATGGTCTCCCACGTCGAGGACTCCGGGTACCTGCGGCTGCTGCCGCTCGGCGGCTTCGACCCGAAGACGCTGACCGCCCAGCGCGTGCTGGTCCACGGCCGCGAGGACCTGCTCGGGGTGCTCGGGACGAAGGCCGTGCACCTGATGACCGACGAGGAGAAGCGGCGGCCGCCGAAGCTCGAGGACTACTTCGTGGACGTCGGCCTGCCGGCCGAGCGGGTCCGAGAGCTGGTCCGCCCGGGCGACGTCGTGACGCGCGAGCGCGCCATGGCCCGTCTCGGCGACCTCGTGACCTGCAAGAGCCTCGACAACCGCGCGGGCCTCTACGTGATGGTGAAGGCGTTCCAGGCGCTGGCCGAGCACCGCTGCGAGGTGGTCGCGGTGGCGAGCGTGCAGGAGGAGGTCGGTCTCCGCGGGGCCCGGGTCGCCACCCAGCGCGTGCGCCCCCAGATCGGTCTCGCCATCGACATCACCCTCGCCAACGACCTTCCCGACGCGAAGCCCCACGAGCGCATCACCACCCTCGGCGCCGGCGCCGCGATCAAGGTCTACGACACGAGCGTCATCGTCCCGCAGGCCGTCGTCGACCACCTCGTCCGCGTCGGCGAGGAGCGCGGCATCCCCACCCAGCTCGAGGTGATGCTCCGAGGAGGCACCGACACCCGCGAGCTCGCCCTCTCCGGCGACGGCGCCCCCGCCGGGTGCGTCAGCATCCCGACGCGCTATGTCCACCAGGTCGTCGAGACCTGCCACCCCGACGACCTGGATGCCTGCGTCGCCCTGGTCGTCGCCTTCTGCGAGACGGCCCACACCCTGGTCGAGTAGGTGGAGGGCCCGACCGCGGACGGCGGCGGTCCCCTCCATGTGCACTTGGACGAGGACGGGACGTGCCAATGCACAGTCCCCCGCATCGCGGTGTGACGGAGTCGGCACGCGTCGTGTGCTCCCGGTGCGACATCGCCTGTCACGGTGGGGTGGTGGCGCGATCCTTCTACAAGGGCGAGAACCTCGGATCGATCCCGGCGTGCGCGATCTGCGTGGGCAAGGGCCGGGGGAAGCGGGCCGAGCTGCACCTGCCGGGTGGTGAGAGCGTCTGGCTCTGTGAGGAGCACCGCTCCCAGGAGTTCCAGACCTCCCGGGTGGGGAGGGACCTCGTCGTCTCGTTGATGCACGTCTGGCGGTCGTGCAACTCGATGACGCGGCGGCGGTCGAAGGCGCTGGACGTCCACCAGCGGCGGTTGACCGCCCCGCCGCCCCAGCGGAAGCGGCCGGGGTCCTATTCGTGGCCGGCGCTGCGGGTGGAGGCGGAGGCGGCGTTCGCGGCGGGGGAGCGGCCCGCCGCGGTCATCCGGAGGGTCAAGGAGCAGGCGACCCCCGGGGACGGGGTGCTGCCCTCCGACGCGACCATGCGGCGGTGGTTCCGCGAGGGGCGCTGGCTGCGTGGCTCGGACGGGGGCACGCAGGGCGGGCCGCCCCCGCCGCCCCGGCCGTCCTTGCCCCCGCCGGCGCCGTCCGGGGCACCCACCAGGACGCCTGCGAATCCTCAAGCGTCCCCTAACAAAGGGCCCGGGCACCCCTCGCTACACTCGGCCGGTGACACGCGTCCTCGTGCTCGGCTCCACCGGATCGATCGGTGTGCAGGCCCTGCAGGTCATCGACGCCGCGCCGGACATGATCGCGGCGGGCCTCGCCTGCGGCAGGCGAGGCGACCTGATGGCCGAGCAGGCCGCGACCCGCGGCATCGCGCACACGGCGTGCGCGGCGGGCGGGGGGACGATCCCCCATGACCACGGCCTGGAGCGCCTGATCGAGGCGAGCGAGCCCGACCTGGTGCTCAACGCCCTCGTCGGCGCGGCGGGCCTGCGGCCGACCCTCGCGGCGCTCGAGCGCGGCATCCCCGTCGCCCTCGCCAACAAGGAGAGCCTCGTCGCGGGGGGTGACCTCGTGGCCGCCATCCGGGCGCGTACCGGGGCCGCCCTCGTGCCGGTCGACTCCGAGCACTCGGCGCTCTTCCAGCTCCTGGAGGGCCTCGCCCCCGAGCGGGTGGCCGCCGCGGTCCTCACCGCGTCGGGCGGTCCGTTCCGGGGCCGGTCTGCCGATGAACTCGAGGGGGTCACGCGCCACGACGCCCTGCGCCATCCCACCTGGGAGATGGGGGAGAAGATCACGATCGACTCGGCGACGATGATGAACAAGGGCCTCGAGGTCATCGAGGCGCACCACCTCTTCGGCCTCGGCTACGACCGGATCGAGGTCATCGTCCACCCGCAGTCGCTCGTCCACGCCATGGTCCGCCTCGACGACGGCAGCGTCCTCACCCATTGCGGCCCGCCGGACATGCGCGTGCCCATCGGCCACGCCCTGCGCCACCCCGCACCGCCGCCCGCCGGCGCCCCGATGGATCTCGTCGGTGTGCACTTGGACTTCGCTGCGCCCGACGAATGCGCATTCCCCTGCCTCGCGCTGGCCCGCGCCGCCGGCGTCGAGGGGGGGACCGCCCCGACGGTGCTGAACGCCGCCAACGAGGTCGCGGTGGCCGCCTTCCTGGAGGAGCGGATCGGCTTCATGGACATCCCCCGCGTCGTCGAGGCGTCCCTGGCCGCGATCGCGACCGAGCCGGCGACGACCCTGGAGGCCGTCGAGGACGCCGACCGGCGGGCCCGTGAGGCCGCGGCCGGCGCGATCGCCACGGCGGGGGTGGCCGCGTGAACATCTTCTGGTTCGTCGTCGGGCTCGTCGTCCTCGTGATCATCCACGAGGCCGGCCACATGGTGGTCGCGCGCTGGTGCGGTATGAGGGTGGAACGGTTCTCGGTCTTCATGGGCCGCCCGCTCGTCTCGTGGACCCGGGGGGAGACCGAGTACGGCGTCGGATGGCTCCCGATCGGCGGCTACGTGAAGATCACCGGGATGCTCCGGAACGAGGAGGTGCCGCCGGAGGTCGAGCCGCGGGCGTACTACAACGCCCCCGTCTGGAAGCGGATCGCCACGATCCTCGCGGGGCCGGGGATCAACATCATCCTCGCCGTCGTCCTGTTCGTCGTCTCGTTCTGGCTCCCGGGCGCGCAGACGCTCAACCGGGTCGACGTGGTCAGCCCCGACTCGCCCGCCCTCGCGGCCGGCCTGCAGCAGGGCGACCGCCTCGTCTCGGTCAACGGCATCGGCGAGGGCGACCTCGACGCCGCGCGCCGGGAGCTGCAGTCCCACCCGGGCGGGGTCGTCACGGTGCAGATCGACCGCGACGGCCGGATCATCGACCAGCAGGTGCGCCTGCAGCGGGTCGAGACCGAGGACGGGCCGATCGGGCTCCTGGGGATCCAGTTCGACACGGCCCCCTACGGCTTCGTGGACGGCCTCCGCGAGGGGACGGCGTTCAGCTGGGAGGTCGTCGAGGCCAACATCTCCGCGATCGGGCAGCTCGTCACGAGCGAGGAGGCCCGCGACCAGGTGAACTCGGTCGTCGGCGTCGGAGCCGTCTACAACCAGGTCGCCGACGACGGCTGGATCATCATCGTCCGGTTCTTCGCGCTCGTCTCGCTGGCGCTCGGGATCTTCAACCTGTTCCCGCTGCTGCCGCTCGACGGCGGCCACATCGTGATGGCGCTCATCGAGAAGCTCCGAGGGGGGCGGCCGGTCAGCCCGGACTTCTACATGCGCGCCTCGTTCGCCGGCTTCGCGGTCCTCCTGCTGCTGACGGCGGTGATCATGACCAACGACTTCACCAAGCTCTTCGGGGACGGGTTCGACCTCGAGCGGTGACAGGCCGCCGGCGGCCCCCGTCGCCGTGCGGCGCTAGATTGGCCCCATGACGGCGGCCCGGCGCGAGACCCATCTCTGCGACGTCGGCGGGGTGGTGGTCGGGGGTGGCCGCCCCGTGGTGGTCCAGTCGATGACCAACACGGACACCGCGGACGCCGCCGGCACGGCGGCCCAGGTGGCCCAGCTCGCCGAGGCGGGCTCCGAGATCGTCCGGATCACGGTCAACAACCGGGCGTCGGCCGCGAAGGTGCCCGAGATCGCCGCCCGGCTGCGCGAGGTGCACGGCGTCGAGGTGCCGCTCGTCGGCGACTTCCACTACAACGGCCACACGCTGCTGCGCGAGTTCCCCGACAGCGCGGACGCGCTCGCCAAGTACCGCATCAACCCCGGCAACGTCGGCCGCGGCGCCCGCCACGACGCGAACTTCGCGACGATGGTCCAGGCGGCGATCGACCACCGCCGGCCGGTGCGGATCGGCGTCAACGGCGGCTCGCTCGACCCGGAGCTGCTCGACACCCTCATGGACGAGAACGGCCGCCGGGCCGAGCCGGAGCCCGCCGAGGCGGTGGTGCGCGAGGCGATGGTGCAGAGCGCGATCACGTCCGCCGAGGCGGCGGAGGAGATCGGCCTGCCCGCCGACCGGATCATCCTCTCCTGCAAGACCAGCCGGCTGCAGGACATGGTGGCCGTCTACCGGGAGCTGGCCGCGCGCTGCTCCTACCCGCTGCACCTGGGCCTCACCGAGGCCGGGATGGGCTCCAAGGGCATCGTCTCCACCACCGCGGCCCTCGGGATCCTGCTGCAGGACGGCATCGGCGACACGATCAGGGCGTCGCTCACGCCGGAGCCCGGCGGCGACCGCGCCATCGAGGTGCGCGTCTGCCGCGAGCTGCTGCAGAGCCTCGGGCTACGCACCTTCCGGCCGGAGGTCACGGCCTGCCCGGGCTGCGGGCGCACCACCAGCACCGTCTTCCAGGAGCTCGCGCAGACGATCGAGCGCCACCTGGACGAGCGCATGACCGTCTGGCGCTCCGAGCGCCCCGGCGCGGCGGGGCTGAAGGTCGCCGTGATGGGCTGCATCGTCAACGGCCCGGGGGAGAGCCGCGCCGCCGACATCGGCATCTCGCTGCCCGGCACGGGCGAGCAGCCGCGCGCCCCGGTCTACGTGGATGGCGAGAAGGCCACCACGCTCGAGGGCCCCACGCTGGCGGAGGACTTCATCCGCATGGTGGAGGAGTACGTCGAGACGCGCTTCCCGCGCGTCGGCGAGCCCGCGAAGGTCTAGCGGTCTAGTAGGCCCGGGCCACGAAGGCCCGCAGGCCGGCCTCGCCCGGATCGTCCGGGACGGAGCCGTCCTCGCGCTGCAGGCAGCGCACCGTGATGCCCTCGCCGGCGAGGCGGTCCTCGCCGTCGTCGCCCACCGCCTCCCACGGGATGCGGGCGAAACCGGTCTTCGCCGCCTCGATGGCCTCGTCGATGGTGGCGACGTCGGTGGTCCGCGCCTGCCGGGTCGCCAGTGCCTCCGCGAGCAGGCCCTCCTGGATCGTCTCGAGCAGGCCGGTCACGCGCTCCGCCAGGCCCGCGGCGGGGACGGTCTCCTTGGTGCGGTCGTCGCGGCGGGCCAGCGTCACGACGCCCTCGCCCACGTCCCGTGGGCCGAGCTCGACCCGCACGGGGACGCCCTTGATCTCCCAGTCCGTCACGCGGCGCCCGAAGCCGGTCGAGGTCTGGGCGTCCACCTTCACCCGCACCCCGGCCGCGGTCAGCTCCGCGGCGACGCGGCGGGCCTCGGCCTCCACGGTGCCGGCGTCGTCGTCGCGCACCACCATCACCACGGCCTGGACGTGGGCGATGCGCGGCGGCACGCGCAGTCCGTGGTCGTCGCCGTGGCACATGATGAGCCCGCCGATCATGCGGGTCGTGGTGCCCCACGAGGTCGTCCAGCAGTGCTGCAGCGTGTTGGTGTCGTCGAGGTACTGCATCTCGAACGCCTTCGCGAAGTTCTGCCCCAGCTCGTGGCTCGTGCCCATCTGCAGGGCGCGGCCATCGCCCATCATCGCCTCGCAGGTCATCGTGTTGATGGCCCCGGCGAAGCGCTCACGGGCGGTCTTCATCCCCACCAGGACGGGCACCGCGAGCAGGTTGGTCATGAAGTCGCGGTACACGTCGAGCAGGATCCGCCGGGCGTAGGCCGCCGCGTCGTCCTGCGTGGCGTGGGCGGTGTGGCCCTCCTGCCAGAGGAACTCGGTGGTGCGCAGGAAGATGCGCGGGCGCAGCTCCCAGCGCACGACGTTCGCCCACTGGTTCAGCAGCAGCGGCAGGTCGCGGAACGACTGGATCCACTTGGCCATCAGCTCGCCGAAGAGCGTCTCCGACGTGGGGCGGACGACGAGCGGCTCCTCCAGCGTCTTGCCGCCGGCCACGGTCACCACGGCGAGCTCGGGGCTGAAGCCCTCGACGTGCTCGGCCTCCTTGCGGAGGTACGACTCCGGGATGAACAGCGGCAGGTAGACGTTCTCGGCGTCGGCCGCCTTGATGCGGGCGTCCATCTCGGCCTGCATCCGCTCCCAGAGGCCGTAGCCGTACGGGCGGATGACCATGGTGCCGCGCGCGGCGCCGTTCTCGGCCATCTCGGCCTTGGCGACCACGTCCTGGTACCACTGCGGGAAGTCCTCGGTTCGCGAGGCGAGGATGGGAGCCTTGGCCATCGGCGGCGCACTCTAACGACCACGGCCGGGCGCGACATGCCCGCCGGGCTGCGGTACAGTGGGCGATCGAACGGGGCGTGGCGCAGCCTGGTAGCGCACCCGGCTGGGGGCCGGGCGGTCGGAGGTTCAAATCCTCTCGCCCCGATTTGGAGGTACCGCACCGATGAGCGAGCTCCGGGACGCACTCGCCGCGCGTGTGGCGGGTCCGGTCGCCGCGCCGGGCGACCCGGGGTACACCGAGGAGCTCACGGGCTTCAACCTCGGCATCACCCGCACGCCCGAGCTGGTCGTCGCCGCGACGTCCACTGACGACGTGGCCCAGGCCATGCGCTTCGCCCGCGAGAACGGCCTCCGGGCCGGCGTCCTCGCCACCGGGCACGGGGAGACGCAGGACGGGGCGGGCCTCGTGATCTCCACGCGGCGCCTGAACGGCGTATCGATCGATCCCGGCGCCCGGACCGCGACGATCGGGGGCGGGTCCCCGTGGGGCCCGGTCATCGCCGCGGCCGCCCCTCACGGACTGGCGCCCTCCACCGGCTCGTCGCCGCTCGTGGGCGTCGTGGGCTTCCTGCTCGGCGGCGGCCTGGGCCCGCTGGCCCGCACCAACGGCTTCGGCAGCGACCGCCTGCTGCGGGCGACCGTCGTGACCGGCGCCGGCGAGGTCGTGAGCGCGGCCCCCGACGGGGACGCGGAGCTGCTCTGGGCCCTGCGGGGCGGGGGCGGCGGGCTCGGCGTCGTCACCGATGTGCACTTGCACCTCGATGCCGTGCCCCATCTGTATGCGGGCAACCTGGTGTTCGGCCCCGGCGAGGCCGAGGCCGCCCTCCGCGGCTGGGTGGACTGGGTCCAGGACGCCGACCCCCGCGTCACCACCAGCGTCCTGCTCGTGCGGCCCCCGGTGCCCGACGCCCCGCCGTTCGTCCTGATGGTGCGCTTCGCGTTCGCCGGGCCCCCCGAGGAGGGGGAGGCCCTCGCCGCGCCGCTGCGGGCGCTCGCGCCGGTGGCGCACGACGGGGTGGGCCCGATGGCCCTCACCGACGTCGCGATGATCCACCAGGACCCCGAGGAGCCCGTCACCGCCTGGGTGCGTGGGGACCTGCTCGACCGCATCGACTTCCGGCTGGCCGACACCATGCTCGCCACGGTGGTGGGCGGCGCGGACACGTCGCCCTTCATCGGGATGGAGGTGCGCCACATCGCGGGCGCGACGGCCCAGGACGTGCCGGAGGGCTCCGCCGTCGCGGGCCGTGGCGCGTCGTACGTGATGACGGCCGTCTGCCTGGACCCGTCCCGGTTCGCGGAGGCGCCGGCCGGCCTCACCGCCCTCGGGGCGACGCTCGACGGGTGCCTCCACGGCGGCATGAACCCGAACTTCGCGGGCCCCCTCACGGCCGGGGTCGCGGCTCGCTGCTGGCCCGGTGAGACCGGGGCCCGCCTGGCCGCGGTGCGGCGCCGGCTCGACCCCGACGGGGTCCTCGCCGGGCACTCCTGACCCCGGAGCGGGCAGGATGGGCGCCGATGCGGCGCCGGATACCGAACGCCCTCAGCCTGCTGCGCCTCGCGGCGCTCCCGGTGCTGCTGTGGATGCTGGCCACCGCCGAGGGGCCGACGGCGCCCTGGGCCGGCCTCCTGTTCGGCCTCGTGGGCGCGACCGACCTCCTCGACGGGTACCTGGCCCGACGCTGGCACGCCGAGAGCCGGTTCGGGCGCATCGTGGACCCCCTCGCCGATCGCCTGCTGGTGATCGTGGGCCTCGTGGGTCTCATCCTGCTGGGGCGGTTCCACTGGACCGGCCCCGCCATCCTGATCGCCCGCGACGTCCTGATCGTGCTGGCCTATGCCCTGCTCATGCGCCGGGGCATCGAGATGCGCGTCGACATGGCCGGGAAGATCTCCTCCGCCCTCGCGATGGTGGGCACCGGCGGGGCGATGCTGCTCGACCAGGCGTGGGTGGACGTCATCTTCTGGGCGGCCGTGGTCCTGTCCGTCGCCACGTTCCTGAACTACGCCCGGATCGCCGCCGGGGAGCTGCGCGCGCAACGGGCCTCGACCCTGCCCTGAGGGTTTGCCCTCCGGGCCGCTATGCTCCCTGCTACCCCGAGGAGGAAGCCCGATGGACGTCCAGCCCGACCTCAGCACTCTCAGCGACGAGGAGCTGAAGGAGATGATCCGCCAGCTCACCGCGGAGGAGCTGGAGGTCTCGAAGCAGCGGCGCCTCCTGCACGCGCGCATCGAGCTGCTCAAGACGGAGCTCGTCGGCCGCCTGAAGGGCCGCGACGAGGGGGCGCTGTCGGTGGTGGACGTCGACGCGCTGTCGAAGATCCTGGCCGGGCGGCTGCCCGACCTGGAAGCCCTCGAGCGCGACTAGACCGGGCGGGGAGAGGCGGGGGCCGTGTACTGCCCCGAGTGCGGGTTCCACCAG
The DNA here is from genome assembly GCA_050249835.1 of Thermoleophilia bacterium. Classification (GTDB taxonomy): domain Bacteria; phylum Actinomycetota; class Thermoleophilia; order Miltoncostaeales; family Miltoncostaeaceae; genus Miltoncostaea. The sequence goes on from JBFWPT010000039.1 coordinate 21,362, forward strand.
AGCGAGGCCCACAAGTACTGCGGGCGCTGCGGGGCGCTGCTCATCGTGGAGAACCAGGGGACGGGGGAGATCACCGGCCCGCTGGCGATCAGCGACGAGCAGGCCGAGACCGGGGAGTGGAAGGGCCCGACGATCGAGGGCCCGACGCTCGCGGTCCGCGCCGGCGGCCCCCCGGGGGCGGTGTTCACGCTCGACCGCGACGAGGTGACCATCGGGCGTGAGCCGTCGGCGGACGTCTTCCTCGACGACGTCACGGTGTCGCGCAACCACGCGGTCATCACGACCGGTCCGCAGGGGGTCGCGCTGCGCGACCTGGGGAGCCTCAACGGCACCTACGTCAACCGGCGCCGCATCGCGGCCGAGGAGCGGCTCGAGGACGGGGACGAGCTGCAGATCGGGAAGTTCCGGCTGACGTTCCTGGTCGGGTGACCGAGCCGAGCCTCCTCCCCGAGGACGACCCCGCCGCACGCGCGACGGGCATGACGATCGGCGCGGTCTGCGACCTGCTGAAGGCGGACTTCCCGTCGATCTCGATCTCGAAGATCCGCTACCTCGAGGACCAGAGGCTGGTCACGCCCCAGCGGACGCCCGGCGGCTACCGGCTGTACTCGCCGCTCGAGGTGGAGCGCCTGCGCACCATCCTGCGCCTGCAGCGCGACGAGTTCCTGCCCCTGCGCGTCATCCGCCAGGAGCTCGAGTCGAGCACGAGCGGGGCGTTCAGCGTCGCCAACCAGGCCAAGCAGCTCAAGCGGGCGCAGCTCGCCGAGCCGGCGCCCACCCGGCGGTACACCGCCGACGAGATCCTCTCCACCACCGGCGCCCCCGCGACCCTGCTGAAGGCGCTCGGGGAGTACGGGCTGATCGGCGAGGAGAACGGCGGCGGGTACGACGACACCGACCGCGAGGTCGTGCAGACGGCCCTGGAGCTCGCGTCCTACGGGGTCGAGCCACGCCACCTGCGCATCTTCCGCGTCGCCGCCGAGCGCGAGGCGGGCCTGCTGGAGCAGCTCCTCACCGTCGGGCTGCGCTCCCGCAACCCCGAGCGGCGGCGCGAGGCCCTGGAGGCGCTCGAGAACCTCGCGGCGCTGGCGTCCCACATGCGCCACCTGATGCTGATCTCCGAGCTGCGGCAGATCGCCAACCCGTGACGCGGGACGACCGGCTCGACTCCGCCATCCGGCGGATCCCGCACCACCCGAAGCCGGGGATCCTCTTCTACGACCTGATGCCGCTGTTCCAGGACGGCGACGCCCTGGCGGCGGCGGTGGGCGCCATGGCCGAGTGGGGCGCCCCCAGGACCCCGGACCTGGTCGTCGGGGTGGAGGCCCGCGGGTTCGTGCTGGGCGGCGCGCTGGCGTCGTCGCTCGGCGTCGGCTTCGCGGCGGCCCGAAAGACCGGGAAGCTGCCCCACCAGACCGTGCGCCGCGAGTACGCCCTGGAGTACGGGATCGACGCGGTGGAGATGCACCGCGACGCGGTCCGCCCGGGGATGCGGGTGCTGGTGCACGACGACCTGCTCGCCACGGGGGGCACGGCCCGGGCGGCGTGCGAGCTGGTGGAGGACCTCGGCGGGATCGTCGTCGGGGTGGCCGTGATCGTGGAGCTGACCTTCCTGCCCGGGCGCGAGGCCCTGGCGGAGCGGGACGTCCTGTCCCTCCTGACCTACGACGACGAGGCGGTGCCGGCGTGAAGGGCCTGATCGGGGTGGACATCGGCGGCAGCGGCATCAAGGGGGGCGTGGTCGACTCCCGCCGCGGCGCGCTCATCGGCGACCGCGTGCGCCTCGACACGCCGCTGCCGGCGAAGCCGGCCGACGTCGTGGCGGTGACCGCCGAGGTGGTGCGGAGCCTTCCGCGCGACTCCGGGCCGGTCGGCATCGGCGTGCCGGGGGCGATCGTGGGCGGCCGGGTGATGACGGCGGCCAACATCGACAGCTCGTGGATCGGCCAGCCCGCGGCGGATCTCTTCAGCGAGGCGATCGGGCGCCCGGTGGTCGTGCTCAACGACGCGGACGCCGCCGGCCTGGCCGAGGTGCGCTACGGCGCGGGCAAGGGCGTGAAGGGCGTGATCCTGGTGCTCACGCTCGGCACCGGGATCGGCTCGTCGCTGTTCGTGGACGGCGTGCTGGTGCCCAACACCGAGCTCGGGCACATCGAGATCCGGGGCAAGGACGCCGAGCGGCGGGCCTCCTCGGGCGCCCGCGAGCGCAAGAAGCTCTCCTACTCCGAGTGGGCGCCGCTGCTCGACGAGTACCTGCACCGGGTGGACCAGCTCATCTGGCCGGACCTCGTGATCCTGGGCGGCGGCATCTCAAAGCGCCACGAGAAGTTCGTGCCCCTGCTGACCGCGCGCCCGCCCATCGTGCCGGCCACGCTGCGCAACGAGGCCGGCATCGTGGGCGCGGCCCTGCGCGCCCGGGCCCTGCTGGAGCCGGCGCGGCCGCGGACGCGGCGCCGGGCGACGCCCGCCGCGGCCCGGTGATCCGGCGGGCCGCTCAGGCCGTCCCCCACGGGTTGTCGATGACGAAGCGCCAGGTGCCGTCGGGCTGACGTCGGAGGACGTCCGCGTTGCTCGCGGCGAGCCTCACCGGCTCCCCGCCGGGCGACGTGCCCTCGAACGACCAGGTGCCGGTGACGAGGGCCAGGTCGTCCACCTCGAGGACGCGCTCCACCTCCAGGTCGAGGACGCCGTCCATCGCGATGAAGCCCGCCAGCGCGCCGCGGACGCCCTGCGGCCCGTGGGCGAGGTCGCCCGGCTGGGTGGCGAAGGCCGCGCCGCGCTCGTAGAGGGGCGTGAGCGACTCGAGGTCGCCGGTGTTGATCCCGCGGACGATGGTCGCGAGGACCTGCTCGGGGGTGGTCGTGGACATGGCGTGCTCCTTCCGATGTATTTGACGACACATACCTGTGTCCTGAAGTGGGGCGACCCTACCCCCGGCCCGCGCGATGTGTCAATATCCGCGACACGCTGATGAGTCACGAAAATCCCCCCAGGCGGAAGTACGAGCTGCGGAAGCGCGCCGAGCAGGTGGCCGAGACCCACCTGCGCATCACGGAGGCCGCCATCGAGCTGCACGGCACGGTCGGGCCCGCCCGCACCACGCTGAGCGCGGTCGCCGAGCGGGCGGGCGTGGAGCGGCGGACCCTCTATCGCCACTTCGCGACCGAGGCCGACCTGTTCGAGGCCTGCTCGAGCCACTACTTCGCGGCCCACCCGTGGCCGGACCTGGACGCCTGGCGCGCCGTCGACGACCCGGGCGCCCGGCTGGCGCGGGGTCTCGACGAGCTCTACGCCTACTACGAGCGTACGGCGCCCATGTTCGGCAACGTCCTCCGCGACGCGGCCCTCGTCGACTTCGCCCGCGACGCCGTGGTCCCCTTCGAGGCGTTCCTCGACGAGGCCGCCGGGGTCCTGGCGGCGGGGCGCCCCGCGCGTGGCCGCCGCGGCGAGGTGCTGCGCGCCGCGCTCGGCCACGCCCTGGCGTTCTCGACGTGGCGGTCGCTGACCGGCGGCGGCCTCATCCGCGCGGAGGCGGTCGCGCTCGCGTCCGCCGTCGTCGACGCCGCGGCGGCCTGACGGCCCTCGGGCTCAGCCCACGGGGAGATCGCCCGCGCCGAGCAGGCGCAGGGCGAGGGCCGGGGTCGTCCGGAGCAGCCGTGCCCGGCCCTCGTTGACCACCACCAGCGCCGTCCGGGTGCGCGCCCGGTTCATCACCGCGGTCGCCGTCCAGTAGGTGTTGGAGCCCTGCTGCGCGAAGGAGGCGTCGCCCAGGCTGTCGGCGGGCGCCCAGCCCGGCGCGTGCCGCTGACCGCGGCCCGTGGCGGGGGTCAGCAGCCGCCGGACGCTCGCGGGCGCGAGGAAGCCGTCCCCGTCCGCGAGGAAGACCCGCTGGATCGCGGCCCAGTCGGCGACCGTCAGGTGCAGGCGCCCGGCCGGGCCCAGCACGGGAGGGTTGTCGGATCGCGCCGAGGCGGGGTCGGCGGGCGCCCCCCGCGCGAGGTCCACCAGCCCGAGCGGGCCGAGGGCCAGCATCCGCCCGCCGTGCCCCCACGGCCCGTCCGGGGGCCCGAACCCCGCCGAGGCGGCTCCGAGCGGCTCCAGGACGTGACGGGCGAGCGCCTCCTCGTACGGGAGCCCGGTGACCCGCTCGATCGCCGCGCCGATGACGACGTAACCGAGGTTCGAGTAGACGAACCGCCCCGGGCAGCGCGACGGCGCGGCCAGGGCCCGGGCCGCGACCTCGGTGCGCTGATCGGGGAGCGGCCGGGGGTCCTCCCAGGCGGCGAGCATCTGCGACCGGGTCAGGTTCGCCGGGAGCCCCGACCGGGAGACGAACACGTCGTCGATCGTGATCGCGGCCCAGCCGGGATCCATCCCGCCGGCGAGGTCCGGGAGGAGCTCGGGCAGCGCCGCCCCCCATGCCGCGTCGCCGCGCTCCACGAGGCGGGCGTAGAGCAGGGCGGTGATCGCCTTGCCGCAGGAGCCGATGTGCCATGCGTCGTCCGGGCGGACCGGATCGGCCCCGCCCCGGACGCGCACGCCGAGGTGGCAGGCCTCGACGAGGCCGTCGCGGTCGACGAGCGCGCCGGCGGCGGCCGGCGGGTTGTGCCGTTCCCGGAACGCGACGAGCTCCGGGCGCAGGGGCACGAGGTCAGCCGCCCTCGGGCCCCTGCGGCCCGCCGAGGTCGATGGCGGCGGCGAGGACGGCGAGGATGGGGACCATGTGCTGCGGCCGGACGGCGTAGGCCCCCCGGCGCGGCTGGTGGACGAGGCCCGCGGCCATCAGCTCCTTCAGATGGTGGAAGAGCCCGCCGGACGAGGGCCCCCCGAGCCGCTCGCCGATCTCCGATGTCGTGGCCGGCCCCCGGAGGAGCACCTGCAGCACCTGGACGCGCTGCGGGCTGCCGAGCGCGGCCAGGACGGCGGCGACCGGCGCCGGCTCGGCCGCGGCGAGCTCGGTCCAGCGGCGGTTCATCTGCCAGGCGACGACCCCGTCCGGGCCCTGCCCGGCACCGGCGTAGAGGAGGGCGCCGTCCTCCGGCGCACCGCCGCCGCCCCCCAGCACCTCGTCCATGAGGGAGCGCACCAGCGCCAGGTCGTCGGTGCCGGCGGCCCGGCCCGGCGCGCTCCGCTCCTCGAGCGCCGCCACCCGGGCGGCGAGCGCGGTGACGACCCCTGCGAGCTCGTCGGCGTCCACGCCGCTACGTTACTCCGGAGTTACGGAGTTCCGCAATACACGGGAGGGTGGTCAGGCCCGCTGCGCGTAGCCGGGCAGGATCTGCACGGTGACCGTGCCGACGCCCGGCAGGCCCAGCGCCGCGGCGGCGGCCTGGGAGAGGTCGAGGTCGCGGCCCTTCACGTAGGGGCCGCGGTCGTTGACCCGCACGGTCACCGCGTGCCCGCCGTAGGCGACGCGCAGCATCGTGCCGAGGCGGAGGGTGCGTGACGCCGCGCTGAACGCGGCCGGGTCGTAGGGCTCCCCGCTCGCCATGCGGGCGCGGGTGAAGCCGGGGCCGTACCAGCCGGCCACGGCCGTGAAGGTGGGGAGCCGCGCCGGCAGGCGCCCGCCGTTCGCGACGGGACCCACGGCGCCGATGCCGGGGTGGGCGCGCGAGGCGTCCGGGCCGGCCGGCGCGGGGGCCGTGTCGATGCGGTCGCCCGTGGCGGCGTCACGCGGGGCGGCGCCGGGCAGGCCGCGGCCGCGCAGCAGGTCGGCGGGCAGGCCGCGCTCCGGCGTGTCGTCCTCGTCCGCGGCGGCGTCGTCCTCCTCCTCGCCGGCGGCGGTCGTGGCGACCGGGACGCCGAACTGGGTGGAGACCGTGAGCCCGCCGCCCAGGGCGGGGAGGGCGGCGGCGTCGGCCGCGGCCTCGCGCTCCCTCTCCTCGCGCTCCTCGGCCTCGGCGACGACGGCCTCGGCCCGCTCCAGGCGCTCGGCGATGCCGGCGCGCTCCCGCACGAGGTCGTCGGTGCCGCGGACCGTCTCGGCCTCGGCGGCGCGCAGCTGCTCGGCCGAGCGGCGGTAGCCGCGCACCATGGCGCGGTCGCTGCGCCCGAGCGCCTCCAGCAGGTCGATCCGCGCCTGCGCCTCGCCTAGGTCGCCGCCCATGATGACCTCGATGACCGGGCTGGGGTCGGGGCTGGCGTAGAGCGCGCGCAGCCGCCGCTCCACCGCCGTCAGGGCCGCGGCGTGGCGCTCCCGCGCGCGGTCCAGGCGGGCGCGCTCCTCGGCCAGGGCGCCTCGGTCGCGGGCGATGCGGCGCTCCAAGGCCCGCTCCTGGGCGGCGAGGGCGTCGCGCTCCGCGCGGGCGGTCTCGGCGTCGGGCACCGCGTGCGCCGCGGGGGCGACGGCCAGCGCGGCCAGGCAGGCGCACAGCGCGCGGCGGCCGGTGCGGGGCGGGAGGGGGCGCACCCCTCCGGTATCGGCCCCGCGCGCCGCCGTCTCCACCGGCGCGCCACGGCCCGTCGCCCCGCCCCGCGGTCAGCGGTGCAGGTAGGAGCGCTCCAGGTGGGCGATGAGGGCGTCGGGGCCGAGCTCGCGGCCGGTGGCCTCGCGCATCAGCTCCCGGGTGGGGCGGCGCGCGCCGTGGCGGTGCACCCGGTCGCGCATGAAGCCCAGGATGGCGGCGAAATCGCCGTTCGCGACCGCCCGGTCGATGCCCCCGAGGGCCTCCTCGGCCGCCTCCGCGAGCTGGGCCGCGTAGAGGTTGCCGAGGGTGTAGGTGGGGAAGTAGCCGAAGAGCCCGTCGGCCCAGTGGATGTCCTGCATCGCACCGAGGGTGGTGGTGGGCGGGCGGACGCCGAGCATCTCCTCCATGCCGTCGGCGAAGGCGCCGGGCAGGTCGCCGACCGTGAGGTCGCCGCGCATCAGCGCGAGCTCCAGGCCGAAGCGGAGGGCGATGTGCAGGTTGTAGGTGACCTCGTCCGCCTCGACCCGGATGAGGGAGGGGCGCACGACCTGCGCCGAGTCGTGCAGCAGCGCCGGGTCGATGCCCTTCATCGCGTCCGGGAACAGGCGGCGCATGATCGGCTCGATGCGCTCCCAGAAGGCGGGCGAGCGGCCGACCTGGTTCTCCCAGAAGCGCGACTGCGACTCGTGCGCGCCGAGGGAGGGGGCGTCGTGGACCGGCGTGCGGACCGCCTCGCCCGGGAAGCCCTGCTCGTAGAGGGCGTGGCCGAGCTCGTGCATCACCGCGCTGAGCCCGCTCACGGGGGTGCCGATCTCGAACCGCGTGGTGAAGCGGACGTCGCCCCGGTGGGGGGAGCCGGTGAAGGGGTGGACGGAGGTGGTGATGACGCCGCCGGCCATGTCGAAGCCGAGGAGCTCCGCGACCTCTCGCGCCAGCGCGATCTGGCCCTCGAAGGGCCACTCGCGCTCCGGCAGCGTGCGGGCGGGGCGCGCGGCGGCCTCGGCGACCAGGGGGGTGAGGGCCTCGCGCAGGCCGGCGAAGACCGGCTCCAGGTCGGCGGCGCGGGCGCCCGGCTCGAACTCGTCGAGGAGGGCGTCGTAGGGCTCGTCGCCGACGCCGATCGCCTCCGCCTCCTGGCGCTTCAGCCCGACGAGGGTGGCGAGGGGGCCGGCGAAGACGCCGTAGTCGTCCGCCTCCCGGGCCGCGCCCCATGCCGTGAGGCTGCGGGAGCTCGCCTCGCTGATCTCGCGGACGAGGCTCTCGGGCACCCGCACCGCGCGGTCGCGGGCGCGGGTGGCGAGCCGCACGGCGGCCGCGTCGTCGGCGGAGAGGCCGTCATCGTCCGCGAGCGCGGCGAGCGCGTCGCCGGCGTCCTCCCGGACCAGCTCCCGGTGGTGGAGGGCGGCCAGCGTGCCCATCAGGAACGCCCGCCCCTCGGCGCCGGCAGGCGGCATGAGCGTCTCGCGGTCCCACCCGAGCATCCCGGCGGCCCCGCCGAGGTCGGCCAGGGTGCCCATCCAGTCGCGGACGAGCTCCAGGTCGGATGACGATCGCCCCGTCACCGGCGGGATCATAGGGACGCGCGCGCCCCGGCGGCGGGCGTATCCTCGGTGGCGTGAGCCCGCCCCCCGCCCGCACCCCGCCCGCCTGGCTGCGGTGGTGGGAGGACCTCCACATCGGGATGCAGATCGCGCTCCTGCTCCCCGTCGCGAGCCTGGTCCTGTGGTTCATCCACATCGTGTTCCTGAACCAGCCCATCCTGCGCGGGCTGTCCTACGGGATCTTCTGGGGCGCGGTCGCGACGGCCTTCATCGTCGGCGCGAGCCGCTCCGAGAAGGCGCGCCGGGGGCGCTGAGGCCCCGGGGCGCGCCGTGGCCGGCGCGTGTCCCCGGTGTGCACTTGGACGCCGTCGACCAGCTGCAAGTGCACGGTGGAACGACGGAGCCCGGCCCGCGGTGGTCGCCGGGCCGGGCTCCTGATGCCGCGCGGGTGCGGGGGGATCAGCCCCCGGTGGCCGCCGCCTGGAACTCGCCGATGGTGCTGGTGACCTCGGGGACGAGGGCCTGCACGGCCGCGAGGTCGCCCTGGCTGGCCGCGTCGAGGAAGCGGCGCAGGACGTCGCTCACCGCGGGGCCGGTGCGGGCCAGGCCGGCGCGCTGCTCCTCGAGCTGCGCGACCGGGAGGGTGTAGCCGTCGAGGTTCCCGATGGCCTCGTCGAAGGTGTCCAGCGAGGCCTGGGCCTCGGGGATCTTCGCCCGGAGGTCGTCGAGCCCGGTGGTGCTCTGGAGCAGGGTCCCGAACTCCTGGAGCGCGCCCGCGGCCGCCTGGACGTCGGCGAGGTACGCCGCGGCGTCACCCGCGCCGGTGGTGCCGGTGTCGGTCGTGGTCTCCGTCGGGGTGGTCGGCGTCGTCGGCGCGGTCGGCGCGGTGGCCGTCGTCGCCGTCGTCGTCGGCTCGTCCCCCTGGTCGCTGCCGCAGACCGTCAGGCCGAGGCTCTGCGCCGCCGCGTCGGACTGCTCGTTGAGCGCGTCGATCTGGGGGTCCACCTCGGCGATGACCGTCTGCGCGTCCTCACCCGCCTCGATGCGGTCGGCGGCGCCCTGGATCGCCGTGATCTGCTGCTCGATCGCCGTGACGCCGGTGTCGAACGAGGCCTGCAGGTCCTCCGGCGGCTCCAGCGCCTTCAGCTTGTCGAGCTGGCCCTGCTGGATCGGGAGCGCGGACCGGATGTACGCGACGTATCCGTCGGGGCTGGTGGGCTCGGCGAGCGCTTCGATCTCGCGGTTCGCGTCGGCGCAGATCGCGTCGGCCTGCGACCGGAACTCCTCGGCGCTGAGGGTGTCCGAGCCACCGCCGCATCCGGCGATGATGGCGGTCGCCCCGATGGCGGCCAGGCCGGCGGCGAGCGACCGGCGACGTAGGAGAGGCATTTCCGATACTCCTTGGGATGAGGACGCGGGCACGATATCCGCTGGCGCGACGCGGATGCGATCCCCCGTCCGGGGGGGACGGCCCGCCGCCGGTCGAGGGCGGACGCGATCGCGGTCCGGCCGCCGCCGGACGGTGCAATAGACTCGCCCGAGTCCCCGAAGGAGCCCTGATGTCCGTTCCGAAGACCGTCGTCGACGCCCTCAACGCCCAGATGGGCCGCGAGCTGGAGGCCCACCTCCAGTACCTGTCGATCTCCTCGTACTTCGACGCCGAGGGGCTGCCCGAGCTGTCGAAGTTCTTCGCCGCCCAGGCGGCGGAGGAGCACGCGCACGCGATGCGCTTCCTCGACTACATCCAGGACGTCGGCGGCCCGGTCGTCATCCCCGGGCTCGCGGCGCCGAAGCCGACCTTCGAGAGCGCCGAGGAGGCCGTCTCCGCCTCCCTGGAGTGGGAGGAGGCGGTCACGGACAACATCCACCGCCTCGTGGATCTGGCCTCCGAGAGCCACGACCACGCCACCAACACCTTCCTGCAGTGGTTCGTGACCGAGCAGGTGGAGGAGGTCTCCACGATCGGCGAGCTCTTGGCGGTCACCCGCCGGGCCGGGGAGCGGAACCTCCTCCTCGTCGAGGACTACGTCGCGCGGTCGGCCCACACGCCCGAGTGAGGACGCCCGCCGCCTGAGCGCCGTGGACGCGGCCGGGCTCGCCTGCCGCCCCCTGCGGGCGGCGGACTACGCCCGGGCCCGGGACGTGGTGGACGACTGGTTCGGCCACCCGGTCGGGCTCGTGATGCACCGGCTGTTCTTCGACCAGCTCGGGCCGTCCGGGGTGTGGATGGAGGAGCCCGGTGGCGCGCCCGCCGGGTTCCTGCTCGGCCTGGTCAGCGAGAGCGAGCCCGACCTCGCCTACGTGCACATGCACGTCGTGGCCCCCGGATGGCGCGGGCGGGGGGCGGGGGAGCGCCTGTACGCGGAGTTCTGCGCACGCGCCGCGGCGCGCGGCTGCCGCCGGGTGCGCGCGCTGGCCGCGCCGGACCGCACGGCGTCCCGGCGCTTCCACGAGCGGCTCGGCTTCCGGGGCGTGCCGGAGCCCGGGTACCTCGGCCCCGGCGGGGACCGGATCGTCTACGAGAGGGCCCTCCCCCTGTCGGTCCCGCCGACCGCTCCGCTAGCATCGCGCCGATCCGGTCACGGCGGGGGCACCTTGGGGGGCGACATGGCAGATCCGGAGCCGCAGGACGACAGGCGGGCCCACCCTCGCACCGACGTCGAGCTGCCCGCGCGGGTGGTCGCCGCCGACGGCGAGGTCGTCGAGGCCCAGAGCGTCAACCTCAGCGAGGGCGGCATCCTGCTCGCCGGCACGGACTTCCCGTCCGCGGCCCAGGTGCGCATCGAGATCGAGCTGGCCGAGATGGGCTGGCACGCCCTGGAGGCGGACGTCGTGCGCCTCGAGGACCGCCCCGGGGGGACGCTCGCGGCGCGCTTCGCCGAGGCGGCGACCGAGGGAGGGCGCGACGCGATCCGCGCCTTCTTCGCCGCGCGGCTCCAGTCCCCCGGGGAGTGACCTAGGCCTGGAGGTCCACCAGGCCGCCCGAGCCGGCGTCCTGGAGGTCCGGAGGGTCCTCGTCGCGGCGGCCTGCGCCGGCGTGGCCGCGGTGCCCGCCGCCCGCGCCCTGCCGCGGGTCGCGGGTCGCGACCTCGGTGCCCTCGTGGGCCTCGGGCAGGCGCTCCGCACGGGCCGCATCGGCCCGCGCGCCGGCGGCGACGACGATCCCGGCCTCCGCGCCCCGGTGGATGAGGGCGTGGGCCGTGCGGGTGGCCTCGGGTATCCCGGCGGTGACGATGCCGGTGACGTGGGGCATCGGGAACCTCGCTGGTGGGTCCTCCCGGGTGTCATCGGCAGGAGCGGCCCGGACCTTGAGCGCCGCGGTCGCCCGAGGGGGGTTGTCCTCCGGACGGGTGCTGCCGATACCTAGTCCACACCGCCCCACTCCCCGTCCGCAGGCGGGGGTGCCACCGGGGCGGGCCGAACCCAGGCGAACCGGCAGGGAGGCCAGGCCGTCTGATGCCGCACCACGCACCCGCAGAGGGAGAACGGCCCCTGCGCGACGCGCGCCGCACCCGGCGCGCGGCCGCCGCCTGGGCGCTCACGGTCCTGTCGCTGTCGGCGACGGTCCAGTCCGCGTCGGCCGCCGAGCGCAGCGACTCCGTGCTCGTGCGCGTCGACCCCGGCGCGCCGGCGGCGGAGCGGGCCGAAGTGCGCAGCGCCCTCGACGCGGACGGGGTGCGCCCGCTCGTGGACGGGTGGCGGGCGTACGCGCTGCCGGCGGACGTGACGCTGGCCCAGGCGGAGCGGCTGCTGCGCGACGAGCCGGCCGTCCGGGACGTCGAGCTCGACGGGCGCCTCCACCCCGCGGAGATCCCGGACGACGCGTACTACGGGTCGCAGTGGGCGCTCCCCCTGATCGGGGCCCCGTCCTCGTGGGACGCCACCGGCGGCGCGGGGCAGGTGGTCGTGGCGGTCATCGACACGGGCGTGCAGACGGCGCACCCGGACCTGTCGGCGCGCCTCTGGCAGAACCCGGGCGAGGTCGCGAACGGCCTGGACGACGACGGCAACGGCCGCGTCGACGACGTCCACGGCTGGAACTTCTACGACGACAACTCGACGCTCTACAGCGCGATCGACGGGGACAGCCACGGCACGCACGTCGCCGGGACGATCGCCGCGACGCGCGGCAACGCGAGCGGCGTCGCCGGCGTGTCCCACAACGCGCGGATCATGCCGCTCAAGTTCCTGAAGCCCGGAGGCGGCTACACCTCCGACGCGATCGTCGCCATCCAGTACGCCACCGCCGAGGGCGCCGACATCATCAACGCCTCGTGGGGCGGGGAGAGCTACTCCCAGCCGCTGTGCGACGCGATCGCCATCGCGGGCGACGCCGGCGTGCTGTTCGTGGCCGCGGCGGGCAACGGCGGCGACGACGGCATCGGCGACGACAACGACGTCGTCGGCAACTGGCCGACCAACTGCCCGGCGACCAACATCGTGGCCGTCGCGGCGACGACGCCCTCCGACGGGCTCGCGTCCTTCTCCAACTACGGCGCGGCCCAGGTGGACATCGGCGCCCCGGGCGAGGACATCCTCAGCACGGTGCCCACGTCGGCGTACGGCTGGAAGTCGGGCACGTCGATGGCCGCGCCGCACGTGAGCGGCGTCGCCGCCGTCGTGCTCGGCATGCACCCCGCCCTGGCCCCGTGGCAGCTCCGCGCCGCGCTCACCGGGGGAGGCGACCCCGTGCTCGCGCTCGCCGGCCGCACCACCTCCGGGCGCCGCCTGTCCATGTCCGGCGCGCTCACGGTCGCCGGTACCGGGATCGGGCCGGACACGACCCCGCCGGACGCCTTCAGCACGATCGCCCCCGCCGACGGCCACGCCACCGCGAGCCGCGCCCCGCTCGTCTTCTCGTGGAGCCCGACCGGCGACGCAGGCAGCGGCGTCGCGTCCTACGCCCTGATGCTGAACGGCCGCCAGGTGGCCGGCACGGGCCCGTCGTCGCGCTCGGCCGCGTACTCCGTCGAGGACGGCGCCCACAGCTGGGCCGTCGTCGCCCGCGACGCGTCGGGCAACGCCCGCAGCACGCCGCCCCGCACCCTCACGGTGGACCGGACCCCGCCGTCCGCGCCGGTCCCGCAGTCCCCGGCCGCCGCCGGCCGCGTCCCCGGCCCGGCCGTCGACCTCTCCTGGGGCGCCTCCCAGGACGCGCTCACCGGCGTCGCCTCGTACCGCGTCCTCGTGGACGGGGTCGCGGTGGCCACCGTGCCCGGCACCGCGACCTCGGCGCGGGTGACCATGAACCGCGGCACGCACACCTGGCAGGTCGTCGCGGTCGACGGCCTCGGCAACCAGTCGCAGAGCGGGGCGCGCGCCGTGACCGTGACCCCCTCCATCCCGGCGCTCGGCACCACGCCGGGGTCGCGGAAGCTGACCCTCGTGGCTCCCGCCCGTCTCGCCTCCGGCGCCACCCCGGCGCTGCGCGTGCGGGTGCCGGCGGCGATGGCCGTGCGGGTGACGGTGCGGCGGGCCGACCGGGTGAAGCCGATCGGCAGCTTCCGGGTGCGCGCGCGCCGCGGCCTCACCACCATCCGGTTCCCCCGGGCGGTCACGGCGAGGATGCGCGCCCGCGGCACCTACGTCATCTCGGCGCGGGCCACCGCGGCGCTGCGGGACACGGTGCGGATCACGGTGGGCCCCCGGCGGCGGTGACGCAGGGGGTCAGCCGACCCGCCACCCGATGTCGAGCGTGCCGTCGTGGACGATCGCGTAGACCGGCCGCCCCCGGCGGGGTGAGAAGACGACGGACATGAGCTCCCCCTCGGCCAGGGCGAGCTCGGCCGGCAGGCGCCGGAACTCGACGCTGCTCCGCTCGCCGCGCGCGTCCGCGAAGACGGCCTGGTGGCGCATCCCCAGCCAGCGGCGCTCCAGCCGCGGGCGGCCGACGCAGCGGGCCCCGATCATCGCGGGGAAGGAGTCACCGCACGCGGGGCAGACCAGGTCGACCGTGCGGCCGCCGGGGTCGGTCACGCGGCAGCGGGTGGCGCACGACGGGCAGGGGAGGCGGCGCAGCGGTGGCCCCGCCTCCGGCGGCGGCACCACCGGCCGGCGCCGCTGCAGGTCGTAGCGCCGCCGCCGCGCGGGGTCGCCGAGCACCTGCCACGCGCCGTTCGCCCGCTTGGTGACCTCCTGGGCCCGCTCCCGCTGCTCCGGGTCGCGGAAGCGGTCGGGGTGGAAGGCCGTGATGAGGAAGCGCCACGCCGCCCGCACCTCGTCGGGGCCGGCGTCGGGGTCCACGTCGAGCGTGGCGTAGTGGTCGTCGAGGTCCGTCACCGGCCCCGGAGCATGAACGGAATCCGCACGGCGTGCCCGATCCCGCGTAGGCTGCCCGCTGTGGAGGAACGGCCCGCCATCGGCGCCAGGCTCCGGGAGGCCCGCCTGCGCCAGGGGCTGGAGATCGCCGACTGCGCTACGGCGACCAAGATCCGCGAGCGCTACCTGGTGGCGATCGAGGACGGGCGCTTCGAGTCGCTCCCCGATCCGGCTTTCGTCAACGGCTTCGTGCGGGCCTATGCAGCCCATCTCGGCGTGGTCGTCGACGGGCCGGTGCGCGACCTGCCGGTGGCGCCCGTCCAGGCCGGCAAGGGGCGCGCCCGCCCGGTGCACGTCAGCGCCACGCGCATCACCGCGCGCGGCGCGGGCACGCGGCCGTCGTTGTGGCGCCGCCGGGGCGTGTGGCTGCTCCTGCTGGTGGTGGCGATCGTCGCCGTAGGCCTCTGGGCCGGGGTGATCCCGACCCCGTGACGCGGCGCCGGCGCGCGGCGGGGAGCCGCTCCTACGCCGAGATCGTCTGGGAGAACACGTTCACGCTGTTCAACCTGGTGCTCGGGGCGCTGCTCGTCCTGACGCTCACGCTCGGCGATCCGAAGGACGCCCTGTTCGGCGGGGTCATCATCGCCAACAGCCTCATCGGCATCGTCCAGGAGATCCGCGCCAAGCGGGTCCTCGACCGCCTGTCGCTGCTCGTGGCGCCGAAGGCGCGGCGCCTGCTGCCGGACGGCGGGGTGGAGGAGGTGCCCGCGGAGGCCGTGGCCGTCGGCGACCGGGTGCGGGTGGAGGCCGGCGACCAGGTGGTCGCCGACGGGGTGGTGGACGTCTCCCACGGCCTCTCCCTGGACGAGTCGATGCTCACCGGGGAGAGCGACCCGGTGGCCCGCCCGCCCGGCGAGCGCATCCTCTCCGGGGCCTTCTGCGTCGCCGGCTCCGGCGAGTTCACGGTCGACGCGGTCGGGGCCGAGAGCTTCGCCGAGCGCCTCGCCGAGGAGGCCCGCGGCACCCGCGCGTCCCTCAGCCCGCTGCAGGAGGACGTGAACACGATCCTGAAGCTCACGGTCGCGGTGATGATCCCGCTCGCGATCGCGCTGACCGTGTCGCTCCTGATCCGCGACGTGGACACGAGCGAGCTGGCCGCCACGGTGGTCGCCGCGCTGGTTCCGCTCGTCCCGGAGGGGCTCGTGCTGCTCACCAGCCTGACCTTCGCGGTCGCCGCGGTGCGGCTCGCCCGGCTGGGGACGCTGGCGCAGCGGCTCAACGCGATCGAGAGCCTCGCCTCGGTCGACACCCTCTGCCTCGACAAGACGGGGACGCTCACCGACAACAGGCTGACCGTGGACTCCCTGGAGACGGCCCCCGGCGTGGACGACGGCGACCTGCGGGCGGCGCTCGCCGCGCTCGTCGGGGGCAGCGCGAGCGCCAATGCGACGCTGACCGCCATCGGCGAGGCCGTGCCGGGGTCGGAGCCGCAGGTCCGGGCCGAGGTCCCGTTCTCGTCGGCGCGCAAGTGGAGCGGCGTCACCGTGGAGGGGCTGGGGACCGTGGTGCTCGGCGCGCCGGACGTCCTGGCCCGCGACGGCGTGCCGCTGGGGGACGCGCTCGGCGCCCGCGTGGCCGACGAGGCCGGCGCCGGCCGCCGGGTGGTGCTCGTGACCCGCGGGGACACGACCCTGGAGGGCGAGACGCTGCCGGACGGCCTCGCGCCGCTCGGCATCGTGATCCTGGCCGAGTCGATGCGGCCCGAGGCCGCCGACACGGTCGGGTTCCTGACCCGCGAGGGCGTGCGGTCGCGCGTGATCTCGGGTGACTCCCCGGTCACGGTCCGCGCGGTGGCGATGGCGGCGGGGGTGCCCGGCGCCGACGGCCCCGCGGTCTCCGGTGCCGACCTGCCGGAGGACCCGGAGGCGCTCGGCGACGTCACCGAGACCACGGCGGTCTACGGGCGCATCACGCCGGAGCAGAAGCGCTCCCTGGTGCGGGCGATGACGGCCCGCGGGCGCTACGTCGCGATGACCGGCGACGGCGTCAACGACGTCCTCGCGCTGAAGGAGGCCCGCCTCGGCATCGCCATGGGGCAGGGGAGCCAGATCGCGAAGGGCGTGGCCGGGCTCGTCCTGCTCACCAACTCCTTCGCGACGGTGCCGCGCGCGGTGCGCGAGGGCCGGCGCATCATCCGCAACACGCACCGGGTGGCGAAGCTGTTCGTCGCCAAGTCGGTCTACTCGGCGGTGGTGCTCGCGACCCTCGGCATGGCGCCGATCGCCTACCCCTTCCTGGCCCGCCAGGTGACGATCACCTCCACGCTGACGATCGGGATCCCGGCGTTCTTCCTGGCCCTGGCGCCGTCGGAGGGGCCGGTGCGGAGGGAGGGGTTCATGCGCAGCCTGGTCGCCTTCGTGGTGCCCGCCGGGGTCATCAGCGCCGCGGCGATCATCGCGGCCTACCTCATCACCCGGGGGCCCCTGGACGAGGTCGTGGCCCAGGGCCGCACCGCCGCGACGCTCGTCGCGACGGGCATGGGCCTCGCGATCGTCGTGGAGGTGGAGCGCGGCCTGGAGAAGCGGAAGGTGCGCTGGTGGGTCTGGGCCATGGTCGCCGCGTTCGCGGCGGCCCTCACCATCGGCCTCCAGATCCCCTGGCTGCGCGACTTCTTCGCCCTGGAGGAGCCGACCGCCGACGTCTGGTGGACGGTGGCGGCGGTCCTCGTCGTGGGGATCGTGGTGATGTCCTCGGTGCGGCGCATCCCCTGGCTGGCGCGGCGCGAGGAGGGCGCGACCGCCTGAGGGTCCCGCCGGCGCGTCAGGCCAGGCGGTCCTCCAGCCAGTCGAAGATCCGCGCGTCCCGCTGGGCGGGCGCCAGCGGCTCGCAGTGGCGGGCGGCGCCGTCGCGGGCGGCGAACGCGGCGATCTCCCGCTCGCCGGTGAGCCGGTCGTGCAGCTCCTGCGACTGGCCGGGCCAGAACTGCTCCTCCTCCGGAGAGGTGATGAGCAGGGGCGTGGTGATGCTCGCGACCTCGTCGCCGAGCCGGTAGGCGAGCACCGCCTCGTAGAGCTCCGACGGGGACGGGTCGTCGAGCCCGTAGGGCGCCCCGCGGAACGCGAGGGTCGCGCGGGTGGCGGGGCTGACTTCTCGACGAGGCGCATCTCGCGGTCGAACGCGGCGGTCTTGCCCTCGGCGAGCTGGTCCTTCATGACGCCGGGGAGGGCCGCGGTCCACGAGGTCGAGACGTCCACGACGCCGGGGTCCACGACGGCGGCGGCGACGCGGTGCTCGAACGCGAGGGCGCGGGGGACCCAGAAGCCGGCCTGGCTGATCCCGATGACGGCGATGCGGTCCGGGTCCACGTCGTCCCGGGCGGTCATCGTGTCGAGGACCGGCGTGAGCACCGCCTCCCAGTCGGGGCGGAACGGGATGCCCTGCTCGACGAGCGCCGACTGCTGCCCGGGGCCGTCGTAGGTCATCCAGTGCATCCCGCGCTCCGCCGCCGCCGCCCCGCCCTGGAGCCACATCCCCGAGGTCGGGCCGTCGCTGCCGTTGGTCATCACGACCAGGGGCCGCCGCTCGCCCGGGGCCGCGTCCGGCGCCCGGAAGAACCAGGCGGGCAGGGTGGTGTCCTCGTAGGGGACGGCGACCCGCTCGCCGGCCGGCTCCATGAGGTCCACGACCCGCTCCCAGCAGTCGCGCTGCCGCGGCCAGAGCTCCGCGCGCCGCCCGGGCTCCTTCGAGTGCTCGACGGTGTAGAGGGCGGTCGAGTAGTAGGTCGCGGCGCGGAGGAAGCCGGCGCGCGCGGACACCCGGTGGCCCGCGGCGAGCGCGGCCTCGGCGGCGGTCCTGACGGTGTCGGCGGTGGCGGCCCACTCGCGCACCCAGGCGTCCGCGTCCCCGTTCTTCACCCGGCCGATGGTGGCCAGCACCTCGCCCGGCTCGGCCCCTCCCCGGTAGGAGCTGCCGAGGGCGATCTCCACCCCGAACTGGAAGTCGTCGTCCTTGAAGAAGCGATGCACGGGCGTGTGCCTCCGGTCCGGTGGTGGCGTGTCGCCGCAGAGGATCCCATCCGGGGCGGCGCCCGCGCCCGTCGACGAGAAAACCCCGCCTGAGCGGGGCTTTCCGACGAGCGAGTAGCGCATACGGGATTTGAACCCGTGTTACCGCCGTGAGAGGGCGGGCGCAACCTGCGATTTTGCAGGACTTTTGCAGGATATCTCGTGTTCGGGGGCCATTCCTGGTCCACGCCGGGCGCCGGACCGAGGTGCTCAGAGTGACGTTTGACACTCATGCGCCGCTGATGAGCGGACGGCCATCTCCGCTTTCGCGGTCCAGTAGCGTCCGTCCACGTGGTGTACGACCGCCCAGCCGCTGAGTCCGCCGGGCCGCGACGCTCCCAGAGCTAAGCGGCGTGGCCCGGCGACGGGCCCGAAGGGGCCGTGGTCGAAGCAGGTGAC
>JBFWPT010000040.1:0-33464 GCA_050249835.1 Thermoleophilia bacterium
CACGTTCTTCGGGGCCGTGCCCGCCGGAGGCGAGGGCAACTCGTCCTTCGCCGGCGTCCGGATCCTCGAGGACGGGACGCTCGGGATCAGCGCCTTCGGCTCCTGCGCGATGGGCTGCGGGTTCGGCGTGCAGTACCGCTTCGCGGCCGACGGCCGGCGGGTGTCCGAGTACGCGTTCCCGTGGTTCAGCGAGGACGGGGCGGAGGCCGGGACGGGGGTGCTGCCGCTGCCGGACGGCGGGGTCGTCCTGGGGTACGACGCGACGGACCCGGCCGCCCCGGTTGGGCACCGCGTGCGGGTCCTGTCCCCGTCGGGCACCGTGGTGCGCGATGTCGCCCTCCCGTTCACCTTCCGGCCCGAGGCGATCGACCGTCGCGGCCGCATCAGGGGGCTGAGCGGCCGGACCGTGGCGCGCCTCGCCGCGGACCTGGCCCCGGACCATTCGTTCGGCACCGGCGGGCGGGCAGCCCTGCCGGGCCGCTTCCCGGCCGTGAGGTCCGTCGCGGTGGGGGGCGGGCGGACGTACGTCGCCGGACGGGGAGATGCCTCCGTGTCCCTCGCCACGTACGACGCCGCCGGCCGCCGGACACGGACGGCGCACGTGGACGGCATCGTCACGCCCGAGTGGTCGACGAGCCGTGTGGTGGTGCGCCCCGACAGGGTGCTGGTGGCCGCCGGCGACGTGGTCGCCTTCCGGCCCGGAGGCGCGCAGGATCGCGCCTTCGGCCGCGGCGGGGTGCTCCGGACGGCCCTCGGCGGCGACATCGCGGTGCAGGCCGACGGGCGCATCGTGCTTGCGCGCCTGGCGACGACCCCGTCGGGCCGTCCACCCACCCGGCTGCTCATGCGCCGCGTCACGGCTCTGGGCGACCCGGACCCGTCCTACCGCCGCGCCACGGTGCGGATGCGGGTCGGCACGTACGTGCAGATCTCCACCGCGGTCGACCGGCGGGGGCGGACCGTCGCCGTCACCGCGGGGTGGGCACCCGGCGAGGGCGGTGCGGTGTTCGCCCGGTTCCTCGGCCGCTGAGGAGTTCGCATCCTTCGCAACTCCTCCGCAGGGCGCTCGCAACCCAGCACTGGAAAGGGCTCCGCCCGGCTGTGACGCTACGCAGCGTGCGAACGTCCCGGCACGCGCGCGGCCCCCGATAGGATCGGCGCCCCGATGTCCCAGTCAGCCGGCGAGACCATGCCGCTCGCCGCCGGGTTCCCCGCGGCGGGCACGGAGCGGTGGATGGACGAGGTGCGGCGTGTGCTCACACGCGGCCGCCCCGACGCCACCGATGACGAGGTGCGCGCCCTCTTCGCGCGCATCCTGGAGACGCCCACCCACGACGGGCTGACCCTCGCCCCCCTCTACGTCGACGGCGACGCCCCCGCGGCGGGCTCGGAGGGCCTGCCCGGCCTGGCCCCCTTCACGCGCGGCTCGCGGCCACGCCACCCCGGCGGCCGCTGGGACGCCCGCCAGCCGGTCCTCGTGGCCGGCGACGGCGCGGCTGCCGCCGGCCGGGCGGTGCACGAACTGGAGAACGGGGCCTCGTCGGTGCTGCTGGACCTGCGCGGCGCGGACGTCGTCGACGCGGGGCTGCTCGACCGCCTGCTGGGCGGGGTGATCCTGGACGCCGTCGCCATCGGCCTGCGCGCCGGCGCCCACGGGCCCGCCGCGGCGGCGGCGCTCCGGGCGCTGTGGGCGGAGCGCGGCGTGAGCGACGCGGAGGCGCAGGGGTCGCTGGGCCTCGACCCGATCGGCGAGCACGCGAGCTCCGGCGGCGCGGCCGGGGACGTGGCCGGCCTCCTGGAGGACGCGGGGCGGGTCGCGGCGGAGGTGGCCGCGCGCCACCCGGGTGGGGTGCGCGCGATCACGGTGGACGCCGCCCGGTACCACGACGCCGGGGCCTCCGACGCCCAGCAGCTCGCGCTGGCGGTCGCCACCGGCATCGCCTACCTGCGGGCCCTGACCGGCGCCGGCATGGACGTGGCGGCGGCGCTCGGGCAGATCGAGTTCCGCCTGGCGGCCGGGCCCCAGCAGTTCCCGGCCATCGCCTCGATGCGCGCGCTGCGGCGCATGTGGGCGCGGGTGGCGGAGGCGAGTGGCGCGCCGGCGGGCGCCGGGGCCGCGCGGGTCCACGCCATCACCTCCCGCGCCATGACCACCCGCTACGACCCCTGGGTGAACCTGCTGCGCTGCACGGTCGCGGCGTTCGCGGCCGGTGTCGGGGGCGCCGAGGTCGTGACCGTGGAGCCGTACGACGCGGCCCTGGGCTCGGACACCCCCCTCGGGCGGCGCCTGGCGCGCAACACCCAGAGCCTGCTGATGGACGAGTCGAACCTCGGGCGCATCGCCGACCCGGCGGGCGGCTCCTGGTTCGTGGAGCGCCTCACCGAGGACCTCGCGGCCGAGGCATGGACGCGGATGCAGGGCATCGAGGCCCTCGGCGGGGTCGTCGCCGCCCTGGAGGCGGGCGAGGTGCAGTGGGCCGTCGAGGCGACCTGGCTGGAGCGCCGCACCGCCATCGCCCACCGCCGCGACGCCATCACGGGGGTCTCGGAGTTCCCGGACGCCGGCGAGGAGCCGCCGCCCGCGGAGGAGCTCCCCGCGCCGGCGGCCACGCCGTTCCCGCCGGTGACGCCGCACCGCTACGCCGAGCCGTTCGAGGCCCAGCGCGCCCGGGCCGACCGGCACGCCCGCGCGACCGGCACCCGGCCCGCCGTGTTCCTGGCCTGCCTCGGGAGCCTGGCCGAGCACTCGGCCCGGGCGGGCTTCGCCGCCAACCTGTTCGCCGCGGGGGGCATCCGGCCGGTGGAGAGCGCGCCGCTCGGACCGGACGACGACGTGGCCGCCGCCTTCGCCGCCTCCGGCGCGCCGCTCGCCTGCATCTGCTCCAGCGACGAGGTCTACGCGGAGCGCGCCGCCGGGGCCGCAACCGCGCTGCGCGACGCGGGCGCCGCGCGGGTGATGCTCGCCGGGCGCCGCGCCGACGCGGACGTGGACGCGTTCGCGCACGCGGGCGGCGACGCCGTGGCCCTGCTGGCCGAGTGCCTCGACGCCGCGGGGGTGGCGCCGTGAGCATCCCCCGCTTCGACGAGGTGCCGCTCGGGCCGCCGTCGCCCGCCGGGGACCGGGAGGCATGGGCCGCGGCGGTGGCCGCGCAGGAGGGGGTGCCCGCCGGCGCCCTCGCCTGGACGACGCCGGAGGACATCCCCGTCGCGCCGCTCCACACGCCGGCCGACCGCGAGGGCCTGGACTTCCTGGACACGCGGCCGGGCATCGCGCCCTTCCTGCGCGGCCCGTACCCGACGATGTACGTCAACCAGCCGTGGACGATCCGGCAGTACGCCGGGTTCTCGACGGCCGAGGAGTCGAACGCGTTCTACCGGCGCAACCTGGCGGCCGGCCAGAAGGGCCTGTCGATCGCCTTCGACCTGCCCACCCACCGCGGCTACGACAGCGACCACCCGCGCGTGGGCGGGGACGTCGGCATGGCCGGGGTGGCGATCGACTCGATCCTGGACATGCGGCAGCTGTTCGACGGCATCCCGCTGGACCGCATGAGCGTGTCGATGACCATGAACGGCGCGGTGCTGCCGGTGATGGCGCTCTACATCGTGGCCGCCGAGGAGCAGGGCGTCCCGCCGGAGAAGCTCGCCGGGACGATCCAGAACGACATCCTCAAGGAGTTCATGGTCCGGAACACCTACATCTATCCGCCCGGGCCCTCCATGACGGTGATCGCGGACATCTTCGCGTTCACCTCGCAGCGGATGCCGCGCTTCAACTCCATCTCGATCTCCGGGTACCACATGCAGGAGGCCGGGGCGACGGCCGACCTGGAGCTCGCGTACACGCTCGCCGACGGGGTCGAGTACATCCGCGCGGGGGCCGCCGCCGGGATGGACGTGGACGCCTTCGCGCCGCGGCTGTCGTTCTTCTGGGCCATCGGCATGAACTTCATGATGGAGGTCGCCAAGCTCCGCGCCGCGCGGCTGCTGTGGTCGCGGCTGGTGTCGGAGTTCGGCCCGCGCCAGGACAAGTCGCTCTCGCTGCGCACCCACTCGCAGACCTCCGGCTGGTCGCTGACGGCGCAGGACGTCTTCAACAACGTCATCCGCACCTGCGTCGAGGCGATGGCCGCCACGCAGGGGCACACGCAGTCGCTGCACACCAACGCCCTCGACGAGGCGCTCGCCCTCCCCACCGACTTCTCGGCCCGCATCGCGCGCAACACCCAGCTCTTCCTGCAGCAGGAGTCCGGGACGACCCGGGTCATCGACCCGTGGGGCGGCTCTTACGCGGTCGAGCGCCTCACCCACGATCTCGCCCGGGCCGCCTGGGGCCACCTCCGGGAGGTCGAGGAGGCGGGCGGCATGACGGCCGCCATCGAGGAGGGCATCCCGAAGATGCGCATCGAGGAGGCCGCCGCCCGCACCCAGGCGCGGATCGACTCGGGGCAGCAGCCGGTGATCGGGGTGAACCGGTACCGGCCGGAGCAGGAGGACCCGATCGAGGTCCTCAAGGTGGACAACCGCGCGGTGCGCGAGCAGCAGATCGAGAAGCTCCGCCGCCTGCGGGCGGAGCGCGACGAGGAGGCCTGCCGGGCGGCGCTCGCGCGCCTGACCGCGGCGGCCGCCCGCGCCGCCGAGGGCACCCGCGACGGCGGCCTGGCCGAGAACCTGCTGGCGCTGTCGGTCGACGCGGCCCGCGCGCACGCCACCGTCGGCGAGATCTCAGACGCCATGGAGACCGTCTTCGGCCGCCACACCGCGCGCATCCGTACCATCAGCGGCGTGTACCGGCGCGAGGTCGGGGAGTCGGCGGACGCCGACAGGGTCCACGAGCGGGTGGAGGCCTTCGCGCGCTCCCGTGGCCGCCGCCCCCGCATCCTGGTCGCGAAGATGGGCCAGGACGGCCACGACCGCGGCCAGAAGGTCATCGCGACGGCGTTCGCGGACCTGGGCTTCGACGTCGACGTGGGCCCGCTGTTCCAGACGCCCGCCGAGGTCGCCCGCCAGGCCGTGGAGGCGGACGTGCACGTGGTCGGCGTCTCGTCGCTCGCCGCGGGCCACCTGACGCTCGTGCCCGAGCTGCGCGCGGCGCTGGCCGAGGTGGGCGGCGAGGACATCATGGTCGCCGTCGGCGGGGTCATCCCCCCGGACGACTGGGACGCCCTGCGCGCCGCGGGCGCCGCGGCCATCTTCCCGCCGGGGACGGTGATCGCGCAGGCGGCCGACGAGCTGCTGGACCGGCTCGAGGGGGTCGGGGCGGAACCCGGCCGATGACCGGGGGCGCCGTGGACGTGCGCGGCCACGTGGAGGGCGTCCGCCAGGGCGGCCTCGCGCAGGTGTCGCGGGCGATCACCCTGGTCGAGTCCACGCTGCCGGAGCACCGGCGGGCGGCCCAGCGGATGCTGGTGGAGCTGCTGCCCCACGCGGGCGGCGCCCGGCGGGTGGGCATCACCGGAGTCCCCGGTGTCGGCAAGTCGACCTTCATCGACGCCCTCGGCACCCACCTCACCGCCGCCGGCCACCGCGTCGCCGTGCTCGCCGTGGACCCCTCCTCCACCCGCCGCGGCGGCAGCATCCTGGGCGACAAGACCCGGATGGCGCGCCTGGCGACCGACCCGGCCGCCTTCATCCGGCCCTCCCCCACCGCGGGGACGCTCGGCGGCGTGGCCCGGGCGACCCGCGAGGCGATCGTGGTGCTGGAGGCGGCGGGCTTCGATGTCGTCCTGGTGGAGACGGTGGGCGTGGGGCAGTCCGAGACGGCCGTCGCAGGGATGGTCGACCACTTCCTGCTGCTCATGCTCGCGCGCTCCGGCGACTCCCTGCAGGGGATCAAGAAGGGCGTGCTGGAGCTGGCCGACGTGATCGCGGTCAACAAGGCCGACGGCGAGCACGTGCGCGAGGCGAAGGGGGCGGCCCGGGAGCTGGCCGACGTGATGCGGATGCTGCAGCCGCACACGCCCGGCTGGGTGCCGCCGGTGCTCACGTGCAGCGCCCTCGACGGCACGGGCATCGAGGAGGTCTGGGAGGCGGTCGGCCGGCACCGCGACGCCCTGGAGGAGGCGGGGGCCCTGGCGGCCCGGCGCGCCGACCAGGAGGTCGCCTGGCTGCGGGCGATGGTGGCCGACGGGCTGCTCGCGCGCCTCCGCGAGGACGCGGACGTCGCGGCGGTCGTCGCGGAGCAGGAGGCCCGGGTGCGCGAGGGCGCGACGACGGCCGCCCTGGCCGCCGCGACGATCCTGGAGCGGCTCGGCTCCTAGCTCATCGCCGACAGCTCGGCGGAGGTCCGCCGCATGCGGTCGGCGAGGCAGCGCGCCACCGCGGCGAGCACGCGGCTGCGGGTGCGCAGGCCGTCGTGGTCGCTGACCCCGGCGAACGCCTCACGCGAGAGGGTGTGCACGACGACGCCGGTCTCGGCGATGCCCGACGCCGACCGGGGCAGGCCGTCGACGAAGGCCCCCTCGCCCGCGAGCATGCCGGGCCCGACGACCGCGAGCCGCACCGGGATGCCGCCGTCCGCCCCGAGCGCCTCGATCCGGACCCGCCCCCGCGCGACGACCAGGAGATCGTCGGGCGGGTCGCCCTCGCGCACGATCACCTCCCCGGCGGCGAACTCGTGGCGCTCCATCGCCGCCGCGAGCTCCGCGACCTCCTCGGCCGACATCTCGCGGCAGAGCTCGGTGCCGGCGAGAGGCACCTCACGCGCGATGGCGGCCTCGGGGTCGAGCTCCCGGCGCAGCAGGAGCAGGTCCTCGCACCACTCGATGGCCGCGTCCAGGTCGGAGCCGGCCTCCGAGTAGCCGGCCGGCCCCTCGGTGCGGACGCCCCACCGGTTCCCCGGGTCCACGACGACCACGTGGGTCCCCGCATCGTCGAGGCCCTGCCGGAGGTCCGCCAGGATCGTCGCGGCCGCCCGGTTGACGCCGGTGACGCGCGCGACGTCGAAGATCGCGAAGCCCTTCTCGGGCACCTCGTCCGCGACCGCCCGGGCGAGGGCCGCGGCCGCCGTGAAGCCGAGGTCGCCGTGCACCTCGTAGACGCAGGCCTCGTGCCCCCACTCCTGCAGGACGGCCTGCTCCTCGTGCGGGCGGCGGCGTCGGGACCCGGCGGAGGCGATCGTCCAGCGGCGCCGGATGGCGGACGTGCCGGGCCGCGGCGTCTCGAAGAGGTGGAGCGCGAACCGGCGCGACAGCTCCCCGCAGACGCGCACGCCGCGCACGGAGTTGCCGTACTCGTCGAGTGGCGGGGAGAAGGCGGCGATGCCGATCTGCCCGGGCAGGACCGCCAGCACGCCGCCCGCGACGCCGCTCTTGGCCGGCAGGCCGACGTCGTGCAGCCACTGGCCGGCGGCGTCGTACATGCCGCAGGTCGCCATCACGCTGAGCACGTGGGCGACGTGGCGCTCCTCCAGCGCGCGCTCCCCCGTGACCGGGTTGACGCCCCGGTTGGCGAGGGTGGCGCCGATCATCGCCAGGTCCCTGCAGGTGACGAGGATCGAGCACTGGCGGAAGTAGAGGTCGAGGGCTTCCTCCGGGTCGCCCTCCAGCACGTCGAAGTTCCGCAGCAGGTGGGCGATCGCGCGGTTGCGGTGCCCGGTCGCGGCCTCGGAGCGGTAGACGGCCTCGTCCACGGCCACGGGCCGCCCGACGTACCGCCCCACGGCCGCCAGCACCCGCTCCAGCCGGACGGCCGGCGTCGCGCCGCCGACCATGCCCGTCGTCGCGATGGCCCCCGCGTTGACCATCGGGTTGAGCGGCGTGTTGCTGGCGGCGTCGAGGCGGATGGAGTTGAAGGCCTCCCCCGTCGGCTCCACCCCCACCTTCGCGCGGACGCCGTCGAGGCCGTGGTCCTCCAGGGCGAGGCCGTACAGCAGCGGCTTGGAGATGGACTGGATCGTGAACGGGAGCCCGGTGTCGCCGACCTCGTTGACGTCCCCGTCCGTCGTGACGGTCGCGACCCCGAAGTGGTCGGGGTCGGCGTCGGCGAGCTCGGGGATGTAGTCCGCGGGGGCGCCCTCGGGGGGCTCCGCGCCGACGGTCGCGTGGAGGTCCTGGAGGATGCGGCGGACGGACGATGCGGGCGCGGTGCTCATGGGCCGCGCAACGCTATGGGGCGGCCGCCGGAACCGCCAGTGGCCGGCCGGCCCATCAGGAGAGGATCGGCGCCTCCAGCACGTCGCGCTCGCGTCCCTCCAGGTCGACGAAGGCGAAGCGGGCGGTGTCGCCGTGCAGGCGGACGCGCATGAGGCCGAACTCCGCGACGTACTCGACGGCGTCCGGGCTGCGCGGGGTGCGCTCGTCGTTGCGCGGCGCGCCGCCGGTGCCGACGGTCAGGAACGGCACGCCGGGCGCCCCCGCCACCTCGCGCCGCTCGTAGGCGTGGAGGTGGCCTGCCAGGACGGCGGTGACGTCGGCCGCGGCGATGACCGGCAGCAGCGGGTTGCCGGCGTGGATCGGCTGGTGCATCACGATGAGCCGCGCGAGCGGCCCGGGGCGCGCGAGCGCGCGGCGCACGAACGGCACGTCGGCCGCCGTCCCCTGCAGGCCGATCGCGATGACCTGAACCGGCCCGTAGCGCAGCTCGTAGCGGTCGCCCCGGTTCGGCCACTCGAACGCCTCGGCGAGGGCCTCCTGACCGGCCGGGAAGACGACGTCGTGGTCGCCCACGGTCCCGTAGTTGGGCGCGCTGCCCAGCACCCGCTCCATGGGGCCGAAGATGAGCTCGTCCAGGAGCTGGGGCAGCGTCACGAGGTAGGCGTTGTCCCCGGCCGTGACGAGCAGGCGCGGGTCCTGCTCCTCCATCAGCCCGACCACCGCGCGCGACGAGTCGTTGGGCGCCCCGTAGTCGCCGAACACGAGCAGGTCGAGCGGCCGCGAGAGGTCCGTCGGCGCGGTGGTGAAGGCGCCCTCGGCGGCGACGGCCCCGTCGATGGTGGCCGACCACGCGTACCGGGTGTCGGGGGCCAGCCCGGTGAGGTTCCCGTCGCGGGCCGTCACCGGCTCGCCGCCCGCGGCCGGCGTGGCGGTGAGGGTCACCGCGGCGCCGTCCGGCGCCACCCAGCGCATCCGGGCCGACGTCGGCGCCACGCGGGTCAGGTAGGGCGCCCGGGAGAACTCCGCGGCCACCGGCGGGGCGGCCGTCTCGGCGCCCCCGTCCCCGTCGCCCCCGCACGCCGCCGCCAGGCCGAGGAGGGCGGCGGCCGCCGCGGCGGCCAGGGCGCGTCGTGGGCTCACCGGCCCCATGATGGCCGACGGAGCGCCCCAGGGCCCCCGCGCCGGGCCTCCGCTACCGTCCCAGCGCGATGGAACTGGGCCTCTACACGTTCGCGGAGCTGACGGCCGACGCCGAGTCCGGGCACATGATCACGCCCGAGCAGCGGCTCGCGGACCTGATGGAGGAGATCACCCTCGCCGACGAGCTCGGCCTGGACGTCTTCGGCCTGGGGGAGCACCACCGCCCCGACTTCACCGTGTCCGCGCCCGCCGTGGTGCTGGGCGCCGCGGCCGCGCGTACGTCGCGCATCCGGCTCACGAGCGCGGTGAGCGTGCTCTCGTCCGACGACCCGGTGCGGGTGTTCCAGCAGTTCGCCACGCTCGACCTGCTGTCCGGCGGGCGCGCCGAGATCATGGCCGGGCGCGGCTCCTTCATCGAGTCGTTCCCGCTGTTCGGCTACGCCCTCGACGACTACGACGCCCTGTTCGCCGAGAAGCTCGAGCTGCTCCTGGAGATCCGGGCGAACGAGCGCGTCTCCTGGCCCGGCGGGCACCGCGCGCCGATCGACGGCCGCGGCGTCTACCCGCGCCCCGTGCAGGACCCGCTGCCGGTGTGGGTGGCCGTGGGCGGCACCCCGGCGTCGGTGGTGCGCGCCGGGACGCTCGGCCTGCCGATGGCGCTCGCGATCATCGGCGGCCAGCCGGCGCGCTTCCGCCCCTACGCGGAGCTGTTCCGCCAGGCCGCCGCCGAGGCCGGGCACGGGCCGCTGCCCCTCTCCATCAACTCGCACGGCTTCGTGGCGGAGACGTCGCAGCAGGCGCGCGACGAGGCCTTCGGGCCGTTCAAGACGATGATGGACCGCATCGGCCGCGAGCGCGGGTGGTCCCCGATGACCCGCGCCGCCTTCGACGCCTCCACCGACCTGCACGGCGCGAACCTGGTGGGGAGCCCGCAGGAGGTCGCCGAGAAGATCCTCTTCCAGCACGAGCTCTTCGGGCACGACCGCTTCCTCATCCAGTTCAGCGTCGGCACCGTGCCGCACGACCGGCTGATGCGGAGCATCGAGCTGTTCGCCACCGAGGTGGCGCCGGTGGTGCGCGCCGCGCTGGCGCCGGCCGCGACGGCCTGAGGATCAGCCCTCGGGGGTGACGAGCCCCGTCTCGTAGGCGACCACCACGGCCTGCACCCGGTCGCGCAGGCCGAGCTTGCCGAGGATGTGGGCGACGTGGGTCTTGACCGTGTTCTCGCCCAGCACCAGCTCGGCGGCGATCTCCGCGTTCGACCGCCCCCGGGCGACGAGCCGCAGCACCTCCAGCTCGCGGGCGGTGAGCGCCGCGAGGGCCGGCGGCGTGCCGTCGGCGGGCGCGCGGGCGGCGCGGGCGAAGCGCTCCACCAGGCGGCGGGTGATGGACGGGGCCAGCAGGGCGTCGCCCGCCGCGGCGACCCGGACGGCGTCGAGCAGGCGGTCGGCGGGGGTGTCCTTCAGCAGGAAGCCGCTCGCCCCCACGCGCAGCGCCTCGAACACGTACTCGTCGCGGTCGAAGGTCGTGAGCATCACGACGGCCGTGGCGGCGCCCGGCTCGGCCAGGATGCGCTCCGCGGCGGCCAGGCCGTCGAGCCCCGGCATCCGGATGTCCATCAGCACCACGTCCGGACGGCGGCGGCGCACCAGGTCGACCGCCTCCTCCCCGTCGGCGGCCTCCCCCACCACCCGCATGTCGGGCTCGGAGTCGAGGATCACGCGGAAGCCGGCGCGCAGCAGGCGCTGGTCGTCGGCCACGACGACGGTGATCTCCCCCGGCGGCCCGGCGGGATCCGCTGCTGGCGGGTCGTCCGGGTCCTCGCGCCAGGCCACCTCGGAGACGGCGACCCGCTCGTCCAGGCCGGGCAGGCGCAGGCTGCCGGCCGGCTGCACGATGCCCTCCACCCGCGGCCCGGCGACCTGGCGGACGACGTCCGTGGCGACGATCGTGCCCGGGGCCGCCGTCTCGCAGAGCCGGCGCGCGACCACCACGGGAGTGCCGTGGAGCCCCTCGTCCTCGGCGATCGGCTCGCCGGCCGCCAGGCCGATCCGCACCGGCGGGCCGCCCCCGGCGGCCGCCGCCCGCTGCATGTCGGCGGCGCACCGCACCGCCGCGGCGGCGCTGGCGAACGCGAGCATGAGGCCGTCGCCCCCCGCGGGGACCTCCCGCCCGCCGTGGGGCGCGGCCGCCTCCCGCAGCACGTCGAACGCGGCGCGCCGGGCCGCGACGGCGGCGTCGTCGCCGCGCGGGGCCCGCGGGCCCGCCGGGGCCAGGTCGGCGAGCAGCACGGTCACGAAGGGGGCGTCCACGTCCGCAGCATCCTCGCCCGCGCGCGGGGGCCGCGTCACCCCCGGGGATGAGGGGGCCGGCACCGGTTCGTCCGCGCGGGTGACGCGGGGCGGGCGGGCCGCGGGGAGGCTGCGACCCGCATCCACCCCCTTTACGGAAAGGACGTCACCGCCCCATGATCCGGCCCATGACGAACCTCCGGGACCGCATCGGCTGGCTGGACATCGCCATCGCCGCCGTCGCCGTCGCGCTCGCCACCGTCTACATGGCCGTCCAGGTCCCCGACGACGTCGTCGACGCCTCCTGGCCGGCCGTCCCGCTGTTCGCGCTCTGCGCGGTGCCGCTGCTCTGGCGCCGCGTCGCCCCGCTCGCCGCGTCGGCGGCCATGCTCGGCCTCGTCGGCCTGCACATCCTGCTCTTCGGGACCGACGTGGTCCGCTGCGGGATCCTCCTGCCGATCACCCTCCTCCTCGTCTTCGCGGCCGGGGCGCGGCTCGACCTGCGCCCGTCGATCGCGGGCCTCGCGATCAACGCGGGCACCGCCCTCATCGTCTGCGGCTTCGATCACCCCTCGGGCGCGAACTGGGGAGCGTTCTACGGCTTCTTCGCCCCCATCCTGCTGGGCGTCTGGGTCGTCGCCCGCATCGTCCACTCGCGCGGCCGGATGGTGAGGGAGCTGGAGGCGCGCACCGGCGAGCTGAAGGCGGCGCGCGACGAGCGCGCCCGCATGGAGGTCGCGGGCGACCGCGCCCGGCTGTCCGCCGAGCTCGACGGCCTGCTGCAGCGGCGCCTCTCCGCGCTGACCGAGCTGGCCGAGGGCGGCGCGTCCGCCGATCCGGCGGCCGCCGCCGCGACGCTCGCCCGCATCGAGGACGAGAGCCGCGCGACGCTGGAGGAGATGCGCTCCGTGGTGGGCGTCCTGCGCGACGACGCCGGCGACGCCGAGACGGCCCCGCAACCCGCCCTCACCCAGCTCGAGGGCCTGCTGGTGCAGGCCAAGGGCGCGGGCGCCCGTCTCACCGTGGAGGGCCGCCCGCGGGCGCTGCCCGCCGGCGTCGAGCTCTCCGCCTACCGGGTCGTCGAGCACCTGCTGGACGCGCTCGGCGACGCCCCGGACGTGGCGGTCGTGGTGCGCTTCGCCGACGACGCCCTGGAGCTGCGCGTCACGGGACCGGTGCGCCGCAAGGGCGCCGCGGCCCTCGACCGGGCGCGGGAGCGGGCGCGCCTGCACAACGGGGACGTCGCGGTCACGACGGACGGCGACCGCGCGGAGGCGCTCGTCTCGCTGCCCATCTTCGCCACGGTCTGAACGCCGTGGCACCGCGGAGGCTCGACCTCGGGATCGGGCTCGCCGGCGCGGCGCTGGGCGCGATCGGCACCACGTACACCGGCGACCGCACGGAGGTGGTCGCCGGCGCCGTGACGGCGGTAGGGCTCGGCGCCTCCCTCGGCCTCGCCCGGTGGGCGCCCGTCGCCTGCTGGGCGGCGGCCTGCGCCATGTTCCTGGTGGCGGGCGCCTTCGGGACGCTGCCGGGCAACGAGTCCGTGATCGCCTACCTGGCCTCCGCGGCGATCGGCTTCGTGGCGGGGCGGTTCGACCGGGGGCGGACGTCTGTCGCGGGCGTCGTCCTGCTCGTGGTCTGCTCGATCGGGGGAGCCCTCATCGCCGGCGGCGCCGAGGCGATCTTCCTCTTCATCCCGCCGGCCGCCTGGGGCGCCGGGCGCGCGTTGCGCGAGCGCAGCGAGCTGGCGCTGCAGCTCGCCGCTCGGGCGCGGGAGCTGGAGGCCGAGCGCGAGGCGTACGCCGCCCTGTCGGTGCGCTACGAGCGGGCGCGCATCGCATCCGAGCTGCACGACATCGTGGCCCACGCGATCAGCGTGATGGTGGTGCAGGCGACCGCCGGGCAGCGGCTGGTGGGCCGCGACCCGGAGGCGACCGCCGAGACGTTCGAGGCCATCGCCGGCGCCGCCCGCCAGGCCGAGCGCGAGATGGGCCTGCTCGTGGACCTGCTCGCCGACGAGGCGGCGCCCGCGCCGGACCTCGGCCTGGTGGAGGAGCTCGTGGGGCGCGCGGCGGGCAGCGGCCTGGACGTGACGCTGACCCTCGCCGGCGACCGGGAGGGCCTGCCGCCGGCCGTCACCGCCGTCGCCTACCGGGTGGTGCAGGAGGGCCTGACGAACGCGCTGCGCTACGCGGCGGGGGCGCCCGTGACGGTGCGGGTGGACGGCGGGCGCGGGACCCTGGCCGTCGAGGTCGTGAACGGCCCGCCGGCGCGGGACGCCGCCCTGTCGGGCATCGGCTCCGGCACGGGCCTGCGGGGGCTGCGCGAGCGCGCGGAGGCGCTCGGCGGGAACCTCGAGGCAGGGCCCCGGCCGGATGGCGGCTGGCGTCTCGCCGCGCGCTTGCCCGTGGCCGGGGCCCTGCCCGTCGCCTGAATCAGACGGTCGGCTTGCCGATCGCCGCGCCCTTGCGGGCGGAGAACGCGTCGAGCATCGACTCCAGGTCGGAGTCCTTCGACGCCTCCACCAGGGCGGCGTACTTCTCGCCCAGCGTGGCCCGCTGCTCGCGGTAGAGGATGCCGAGCTTGAACCCGCCGCGGAGGGCGAGGTCGAAGGCCGCGGTCTTGCTCGTCACGTCGTGGTCGGGCGCGACGTCGGTGACGAGCTCCTTCCACTCCTCCTGGTGGTTGTTGAACATCACGCAGGGCGACAGGGCGTCGATGTACGAGAAGCCCTTGTGCTCCATCGCCTGCACGATCAGCTCGGTGAGCGCCTTCGTGTTGAAGGACGCGCCGCGCGCCACGAACGACGCGCCGGACGCCACCGCGAAGGCGAGCGTGTTGAGCGGCGTCTCCAGGTTGCCCCACGGGGTGGAGGGGGCCTTCTGGTCGGTGAGCGAGGTCGGCGAGACCTGGCCCTTCGTGAGCCCGTAGATCTCGTTGTCCATCACGAGGTAGGTGATGTCCACGTTGCGCCGGGCGGCGTGCGGGAAGTGGCCGGCGCCGATGGCGAAGCCGTCACCGTCGCCGCCGACGGCGATCACGGTGAGGTCCGGGTTCGCGAGCTTGACGCCCATCGCCACGGGGAGCGGGCGGCCGTGGAGCGAGTGGAAGCCGTAGGTCGACACGAATCCGGGGAGGCGGCTGGAGCAGCCGATGCCGGACACCACCACGGTCCTCGCCGGGTCCAGGTCGAGCTCGGCGAAGGCGCGGTAGAGCGAGGCGAGGACGCCGAAGTCCCCGCAGCCCGGGCACCAGATCGGCTTCAGCCCGGACTTGTAGTCGTTGGGCTTGCGCTTGGCGGGCGTGGTGCTCACGCGGGGGTCCTTTCGGTCACGATGTCGAGCACGGCCTCGGCCGTGAAGGGGAGGCCGTCGCACTTCGCGTGACTCTCGACGGCGATGCCGCACTCGGCGCGCACGAGGCGCGCGAGCTGGCCGGTGAAGTTCACCTCGGGGACGATCACGCGGGACGCGCCCGCCGTGAACTCCTTGACCTGCTCGGCCGGGAACGGCCCGAGCACCCGCGGGTAGAACGCGCCCACGGAGAGGCCCTCGGCCCGGGCGAGGTCGATGGCCTCGCGCACGGCGCCGTAGGTGGAGCCGAAGCCGATGATCGCGATGTCGGGCTTCTCGTCGCCGTGCCGCTCGTGGCGGACGAGGCCGTTGGCGAGGGGCTCGAGCTTCGCCCAGCGCTTGGTCTGCATCGCCACGTGGTTCTCCGGCGTGTAGGCCGGGTGGCCGTACTCGTCGTGCTCGATGCCGGTGGAGACGTACTGGCCGCCCTCCTCGCCCGGGATGCCCATGGGCGAGACGGAGTCATCCGTCAGCTCGTAGCGCTTGTACTCGCCGTCGACGCCCGCCGACGTCTTGCGCTCCCACAGCTCGATCTTGTCCGTGTCGGGCTTGTGGATGACCTCCATCCGCGTCGCCAGGCCCTGGTCCGTGAGCAGGATGACCGGCACCTGGTAGCGCTCGGAGTAGTTGAACGCGTCGATCGTGGCCCAGAAGCAGTCCTCGACGGTGGTCGGGGCGATGACCACCCGGGGCGCCTCGCCGTGCCCGCCGTAGAGGGCGTGCTGGAGGTCGCTCTGCTCGGTCTTCGTCGGCAGGCCCGTGGAGGGGCCGCCGCGCTGGGCGTCGATCACGACGCACGGGATCTCGGCCGTGCCGGCGTAGCCGAGCATCTCGGTCATGAGCGAGAGGCCGGGCCCGGAGGTGGCCGTCATCGACTTGGCGCCGGTGTAGCTGGCGCCGAGCACGGAGGAGATCGAGGCGATCTCGTCCTCGCACTGGATCGTGATGCCGCCGACCTGCGGCAGCTTCGCCGACAGCCACTCGAGGATGTCCGAGGCCGGCGTGATCGGGTAGCCGGCGAAGAACTTCACGCCCGCCGCGACCGCGCCGACGGCGATCGCCTGGTTGCCCGACATGAGGATCCGGTCCTCCTCGACCTCCACCGGGTCCACGATCGCGAGCGAGCCCTTCAGGTCGGCGCTCTCGTCGCCCCCGGCACGGAGGGCGGCGATGTTCGCGTCGGCCACGCCCTGCTTGTGGGCGTACCGGCGGAGCACCAGCTCCTCGATGGGGGTGGTGTTGAACGAGATGACCCCGGCGACGGCCCCCACGGCGACCATGTTCTTCGCCCGGAGGGAGCCGCCGATCTCCTTGGCGAGCGCCTCCATGCGCACGGGGCGCGCCCGCGCGGCGTACTCCTCGGGGATCTCGACGGCGGTGTCGTCGTAGAGGATCACGCCGTCGGGACCCAGCGAGTCCCAGTGCAGGTCCCATGCCTCCTGGTTGAAGCAGACCAGGAGGTCCACGTCCTTGCCGTGGCTGTAGATCCGGTCGTCGCCCATGCGCACCTGATACATGCACGGGCCGCCCTTGATCTCGGCCGGGTAGGTCCGGAACGTCTGCGTCCAGTACCCGCCCCGGGCCGCGGCCTGGGTCAGGATGTCGCCCGAGGAGATGACCCCCTCACCGGACTCTCCGGCGAGCCGGATCACCACGCTCTTTCGTGCCAAGGATGCCCTCCCGCTCGCTCGCGTGCGCGAGCCGCGGAGGACCCCGGCCCTGTGAACCTCGGGCCTCATGGCGTCCGCGGTCTCGCCCCCTGCCGGCCACCGCGGGATCGGCACCCCGACGGCGGACGTCGCGCGTGATGTTACGCACTTGCGCCGCGGGGGGGAAGGCCGGGCGCCGCGCCGGCGGGGGTCGCGGGGCGTAGTCTCGGCGGCGTGACCGGGGCGGGGACGGGGACGGCGGCGCTGCCGCGGATCGCGGCGACGCGCTACATCGAGCCGCTCCGCGAGGGCGGGTCGCTGCCCGCGCTGGTGGAGGCCGACGATGACGGCCTCTACGTCCTCAAGCTGCGCGGCGCCGGCCAGGGGCCGCGGGCGCTCGTGGCGGAGCTCATCGCCGGCGAAGTGGCCCGCGCGGCCGGGGTGCGGGTGCCCGAGCTGGCCCTGGTCGACCTCGACGTCGACCTCACCCGCGCCGAGCCGGACCCGGAGATCCAGGACCTCCTGCGCGCCAGCGTCGGGCTCAACCTGGGCCTCGACTACCTGCCGGGCTCCCTCGCCTACGACCCCGCCGCCCGGCAGCCGGTCGACCCGGGCCTGGCCGCCGAGGTGGTGTGGCTCGACGCGCTCCTGACCAACGTGGACCGGACGGCGAAGAACCCCAACCTGCTCGTGTGGCACGGCAACCTGTGGCTCATCGACCACGGCGCCGCCCTGTTCCGCCACCACAACGACTGGCGGATGGAGGGGGCGGAGCGACCGTTCCCGGCGATCGCCACCCACGTCCTGCTGCCGGTCGCCGCTTCGGTGACCGAGGCCGACGCCCGCCTCGCCCCGCGGCTCCGGCCCGACGTGATCCGCCGGATCGCGGGCATGCTGCCGGACGCCTTCCTGGAGGACGAGGAGGGCGTCACCCCGGACGAGCGGCGCGAGGCGTACGCCGCCCACCTGGTGGCCCGCCTGGAGGGGTGCCGCGACTTCGCACGGGAGGCCGAGGATGCCCGCCGCGGCGCGTAGCCCCTTCCAGTACGCCGTCGTGCGGGTGGTGCCGCGCGTCGAGCGGGGCGAGTGCCTCAACGCCGGGGTGGTGCTGTTCGCGCGCACCCTGGAGTACCTGGGGATGCGCGTGGCTCTCGACCCGGCCCGGCTGCTGGCGCTCGACCCGGGCGCCGACCCAGAGGCCGTGGCGGCCCTGCTCGACGGCCGCGCCCGGATCGCGGCGGGCGATCCGGAGGCCGGCCCGATCGCGCGGATGCCGATCCACCAGCGCTTCCACTGGCTCGTGGCCCCGTCGAGCACGGTGGTGCAGCCGTCGGCCGTCCACACGGGCCTCTGCGACGACCCGGAGGCGACGCTGGAGCGGCTCTTCGCGAGCCTCGTCGGCTAGCCTGCGGACATGACCGAGATCAGCGAGACCGCCGCCGAGACGCCTCCCGACTGCGAGCGCTGCGGCACCCGGACCTACGCCACCACCCGCCAGATGCGCATGCACCAGCTGCGCGCGGGCGCCGTGCCCGAGAACAGGACCGTCCCCGTCTGGCGCTGCCCGTCGTGCGGGCGCGAGGTGCCGCGGGGCTGACCGCCGCCCGGAGGTCCAGTCCCGGCCCCGCCCCCTGGGGGAGTGAGTCGCCGGGGAGCGTTGCTACCCTCGCCCCTGCGTGAGCGACTGGGTCATCGAGATCATCGACGCCCTGGGATACCTCGGCCTGGCCGGGCTGATGTTCCTGGAGTGCGTCTTCCCCCCCATCCCCAGCGAGGCGATCCTCCCCTTCGTGGGCTTCGCCGTGGGCGAGGGCCGTTTCACCTACCCGCTGGCCGTGGCGGCCGCGACGGCCGGCTCGCTCGCCGGGAACCTGCTGCTCTACTTCGCGGCCCGGCGCGGTGGCGTCCCCCTGGTGCAGCGCCACGGCGCGCGCGTCGGCGCGACCCCCGAGCGGCTCATCAAGCTGGAGCAGTGGTTCGACCGCTGGGGCTCCGCGACGGTGCTCACCTGCCGGGCGATCCCGCTCGTGCGCAGCGCCGTGTCGCTGCCCGCCGGCCTCGCCAAGTTCTCGCTCACCAAGTTCATCATCCTCACGACGATCGGCAGCGCCATCTGGAACGGCGTGCTGATCGGCATCGGCTGGGCGCTCGACGACCAGTGGCGCGCCGTCGAGGAGAAGATGGGCCCGGCCTCCTACGTGGTGCTGGCGATCCTCATCGTCGGCTGCGTGGCCGGGGCGCTCATCGTCCGGCGCCGCAGCCGCCGGGCGACCCCCGCCGCCTGACCTGACGTGACCCGGCCCCCGCCGCGGGCCCTGCTGTTCGACGTCTTCGGCACCTGTGTGGACTGGCGCTCCGGCGTCGCGCGCGCGGTCGCCGCGACCCTCGCGGCCCGGCCCGGCCCGTGGCCGGACGTCGACCCGGCCGCCGTGGCCGACGCCTGGCGGGCGCGGTACCAGCCGCTCATGGAGACGGTGCGCAGCGGTGCCCGCCCCTGGGTGGACCTGGACGTGCTCCACCGGGAGGGCCTCGACGACGTGGCCGCCGCGCTCGGGCTGGAGGCGCTCGGCGCCGCGGACCGCGACGCGCTGACCCGCGCGTGGCATCGCCTGGATCCGTGGCCGGACACGGTCCCGGGGCTCGGGCGCCTGCGGCGCATCGCGACGATCGCCCCGCTCTCCAACGGGCACGTCGCGCTCATGGAGGAGATGGCGCGCCACGGCGGCCTCCCGTGGGACACCATCCTCGGCGCCGAGCCCGCCCGCGCCTACAAGCCGGACCCGGCCGTGTACCTCCACGCCGTCCGCGCCCTCGGGCTGCGGCCCGGCGAGGCGATGATGGTCGCCGCGCACGCCGGCGACCTGGAGGCGGCCGCCGCGCTGGGCCTGCGGACCGCCTTCGTCGCGCGGCCGGACGAGCACGGCCCGGGCACCGGGGCCGAGGACCCCCCGCCGGGGGCGGATCTCGTCGTGGACGACCTGCTCGGCCTGGCCGGCGCCCTGGAGGCGGCCTCGTCCTAGGAGCGTCCTCCTAGGCGGGCCGGCGCGGCACCACGAGGGCCGCGGTGAGCGTCTGGACCACCTCGTCGTCCTGGTTGAGCGTGGTGGTGAGCATGCGGACGATGCCCCGGTCCGGGCGGCTGCGCGAGGGCCGCACGTCCACGATCTCGCAGGTGGCGCGCAGCGTGTCGCCCGGGTAGGTGGGCCGCGGCCAGGCGATCTCGCCGCCCGCGCCGATCAATCCCCCCGCGATCGGCGGGCCGCCCCGCACCTGCAGCCGCATCGTGATCCCGGCGGTGTGCCATCCGCTGGCGGCGAGGCGGCCGAACAGGGTGCCCGTGGCCGCCGCGTCGTCGAGGTGGAACGGCTGCGGGTCGTAATCGGCCGCGAAGGCGACGACCTCCTCCTCGGTGAGGGTGTGGGAGCCGGTCTCCCACCGCTGGCCGGGCGCGAGGTCGTCCAGGTAGAGAGGGGTGTCCATGGCGGAACCCTCGCAGGTACGTCGGTCACTGGCACGGAGGTGGCGGGGTCGGGCACACTCGTGCTTTGGGAGGCGACGTTCTGAGGGGGCGTTGTGACCGAGGGGGGCCCGCCGCGGGGCGGACGCGAGACGCGCGAGCAGCTCGTCGCCAGGGTGCAGGCGGAGCAGCAGGACCTGCACCCGGTGCCGGTCTACGGCACGAAGTCGATGCGGCGCCTGAAGATCTACCTCGCCGCGATCGTGCCGATCGGCGTCCTGCTCGGCTGGCTGTCGGGCATCGTGTTCGGATGGGACCCGCTCGAGTGGTTCGGCTTCGCGGTGGGTCTGTGGCTCGCGCTGGGCTACATCGGCTATGTGCTGCTGGCCGAGCGCGACGACGGCCGCATCCAGAAGGACGTCAAGGCCCTCATGGAGGAACGCGGCTCCGACTGAGCGCCGTGCGGGCCGCGCTGGCGGCCGGCCTGGCCGCGCTCGTCCTGATCGCGCCTGCGACCGGGGCCGAGGTGCGGACCGCCGTTCCCCGCGACGGGGGCGCCCACCCCGGCCCGGGGGAGCGCACCGAGTGGTGGTTCGCCGGAGCGTCCGACCCCGGGCAGGACCTGTCCGTCGCGGTGGCCCTGGGGGCGGAGTTCCCCGCCACCCCGCCGGCGACGGTCGTGTTCCTCTACCTGCCCGGCGGGGCGACCCACGTCGTCGGCGCGATCCGGGCCCGCGGTCCCGTGGCCACGGACCGTTCCGACGTGCGCCTCGGTCCCGACCGCCTCTGGTCGCCGGCGCCGGGTGTCCACCGCGTGACGGTGGATATGGACGCCGGCATCGCCCTCCACGGGGAACCTCCCGGCCCGGTGGCGCTCGATCTGACGCTCCGCTCCAGCGCGCCCGGCTTCACCGCCGGCCCGCTGGAACTGCCCGGGGGCCAATCACTCTGGTGGACCGTCGCGGCGCCCACGGCGCGCGTCACCGGGACGGTCCGGGTGGGCGACCGGACGTTCCGGCTCGACGGCGCCCCGGGCTACCACGATCACAACTTCGGCCCCTTCGACCTGGCCGACGAGGCCCACGGCGGCTGGGACTGGAGCCAGGTCCACCTGCCGCAGGGGCGGAGCCTCGTCACCGGCATCGTGCGGCCCTCCGACCCGGCGCCGCGCGGCGGGACCGCCGTGCTCTCCGGGACCGGCGGGCGCCTCGCCACCGCGCCGGCCCGCGCGGTCCGGGTGACCCGCGACGACTGGGACCGGGTCGGCGACCACCACTTCCCGCGCGCCGTGACGCTCACCATGCGGATGACCGGCGGCTGGTCGGCGCAGGTCCGCTACACCGCCCGGCGGGCCGCGCCCCTGTCGTTCACGCGCGACGGATCGAGCGCCCTCGTCGAGGTGGAGGCGCGCGCGGCGGGGAGCCTCTCGCGCGACGGCCGGGTCGTCGCGCGGTGGACGGACGCGCCCGGTTTCTACGAGTACGAGTCGACCGCCGTGACGCGCCAGCGCGACCGTGTGCCCGGCAGCGCGGCCTGGGCCGGCCGCCTGTGCCGCGATGCCGCGGATGCGCTGCGGCGGTAGGGTCCCGGGCGTGGAGGTCCAGATCGAGCGGCGCGTCGCCGCCCCGCCGGACGCGGTGTTCGCGATCATCTCCGACCCGTCGCGGCGCGAGCAGTGGCAGTCGGGCACGACCGACGTCGGCCCGGTCTCCCCCACCCCGGTCGCGGTCGGGAGCCGCTGGAGCGAGACCCAGCAGGGCGTCGGGCGCGTCGAGATCGAGGTCGTCGGGCTCGAGCCGGGGCGCCTCTGGGCCGAGGCCGGCGAGGCCGACGCGGGCCGCGCCTCGGTCCGCGTGGAGCTGGCCCCCGACGGCGACGGCACCCTGCTGAGCGTGGCGGTGGAGCTGAAGCTGCGCGGCGCGATGCGGTTCGCGGAGCGGGCGCTCGGCCCGGTGGTCCGCAAGCGCACCGAGGCCGACATGGACCGCCTGGAGGAGCTCGCCGCCGGCTGACCCGGGGGTCGGGCGTCAGCGCGCCACGACCACCCGGTCGACGCCCGGCAGCGCCCGGACGGCGGCCGCCAGCGCCGCCCGGTCCGCGCCCGGGGCGGGGACGACCTCGTAGCTCGCGGGCATCGGGTTGGACGGCAGCTCGTCGAGGATGGACGGGTTCTGCAGGCGGGCCCGCAGACGGTCCAGCGCCTCCTCCTCCGAGACGAACTCGGCCGACACGAGGTCGCCCGCGGCGACCCGCTGCCGGAACGCGTCGCCCATGCGCTCCACGTCGGCCGGGGTCGCGTCGTCGGCGACGATGACCGTGACCGTACCGCGCACGGGCGGGTCGACCGCGGCCAGCGCGACGGGCAGCGGCCCGGACCCCAGGACGGCCGCGAGCCGCCGTGCGTCGCCGGCCGTCCCGGCGGGGACCACGAGCCCGTTCCGGCCGTCGATCCCGGTCGGGTACGCCTCGTGGTCGACCACCGGCTCGGCGATGGTCCGCCCGTCCACGAGCACCTCCATGGCCTGGGGCCGTCCCATGAGCGCGCCGTCCTGGGCGATCTGCCGCGTCAGGTCGCGGAAGGCGCGCGCGCCCTCGTCGGTGAAGCCCAGGGTGAGCGCATCGCCGTCCGCGCGGGCATCCGCCAGATCGCCCTCGTGCAGGGGTCGCGCGCCTGGACGGTCCGGCGCGCGGATGGTGAGGCGTCCCGGCGCCGCGAGCGCCCGCAGGTCCGCCTCGTCCACCGTGCCCTCCACGCGTAGCGCCTGCCCGTCGGGGTCGGCGGTGACCGTGACCCCCTCCAGGCCGAGCGCGTCGACGCGGGCGCGGACGACCGCCACCGTCTCCTCCAGCGCCTCCGGGCCCACGGGCGCGCCGACGACCACGAGCGACGCCGCCGTGGCGCCGTCCGGCGCCCGGTCGTCCCCGCCACCCGCCACGAGCAGCACCGCCATGAGCGCCGCCAGCGCGGCGACGCCGGCCCCGGCCACCACGGCGCCCGCCCAGCGCCGGGCGCGGCGCGGCGCACGGTCCCGGCGGTCGCCGGCGACGATCGCCGCGCGGGTCTCGGCGGCCCAGGCGGCGTGCGGGCCGTCCGCGCGGCGGGCGGGGTCGACCTCGCGGAGGAGGTCGAGCGGGTCGGTTCCGGTCGGGGCGGTCACGGCGCGTCCTCCAGGACGGGGTCGGCGGCGGGAGAGGACTCGGCGGCCCGGCCGAGCTCCCCGGCCAGGCGGCGCCGGGCGCGGTGGAGCCGGTTGGCGAACGCCCCCGGGCTGCACCCGCACACGTCGGCGGCCTGGGCAGGGGTGAGCCCGTCCCAGGCGACGAGGGCGAGCGTCTCGCGGTCGCGGGCCCCGAGGCGCAGGAAGGCGGAGCGCACGGCGTCGGCCTCGGCGCGCACCTCGGCCATGTCCGGGACGACCTCCGGCGGGAGTCCCGCGAGGCGCGCGAGCAGGCGGCGACGCCGCCCCTCCCCGCGCCGCTGGTTGGCGATCACCCGGCGGCACACGCCGAGCAGCCACGGCAGCGGATCATCGGGGACCTCGTCCCACCGGCGCCACGCGACCGCGAACGTCTCGGCCGCCGCCTCGGGGGCTGCGTCCGGATCCGAGCGGCGGCGTGCGTAGCCCAGGACGGCGTCGAAGTGCGCGTCCCAGAGGGCCTCGAAGGCGGCGGGCGTCCGCTCTGTGCGTCCCATCAGGGGGGAAGTGTCCGCCACGGGGCGGTCATCCCGCGGGCGCATGATGTTCGGTTTCCCTCATGTCCGGCGTTCGGTGCTCTGGTAGCGTGGCCGCCGGATGGATCCGCGCCCTCGTCTACGACGTGGGCGTCCACACGGGAGAGGACACCGGGTACTACCTCCGGCGCGGCATGCGCGTGGTGGGGGTGGAGGCCAACCCCCTGATGTGCGACCGCCTGCGCGAGGAGTTCGCCCCGGCGATCGCCGCCGGGCGGCTGACGCTGGTGAACGCGGGGATCGCGCCGGCCGCCGGCGAGAGCGAGTTCTACGTCTGCGACGACCTGTCGGAGTGGAGCTCGTTCGACCGTTCCATTGCGGGACGCGACGGCGCCCGCCATCACGCGATCACGGTCGAGACCCGCACCTTCGCCGGCATCGTCGCGGAGTTCGGCACGCCCTGGTACTGCAAGGTCGACATCGAGGGGAGCGACCGCCTCTGCCTGGAGGGCCTGCGCGACGCGCCGGACCTGCCGGCGTACGTGTCCGTCGAGATGAGCCACGAGGACGCGGGGACCGACATCGCCCTCATGCGCGAGCTCGGCTACACCCGCTTCAAGATCGTCAGCCAGACGACCTGGTCGCAGCCGCGCCCGCTGCTCACCACCGTCAACGGCCTGCTGCCCTGGTCGCTGTCGGAGCGCTTCCGTGCCCTGGACCGCCGGTTCCGCGGCGTCAGCGGCGACGGCTCGTGGCGCTACCCGCCCGGATCCTCCGGCCCCCTGAGCGAGGCCATCCCGGGCCCGTGGAGCGACGCCGACGCGGCGACCGGACTGTGGCGCCAACTGCGCGCGGTGGACGCGCGCCGCCGGCCCGGTTTCGGCAACGACTGGTACGACGTCCACGCGACCTGGTGATCGTCCGCGACCCGGGACGCTAGCCCGGGACCGGGGACAACCCCCTCGGCAGGCGGTCCGCGAGCCAGGTCAGGAGCTGCCTCCGCTGCCCGTCGTCGAGCCACGCCTCCAGGGCGTGGGTGAGCCGGTCGAGGGGCTCGCCGCCCGGCGGCGGCGGGTTTCCGGTGCGCATCGCCAGCCACGCGACCAGGCGCTCCGCGTCGCCCTCGGATATCCAGAGGCGGGCGAGCCGGAGCAGCTCCTCGGTGGTCGCGTCGGGCATGGGACGCGCGATCGTATCGAACATGTGTTCCCATCCGCTTGGAGTGGGGCCTCGTACCTGAGGTCTGAGCGGCCCCGTGCCGATGGCACCCTCGGCGCCATGAGCTACCCGGCCTGCCCCGAGCACGGATCGCGCGTCGTGCGCGCGGGCTGGTATGGAAAGCCGCCCCACCGCCGACAGCGCTGGAAGTGCGTGCCGGAAAACGGCGACCGGGGCGCCGCGTCACCGAGGAGCTGCCGCGCTGGGCGGCGGCGGCCTCGCACTGCTCGGAGTGCTCGAACGCGCTCGATGCCTGGGCCCTACCCGCGGAAGGACGCCGGGGTCTGGGCCGAGTTCTTCGCCGAGCTTGCCGGCAGCCCGAGGGTGATCGTCTCCGACATGGACCCGGCGGTGCCGGCGGCGATGCGCGCGGCCTTTCCGCGCCCCAGCGAGCCGATGCCCCATCAC
The DNA here is from genome assembly GCA_050249835.1 of Thermoleophilia bacterium. Taxonomy (GTDB): domain Bacteria; phylum Actinomycetota; class Thermoleophilia; order Miltoncostaeales; family Miltoncostaeaceae; genus Miltoncostaea. Next base: position 25,286 of record JBFWPT010000040.1, read on the forward strand.
CACATCTGCGAGCTTCACATCAGGCGGGCGGCCGAGGACTATCGCGCCGCCGCCGGCGCAGCACCCGGTGCGCGACGCCCTCGAGCGCGCCCAGCTCGGGCCGGCCGCCTGGCACCGCTTCGAGCGGGCCGTCTGGCACGAGCACAACCACGGAACGCCGCTGCTGACGGCGACCAACTGGCTCACCCGTGTCGGGCCGAGGGTGGCGGCCAACATCGCCAGCCGGCTCGAGCACGGGCCGTAGGGGATCGGGGCGGTCGAGGCGATCAATGTCGAGCTCGGCCACCGCCCGATCAGCGCGCGCTGGCCTAGGCAACCGCGTCCGCACCGAGACGATGCTCGACCTGATGGGCGCTGGCTTTCGTCTCCAGGTCGACGAGGCGTCGTGGGCGGCGAAGGTGCGCCGCTTCCTCGCGGCCAACGCCAGCCGCGCCCCGGCCAAGCGCCCCACACGACGACCGGCTCGGTGCGTTGCCCTCGCTTCACGCCTGATCCGCTTGATCTCAGCGGCCGAGCGGGGACGGTCGCACTATGGAGCCATCCCGATCCGCTTGAGCACCGCGCCCGAGCCGTCGGGAACGTCGACCCACTGGGGCTCCTCAGGCGAGCTCTCCTCCTTCGCCGGGAGGGTGTCGGTGTAGAAGAGCCACCCACCGTCGCCCAGCACGGCGGGCCGCCGCGCGCCTGAGCGTTGGATGACCACCACCGACGCGACGGTCGGCGCCACCCTGCCCGCGAGCACGAGCGCGCTCGGCGGCGCCGCAGCGGTCGAGGACCGAGAACGCCGGCCGTGCAACCGCTCCAGACCGCGCCCTCGCCGTCCGGCTCGAGGGCATGTGCGACGGGGTGCCCCTCAGCCGTGCGGAAGGACCACAGCGACCAGCCACCGGTTGCCTCCTGCGGGCCGACGGCTCGCCGCAGCGACGCGGCCCTCAGCCCCTGCCCGGCCTTGCGCACCTCGCGGGCGGAGGCGGCCGCCCCCGCGCTGCTCGGTGCTGGGGCGGTGCTCACCGACGACGCTGTGGTGGCCTGTGGGCCGGAGGCAGCGACAGACCCCTCGTCCGATGCGCAGACGATAGGGTCGAGGCTTGTGTGCACCAGTCAGGCGCTACCTGCTCGACTATGAGTTGGACACGAAAGAGCACATGGCTGACACTCTGCTCCGACGTTGCCACGCCGCCGCGTGGGCAAGGCTCGTCTTGAGAGGACCCCATGTCGTCTGCAGTCGCTCGCATGTCGGTCGCGATGCTCCTCGCCGGATTCGTCGTGGGCTGCTCATCCGGCGACGAGCGCGCCGATACAGCCACTGCGCCGGGTCCGCCTGAGCGGATCGCTGTCCCAGATCTGGTCGGTCTGAACCCGGAACAGGCGCGGACCAGGCTGTGCGCTGCCGACCTCTCGGTCGGAGCGGTCGAGGTAGTGGCTCGCAGCGCCGAGGTCGGTCGGAGGCCGGGCCGTACCGTTGCTGCTGCCGGTGTTCGGGCCTCTAGGCCCGCCGCAGGCGAGACCGTCGACAGGGGTGCGTCCGTCGAGCTCGACATCGCGGCTCCGGGACTAGCCGTCATCGCGATGAGGACGACCTGCTGAACCCAGCAGTGTCGACGCCTCATCAACGGGAGCCAGCGGTGAAGTCCAGCCAGGACTCACGCCCGTCCAGTGGGGAGCGCTACGAGCCGGGCGGACGCCTTCTGGCCGGGCCCTCTCAGCGGCTGGGCTGTCGTACACCACATGGGCGGACGCGACTCGCCACCCACGCTCGCCAGCGCCGCGCCGACTGCCCTCACCGCCCGCGTCTCAAGCGCGAGCCGATCCCTTCCGCCCGCGCTTGACTCCCCGATCCTTGTCAGCCGTCCCCTTCTTCGTTCTTGACCGCCTCGTCGCGCCGGACGTAGCATGCAGTACGTCACTAATGTCACAAGGGGGCGGGTATGCGTCATTCCTTCGGCATGCGACGCGCCAGGGGTATCCCAGCGGCAATCGCGGCATTGTCCTCCCTGGCGATCGGAGTCGGCATTGCGGTTTCCACGGACTCATCGCGCCACCCTCCGGGAACGGCCCAACTGCCTGACCGCTTCGGAGCGGAATGCGCTGGCCTCACCCCCGGCTCGGCGGCCTATCGGTCCTGCGGGCGCAGGATCCTCCCTCAGATCGCCGCTGACATCACCGCAGCGTCGCGCACGATTCCGGTGACCACGGAATCGACGAGGCTGATGGCGGACCGGCTGAACCAGGCGTTGAACGCCTCGCTCGGGCCCGAGGATAACCCTCGCGAGGTAGCCCGTCGCTTGGCGCCTCAAATCTTCGCGCCCGACCGGATCGCCTCCCTATCGGCACGCCCGGTCGCGAAGAAGCCGCGGATCCGTCCGTCCAGCGGTCGGAAGCGCGCGAATCAGGCGATCTCGCCGTGGCCCCCGCCTCCGGGGTTCTGCGCCGCGATTGTGAGCACCGTCCCGCAGTACCAGGGCGACAGCCGACCGTACGCCATCGGGCAGACCGCTTGCGCCCCGCCACACGCCGCCTCGGCGGTTGGGAACGCGACAACCCTCAACAGATTCAGCGGCGGGTGGTACCAGGACCAGCGGAACGCCGTCGTTTACCCGACAGGGAACTCCTTCAATGCGACCCGGTCCAACAACCAGTGCGGCAACTACTACGCGATCATCTTCGCCCGGTGGGCGCCTGCCCCGGGGTGGAGCTTCCCGGCGGGTGACTCCTCCGGGGACGTGTCGAGCCCGACGTACTACTGCTAGCCCGCACCCTCATCCCCGGCCCCGCCGTCTCGGTCGTGGCCGGGGATGTGTGTAGGCGCCGAGCGTTCCTCTAGGAGTCAGCGTCGCCGACGCCATGCCGTCGGCCCCAGGCGGGAACTCCAGCCGCGCGTTCGACGGCTAAGGGATTCCAACGGTCCCCCGGAGTCGTCCTGCCCGCCGCCGCCTCCCAATCCCCAGGCTCGCGCTGCCCAGAGAAGCGCCCGGAGCGCGGCGAAGGCGATCACGAGTAAGACCACTTCCACCATGCTCTGAATGGTACTCCGGGTGGACGGCGCTGCTGCCCGCGCGCCGCCCGGCGCTTCCGGCGCACGTGGCGGGCTCTTCCTGCGGCCCGGTCGGCTCAGCGCTCGCGCTGTCCGAGCGGACCTTCGCCTGCGCCGGCTGCGGCCACAGCGCCGCCCGCCACACCGACGCCGCCGCCGTGTTGGCCGCGTGGGACCGATGAGCGGATCTCGGGCGCTGCTCGTATCCACGCCAAGCGGGTAGGAACATGCGTCGATACCCCACCCCTCGCCCCGCCGCGCTACTTCTTCGCGTCGACGGCCTTCCGGAGTTGCTCCTTGTTCATCGTCGAGCGGCCGTCCACTCCCAGCTTCTTCGCCTCCTGGTAGAGCTGGTCGCGGGTCCGGCCCTTCGCCCGGTTCGTCCCGGACCGCCGGCCGCCGCGGCGGCCCGACGACATGTCGTCGGTCGAGGGGCGCGACGAGGTCTTCGCCTCACCCGACCGGGCGCGCTCCTTGTTGACCGTCCGCGCCGCGATCTCCTTGGCCCGCTTCGCGGACCGCCCCTGCTTCTTCTCGCTCTCGACGATGTGCTCGTACTGCCGCTCGCGCTTCGGGCTGCTGCCCCTGGGCATCGCGCCCTCCCTTCCCGATCGTGTGATCCGGGCGTACCCCGCGGGCCGTCGTCCGCAACCCGGCACGACCTGCGCCGGACGCGATGCCCAGGGCGACGCCGACGAGGGCGGTCGCGAGCGCGAAGGTCAGATGCGTCCCGGCCGCGACGGCGCGGGGGGCCGCATCCGACAGGTGGCCGCTGCCCGCGCCCAGGGCGAGCACGGCGCCCATCACGGATGCGCCCGTGATGAGCCCGAGGTTCCGCGACAGCGTGAGTAGGCCCGAGGTGACCCCCCGCCCCTCCGGGCCCGCGCCCGCCATCACGGAGGTCGTGTTCGCGGTCTGCACGACGGCGTAGCCGAGGGTCAGGAGGACGATCGGCGCGACGTACCCGGGCGCGCCGAGGCGCACCGGGGCCACCGCCAGCGCGAGGGTCCCCCCGCCCATCACCACGAGCCCCGCGGTCGTGAGGCGCGCGGCACCGACGCGGTCCACGAGACGTCCCGCGGGGATGCCCGCGAGCACGACGACCGCCGGCCCGGCGGACATGAGCAGACCGACCGCAGCGGGCCCGAGCCCAAGGCCCCGGGAGAGGTGGAAGGGGCCGACCACGAGGGTCGCCATCATCACCGTCGAGATCAGCGCGCTCGTGACGAGCCCGGCGCGGAGCCCCGGATCGCGCAGCATGGTGGGGCGCACCAGGGGCGCCGCCACCCGGGCCTGGTGGCGCACGAAGAGCGCGGTGCTCGCAACCGCGATCCCGAGCAGCGCGGCGCCCGGCACCCGCCCGGTGGTCGTCGCCAGCGCATAGGCCCCGAGGGCCAGGAACAGCAGGATGGTCCCCCCGACGTCGAACCGGCGCTCCGCCGGCGTCGCCGGCCCGTCGGTGGGAAGGCACCGCAGCGCCAGGAGGAGCGCGAGGAGCCCGAGGGGCACGTTGACCAGGAATACCGCGCGCCAGCCGGCGGCGGCGATCAGGGCGCCGCCCAGTGCCGGGCCGAGCGCGGTGCCGATCGCCGACGTGGTCCCGAGGAGGCCCATGGCCGACCCCGTCCGGGCCGCCGGCACGGTCCCGGCGACGACCGCCAGCGTGAGGGCCATCATCAGCGCCGCGCCCACCCCCTGCGCCGCGCGGGCGGCGATGAGGACGGGCAGTCCCGGCGCGGCGGCGCAGAGCGCCGACGCCACGGTGAACGCGGCGAGGCCGGCCAGGAGCAGGCGCCGTCGCCCGAGGAGGTCCCCGAGCCGGCCGGCGCTGACGACCAGCGTCGTCGCGGCGAGCAGGTAGGCGAGCACCACCCACTGCACCTGGCCGAACGACGCGCCGAACCCGTCCTGCAGCGCCGGGAGGGCGACGTTGGCGATGCTGGTCCCGAGCGACGAGAGCAGCATCGACAGGGACAGGGCGGCGAGGGCCCACGCGGGGCGCGCGGCGGCTCGTGGGTTCGCATGGTGCACGCAACCGACGCTAGGCCCGGCCCGCTCATGGCGGAAGACGCATGCTTCGCACTCGATCATTGCACGGGACGCGTGGTCGTGGGAGCGTGCGGCCGTGGCCCGCCCCGACCTCAACCTGCTCGTGACGCTCGACGTCCTGCTGGACGAGGGCAGCGTCGCGGGGGCGGCCCGCCGCCTCGGGCTCAGCCCGTCGGCGATGAGCCGGTCGCTCGCCCGCCTGCGCACCACCACCGGCGACCCGCTGCTCGTGCGGGCCGGCCGCGGGCTGGTGCCGACCCCGCGCGCCCTGGAGCTGCGGGAGCGGGTGCCGGCGCTCGTCCGCGACGCCGAGGCCGTCCTCCGGCCCGCCGAGGAACCCGACCTCGCGACGCTCTCCCGCACCTTCACGCTGCGCACGAGCGAGGGGTTCGTCGAGAACTTCGGGCCGGGCCTGATCGCGCGGGCGGCCGCCGAGGCGCCCCTGGTCCGCCTCCGCTTCGTCCCGAAGCCGGACAAGGGCGCCACCCCCCTCCGTGAGGGGACGTCGACCTGGAGACGGGCGTGATCGAGCCGACGACGGGCCCGGAACTCCGGGCTCAGGCGCTGTTCCGCGACCGCCTCGTCGGCGTGGTGCGGTCCGGGCATCCGCTCGCCGGGGCGACGGTCACGCGGGCGCGCTACCTCCGCGGGCGGCACATCTCCGTGTCGCGCGAGGGGCTCCGCCAGTGGCCGGTGGACGACGCGCTGGCGGAGCTCGGCCGGGAGCGGGACGTGGTCACCGTCGTCGGCGGATTCGCCACCGCCGTGGGCCTCGCCCGGGCCTCGGACCTCGTGGCCACGGTCCCCGAACGGCACACGGCGAACCTCCGGGAGGGGATGCACACCTTCCCCCTCCCGGTGGACACGCCTGGGTTCACGGTGTCGATGCTGTGGCACCCTCGGCTCGACGCGGACCCCGCGCACCGCTGGCTGCGGGGGATGCTGCGCGCCGAGTGCGCACCCGCCCGCTGAGCCCCAGCGCGGTCAGGTACACGCCGAGGTACAGCTCCCAGGCGAACTCCGGCACGGTCGCCAGCGACTGGACGGTCCCGCCCGGCGCGGCGACGCCGAACAGCACGAGCATGCCCGCGGCGATGAGGATCGGCCCGGCCGCGAGCCCGAGGATCGCCATGCGCCGCGGCACGATGCCCGACCGGAGCATGAGGTAGCCGAGGATCAGGCCGTTCGCGACGCCGACCGTCACGCCGGGCCCGAGCAGGAACGTCCAGTCCTTGAGCTGGGCGAGCGACACCGCCAGTGACCCCGCCCCCGGATCGTCGTGGCGGAGGGACACGATCCCGAGGACCGCGATGATCCCGATGGCGATGAACCCGCTCTCCACGATGCGGCCGGTCACGTAGCCCAGCGACATCGTCTCGCTCCGGCGCCGCAGGACCGGGTACAGCACCACGGCGGTGGCGATGTTCGCCAGCACCAGCACCGTCTCGAGCACGACGCCCAGCAGGATCCGCCCGTCCACGCCCTCGCCGGCGATGTAGCCGGCGGGATCGTCGAGCACCGGCTGGAACAGCCAGAGCGCCGGGATCGACGTGATGAAGGTGATCAGGAAGAGCACCCCGGCCGCGAGCAGCGCGCGCGGGTTGATCGTCGTCCGTTCCGTGGTCATGTCCGCCTCCCTCGTCTGATGGACTCGCCTCGGCGACGACGCTATGGCGGGTGCCGGGCATGGCGGAAGACGCACGATCTGCACTCGATACGTGCATCTCACGCCATGTCATCTGGCGAGATGGTCGGGCGCGCCGTTTCGCGGCCTCCGCTGCGGGTATCGGCACGGGCGGTGCGCCCGGGGGGACCGCCCCCGGGGACCGGCGTTCGAAGGGGGATCACGCCATGGAGAAGGCCTTCAAGATGGTGCGGGTGGTCGGCGAGTCGCCGACGTCGATCGAGCAGGCCGCCAAGGTCGCGCTCGGGACCTCGGCGGAGCGCGTCCGCGGGCTCACCTGGATCGAGATCGCGAGCATCCGCGCCAACGTGAACGAGTCCGGCGGCATCGACCGCTGGCAGGTCACCGCGGACATCGCCTTCGAGGTCGACGGCGCGGGGTGAGCCTCAGGAGGCGCGCGGCCTGCGCGCCCGGCCGAGGGCCGCCACCAGGACGGCGCCGGCGAGGGCGATGACGCCGGCGACCACGATGAGATCCTGCAGCACCTCCCCGAGGTCCGTGCCGGCGCGCGCGTCGATGACCGACGCGGCCACGGCGACCGCGATGCCGCCGAGCCCGACGAGCAGGGTCAGGACGATGCCCCCGGTCGCCCCGGCCTTCTCGGGCGGCGTGATCGCCTGGGTCGCGACGGAGGTGTAGGCCCAGCCCAGGCCGAGACCGAAGCCGGCGACGGCGAAGAAGGGCACGTAGGCGATCCAGTCGTCGGACACCCCCAGGCCGATCGACCCGAGCCCGCCGATCACCAGGGCCGCGGCCATCACCAGCCAGGAGGGGAAGCGCTCCAGCCGTCCCGAGACCTGGCCGGCCACCGACGCGCCGCTCGCGAGCGCCAGGAACACGACGCCCGCCTCCAGCGGGGACAGGTCCCTCGCCTGCTGCAGGTAGAGCGTCGAGGAGAAGATCACGACGTTGTAGAGGATGTTGCCGACCGATCCGGCGGTGAGCATCGTGCCCATCGTCGGGATGCGGAACAGGCCGAGGTCGAGAAGCGGGTTCGCCACCCGGCCCTCCACGACGACGAAGGCGGCGAGCAGGAGCAGCCCGGCGCCCATGAGCCCGAGGGTCGCCGGGGAGGTCCAGCCCCAGTCGGCGGCCTTGTCCGCCCCGATGCTCACGGCCGCGACCCCGCTCGCGATGAGCGCCAGGCCGGGCAGGTCGATGCGGCGGGGGGCCGTCTCGTCGCGCGACTCCTCGACCGACGCGAGCGCCAGCCAGCCGACGACGAGGGCGATCGGCACGTTGATCCAGAAGAGCAGGCGCCACGAGGCGACCTCGGTGAGCAGCCCGCCGACGAAGGGGCCCGCGGCCGTCCCGATGAGGCCGATCCCGAACACGAGGCCGATCGCCCTCCCGACCCGGTCCGGGGGGAACGCGTTCGTCACGATCGCGACGCTGACCGGGAACGCGATCGC
>JBFWPT010000040.1:33564-37442 GCA_050249835.1 Thermoleophilia bacterium
CCTCGCCGGTGTTCGCGACCGTGAGCACGGCGCCCCCGGGGTCGGCGCCGGTGGTGACCCACACGGTGCCCCCATCGGGCTGGTTGTGGACGATCGCGTTGTGCACGAGGTTCGACGTGAGCTGCTGCAGCAGCGCCTCCGACCCGGTCGTGCGGACCGCGTCACCGGACGCCTCGACCGCCACGCCGCGCGCCTCGGCGATCGGCAGGAGCGTCTCGGTGGCCTCCTCGGCGAGGAGCGACAGGTCCACGTCCTCCCGGGTGAACGCCCGCCGGTCCGCGCGGCTCAGCAGGAGCAGCGCCTCCGTGACGCCGATCGCCCGGGCGTTGACGGCCTGGAGGCGCTCGATCAGCTCCCCCTCGTCGTGGTCCGGGTCCGTCCGCGCGACCTCCAGCATCGTCTGCGTGACCGCCAGCGGTGTCCGCAGCTCGTGGGAGGCGTTCGCCGCGAACCGCTGCTGCTCGGCGACCTGGGCCTCCAGCCGCGCGAGCATGGCGTCGAAGGCGTCGGCGAGCTCCCGGAACTCGTCGGTGCGGCCCTCCAGGGCGATCCGGTGGGAGAGCGAGCCGGCCGAGGCCCTGCGGGTGGCCGCCGTGATGCGGTCCAGCGGGGCGAGCATGCGGCCGGCGAGGAACCACCCACCCACCAGGCCGACGACGAGCAGCACCAGCATCACCACGGCCGCGCGCGGGGCGAACTCGTTCAGCAGGTTCGACCGGACCGGGAAGACCCCGTCGATGTCGTCGGGATCGGCGCTCACCAGCTTCGCGCGGTCGGGGACGTACCGCAGCAGGAAGAGCCACACGGCGCCGAGCAGCAGCGCGCCCGCGAGCATCAGGAACCCGGCGTAGGACAGGGTGAGCTTGAGGCGCACGCTCATGCCGTGCGGCCTAGCCATCGTCGCCTCCGGTGTCGATGCGGTAGCCGGCGCCGGGCACGGTGGCGATGACCCAGGGCTCGCCGAGCCGCTTCCGCAGGCCCGAGATCGTGATGCGCACGGCGTTGGTGAAGGGGTCGGCGTTGACGTCCCACGCCCGCTCCAGGAGCTCCTCGGCGCTCACCACGCCCCCCTCGGCCACGACGAGGATCTCGAGCACGGCGAACTGCTTGCGGGTGAGCGGGACGTAACGGCCGTCGCGGTGGACCTCGCGCCGGAAGGGGTCCAGGCGCAGGCCGGCGATCTCCCGTACGGGCGGCCGGGTGTGGCCCCGCCGGCGGTCGAGGGCGCGGAGGCGCAGCACGAGCTCGCGCAGCGCGAAGGGCTTGGTGAGGTAGTCGTCGGCGCCGAGCTCGAACCCGGAGGCCTTGTCGCCGAGCCGGTCGGCGGCGGTGAGCATGAGGATCGGCATGCCGCTGCCGGACGCGACGATGCTCCGGCCACCTCGTCGCCGCTCGGCCCCGGGATGTCCCGGTCGAGGACGGCGATGTCGTAGTCGGTGAGCCGCAGCAGCTCGAGCGCCGTGTCGCCGTCGCCGGCCACGTCCGCCGCGATCGCCTCCAGGCGGAGGCCGTCGCGGATCGCCCGTGCCAGGTCGGGCTCGTCCTCAACGAGGAGCACCCGCATCCGCCGATCGTAGCGAGAGGGCGCATATCGCCGGCATATCGGGAATCGCATACGCCCCGGCAGCACCCCGCCGCCTTCACTGGGCGGCATGACCAGTCGCGGAACGGCACGACCGATGGCGCGGCGGGTGCGCGTCCGGAGGAACCGCCTGGCCTGGCTCCTGGCCCTCGTCGTCGCGGCGGCGGCGGCCGCCATCCCCCTTCTGCCGGGGTCCGGGTCCGGCTCCTCGACGACGCCCCCTCCCGCGGCGGTCACCCCGGCGCAGGCCGAGGCCCGCCCCGGCGCCCCCGACCGCCCGCTCGGCCTGGCCGACGGCGCCGTCCCCGACGGCACCACGGTCTTCGACGACGCGATCCCAGGCGTCGCGAACCTCGACCCCGAGCTGCTCCGCGCCCTCCGCGACGCCGCCTACGCGGCCGCCGGCGACGGGGTCGTCCTGCGGGTCGACAGCGCCTGGCGGTCCCCGGCGTACCAGGAGCACCTCCTCCGGGAGGCGGTCGCCGAGCACGGCTCGGAGGCCGAGGCCGCCCGGTGGGTCGCCACCCCCGAGACCTCGGCTCACGTGTCGGGCGACGCCGTGGACATCGGGCCCCCGGCCTCCGCGGCGTGGCTGTCCGCGCACGGCTCCGCCTACGGCCTCTGCCAGACCTACGGCAACGAGCCCTGGCACTTCGAGCTGCGCCCCCACGCCCCCGACCTCGGGTGCCCCCCGATGTACGCCGACCCGACCCACGACCCCCGGATGCAGGGGTGATCGTGGCTCAGGCGTCCCCGCCGTAGTCGTAGAGCGCGTACGGGTTCAGGAACTGGCGGCCCCAGAGGTGCGCGCGCTCGACCTCGGTCATCCGGGCGAGGTCGCAGACCTCGTCCCAGGAACCCGTGATCGTCGCGATCTGGGCGTCGATGATCGCCCGGGCCTCCGGGGCGGACAGCCGGTAGGCGCCCGCCCGCTCCACGCAGCCGGCGACCTGGCTGTACCGCCAGCCGTCCGCTCCGATGGCCATGGCCTGCCGGGTCTCGCCACCACCCCGCGGCGCCGGGGAGATGTCGTAGGCGGGCGTGAGGGTCAGCATGCGGCCATCCCAGAACGCCGCCTGGTTCCGCGCGTGGTCGTCGTTGTTCCCGACCAGGATGTTGAAGGTGATCCTGGAGAACAGTTCCCGGAGGCTCGGCAGGGGCTCGGTGAAACGGGCCCGGATCGTGTCGGCGAGATCCGCGTAGCTGGCGTAGCGGCCGCCGGGGTAGGCGTCGAGGCCGAGAATCGTCAGGGCGGAGACCATCGGCCGCCGCCCGCCCCCGGGCGGCCGGTCGAAGCGTTCGACCAGCAGCACGCGCTTGCCGAGCGCCTCGGCCAGGGAGACCGGCGCGACGTCCAGCCCGGCCCGACGGGCCAGCTCCATCGCGACGAACTCCGCCTGGACGACGGGGTACGTGTCCGTCGTCGAACTGAACTTGGCGATGAACCGGCGATCGTCCGTGGACAGCAGCGCCTTCGGCCGCGCTCCGCCGATGGAGCTCCCGTGGAGCAGCGCCTGGTCCAGGATCGGCGGGAGCGGGATGCCGGCCTCCACGAGCTCGGCGGCCTCCAGCAGCTGATCGAGCGTGGCGACGTCGCTCCCCCGCGCGACGTAGTCGGTCGGGGACGACTGGAAGTCGAGGGCCCCGATGCGGTCGGAACCCGACTCGATCAGGTAGGTGAGGGGATCGAGGTCCGTGACGTCGGTCGCCCCGCGGCCGACGCGCCGGTTGAGGATCACCCGCCGTCCCCAGGCGTCCGGCCCGGCGTCGGCGATGCAGCCGGCGATCTCCCCGACAAGCGGCGCGATGGGCCCCCGCCCCAGCGGCAGCTCCGGCTCGTAGAGGGGGATCGCGTCCTCTCGGGCCAGATAGCTCTGTCCATAGGTGAAGGTGACGATCCCGCCGTCGCGGTCGAGGCGGCCTGCCACGACCGGATCGTGCGCGCCGGGCAGCCACGCCCAGACGAAGACGGGCCCCTCCTCAGAAGTCGTCATCGACCTTCCGGGCGCGAGCACGCTGGGGGAGCAGCGCCAACTGGTCGGCGACGCGCCTCAGCTCGGCCGCGCGACGGTCCTCCTCGGGATCGAACAACGTCACGCCGAGGATCGCCGCCGCCTCGAATGCGAGGCCCAGCCGCACGCTCGGGTCTCCGCGCTCGATCCTGCCGACCGTGGTCCGGTCGGCCCCTATGCGGCTGCCGAGCTCCTCAGCCGTCCAGCGGCGCTCGTGGCGGGCGAGGCGCACTCGCGCTCCGAGAAGCCGCGCCGCCTCGAGCGTCAGATGGGAATAGGTGCGG
>JBFWPT010000041.1:0-37097 GCA_050249835.1 Thermoleophilia bacterium
CCGAAGCTCGCCGCCGCCAAGGGCTGACCCCGCTGCGGCACCCCGCCCGCCACGCGGCGGGCGGGGTGCTTGCAGAGTGCTAGCATCGCCGCCATGCGGACCCTCTACACGCGGAACGTGCCGGACGACCTCATGGACCGGCTGGAGCGGATGGCGGCGGCCGACGGGCTCTCGGTGAACGCCGTCGTGATCCGCGAGCTGTCGGAGTCCACGCGGCGGGTGGACAACGCGGCGCTGCTGCAGGGACTGCCCGACCTCGGGCTCGACCTGGACGAGGTGGCCGAGGTCATCCGCGAGGGCCGCGGGGACCGGTGATCGTCGCCGACGCGTCGTGCATCGTCGGCGCATTGCAGGGCCCCGGCGAGGCGCGGGACCTCCTCGCGAGCGAGCACGTCGTGGTGCCTCATCTGGTCGACGCCGAGGTGGCGAACGCCTTCCGGGGGCTCGTGGCCCGCGGTGCGCTGTCGGAAGGTGACGCGCGGGTGCGGCTCGGGGCATGGACACGATACGCGGCCCGTCGCCAGAGCACGGCCGGGCTGCTCCCGCGCATCTGGGGTCTCCGGGCGACGCTCACGGCGTACGACGCCACCTATGTCGCCCTGGCGGAGGCGCTCGGATGCCCACTCGTCACCTGCGACGCCCGGCTCGCGCGCGCGCCCGGGCCGCGCTGCCCCATCCGGGTCGCGGGGCTTTGAGTGAACCGCTGTCGCTTGCGGCGAAGTCCTCTCGGGCGTACCCTCCAGCGAGGTTCGGTTGCGACGCTTCTACCGTCGCTAGGGCTTTGCCCGCCGAACCTTTCTACGTGACGGAGCGGACAGTCCGCCTCAAGCGCGTCCCGCTTCGCCACTCGTAGCGCAGGGACTCGACCTTCTGGTGATAGGGCGAGAGTTCGGGTCGTTCCGCTGGAGCTAGACGGTGCGGCCCAAGGTGCGAGATCACATCCGCTACTTGGAGTCCTGGGCTGACCGCACTCGCACCGAAGTGCGGGACCTGAAGGACGTACCGGCCCCAGCTGTTCTCCGTTCTCACGAGGAAGTTCGTGAGCGCGCACGCGGCCTTTTCGTCGTCGCGATGATCCCGTTCGTCGAACGTGAGAATGCCGAGGTGGCCCTCACCTTCTCGGATGAGGAAGGCTCGGAAGTCATACAGCAGTTGCTTGTAGGGCTTCGACAAGCTTGTTGAGCTGGCGCTGCGAAGTGACGTATACGCCGAGTTGGCTGTCGAGATTCCGAACGCCACGGCCCCATGGGCGGCCATGGCGCCGAAGACTCGGTCGAGTGTGAGGATCCACCGTGAGTCGCCATGCATAGCGTGTCGACGGAACGCCGCCTTGGCTAACGCCGTCTGTCCCTTGAGTTCCGAGTCGGTGTACTCAGTCGCCCCAAGCTCGTCGCGCTTGATCGCGAAGAACGCCCGGCAGAAGCGATTGTAGTCCTGCGCCCTGAAGGCAACGGCGCCAAGGGACCCGATCTGGGTGCCTCCGATCGTCTGCCATGACTCATCGATAAAGAAGATCAACAGAACGCCCTCGCCGTACCTCGGGGTGGGAGACTGAAAGTAGCAATCCCCACCCGCGCCGCGCTCCGGCAACTCGGCGATGCGCGCGACGTCGAGGCATCGGGTTGGCAGATCCGCGCCGGAGCCTGGTTCAGTCAGGCTGCCGCGAACTGCGCATCCGCGGCGTGGAGCTGCCCCCTACCCCTTAGGGCGACGATCACCGTTACGAGAGGCGGTCTTTGACGAGGCAGTCGGGCTCGGCGAAGCCGAGCACCTGTCCGGCGATCTCCCGCGGCGGTCCGTGACCGTTGGCGCCTCGCGTGGCGGCGTGCTGCGCGACTGCCTCGCCCAGCACAAGCGGAGCGCAAGGCGGGCGAGGAGGGGCCTCCGGGTCCCACCGGCTAGGATCGCCCGGATGCGGTACCACCTCACCACCTTCGGGTGCCAGATGAACGACCACGACTCCGAGCGGATGCGCGGCCTGCTCGAGGGCCTGGGGTACGCGGCGGTGGAGACGCGGGACGAGGCCGACCTCATCCTCTTCAACACCTGCACCATCCGGGGCAGCGCGGACGAGCGCTTCCTGGGCAACCTGGGCGACGCCAAGCGCGTCAAGCGCGAGCGGCCGTCGACCGTGGTCGCCGTGGGCGGGTGCTGGGCCCAGAGCATGAAGGAGCAGGTCTTCCGCGAGTTCCCGTTCGTGGACATCGCCTTCGGCCCGTCCGAGGTCGCCCGCCTGGGGGAGCTGGTGGCCCGGGAGCGCATCGAGACGGTCGGCGCCTTCTCCTTCGACGGCGCCTTCAGCGGCTCGCTCCCCTCGCGGCGCGAGCGCCCGCACCAGGCGTGGGTCCAGATCTCCGTCGGCTGCAACTGCGTCTGCGCGTACTGCGTGGTTCCGAGCGTCCGCGGCCGGGAGCGCAGCCGGGAGCCCGGCGACGTCCTCGCCGAGGTCACCGCCCTGGCCGCCGACGGGGTGCGCGAGGTGACCCTGCTCGGGCAGAACGTCAACTCCTATGGCCGCGACCTGCCGCGCGAGGCGCGGGAGACGTTCGCCGGCCTCCTCCGGGGCGTCGCGGGGGTGCCCGGCATCGACCGGGTGCGGTACACGAGCCCCCACCCGAAGGACATGAAGGCCGACGTCATCGCCGCGATGGCCGAGTGCCCCGAGGTCTGCGAGCACCTCCACCTGCCCGCCCAGTCGGGCTCCACGCGCATCCTCAAGGCGATGCGCCGCACGTACAGCCGCGAGCGCTACCTCGACCTCGTCGGGCGCCTGCGGGAGGCGATCCCGGACCTGTCGCTCACCACCGACCTCATCGTGGGCTTCCCCGGCGAGACCGAGGAGGACTTCGCGGAGACCCTCTCGCTGGTCGAGGAGGTCGCCTACGACGGCGCGTACACCTTCCTCTACTCGCCCCGGCCCGGCACCGAGGCGGCCACCACGCTCGCCGACGACGTTTCGGCCGAGGTCAAGCGCGAGCGCATCGGCCGCCTCATCGAGGTCGTCCAGCGGACGGCGGCGGCGCGGGCGGCGCGGTTCGTGGGCACCACCGGCGAGGTGCTCGTGGAGGGCCCCTCGCGCACCGACCCCACCCGCCTGCGCGGGCGGCTGCGGCACAACATCGCGGTCAACTTCACCGGCACGGCGGCGCCCGGCGAGATCGTGGAGGTCGCCATCGACGGCGCGACGTCCACCACCCTGTCCGGCCGGCAGGCCGGCACCCGCGCCCCGGCGGACCTCGTCCCGGCCTGACCGGCCGCGGGTCCTCGCGATCGCGGGGCCCACGGCGAGCGGCAAGAGCGCGCTGGCCCATGCGGTGGCGCGGGCCCTGGGCGGCGAGATCGTCGTCGCCGACCCCTTCCAGCGCTACCGGGGCCTCGAGATCGCGGCCGACGCCCCGAGCGCGGCGGAGCGTGCCGAGGTGCCGTACCACGGGGTGGGCGACCTGACGCTCACCGCGCGCTCCACGGCGGCGGGGTTCGCCGCGCTGGCGCACGCGGCGATCGACGCGGCCCTCGCCGCGGGCCGCGTCCCCGTCGTGAGCGGGGGCACCGGCCTCTACCTGCGCGCCGCCCTGGCCGACCTGGGGTTCCCCGCCGAGCCTCCCGATGACGTGCGGGCCTGGGCGGAGGGCCTCGCGGAGAACGACCCCGCCGGGGCGATCGACGCCCTCCGGGTGCGGGATCCCGGCGCCGCCGCGCGCATCGACGCCGCCAACCCGCGCCGCGTGGCACGGGCGCTCGCGCTCGCCGAGGCCGGCGGATCCGGCGGGGGAGGGGCGCTCTGGGACGGCGGCACCCGCCTGCCCACGCTGCTGGTGGGCGTGGACCGGCCCCGGCCGGTCCTCGACGCGCGCATCGCGGCACGGGTCGACCGGGAGCTGGCCGACGGCCTGCGCGCCGAGCTGGAGCGCGCTCTCGACACCCCCGGCGTGGCGCGCGAGCCGCTGCAGGTGATCGGGGCGAAGGAGGTGCGGGCGATCCGCGCCGGGGAGCTCGACCCGGCCGACCTGCCCGCGCGTCTCGCGGCCCGCACCCGCCGCCTGGCGCGCAAGCAGCTCACCTGGCTCCGCAAGACGCCGGGCGTCGTGGCCCTGGACCTGGGCGACGCGCCCGCCGAGGACGCCCTGCCCGCGCTCCTGGCGCTGTGGGAGGGCCCCGGGGGCGATCCGGTAGCCTCCGGGGGATGAGCCTCCCGTTCACGAAGTGGCAGGGGCTCGGCAACCACCACCTGGTCGTCGAGCGCGAGGACTGGCCGCTGGAGATCACCGCGACCCGGGCCCGGCGCATCCTGGACCCGGCCTTCGGCGTGGGCGGCGACGGCATCCTGGAGGTGTCGCGCGACCCCGACGGCGCGCCCCGCATGACCGTCTGGAACGCCGACGGCAGCCAGGCCGAGAACTGCGGCAACGGCATCCGCATCGTGGCGCTCCACCTGCGCGACGATGACGGGCTGCCGGAGGACGGCCGCATCATGACCGGCGGGGGCCCGGTGTCCGTGCGGGTGCTGGACGACGACCGCGTCGAGGTGCGGATGGGCCGCGCGGTGTTCCCGGCCGGCGAGGCGCGCGAGCGCCTGGCGGTGAACGGGGACGGCGTGGAGTTCGCCGAGGTCTCGATGGGCAACCCGCACGCCGTCATCGAGCACCCCGACCCGGACCGCGTCGTCGCGACGCTCGGCCCGGAGATCGAGACGGACGCGCGCTTCCCGCAGCGCACCAACGTGGAGTTCGTGCGCGCCGAGGGGCCGTCCGAGCTGACGATGCGGGTGTGGGAGCGCGGTGTGGGGGAGACGCTCGCCTGCGGCACGGGGGCCTGCGCGGCCGCCGTCGCCGGCGTGCGGCTGGGGGGCCTCGCGAGCCCCGTGACGGTGCACCTGGCGGGCGGCGACCTGGAGATCGCCGTCGCCGACGACCTGGAGGTGACGATGACCGGTCCGGCCGAGCGGGTCTACCGGGGTGAGCTGTCCGCCGACCTCGTGCGCGCGCTGGAGGAGCTCTGACCGGCCGCGCCGTCGGCGCCGAGAGGCTCCGCCGGCTCCCCCCGTACCTGTTCGCCCAGATCGAGCAGAAGATCGCGGCCAAGAAGGCCGCGGGCGTCGACGTCATCTCCCTCGGCATCGGCGATCCCGACACCCCGACCCCGGGCTTCGTGGTCGCGGCCATGCGCGAGCAGGTCGCCCGCGCCGACACGCACCAGTACCCCTCCAACCGGGGCCGCCTCACCTACCGCGAGGCGCTGGCCTCGTTCTACGCGTCGCGCTTCGGCGTCACCCTCGACCCGGAGACGCAGATCATCCCGGCGATGGGCGCCAAGGAGGCCGTGGCGAACGTCAACCTGGCCTTCCTCGACCCGGGCGACGTGGCCCTCGCCAGCGACCCGGGGTACCCCGTCTACACCACCGGCCCGCTGCTGGCCGGCGCCGAGCCCGTCCCGATGCCGCTGCTGCCGGAGCTGGGCTTCCAGCCCGACCTGGAGGCCATCCCGGCCGACGTCGCCGCCCGGGCCCGGATCATGTTCCTCAACTACCCCAACAACCCGACGGGCGGGGTCATCGAGGACGACTTCTTCGACCGTGCGGTTGCGTTCGCGAAGGCGAACGACATCATCATCGTCCACGACAACGCCTACTCGGAGATCACCTACGACGGCTACCGCGCGCCGTCGTTCCTCGAGACCCCGGGCGCCCTGGACGTCGGCATCGAGATCTTCTCGCTGTCGAAGACGTACAACATGACCGGCTGGCGGGCGGGCGCCGTGGTCGGCAACGCGGACCTCGTCGCCGCCTACTGGCAGCTGAAGACGAACATCGACTCGGGCATGTTCGAGGCCCTGCAGGAGGCCGCCGGGGCGGCGCTGCTGTCCGATCAGTCGTCGGTCACGGAGATGTGCGCCATCTACCAGCGGCGGCGCGACGTCCTCGTGGGGGCCCTGCAGCGGATCGGCCTGCGCGTCGACCCGCCGAAGGGCGCGATCTACGTCTGGGCCCGCGTGCCGGACGGCGAGACGTCCGCCTCGTTCACCGAGAAGGTGCTGGAGGAGGCCGCCGTCGTCATCTCGCCGGGCGCCGCCTACGGTCCGAGCGGCGAGGGCTTCGTCCGGATGAGCCTGACGGTGCCGGACGAGCGGCTCAACGAGGCCGCCGACCGCATCGCCGCCCTCGTCGGCTGAGGCCCGGGTGACGCCGGACCTGCGGTTCCGCCGCCTCGACCCCGCGGCGGTCCTGCCGGCGCGCGCCCACCCGGGCGACGCCGGCCTGGACCTCGTGGCGGTGGAGGCGTGCGACCTCGCCCCCGGCGCGCGCGCCGCCGTGCGCACCGGGTGGGCCGTCGCGATCCCGCACGGCCACGCCGGGCTCGTGCTGCCGCGCTCCGGGCTCGCCCGCAGGCACGGCGTCACCCTCACCAACAGCCCCGGTCTGATCGACGCGGGCTACCGCGGCGAGCTGGTCGTGCTGCTCGTCAACCTGGGCGCCGAGGCGCACCGGATCGCGCCCGGCGACCGCATCGCCCAGCTCGTCGTGACCCCCGTGTCGCTGGCGCAGGCCGTCGAGGTGGACGAGCTCCCGGCCTCCGACGGCCGCGGCGAGGGGGGCTTCGGCTCCAGCGGGGCCTAGGCTCCCGCGACCGCCCTCCCGGTCTCCTCCCCGTCCGCCGACGAGTAGACGACCGGCACGCGCGCGCCGTCCCCCGTGGCCGCGACGATCCAGGCGCCCCCCGCGACGACGGCCGCGGCGCGGCGGCCGTTCACCAGCGCCGCCGCGGCCGCCGCCCCGCCGGGCAGCAGGCCGCCCACGACGACGTGCCCGCCCGGCCACTCCAGCAGCCCCGGGCGGTCGCCCTGCAGGACGGTCCACCCGGCCGCGGCGGCCCGGAGGTCGCGCACGAGCAGGACCCCCTCGTCCCCGATCACCACCCCCGAGTGACCGTGGGAGTGGTGGAGGGAGACGAGGACCCGTCTCACCGGCGGCGTCCCCCCGCGGCCCGCGCCACGGCCGCCCGGTGCGCGGACTCCTCCAGGCCGTCGTCGAGCGGGGCCAGGTCCGGGGCCTCCCCGAGCCGGTGGGCGAGGGCCCAGCGGATGAGCGTGTCGGCGATCCAGGGGTTCTTGGGCAGCAGCGGCCCGTGGAGGTAGGTGCCGATCACCCGGCCGGCCACGCCGCCCTCGCCGCCGTCCTGGCCGTTGTTGCCGTGGCCGTGGACCACCCGGCCGAGGGGGCGGCAGCCCGGCCCGAGCCGCGTGCGCCCGGCGTGGTTCTCGAACCCCACGACGCTGCGACGCTCCCCGTCCAGGTCCGCCTCGATGGCCAGGTTCCCGATCAGCCGCGTGGGCCCGGCGACCGTGTCGAGGTCCAGGATCCCGACACCGGGCATCCGCGACCCGTCCGTGCCCGTGTAGCCGTGCCCCGCGAGCTGGAAGCCCCCGCAGACGCAGAGCGCCGCGGCCCCGTCGCCGACGGCCGCCCGCAGCCCCTCGGCCTTGGTCGCCACGAGGTCGTCGGCCACGACGGCCTGATCCCGGTCCTGCCCGCCGCCGAGGTAGTAGAGGTCGTGCCCCGCGGGGTCCACCCGGTCGCCGATCCGCAGCGGGGTCACCTCCAGGCCCATGCCGCGCCAGGCGAGGCGCCGCTCCAGGACCGCGATGTTGCCGCGGTCAGCGTAGATGTTCATCTCCTCGGGATAGAGGTGCCCGAGGCGCACGACCGGGCCGCTCATGCCGGCCTCCGGCAGCGGTGCACCTGGCGCTCGCCCCACGGGCGCAGCGGCCCGCCCCCGAAGTCGCCGTGCACGGAGACGTGCTCCAGCCCCGCCCCCGCCACCAGCTCGCGGATCTCCTCGGGGGTGAAGAGGTGGACGCGGTGGTGGCGCAGCACCTCCTGCGGGGCGTCGCCGCCGCTCCCCTGGATGCGGGTCGTGAACTCCAGGGTGTGCGTCCCCGGGTCCCACGTGTCGTACCAGGCCGTGTGGCGCAGGGTCTCGCCGCTCTCCCGGTCCCGGTGGACGCCGCCGGGGCGCTCCACGCCGAGCGAGCCGGCGATCTCGTCCGGGTCGGGCAGCGCGACGTCGAAGACGAGCTCCCCGCCCGGGGCGAGGTGCTCCCGCACCGATGCCAGACAGGAGCGGCGGTCCTCCGGCTCGGTCAGCACCTGGAGGGTGTTCATCGCCACCAGGACCAGCCGGAAGCGCGCGGGCAGCGCGAACCCGGCGATGTCGCCGCCCACCGGTCGCACCCGGCCCGCCACCTCCGCCGGCTCGGCCGCGAGGCGTTGTCCCAGCTCCGCGAGCATCTCCAGCGACGCGTCGAGCGCCCAGACCTCGTGGCCGTCCCGCGCGAGGGGGATCGCGACCCGGCCGGCGGCGCAGCCCAGGTCGAGCACCGGGCCGCCCGTGCGCGCCGCCGTCGCGCGCCAGAACGCGAGGTCCTCGGTGTAGTGGGCGTGCTCGGCGGTGAAGCGCCGCGCCGCGTCATCCGTCACGCCAGAACGCCTCGGCCGCCCCGCGGCGCACCAGCGTCTCCCGCAGGCCGAGCATCGCGGTGTAGGTCGGCAGCACGTAGAGCGTGCCGCCCCCGGGCACCCCGGCGACCGCGTGGTCGAGCGCCGCGTCGGGGTCGGGGATCACGGTCATCCGGTCGGCGGGCACCCCGGCGTACCGCATGCGCAGGCCGAGGTCGTACGCGCGGTCGCCGGTGAGCGTGAGCGACGCCGCCCGCGCCAGCAGGGGCTCGTAGTCGACGTCCCAGATCCAGGAGATGTCGTGCCCGTCGGCGGTGCGGTCGTTGAGCATCACCAGCAGGTGCGGCGGCGCGGGGTCGAGCAGCACGGTCCGCACCGTCTCGTTCGCGCCGGTCGGGTTCTTCGCCAGCAGCAGGACGAGCTCGCGGCCGTCCAGGGTCACGCGCTCGCCGCGGCCGAAGGCGGCGGTCGTGGTGGCGAGGCCGGCCCGCACGTCGGCCACGCCGATGCCCATCGTCAGCGCCGCCGCCGTCGCCGCGGTCGCGTTGTAGGCGTTGTGCAGGCCGGGCAGCGGCAGCTCGGCCTCCACCTCGCCCTCGGGCGTGGCGATGGTGAGGCGGATGCCGTGGGCGCCGCGCAGCTCGACCCGGGTCGCGCGCACGTCCGGCTCGGGCCGCGCGAGGCCGCACGACTCGCAGCGCCAGTGGCCGAGGTGGCCGATCGTCACCAGGTCGTAGGTCAGCGGCGCGTCGCAGGCGCGGCAGCGGGTGGAGTCGGCGGCGTGGGGGAGGGAGGGGAGCGCCATGTCGGGGTCGTCGATGCCGAAGGTGACCACGCCCGGGCGGCCGGCCCCGAGGGCCGCGATCGCCGGGTCGTCGGCGTTCAGCACCGGCGTCGCCGACGGCGGGAGCCCCGCCACCATCGTCGCCCAGAGCGCCGCGAGGTGCTCCAGCTCCCCGTAGCGGTCGAGCTGGTCGCGGAAGAGGTTCATCAGCAGCAGGACGCCGGGCCGGAGCTGCCGGACCACCTCGACGAGGGCCGCCTCGTCGACCTCGAACAGGCCGGCGTCCGGCCGGGGGCGGCGTCCCCGTGCGTCGAGCAGGGCCGTCGCGATGCCCGACAGCAGGTTCGCCCCGGCCGTGTTCGCGACGGGGTCCCAGCCGGCCGCGCGTGCGCAGTCGGCCAGCAGGCGCGACGTCGTCGTCTTGCCGTTGGTGGCCGACACGACGGTAACGCCGCGGGGCAGCTCGGCGCCGAGCTCGGCGAGGGCCTCCGGCCGCATCCGCAGCAGCAGCTTGCCGGGCAGGCTCGTGCCGCCCCCGCGGCCGAGCCTCCGTGACAGCGTCCCCGCGGCGCGGGCGATCGTCAGCGAGGGAGCGGGCACCCCCGGGATCGTAGCGGTGGGCCCCGCCTACCCGGCCGGGTCGCAGCCGCCGTCGGGCCGCCCGACGAGGACGTTCCCGAGCGGGACGTGGAAGAGGCCGTGGTCGACGACCCCGGCCAGTCCCCGCGCGCGGGCGGCCACGGCCTCCCAGTCGGCCCCGGCGGGGAGGTGCAGGTCCAGGATCACGAGGTCGTCGTCGCTGCGGCCGGCCCGCCGTGTCGCGTCCAGGTCGGCCAGCTCGCGGGCCACGCGCTCCGCCCCGAACGGGACGGCCGCGAGGGGCAGCGTCCCCCAGGTGTCGAGGGTGGTGACCACCTTCGGCGCGTCGACCAGCACGAGGAAGGTCCCGGCGGCCTCGGAGACGATGCGCTCGCGCACCAGGGCGCCGCCGGCGCCCTTCACCACCAGGCCGGCCGGGTCGACCGCGTCGGCCCCGTCGAACGCGAGGTCGAGGGGGGCGCCCAGGCGGCCGAGCGGGATGCCCAGGTCCCGCGCGAGCGCGGCGCTCGCCTTCGACGTCGGCACGCCGACGCAGCGCAGGCCCCCGCGCACGCGGGCGCCCAGCGCGCGGATGCCGGCGGCGGCCGCCCGGCCGGTGCCGAGCCCCACGCGCATGCCGTCCTCCACGCGCGCCGCGGCCGCCTCGCCCGCGGCCGCCCAGGCCCTCTGACGTCCCTCGTCCACGGCGGGAAGGCTATGCGACGATGGCCCGGTGCAGGAGGTCGCGCCCGGGATCTCGATGATCGACACCCTCCTGGGAGGGCGGCCGGGCATCACCGCGGCGTATCTCGTCCACGGCCCCCGCCCCGCGCTCGTCGACCCGGGCGCCGCGACCACGGCCGGGGTCGTCCGCGACGCCCTGACGGCTGCCGGCATCGGCCCGGAGGACCTGGGCTGGATCGTCCCGACCCACGTCCACCTGGACCACTGCGGCGCGACCGGCGCGCTCGCGCGGGCCTTCCCGTCGGCCCGGGTCGTGGTGCACGAGCGCGGGGCCCGGCACCTGGCCGAGCCGGCGCGCCTCGTGGCGGCCACCGCGGCGGTCCACGGCCCGCGCGCGCCGCTCTACGGGGGCCTCGACCCGACCCCCGCCGCGCGGATCACGGCCGCGGCCGACGGCCACCGGTTGGACGTGGGCGACGGCCGCGTCCTGCGCGTCCTCCACACGCCCGGCCACGCGCGGCACCACGCCTGCCTGCTCGAGGAGGCCTCCGGCGCCCTGATCGCGGGCGACGCCGCGGGCACCCGCCTGGCCGGCGGCGGCCTCTACCCGGCCCTGCCGCCGCCGGAGGTCGACCCGGCGGCCGGCGACGCGAGCCTGGCGCGGGTGGAGGCCCTGCGCCCGTCGGCCCTGCTGTTCGCTCACCACGGCCCGTCGCCCGACCCCGCCGCCGACCTCGCCCTCGCGCGCGACCAGCTCGCGCGGTGCGCCGCGGCGGCGCGGGACGCCGGGGACGCCGCGGCCGTGGCGGCGGCCCTCGACCGGGTGCTGCCGCTGGCCGCGACGGTGGGCGTCCCCGACGCGGTCGAGGCCTGGGAGTGGGTCGGGTGGGCGCCCTCCACGGCCGACGGGCTGGCGCTCTGGGCCGCGCGGGAGCGCGCTCGACAATAATTCCCGCGCGCGTTATTGTCGGTACGACATGAAGCGCGTGAACGTGGACCTCGTGGTGGTGAGCGTGCAGGGGCGCAGCACGCGCGTCCTGCTGGTCCGCCTGCCGGGGTCCGTCTGGGCGCTCCCCGGCCGCGAGGTGCCGCCGGACGCCACCCTGGAGCAGGCCGCGCGGGGCGCGCTGGCCGAGCAGACCGGGGTCCGGGGCGTCGCACTGGAGCAGCTCTACACCTTCGACCGCGAGGCGGGGGAGGCCGTCACGGTGGCCCACCTCGCGCTCGTCGACGCCGGCCGCCACCCGCTCGCGCCGGGCCCGTCGGTCGTCGAGGTGCGCTGGTTCGCCACGGACGACCTGCCCGCCCTGGCCCCGGACGCGGCCGAGGTGCTCGCCTACGGCGTGGCGCGACTGCGGGCCAAGGCCGCCTATGCGCCGATCGCCCTCCAGCTCCTGCCGGAGACGTTCACGCTCGGCGAGCTCCAGTCCGTCTACGAGGCCGTGCTCGGGCACGACCTCGACACGCGCAACTTCCGCCGGGACGTGCTGGCGGCGGGCGTGGTGGCGCCGGTGGGCCGCGCGCGCTCCGACGGCCCCGGGCGCCCCGCCGGCCTCTACCGGGCGACGGGCGGCGACTTCCAGGTGCTCGCCCCCGAGCGCCGCATCGCCCGCGCCATCGGCGGATCGACCGCGGACGCGGCGCCCCCGGACGGCTGATGCGGGGACGATCCGCCCGCGCCGGGGGGCCCGGACGGTCCGCCGAGGCCCGCCGGACCCCGTGGTAGCCTTGCCGGGCTTCCGGAGGATTGGTCGAAAGGGCTGACGTGGCGCACAACGACGACAGGTATGCGGGGCTCCCGGCGACGTGGCCCTTCCGCGTGGCGGGGACGCTCTTCATCGTGGCGTTCTCGTGGTTCTGCTTCGGCTTCGCCGTCGAGGACATGGGCGATCACCTCGCCAACCACAAGCCCGTCTTCTGGACGCTGATCCTCGCCGCGATCGTCTTCATCGTCGGGGGCGCGATCTACAACCTCGGTCAGTCCCGGGCCCGCAAGCGCGCGGGCGGCTGACCTGGGGTCCGCGCCGGCGGACGGCGGCCCCACCCGGTACCGCGAGGTCGCGCGGGACGGGCTGGAGCGCGTCCAGGCGCTGGCGGGGGAGGACGACTGGGCCGGCGCCGCCGACGAGTCCCGCGTCCTGAAGCGGATCTTCACCGAGGCGGCCGACTCCTTCGGGCCCGTGCCGGGCCAGGTCTTCGACGGCCTGCTGGCCTCCTGCCTCGCGCGCGACCCGGACGAGCTCCAGGACTTCGCCGAGCTCATCCAGGAGATGTTCCCGTGACGACCGACGGGCCGGTCAACCGGCGCGGCCGCCTGCTCGTCGCGGCCCCGGCGCTCGCGGACCCGAACTTCCACCGCACCGTGGTGCTCATGCTGGAGCACTCGCCGGACGGGGCCCTCGGCCTGGTGCTCAACCGGCCGACCCCGCTCGTGGCCCGCGAGGCGCTGCCCTCGCACTTGGCCGACCTCATGCCCGGTGACGAGCGCGTCCACCAGGGCGGCCCGGTCCAGCCCGAGGCCGTCATCCTCCTCGCCGACTTCGCCGACCCCGCGGACGCCGCCGGCGTGGCGTTCGACACCGTCGGCATCGTCGACCCGGACGGCGCGGCGGCCCGCCCCGGCGGCCTGCGGGCGGTGCGCGCCTTCGGCGGCTACGCCGGGTGGTCCGGCGGCCAGCTCGAGCAGGAGGTCGCGGAGGAGGCGTGGGTGGACGCCGACCCGGAGGTCGACGACGTCTTCACGAGCGACCACGAGGGCCTCTGGGGCCGCGTGATCGCGCGCAAGGGCGGGTCCTGGCGCCTCATCGCCACGATGCCCGAGGACCCCAGCCTGAACTGATGGCCCGGGGCCGGATCCACTACGCGTGGATCGTGGCCGGCGTCACCTTCGCCGTCCTGCTCGTCGCGTCCGGGTTCCGGGCGGCGCCGACGGTGATGATCACCCCGCTCCGGGACGAGTTCGGGTGGGGCGTCGACCAGATCGCGCTGGCGATCTCGATCAACCTGGTCCTGTTCGGGCTGATGGCCCCCTTCTCGGCCGCCTGCATGGAGAGCTTCGGGGTGCGCCGCGTGGTCGGCGTGGCGCTCGCCGCCGTGGCCGTGGGCTCCGCCCTGACGATCACGATGAACAGCCTCTGGCAGCTCGACCTGCTCTGGGGCGTGGTCATCGGGGCGGCGACCGGCGCGCTGTCCACGCCGCTGGCAGCGATCGTCGCGACGCGCTGGTTCGTGTCCCACCGCGGCCTCGTCACCGGGCTCCTCAGCTCCGCCTACGCCGCCGGGCAGCTCGTGTTCCTCCCCGTCCTGGCGATCGTGGCCCGGGACGCCGGCTGGCGCTGGGCGGCGGCCCTCGTGGCGCTCGCGTCCGGCCTCGCCGCGCCCCTCGCCGTGCTCCTGCTGCGCGAGCGGCCCGCCGACGTGGGCCTGGCGCCGGTCGGCGCGACCGCCCTGGACGCCCCGCCCGCCGGCCCCGGGGCGAACCCCTTCCCGCGCACGGTCGCCGCCTTCACCGGGGCCGTGCGGACGCGGGTGTTCTGGCTGCTGGCCGGGGCGTTCTTCATCTGCGGCTTCACGACCGTGGGCCTGATCGGGACGCACCTCATCCCGGCCGCCCACGACCACGGCATCGGGGAGGTGGCCGCCGCGGGCCTCCTGGCCACGATCGGGGTCTTCGACATCGTCGGCACGACCCTGTCGGGCTGGCTCACCGACCGCTGGGACCCCGCCCGCCTGCTGTTCGCGTTCTACGCCCTGCGCGGGCTGTCGCTGTTCTTCCTGCCGTTCGTGCTCGGATCGAGCGACATCGGCCTGCTGGCCTTCGTCGTCGTCTACGGCCTCGACTGGGTGGCGACGGTGCCGCCCACGGTCGCCCTCACCGTGCAGGCGTTCGGGCGCGATCAGGCCGGGGTCGTCTTCGGGTGGATCTTCGCCGCCCACCAGCTCGGCGCCGCGGCGGCGGCGTGGGGCGCGGGCGTCACGCGGACGCTGGCCGACTCCTACGTGCCGGCCTTCCTGTTCGCCGGGATGCTCGGCGTGGTGGCCGCCTTCCTGTCCCTGGCGGCGGCGCGCGACGGCCGGCGCCCGGAGGCGCCGGCCGTGGCGTGACGGACTAGCCCAGCCGGCCCGAGTCGGGCAGCGAGCCGAGCTTCTGGAGCGACTGGCTCTCGACCTGGCGGATGCGCTCGCGCGTGACGTTGAACATCCGGCCCAGCTCGTCCAGCGTGCGGGGCTTCTCGCCGCGCAGGCCGTACCGGAGCTCCAGGACGCGGCGCTCGCGGTAGGAGAGCTGGTCGAGGAGGTCGCGCAGGGCCTGCTCGCGCAGGCTGGTCTCCGCGGACACCTCGGGGGCGATCGTGTTCTCGTCGGCCAGGAAGCGCCCGAGCTCGGACTCCTCCTCCTCGCCGACGGGCTTCTCGAGCGACACCGTCGGCTGGGCCGAGCGGAGGATCTCCTCGACCTCGTCCGGCGGCAGGCCCGCGGCGTCGCCGATCTCCTCGACGGTGGGCTCGCGGCCGAGCTGCCCGATCAGCACGCGCTCGGCGCGCGAGATCTGGTTGAGCTTCTCGACGACGTGCACCGGGATGCGGATCGTGCGGCCCTTGTCGGCCAGCGCCCGGGTGACGGCCTGACGGATCCACCACGTGGCGTACGTGGAGAACTTGAAGCCACGCCGCCAGTCGAACTTCTCGACGGCGCGGACCAGGCCGAGCGTGCCCTCCTGGATGAGGTCCAGGAACGGCAGGCCGCGACCGCGGTAGCCCTTCGCGATGGAGACGACGAGGCGCAGGTTGGCCTCGACCATCTGCTGCTTGGCCGCCTGGTCGCCCAGCTCGATGCGCTTGGCGAGGCGGACCTCGTCGGCGGCGGTGAGGAGCGGTACGCGGCCGATGTCCTTCAGGAAGAGCTGGAGGGCGTCGGTCGTCTGCTCGACGGCGGCCGTGCTCTTGCGGGGCCGCTCCACCTCCTCGGCCATCTGCGCCGCGCGGGCGCCGGCCTCGGACTGCTCGAGGAGGTCGACGCCGGCCTCCTCCAGGTGCTGGTAGACCGCCTCGACGGCCTCGGCGTCAAGCCCGAGACCATCCAGGACCTCCGCGACCTCCTCCATCCCGAGGAAGCCCATCTCCTGGCCGCGCTGGATCAGGTCGCGGAGCTCTCCGTCCCGCGTCAGCCCGGTAACCTGCTGGGTCGTCATCCGCCTCCGTTCGCGCGTGGTCCGTACGTGTCCGGCCGTCCCGATCCGCCTCGGGGCGGGCGTGAGCCCGCGTCCGACGTCGCGGAAGGAGCACGGTGCCGAGTCCGGAGCCGAGTGCCGCGGGGATCCGCCGGCGGGTGTGTTCCCGCCGTCGCGCACCGCACGCCACGTCGGCCGTCATCAGCCGATCCGAGACTATTCTCGGATCCGGCGTTCCCGTCAAGTGGCAGATGCCCCTCCGGAACCAGGATCACGGGGTCACCGGTACCCGCACACCGGCCAGGGGGCCGGCCCGCTCTGCGCGTAGAGCTTCGCGGCGAGCCGGTCCTGCTCGGCCTCGGGGGCCGCGGCCGGGTCGCCGACGCCGCCCAGCCCCTCCCAGGTCGACCGGGCGAACTGGTACTTCCCGCGGTACATGCCGGTCGACGAGACGGCGCGCGGGTTGCCCCCGGACTCGCACTGGGCGATACGGGCGAGGTGGGCCGCGACGTCGGACGGGATGCCCCCGCCGGAGGGCGCCGACGGCGTCGCCGGCGCGGCGGGTGCGGGCGCGGGCTCGTCCGGCTCGGCGCGTCGCCGCAGGTCGCGCTCGGCGCGTGCCTCCGCCGCCGCACCGTCGCGGGCGGCCCGGCGGGCGGCCGCGGCCGCCCGGTCGCGGCGCTCCTCGGCCCGGATGAGGGCGCCGAGCTGCTCCTGGGCGTCGTCGAGGACGGCGCGGCGGTCGGAGATGAGCCCCTGCAGGTCGGCGAGGCGCTCGCCCTGGGCCGCGACCTGGGCCTCCGCCTCGCGGCGGCCCTCGCGCAGCTCGGCCTGCAGGGCCCGCAGGCGGGCCCGCGTGGCGCGCAGCCCCTCGATGATGGCGGCGTCGGTGCGGCCGATGCGCTCCAGCGCGTCGCGGACGTCCAGCGCGTCGGAGAGGTCGCCGCTCGTGAGCAGCACCTCGACGAGCGAGGGCTCCCGCGTGCTGTAGATCGCGACCATCCGGTCGGAGAGCCGCTGCACGGACGCGTCGTGGGCGCGCCGGGCGTCCGCCAGGCCGGCGGTGGTCTCGGCGAGCCGCACCCGGAGCGACTCCTCGCGGCGCGCGGCGGCGGCGTGGGCGTCGGCGGCCTCGGCCGCGGCGGCGTCGATGCGCGCGACCTCGGCCTCCAGGGTCCGGATCTGCTCGCGCCGCGCGTCGATCCGCTCCGTGGCGGGGGCGGCGCTGCCCGTGAGCGCGGCGATCGCGCCCACCACGACGACGCCGCCGAGCCCGGCGAGGGCGGCGCGGAGCAGTCGGCGGGCGCCCGCGGCGGGGCGCTGTCGGAGGGGGCTGTCCATTGCGTGGATGGGCCCTGCGGAGGCCGGGGCGGGCAGCCGTGCCCGGGCGGCGGGGACGGTACCACGGGGGTCGCGGACGGCCAAAGGGGGTCATGCCGCGGGCCGTCGCCGCCGATCCATGGTTCACCGGGTGCCCACCGCTCGTCCCCAGCCGAGGACGCCTCGGCCCACCGCCCTCCTGGTGTCGGAGAGCGCCCTCGTGCGCCTCCGGCTCCAGCGGCGGTTGGGGCGCGGCGCGGACGTCCGCGCGGCGGTGGACCCCTGGGCCGCCGAGGCGTGGCTCGGGCGCGGCCCGTGGGACGTCGTGGCGTGGGTGGCGCCCCGCCACGAGCGCCTCGCCCGGTCGCTGCTGACCGTCCCCGGCGCCCCGGCGTCGCTCCTGGTCCTGCCGGCGGGCGCGTCCGCGGCCGCCGTGGCCGACGCCCTGTCGGCGGGCTTCGCGGACGTCGTGCGCGAGGACGCGGCCCAGCCGGAGCTCGTGGCCCGCGCCCTCGCCGTGGGCCGCCGGGCGGCCGCCGCGGGCGCCCTCGCCGACTCCGCCGGCGCCTTCCGGGAGCTCGCCCAGGGGAGCCGGGACCTGCTCATGCGCATCGGCCCCGACGGGACGGTGCTGTTCGCCTCGGCGGCCGCCGCCGAGATGCTGGGCATCCCGCCCGCCGGCATGGGGGGCCGGGCGGCCATCACCCTCTGCCACCCCGACGAGCGCGAGGCGCTCCAGGCGGCGCTGGAGGGCGACCGGGGCGACGGCGGCGCGCCGCTCGCGCACCGTCTGGCGGCGCGCGGCGGCGGGTGGACCTGGGTGGAGACCACCGTGCGCAGCGTTCGGGACCCCGCGGGGCGCCTGATGGAGGCCCACACGGATTCGCGCGACATCACCGAGCGGATGCGGGGGGAGGGCGAGCGGGCGGCCCTCGCGCGCGTCACGGCGGCGGTGGCCGGGAACGGCGACCTGGCCGCGATCACGAGCCTCGCGGCCCGCGAGGCGGCCGTCCTGACCGGCGCCGAGAGCGCGGCCGCGATCCGGTTCCACGGCGACGAGGGCCTCGTGATCGGGGCGGCCGGGCCGGCCTACCGGACCGGCGACCGCGTGCCCCTGGCGGTGACCTCGTCGCGCACCACCGTCGTGCCGGTCACGCCCGCGGGCCGGCCGTGGGGCGTCCTGGCGGTGCGGGACGGCGGCGTCCGGGGGTCGGCGGCCCGGTTGCGGCCGCTGGGCGACCTGGTCGCCCTCGCCGTGGCGAACGCGGCCTCCCGCGACCGCCTGCTCGCCCTCGCCACGACCGACGCCCTCACGGGCCTGGCGAACCGCCGTGTCTTCCACGAGCGGCTCGACGCCGAGTGCGCCCGGGCCGACCGGGCCGGCACGCCGCTGGCGCTCGTGCTCATCGACCTGGACCACTTCAAGAGCGTCAACGACACCCACGGCCACCAGGTCGGCGACGAGGTGCTCCGCGAGGTGAGCCGCCGCCTGCGCGCCCGCAGCCGCCGGGAGGACGTCGTGGCCCGCTTCGGCGGCGAGGAGCTGGCGTGGCTCCTGCCGGGGGCTGACCTGGCCGCGGCTCACGAGGCCGCCGAGCGCCTGCGCGAGGACATCCGGGGCACGCCGATCGGCGTCGCGGGCATCCGCACGGCCTCCCTCGGCGTCGCCGAGCACGGGCACGACGGCCCCGGCGGCCTGGTGCGCCGCGCGGACCTCGGGCTCTACCGGGCGAAGGCCTCCGGGCGGGACGCGACGGCCGTCGCCCCCGCGGACGGGGTCAGGGCAGCTCGGTCCGGGTGAGGCGGCGGGCCGCCAGCCAGGTGGCCGCGGCGGTCACGGCGGCGAGCACGATCACCGCGACGAGCGCCGAGGCGTCGGGCGCGTTGACGTCCACCACGCCCTCCACGGCGATGGCCCGCCCGTAGGCCGCGATCGAGAGGCGGTCGGCGGACGCCGCGAAGGTCGCGATCGACCCCTCCCAGAGGAGGATGTAGAGGACCCCGAGCACCACGGGGCGGCGGGTGACCATCGCCAGCAGGACCGAGGCGGCGCAGTAACCGAGCGCCGAGAGCGCGACACCCAGGAGCGGCCAGACGAGCATGTCCGGCTCCAGCCGGTCGCCGAGGGCGATCCAGCCCGAGATCAGCGTGCAGGGCAGCAGCAGGACCATCGAGGCCGTCCACGCCGCGAGCACCTTCGTGGCCATCAGGCCGATGCGCGACAGCGGCGTGGAGGCCAGGTAGAGGATCGTGCCGTCCTCGCGCTCGTCGCCGATCGACCCCGCGGCGATGACCACGGCGATGAAGGCGGTCACCGTGGGGATGATGAGCCGCTGGACGAGCCGGGCCCAGAAGATGCGCGGGTCGAGGTCCTCGTCGGCGCCCGCGTAGATGACCGCCGCGAGCACCGGCACCAGCGCCAGCGCCGCGAGGGCGAGGATGCGGCGGCCGTCGACCAGGCTGCGCAGCGTGAGCCGGTAGACCGGCCAGGAGATGGCGACGGCGGTCAGCGCCCCACCCCGCGGGCCCGCTCGTGCAGGTAGGCGTACACGCTCTCCAGGTCGTCGCCCACCGGCTCCACGCGGCGCAGGCGGGCGCCGACGTCCCGGGCGAGGCGGGGGAGGGCGAGGCCGAAGCGCTCCACGTCGCCGGACTCGACCACGATCGCCCCGTCGTCCAGGCGGACCGAGTCGACGAGGTCGCCGCCCACCAGCTCCCGCGCGAGCTCCCGGGCGCCGGTCTCGGCCTCGACCCGGATCGTGCGTGGGCGGTCGGCGATCAGCTCGCGGATGCCGGTCGTGGCGCCGCTCGCGACGAGGTGGCCGTTCACCAGCACGAGCACCCGCGGCGCCATCCGCTCGACCTCGTGCAGGACATGGGAGGAGACCAGCACCGTGCGGCCCTCCTCGCCGAGCCGCTCGATCAGCTCCACGACGCCGCGGCGCTGGGCCGGGTCGAGGCCGTTGAGCGGCTCGTCCAGCAGCAGCAGCTCCGGGTCGTGGGCGAGCGCCTGGGCGAGCTTGGTGCGCTGGCGCATGCCGTGCGAGAAGCCCTTGAGCTTGCGGTCCGCGGCCTCGGTGAGGCCGACCTGCTCCAGCGCCCGCATCGCGGCGGCGTCGGGGTCGGCCACGCGCCGCAGGCGGGCGCAGAGGGCCACCATCTCCCGTGCCGTCAGGAACGGCCAGAGGGCGTCCTTGTCGTGGGAGATGCCGATGCGCGTGTACGCCTCGGGGCTCTCGGCCAGGTCGGTCCCCAGAACGCGCACCGTGCCGCTGCTCGGTTGCGTGAAGCCGGCGCAGAGCTTGAGGGCGGTGGACTTGCCGGCGCCGTTGTGGCCCAGCAGGCCCGTGACCCCCGGGCCCAGGGAGAACGAGACGTCCGCCAGGGCGACGGTGTCCCCGTACCAGCGCGAGACGCCGGTGAAGACGAGGCGGTCCGCGCTCACGTCTCGGCCCCGGCGCGGTAGCGGCGGAACAGGACGAGCAGGGCGGCCCCGACGACGATCGCGTAGGCGAGCGCCCACTGCCAGGTGGCGTTGGGGATGTCGTCGCGGGAGTCCGGGAAGATCTCGCCGGCGAACGAGATCGGCAGCACGGAGAGCTGCATGAGGTCGAACGTGTCGTTGCTCGTGAAGACCTCGGAGAGCAGCCCGGCGAGGGCCGTCGGGGCGACCATCAGCAGCAGGTAGCCGCCCACGGCGAAGGCGCGCCGGCCGGTGAGCGACGCGACCGCCAGCCCCACCAGGCCGTAGTAGACGGCGTTGATGAGGCCCGCGGCCAGGATGCGCGGCAGCTCGGCCCAGTTGTCGAGGAACCAGTCGAGCGGGAACTCCTCGAACACCATGATCCCGCCGAACAGCACGAGCAGCGGCACCAGGGTCACGAGCAGCAGCGGCAGCACCGCTGCCAGGATGCGCCCGGCGAGGTACTCGCGGCGGCTCACGGCGGTCGAGAAGTAGAGCGACAGGGTGCCGTCGCGGCGGTCCGGGCAGAGCAACTCCGGCGTGGTGACCGCGGCGAAGACCAGGATCACGATGCCGATGATCGCCTGGTACCCCGAGAACGGGAGCGCGTCGGAGAGGTCGATGCCGCTCTGCTCGGCGAACAGGGCGCGCACGCCCAGGACGATGATCGCGGGCGCCACCGCGAGCAGGATGAGCGTGATGGGGATCGCCTTGGCCTTCCAGCCGCGGCGGGCCCCCAGGGACCGCAGCGCGCCCCAGCGGGTGAGCGACCACACGGCCGCGCCGGCCCCCCGGCGCGGGCCGTCGTACCGCTGGTAGCGGACGTCGCGGATCTCCGCGTCGCGCGTCGCCGGGCTCATTCGATCGCGTCCACGAGGGCGTCCTCCAGGGTGCGCCCCGCCGGGCGCAGCTCGCGCAGGGCGACGCCGGCCTCGGCGGCCGCGTCGCGCACGCCGTCGAGCAGCGCGGCCTCGGACTCCCCGCCGCGGACCGCCACGCCGCCGTCGCGCGGCTCGGCCCGCAGCCCGCGGGCCGTGAGCGCGCCGGTGAAGGCCGCGGCGTCGCCGCCGACCCGCGCGAGCACGCCGTCCGACGACAGCCCCTGCATGTCGGCGATCCGTCCCTCGGTCACCAGGCGGCCGTCGCGCAGCACCATCACGGCGTCGCAGGTGCGCGTGACGTCCTCGAGGACGTGCGAGGAGAGCATCACGGCGATGCCGAGCTCCCGCGACAGGCGGCGGACGAGCTCGAGCATCTCGTCCCGGCCGGAGGGGTCGAGGCCGTTGGTGGGCTCGTCGAGGATCACCAGCTCCGGCGAGTGGACGATCGCCTGGGCGAGCTTGGTGCGCTGCTTCATGCCGGTCGAGAAGGTGCGGATGAGCCGCGAGCGCTCCTCCTCCAGTCCCACCTGGAAGAGCACCTCGGACGCCCGCAGCACGGCGTCGCGGCGTGGGAGGCCGCGCAGCTCGGCCATGTGGACCACGATGTCGCGCGCGGTCATGTCGAGCGGCAGGCAGTCGAGCTCGGGCATGTAGCCCAGGCGCCGGCGGATCTCGCCGGGGTCGTGGGCGGCGTCGATGCCGAGCACCTCGATGCGCCCGGCGTCGGGCTTCACGAGCCCGAGGACGCTCTTCATGAACGTCGACTTGCCGGCGCCGTTCGCGCCCAGGAGGCCGGTGGCGCGGGCGCCCACCTGCACGGTGACGCCGTCGAGCGCCTGGACCGCGCCGTACGACTTGGCGAGCCCCTCCGTGGCGATCAGGCGCGCAGCGGGGGGCGGCGGGGGTGGGGGGGCGGCCGCGGTCACGCCCCCACAGTGTAGGGAGCGCCCCCGCCCGGTCGTGCGCCTGCGGGCGGGGGCCTGCCCCTACGTGGTCCTGCGGGGTCCTACGAGGCGGGCGACGTCTCCACGAAGTCGCCGACCAGGGCGGAGGAGTCCGCGCCGGTGATGAACGCCTCGGTGAGGTCGTGCGCCACGGCGTCCGGGTGCTGCACCGGCGGGCTCTTCATGAAGTAGGAGGACGGGCCCTCCAGCGTGCCGCCGATGCCGCGGTCGAGCGCGAGCTTCGCGCAGCGGACGGCGTCGATGACGATGCCGGCCGAGTTCGGGGAGTCCCACACCTCGAGCTTGAGCTCGATGTTGATCGGGATGTCGCCGAAGCCGGTGCCCTCCAGGCGGATGTGCGCCCACTTGCGGTCCGTCAGCCACGGCACGTAGTCGGACGGGCCGATGTGGACGTCCTCCTTCTTGATCTCGTCGTCGAGGATCGACGTGACCGCGTTGGTCTTCGAGATCTTCTTGGACTCGAGCCGCTCGCGCTCGAGCATGTTGAGGAAGTCCGTGTTGCCGCCGAAGTTGAGCTGCGACGTGTGGGCGAGGCGGACGCCGCGCTCGCGCATGAGGCGGGCGAGCTGGCGGTGCACGATGGTCGCGCCGACCTGGCTCTTGATGTCGTCGCCGACGATCGGCAGGCCCCGCTCGCGGAACCGCTCCTGCCAGTAGGGCTCGCGGCCGATGAAGACCGGCACGCAGTTCACGAACGCGCAGCCGGCGCGCAGGATCTGCTCGACGTACCACTTGGTCGCGTTCTCGGAGCCGACCGGCAGGTAGCTGACCACGACGTGCGTGTTGGTGTCGCGGAGGATGCCGGCGATGTCGGCCGTCGGGCCGGGGGCCTTCTCGATGACCTCGGTGAGGTACTTGCCGAGGCCGTCGTGGGTCATGCCGCGGTGCACCTCGACGCCGAGGTCCGGCACGTCCGCCATGTGGATGGTGTTGTTCGGCTCGGCGACGATCGCCTGCGAGAGGTCCTTGCCGACCTTGGTGACGTTGATGTCGAAGGCCGCGGTGAAGTTGATGTCGCGCACGTGGTAGCCGCCGAGGTCCACGTGCATGAGGCCGGGGACGAACTCAGCCGGGTCGGCGTCCTTGTAGTACTGGACGCCCTGCACCAGGGACGAGGCGCAGTTGCCCACCCCGATGATCGCTACGTTGACGGTGTCGCTCACTCGCGCTCACTCCTTCGGGCCGGTCGTTCGTACACGAATGTCCTGACCGTTTTTACACCAAACGGCATTTGGTGTAAAGTCGCCGCGTGAGCGGGAGACGGCTGATCGGGTACGTCCGTGTGGCGCCCCGGGAGAAGGTCGACGAGCGGCCGGGGCTGGAGGCCCAGCGCCAGGTGCTGCGTGCCGCCGCCACCTCGCGCGGGTGGGACCTCGTGCGCATCGAGGAGGACGTCCGATCCGGGCGCACGCTGCGCCGGCCCGGCCTGCGGGCCGCACTGTCGGCGTGCCGCGCCGGCGAGGCCGAGGGCGTCGCCGTGTCCCGCCTCGACCGCCTGACCTACTCGCTGACGGACCTCGCCGGCATCGTGCGCGAGGCCGTCGACGGGGGCTTCACGATCGTCTCGCTCGCGCCCGACGTCGACCTGTGGAGCGACGGGGGGCGCGCGGTGGGGGAGGTGCTCGCCGAGGCCGCCACCTGGCAGCCGCGGGTGGTGGCGTCCGCCGGCCGCGCGCTGGCCGGGCGGCCGGGGCGCCCGTCGTCCACCCCGCCGGCGGTGGCGGCGCGCATCCGCGAGCTGCGCGGCGAGGGCATGACCCTCCAGGCCATCTGCGACCTCCTCAACGAGGAGAAGGTCCCCACGCCCCGGGGCGGCGCCGAGTGGCGCCCCACGTCCCTGAGGTCCGTCCTCCGGTAGACCCCGCGCCCGGGCGCTTCAGAGGCGTGCCCGGCGCGCCGACGATGGGGCGGTGGAGCGCCGGGCCGAGGCACGACCGATGCGGGGACGCGGACGCGGGGAGCCCGACCCCCGTGTCATCCTTGACGCGATGCGGACGACGACGGCTGCGGGCGTGACGATGACGGGCGACCGGGCGCGCGCCGGGTGACGGCCCGCGCGCCGGCCCTCCCGCGGGCGGTGGGGCGACCGCGGATGCGCGACCACGCGCAGGTCGTCACCCACCTCTTCCAGCGGACCCTCAACTCCAGCCACCGCCGCAGCGCGCTGGGCTGGTCGTGGCCGCTCATCATGCAGCTCACGCAGCTCGCGGTGCTGGTGTTCGTGTTCCGGCGCGTGATCCCGCTGGACATCCCGGACTACCCGACGTTCGTCTTCACCGGGCTCATCTTCTGGAACTTCTTCTCCGGCGGGCTGCAGAAGGCGTCGAGCGCGGTCACCGACAACGTCGCGCTCGCCAACGAGCCCCGCCTGCCGACGTTCCTGCTGCCGCTCGTCGCCCTCATGACCGCCGGGTTCGACCTCGCGGTGGCCTTCCCGCTGCTGCTGGTGCTCGTGATCACCGTGATCGGGCTCACCTGGGCGGCCCCGTTCCTGCTGGTGATCCTGTTGATCCAGCTCGTGCTGATGGCCGGCATCGCCCTGCTGGCCTCGGCCGCCCACGTCCACGTCCGCGACGTGAAGCCGCTGCTCAGCGCGCTCCTGCTGCTGGCCTTCTACATGACGCCGGTCTTCTACTCGCTGGACAACCTGCCCTCGGGCGCCCAGGCGATCCTGCTCATCAACCCGATGTCGACGCTCGTGGACGGCTACCACACCGTGCTGATCGACGGCGAGGTGCCCGACCTGCTGCCGCTCGCGATCCTCGCCGCGGTGTCGCTGGCCGTCCTCGCGGTGGGAGCCGTCGTCTTCCGCCGCCTTCGGCCGGGGTTCAGCGATGTCCTCTGAGCCGGCGTTCCTCCTCCACGACGTCTGCAAGTCCTTCCGGATCGACCAGCACTCCCGCCGCGGGCTGCGGGACGCGCTCTCCTCGCCGGGCCGCCGCCACGCCCGTCGCATCTTCTGGGCGCTCCGGGACGTCTCGTTCACGGTCCCCGCGGGGAGCATGACGGCGCTGATCGGCGGCAACGGCTCGGGCAAGTCGACCCTCCTGCGCATCGCCGCCGGGCTCTCGCCCCCCACGAGCGGCGTGCTGCGGACCCCCGGCGAGACGCACGCCATCCTCAGCCTGGGCGGCAGCTTCGACCCGACGCTCACCGGGCGCGAGAACGCCATGACGGCGCTCGTGGTCAACGGCTTCCGCATCCGCGAGGCCCGGGAACGGCTCCACGACGTCCTCGAGTTCGCCGAGCTGGAGGAGTTCTTCGACAGCCCGGTCCGCACCTACAGCCTGGGGATGCGCCTGCGCCTGGCCTTCGGCGTCGCGGCCCAGCTCACGGCGGACGGCTTCCTCGTGGACGAGGTGCTGTCGGTCGGCGACGTGCGCTTCCAGCAGCGCTGCATCGACCACCTCAAGGGCCTGCGCGACGCCGGGGCCACGATCATCCTCGCCTCCCACGACCTGGGCCAGGTGCGCGAGCTGTGCGATGCCGCCGTCTGGCTGCAGGGCGGGCGGGTGCGCCTCACGGGGCCCACCGACGAGGTGATCGACGCCTACGAGGAGGCGATGCAGTCGGAGACCATGCGCGTCACGCCCGCCCCGGAGGAGGGCGGGGCGGGCGACGACCGCCTGGAGTTGCGCCGCAACCGCATGGGGTCGCAGGAGCTGCAGCTCGAGAACGTCCTGCTCAACGGGAGCCCGGACGCGGTGATCGAGCCGGGCGCGCCGCTCGAGGTGACCGCGTCGGTGAGGGCCGGCGGGGAGCCGCGCGTCGTGATCGTCGGCTTCAGCATCCGCCGCGAGGAGGACGGCCTCATCGTCGTCGACGAGCACCTGGAGCTGGGCAAGGTGCGCGCCGACCAGGACCTGCGCATCGCGCTGGAGCGCCTCGACCTGGTGCCCGGCGAGTTCCGGGTCGACGTGGGCATCTACGAGGCCGACTGGAGCTACGCCTACGACTACCACTGGGCGGCGTACCGGCTGACCGTGCGCGGCCCCGAGGGGGCGACGGCCGTGCTGTCGCCGAGGGTGCGCTGGGCCGTCGACGACGCCCGGTCGCGGGCCCGCGACGGGGGGTGACGGGGGCGCCGGCAGCCGCCCGCCCGGCCTCAGGGCGGCGGGGCGGCCTCCGGGACCTCCCGGCGGATGCGCGCGCTGCGCCGCACCGAGCGCGGGTAGGTGAGCAGGATGCCCACGAGCCCGCCGGCGAGGTCGGCGGCCGGCATCGCCGGGTGGACCCGCGACCCGCGGGCGACGCTCGCCCGCAGCTCGCGGGCCTGGTACCCGAGCCACCAGCGCAGGGTCCGCAGCATGCGGCCCCGCATCGGGGGGTCGGTGCGCAGGGTCTTGTGGGCGAACGCGGCGAAGCCGAGACCCCAGGTCCAGTACTGCCGCCGGAGCTGCTTCAGGGTGCGCCGGTGCGTGTGGAACACCAGCATGCGCGGCTCGTAGACCAGCGCGCCGCCGGTGCGGATGACCCGGTAGAAGATGTCCAGGTCGCCGCCGCCGGGGAGGGGCCGGCCGGTGTCGAGGGCCTCGTCGAAGCCGCCGATGGCGAGCACGTGCTCCCGGCGGACCGCCATGTTGCACCCCACGCCGAAGGCCCCCGACCCGCAGGGGAAGACCGCGTTGCCCTCGTGCTCGTCGCCCTCGTAGCGGATCGCCCGGAAGCCCTTGCGGAAGCCGCCGCGCCGCTCGAAGGCGATCTGGGCCTCCGTCTCGAGCTCGAAGGGCAGCACCAGGCCGGTGACGGCGGCGGCGTCGGGGTGCCGCGCCAGGGCGTGGCGGATGCCCGTCACCCAGCCCCGGTCGGCCACGGCGTCGTCGTCGATGAAGACGACCACGTCCCCGCGGGCCTCGGCCAGGGCCCGGTTGCGCGCGAAGTCGAGGCCGGCGCGCGGCTCCATGGCGTACCGCACACCGGGGACGCCGGCCACGAGGTCGGCGGTGCCCGGCCCCGACGGCGCGTTGTCCACGACCAGGATCTCCGGCGCAGGGTGGCCGCCGGCCGCCGCGTCCGCGGCCACGGCGCGCGTCATGCCCTCCAGGCACTGCCGCAGCAGCTCCGGCCGGTCGTGCGTGCAGACGGCCAGGGTGAGCGGGGTGGCGTCCGCCGCGACCGGCGCGGCCTCCGCGGGCGCGTCGCCCGCCCCGGCGCCGGCCGCCATGCGCGCGACCTCCTCCGGCGCGAGCACCGCCCCGCGCGGGAGGTCGGCCAGGGCGAAGGCCACCGGGCGCCCGGAACGGCGGGCCAGGAGCCCGATGCCGTCCTGGTGCGGCGCGAGGCGGATGGGCGCGGGCGGGTCGTCGAGCTCCACCTCGGCGAGCAGGAACGGCCCGGACTGCGGGCGCCCCACGCCGAGGCGGCGCAGGAGGCCCCTCGCGCGTGCGCGCGGGCCGCGGGCCGTCACGACGGGCGGGCCTGCCCGGAGCGCGACACCGACGCCCCCAGGGCGCGGCTCTCCTCGGCGCTCGGCAGCCGGTGGGCGAACGGCGGATCCGTGACCTCGCAGACGAGCGTCTGCGCCCAGGGCTCCGGGTAGTGCTCCACCACCCGGAAGCCCGCGAGCTCGACCAGCGAGCGCAGGCCGCTCGGCGTGAGCCCCCAGAACCAGTTGCCGTAGCCCTCCTCCGGCTGGAAGGGTCCCGTGATGCCCACCTGCGTCCCCACGCCCAGACGGCTCAGGTTCCAGATGCGCCGCTGCCGGCGGTCGAGGCCGGGCCAGAGCACGGCCATGTTCCGCGTGCCGGGGACCTCCGGGATCGTCGAGGTCCGCAGGATGAGGGTCTCGGTGCAGACGGTGCGGAGCGCCACCAGCAGGTCGAAGGGCGCCGGGTGGTGGTAGAGGACCCCGGCGCAGAACACGACCTGGGTGGGGCCCACCCGCTCCAGCGTGGACGGCTCGCCGATGTCGCCGAGCACGAACTCCACCGCGGATCCCCGCTCCTCCACCGCGGCCGTGAACTCGGGCGTCGGGCCGAAGACGTCGACGCCCTTCACGGCCGTGGCGCCGGCCTCCTCGGCCACGAACGAGTACTCGCCGTTGATGCCCCACATGCAGCCCACGTCCACGAACGACCGGCCCGGCGCGAGGCGCCGGATGTGGTCGGGGATGTGCGCGTAGTTGCCGACCGTGACGCCGCGCCGCATCTGGTAGCGGCGCCAGATGGCCTGTCCGCGATGCGTCTTGAGGAAGCTGAAGAACAGCCGGTGGACCATCGGGCCTCCTTCGCCGGGGGGGACGCCGGAGCGCGGGGAGCCGGCAGCGGGGCGGATTATGGCGGCCGGGGCGGCGGCCGGCGCCCCGCGGCCGGGGGGCGCCGTGTCGTCTGATCGTCCGGGCGGCTCCCCGGGGGTCGTCGACCTGGACCTCGACGCCCCTCCGGGGGGCCTCGGGCCGGGCGGCCGCGCGCGCGTGCTGGTGGTCGCGTCGCTCGCCGGGCTGCCCGTCGGGACGGCCTTCCTGCAGGCCCCGCCGGCCGGGGCCGGGGCGGGGGCCGCGCTGGCGGAGGCGGCGCGCGCCGCCCTGTCCGGGGCAGTCCGCGTGCACGAGGTGGAGCGCCGCGTGCGCGACCGCACGGGCGGGTGGTGGTGGACGGGGCTGCCCGCGCCGCCGGTCACCGTGGCGGTCTGCTCCCGGGGTGACGCCGCCGCCCTGCGCCGGTGCCTCGCCGCCGTGGCCGCGCTGGACGCCCGGGTGGCGGAGGTGCTCGTCGTGGCCGCCGCCCCGGGCCCGGGGGTCCGGGAGGCCGCGGCCGGGGCCGGCGCCGCCCTGGTCGAGACCGCCGTCCCCGGCGACGCCGCCCTGCGCGACGCGGCCCTGCGCCGCTGCGCGACCGACCTGCTCGCCCTGGTCGAGGAGGACCGCGTCCCGGGCCCGGGCTGGCTCGCCGGCCTCGCGCGGCACTTCTTCGACCCGCTCACGGCCGCCACCACGGGACCCGAGCTGCCCGCCCGCCTGGGCTCGGACGCGGAGGCCGCCGCCTGGCGCGCGCTGACGGCCGCCCCCGAGGCGCGCCCCCGCCGCCTGGATCCGCACCGGTCCGCGCCGCTCGCGGTGACCACCCAGGCCGACGGCAACCTGGTCGTGCGCACCGGCCCCCTGCGGGACCTCGGCGGGTGGTCGCTGACGCCGGACGGCACGGGGCCGCCGGGCGATCGCGACGCGATGGCGCGGCTCATCGCGGCCGGGATGCGGGTGGTGGTCGACCCGGGGCAGTCGGTGCGCCGGGACCCTCCCGGCGACGCCGCCGGGGCCGCCGCGCGCGCCCGCGCCCGCGGCCTCGGAGCCGGCGCGGCGGTGGCCCGGATGGCGGGCGCCGACGGGGAGGCCCTCGGCGTCCGCGGGGGCATCTGGCCGCTCACGGGCGCGCGGCGGGGCGACCTGGCCCGGGAGACGGCGCGCGGCTGGGCCGAGGGCCTCCGCGCCGGCGCGGGCCCGCGCGGCCCGCGGGCCGCGGTGAGCACCCCGCGGGCCGGCGCCATGCCCCCGGCGCAGGGCGCCCCCGCGCCGCGGCCGCGGCGGACGGCCGCCGCCGGGCGCCCCGACGTCACGGTGGTCGTGCCGACCGTCGGCACGCGCAGCGCCAGCCTCGAGCGGGTGATGGAGGCGCTCTCCGCCCAGACGCTCGCCCGCGACCGCTACGAGGTGGTGCTGGTCCCGAACGGGCCGGGCGCGGCCGGGCTCACGAGCCACCCGCTCGCCGACCGGGTGGTGGCGCGCGACGAGGGCAGCCTGTCGGGGGCCCGGAACGCGGGCGCCGAGGCCGCGGCGGCCGACCTGGTCGTCTACTGCGACGACGACGTCGTGCCCGAGGCCGGCGGGCTCGAGGCCTACCTGGACGCCCACCGGCGCTCCCCGGGGGTGCTCCTCGGCCCCTACTACCCGGCGACGGTCGGCGAGACGTACGTGCAGCAGTGGGTGGGGCACTGGTGGTGCGACCACTTCACGCGCAAGTACCGCCCGGGCCACCGGACGACGTTCTCCGACCTCGCCGGCGGCTGGATCGGCATGCCCCGGAGCCTGATCCTCGGCGTCGGGGGCTTCGACGAGGGGTTCGACCACCGCGCGCGCCGGGAGGACTGGGAGTTCAGCTGCCGCTGCCGCGACGCCGGCGCCCCGTTCGTCCCGGTCCCGGGGGCGGTGGCCTGGCACCACTACGCGATGGACACCGGGAAGTTCCTGCGCGACAAGGTGGGGGAGGGCTACGGGGACGTCCTGCTCACGGGGCGGCGCCCCGAGGTGCTGCGCGAGTTCTGGATCGCCCACCTGGCGGCGCCCGGGCGGGTCGGCGGCGCGGCCTGGCGGGCGGCCCTCGCGACCGGCCGCGCCGTCACGGGCCCCGGCCGCCCCGCGGCCGAGCGGACCCTGGCGGTGCTCGAGCGCCGCGGCGCGCGCCGACGGTGGCGCCGGACGCTGCATCGGATGGCCGTCGGCTGCTACTGCTTGGGCGTCCAGCGGGCCCTGGACGACGGGCATCCGCTGCCGGCGCCGCCCGCAGAGCCGGTCCGGACCGTCGTGGACCTCGCCGGCGACGACCCGGTCGTGACCGGGACGACCTGCGGCGAGGTGGTGCTCGAGTGGAGGGGCTGGCCCCTGTGGTCCACCCGCCTGCCGGACGGGGCCTGGGACCCCGACGCGCTCGCCGACGGCGCGGTGCGCGGGGTCGATCCGCCCGTCCCCGGGATCGGCCTGCCCTGGGCGCCGTGAGCGAGCCGGCCGCGACGGCCCCCCGGGTGACCGTCGTGATCCCGACCAGGGACCGGCGGGACCTGCTGGCGCGCGCCCTCGGCACCGTGCTGGCGCAGCGGGACGTGGCGCTGGAGGCCGTGGTCGTCGACGACGGGTCGTCGGACGGCACGCCGGCATGGGTGGGGTCCCATCCCGACCCCCGTGTGCGCCTCATCGCCCACGAGCGGCCAGCCGGCGTCGCGCGTGCGCGCAACGACGGCATCGCCGCCGCCCGGGCCCCGTGGACGGCGTTCCTCGACGACGACGACGTCTGGGCCCCCGACAAGCTGTCACGCCAGGTCGCGGTGGCCTCCGACGGGGTGGCGCTCGCCTACTGTGGCGCGGTCCTGGTCGACCCGGGCCTGCGCATGGTGGGCCTACGACGGACCCCGGATCCCGGGGAGCTGTCCCCGGCGATCCTCGACACCAACCTGGTGGGGACGCCGTCGGGGGTGATGGCCGCCACCGCGGCCCTGCGCGCGGCCGGGGGCTTCGACGAGGACCTGGGGATCCTCGCCGACTGGGACATGTGGATCCGGCTGCTCGCCCACGGCGGCCCCGCGTGCTGCCCGGACCCCCTGCTCGGCTACACCGTCCACCCGGGGAACATGCACGTCGCCGACCCGGCGCGGCTGCGGTCCGAGCTGCGGACGATGCGGGCCCGCCACGCGGACGCATGCCGGGAGGCGGGCGTCGAGCTGGGCGGCGAGCGGTTCTCCCGGTGGCTGGTGCGCCGGTACCGCGCGGCGGGCCGGCGGCGCGCGGCGGCCCGCGTCTACGTCGGCCTGGCACGGCGCACGCGCAGCCCGCGCGA
The DNA here is from genome assembly GCA_050249835.1 of Thermoleophilia bacterium. Taxonomy (GTDB): domain Bacteria; phylum Actinomycetota; class Thermoleophilia; order Miltoncostaeales; family Miltoncostaeaceae; genus Miltoncostaea. The sequence goes on from JBFWPT010000041.1 coordinate 31,841, forward strand.
CCTGGGGCGTGCGGCCGGGGTGCTGCTGGGCGAGGGCGCGATGCGCCGTGCGGGCGGGGAGTTCACGGCCGAGCCGCTCGCGCCCGGGCCCGAGCCCGCCTGGCTGGCGGACCTGCGGGCCTCCGCCGGATCAGGCGGGCGGGACGGGGGGTGATCCCCGGCGGCCCGCGACGCGGTGGCGCACCTCGCCGCTGATGTCGCCCGCGACCCGCGTGAGCTGCACGAAGGCGTACTGGTAGAGGTACATGCCGACGATCTGGCGGCCGGACGGGTCCAGCCCGTCCGCGCGGAGCCGGTCGACGCCCCGGACGCGGCGGCGGGGCGTGTAGGCCCGCAGGCTGCGGAACGACGGGGGCCGGTCGCGCAGGAGCCCGGAGCCGTACCGCCGGTGGGCCGCGGAGCAGTACCCCTGGCGGAACGACTTGCGGGTGAGGTCGCGCACCCGCGAGCGGGCGGGGTGGACGACGACGACCTCCGGGGCGTAGAGCAGCCGGGCCCCGCCGCGGCCGGCGCGCTGGCACAGCTCGGCCTCGTCCCCGTACATGCCGACCCGCTCGTTGAACACGCCGTGCTGCTCGAAGAGCGTGCGGCGCATCCAGAGGTTCGCGCCGGCGCCGAAGCCGACCTTGATGTAGCCCTCCTGGTCGAGGTAGGTGGCGGCGTCCACCAGGGCCGCGATCGAGGGCGAGCCGTCCACGGGGATGCGGATGCCGCCGGCCAGGATCTCCGCGTCGTCGGACGCGAGGCGCTTCAGCCCGCGCTCCAGCCAGTCGTCGGCCGGGATGCAGTCGCCGTCGGTGAAGGCCACGATGGGCGCCAGGGAGGCCCTGATGCCCGCGTTGCGCCCCGCCGGCAGGCCGCCGTGCCGCGGCTGCTCCACCAGGCGCCCGAGGCCGTGGGCGCGCACGATGTCCCGGGTGTCGTCGTCCGAGGCGTCGTCCACCACGACCAGCTCGAACCGGTCGCGGTCGAGGGTCTGCCGCCCGATCGCGCCCAGCAGGGTGCGGATGCGGGAGCCCTCGTTGCGCACCGTCACGACCACCGACACCTCGGGCGTCGGCCTCTCCGCGGCGTCCGGGCCGGAGTTCATCGCGCCCGAGGATGCCATATCGGCCGGTCGACCGGCAGGAATTCTCACCGATCGGCGGCCCGCGGGGCGCAGTGCGCGCCGGCGTCGTCGACGTAACGCTGCCAGCGGTCCGCCGTGGCGCCGAAGCCCTCGCCCGGGTAGGGCTCGGCGAGCTGGGTCAGCAGGCGGACGTGGTAGCAGTGGTAGTTCAGGTCCGCGAGGTAGGTCTTCCAGGGCCGGCCGGGGGTGAGGAGGCCGTAGAGGCTCCACGTCCCGGTGTCGTGATCGGCGAGGTGACGCCGGAGCGTGAGCGCACCGCGGTCCGCGAGGTCGCGGGCCAGCGTGGCGCCGGTGGCCCGGGACGGGCCGGGGTCGGGCGCGCGGTCCAGCAGGGCGCCGGTCCCGCGCAGGTTGAGCAGGGTGACCATGAACCCGTTCAGCGCCCCGCCGGTCCACGGGTCCTCGCCCGGGTACGCGCGCTCGACGTACCAGGGCAGCGGCTCCTGGCCGGCGGCCGTCGTGACCATGCTCCGGACGCCGCCGCGGTCGACGTCCACGGTGAGGGCGGCGAGGGCGCCCAGGGCCGCGTCGGCGAAGCGCGGGTCGCCGGTGCGGTCGTCGGCGTGGGCCATCAGCAGGGCGACGCGGGCCTGGGCCATCCCCGACGCGCCGGGCCGGATCGCCGCCGGATCGCCCGGGACGTCGTAGTACTCCCACACCAGGAAGGTCCGCCCGCCGGCCGTGCGCGGGACGCCCATCGGCAGCAGCGCCTCGGCCAGCGCCTGCGGCGGCACGTCGGCGTTCAGGTCGCGCCACCGCCCCGTCGTCGCCACCGGGTTCACGGCGAAGCCCTGGCCCGCGCGGTAGGTGAGGATGACCCCGTCCGGGTCGGCCAGCAGCACCCGGCGGGCCGGGGCGTCGCGGCTCCCGTACCACCAGGCGTTGGCCCGCAGCGCCCGGGCGATCGTCGCGCGCCGGGCCGGCGGGGTGCCCGCCGCGTCCGGCCCGGCGTACGCCGCCCACAGGGACAGCATCCGCCGGATGTCCGCCTCGGCCGTCGAGCCGGGCGCGGCGCGGCGCAGCGCCTCCACCAGCGTCCGCTTGGCCGGGTCGACCCCGCTCGGCAGCTCCGCGGCCGGGATCCGGACGCCCTCCGGCGGGGCGGGGGGCGGCGCGGTGGCGGACGGCGGGGGAGGGGAGGGGGCCGGGGCCGGCGGCGCGGGCGTCGACCGGGTGCGCGGCGGCTCGCGGGGCTCCTCGGGCTCCTCCGGCTCCGCGGGCTCGGGCTCCGGGGCGGGGGGCTCGGGCTCGACCGGAGGTGCAGGCGGGTCGGGCGCCGGGGCGGGGTCGGGCTCGACCGGAGGTGGAGCCACCGGCTCGGCGGGCGCCCCCGTCGTCGCCGGCGGGGGCGCGACGGGCGGGGTGGTCGGCGGCGGCAGCGCCTCCGCGGGCGGCGCCGGCGGCGGGCCGGCGGCGACCGCCGGCGCGGTCTCCCCGCCGGTGATCCACGCCATGGCGGCGAAGCCGGCGACCGCCGCGACCAGGGCCACGGCGGCCACCGCCGCCATCTGCCGGGAGGGACTCACCCCTGCCTCCTATCACGCAGGGGTGAGCCCTCCCGGGGGATCAGCCTTCCTCGGAGGCCGGCCGGCCGCTCCCGACGGGCGGCGCCTCCCCGGCGTCCCCGTTCGGCGTCGTGGGCGGCTCGATCGTGAGGCGCGGGAGGATCTTGTCCAGCCAGCGCGGCATGTACCACATGCGCTCGTCCATGAGGTGCATGACCGCCGGCACGATGATGAGCCGGACGATGAACGCGTCGATCAGGATCGCCATCCCGAGCGCGAGCCCGAACTCCTTGATGAGCCGGTCGTCTCCGAGCAGGAACGACAGGAACACGACGGACATGATCAGCGCCGCGGCCACGACGACCCGGCCGATGGCGGCGATCCCGCGTGTGATGGCGGGCCGCGCGCCGTGCCCGTGCGTGTACTCCTCGCGGATGCGGCTCACGAGGAAGACCTCGTAGTCCATCGAGAGCCCGAACAGGATCGAGAACACGATCACGGGCAGGAAGGACTCGATCGGGCCGGTGCGGTCCAGGCCGATCAGGTTGTTGAGCCAGCCCCACTGGAAGACGGCGATCAGGATGCCGAAGCTCGCGAACGCCGACATCAGGGTCGTGATGGACGCCTTGATCGCGACGACGATCGAGCGGAAGGCCATCGAGAGCAGCACGAACGTGATGCCGATGACCACCAGCAGGAACAGCGGCAGGCGCTCGAAGATGTGCGTCGCGATGTCCTCGAAGGCGGCGGTCTGGCCGCCCACGTAGACCTCGGCGCCGCTGTCGCCGACCGCGGCCGGCACCACGTCGTCGCGCAGGCTCCGCACGAGGTCCTGGGTCTCGGAGGACTGCGGCGAGGTGGTGGGGAACACGGTCACGATGGCCGTGTCGCCCGCCTCGTTCACGACGGGGCCCTGCACCGACGCGACGCCCTCGACGTCCGCGAGCGTCTCGGCGAGGCCCTCGGAGAACCCGGGGTCGTCGGTCTGGTCCACGGTCACCAGCAGCGGGCCGTTGAAGCCGGGGCCGAAGCCCTCCGCCAGGAGGTCATAGGCCTGCCGTGACGTCGATGACGGGGGGTTCGACCCCGCGTCGCTCGAGCCGAGCTGCACGCCGAAGACGGGGAGCGCCAGGATGATGACCACGGTCGTCGCGAGCGTGAGGCAGATCGCGGCGTGACGGGTCACGAAGCGGCCCCAGCGGGCGACGAGCCGCTGGTTCATCTTCGCGGGCGAGTCGTCCGCGTGCATCGTCCCGGGTACGCGGCCCTTGTCGATGCGGTGGCCGAGCAGCTTCAGGATGGCCGGCAGCAGCGTGATCGCCGCGGCGACGGCCGTGACGACGGTGATCGCGGCGCCCAGGCCGAGCTTCGTGATGAAGTCGAGGCCGATCACCGCGAGGGCGGAGATCGAGATGGCGACCGTGATGCCGGCGAACAGCACCGCCCGGCCGGCGGTGGCGGTGGCGGTGGCCGCCGCGTCCTCCGGTGACAGGTGGTCGTGGAGGCCCTGCCGGAAGCGGGTGACGATGAACAGGGCGTAGTCGATGCCGACGCCGAGGCCGATCATCGTCGCCAGCACCGGCGTGATGGTGTTGAAGTTCGTGACCGCCGCGGCCAGCGTCAGCAGCGACAGGCCCAGGCCGACGGACATCAGGGCCATGAGGATCGGCAGCCCGGCCGCGATGACGCTGCCGAGCATGATGACCAGGATGATGACCGCGGCGAGCAGGCCGAGCAGCTCGCTGGTGCCCGTTGCGGGCGGCTCGGAGTTCTGGATCACCGGGCCCGTGAACTGCAGCTCCACGCCCGAGCCGTCCACGGCGGCCTGGGTGTCCTCCTTGAGCTGGTCGATGTCCTCGATCGGCACGTCGAACGAGGCCTCGGCGAACTGGACGTCCGCGAACGCGATCCGCCCGTCCTCGCTCACGGCGCCGCCGGAGCCCGCGAACGGGTCGCCGACCTCCTGCACGCCGGGCACCTCGCCGGCGGCCACCAGCGCCGCGTCGAGCGCGGCCCTGGCGTCGCCCGACTCCAGGCTGCCCTCGTCCACGGCGAACACGAGCTGCGCCGCGTCGCCCGAGCGCTGCACGAAGCGCTGCTCGAGCAGGTCGGTGGCGCGCTGCGCGTCCGAGTCCGGGATCGTGAACTCGTCCACCAGGGTGCCGCCGACCGTCGCCGTGGCGGCGCCGATGGACACGGCCAGGACGACCCAGATGCCGACGGTCCACCACGCGTGCCGGGCGCACCAGCGGCCCAGCGACGACAGGAAGCCCTCGTGGCGGTGGTCAAGCTGCCGATGTTCGCGATGCTCGCTCACGGCACTCCTCGGAGACGGGGTGGAACGGGGGACGGGCGGGCAGGCCCGGAAGCGGGCATCGTGTCAACCGCGCCGCGCCGCCGGGTAAACGGCGGGGAAAACGACGGTGAAGCCCGGGTCACATGTGACCCGGGCGCGGGCTCAGAGGCCCGACCACCCCCGGTAGGTGTCGTCCGGCCAGGGGCTGGGCGCCTGCCCGGAGGGGGGCGCGGGCGCGGGGCCGGAGGGCGACGGCGCCGGGCGCGGCGCGCTGCCGGAGGGCGCGGGAGTCTGGAGGGGGACGCTCATCGGGACCTCGCCGTGCGG
>JBFWPT010000042.1:0-36735 GCA_050249835.1 Thermoleophilia bacterium
CTGCTTCGCCCCGACCCCGTCACCGAGCCCGAGGAGCTGCTACTCGAACAGGCCGCGTAGATCGACGACGAGGATGACGACGGATCAGCGCGCCGCCTCGTACACCACCTTGACGGACGTGGCCCGCCGATGGGGTGGGGGTGGCGACCCGGTATCTCACGACGAGTGAAGCGGCCGAGCGGCTCGGGCTGAGCCACAACACGGTTCATGCCTTGACCGCGTCCGGCGACCTGCCGTGCGTGCGGACCGCCGGCGGGCACCGGCGCTTCTCAGAGGCGCATCTCGCCGCGTACGAGGCGCGACGGACTCGCGCGGCCGATGCTGTACATGAGGCGTCCGGGCGGGCGGGGGCGTGGCGGAAAGCGGCGCTGGGCGTGCTCCGGGCGGCGGAGAAGGACCTGGGGGCAGGGGCGGCCGGAGAGCCGTTTCGTGCCGCGGCGGATCTGCTCGAGCGCGCCAGCGTCGAATCGACCCCCGCCGCGTCGTCCGGAGGTGGCGGCAGCTGAACTGCCGTGCCGTCCCGGGTGGCTGAACCTGCTCCCGCCAGTCGGCAACCCGCCGCCCCGGCCCTCTTGGGGCAGGACGGCTGCGTGCGGCGCGCCGACGCGCCGACGGCGGCGTGTCCCGCCGGTGGCGGGTTCCGTGGGGTTCACGGTGGGGTCCGTTGCGGGATGGGCGTGGTGCGGGGGCCGGGTCGGGTGGTGAGCTGGATCACCAAGAGCCACCCGCCTGTTCCGGCGGCGGCGGCGGGGACCGAGCCGAAGGCGAACGGCAGCACCGTCATCCGTAGGGCGGCGCTGCCGGCGAGGACGGTGAAGGTGATGAGGCCGAGCAGGGCGAGTGCGGCGGGGCGGTCGAGGCCGACGCGGGCGTCGGCCCATAGGAGGACAGCGATCGACCCGGCGACCGCGAGTGACGCCGTGGCGAGGGCCTCGATCAGCACCGGCGCGCGTCCCGTGAGGGGGTGACCGGTGTGGTCGCGGTCGTCGCGGCCGGGTAGCTGGGTCCGCTCACCGGGCGGCCTTGCAGGGTGGGGTGGCGCCGGCCGGGTCGGTGATCTGGCAGGGCGCCAGCTCGGGGATGGGGAGGACCTGGTCCTGGAGGGGGACGGGGAGGGTGACGAGGCGTCCCTGGCGCTGCTGCTGTTCGAGTTCGGCGGTGGTGAGGTCGCCGCGGAAGGAGAGGCCCATCGCGTATATGTGGCCTCCGTCGGGGCTGTAGCCGAAGGGTGCGCGCAGGTCGATGCGGACGCCCCCGCCGGGGCCTGCCGGCTGATAGATGGTGCCCGCCGGCAGCGGCGGCTCGAGGGTCGCCTCGGCGGGGAGCCGCCCGTGGACGACCGCGGCGAGGTAGAGGGAGCGCAGGGCTTCGGCCCGGCTGACTCCGGCCGGGAAGCGGAGGCTGGGGCGGGGTGGGGTTTGCTGCATCGTGGACGGGCCGAGGCGGTTGCCGTCCTGGACGGTGTACAGCCACGGCGCCTGCCGCAGCTGCGGTGAGGCCTGCCGCGCGGCTTCGGTGCCGGGGATGCAGGTCGCCTGCAGGATGGTGGCGGTCTGGATGGTGGAGCAGTCGTCGCTGCGGGCGGCGAGGACGATCCGGGTTCCCTGCCGCACCCGGTCTCCGGCGGCGGGGTAGACGGCGAGGACGTCGCCGACGTCGCTGGGTGTGCCGCTCACGACGGGTCGGTTGATCGCCTTCCGCCACGCGCCGCTGTCGCGGACCTCGTCGAGGTCGACCGGCGCTCCGGACCCGGTGGGGACGGCGGCGGGAGCGAGCACCGGGAGGTAGTAGGCCCGCAGGCCGGCGGCGGCGAGCGTGTCGGCGGCGTCGCCGGCGGTCATCCCGGCGACATCGGGGACCGCGACCGTGGGTGCGTCGGTGGGTCCCTGCCACGGGTCGGGTGGGGCGGGGGCGAGCCGGCACGTCGGGATCTGCTGCCCCGGGCGGATCTCCTGGCAGCGGGTCACCTGGCTGGTGTCGATCACCGCGCCCTCGGGGACGGCGCGGCCGGCATCCCGGGCGGCACGGACCCTGCCCTGAACCTCCTCGGGTGCTACGCCGGCGGGGATCATCATCGTGGGGGTGAGGATCTGTCCGCCGGGGACGGCGTAGCCGAACGGGGCGTCGAGGCCGAGGGTGATCCCGTCCGCGGCGGAGGCGGGGTACCGCACCACCTTCCCGGCGGGGAGGGGCGGGCCGAGGGTCGCCTCGGCGGGGAGTTCCCCGGTCTCGGCGACGGCTCGGTGGAGTGACGTCATCGCCTCTCGGAGGGTGACGCCCGGCGGGAAGGTCACCGATGGGCTCGGCCCGGAGCGGCTGATGTGTCCCTGGCCGAACGGGTCCGCCACCACCCAGCTCAACGACGACAGGAGCGGATCCTGGAGGAGCCGCAGCTCAGCCTGAGGGTTGGTGGCGTTCGCCCGTGGACCCTCATCCCACGGGCGCATCACCGTCGCCGTCGCCGCCCCCGCCACCAGCAACGCCGCGACAACCACGGCGAGGCCGCCGCGCCGCCTCCACCTGTGCCACCGCGGCCGGGCGGGCACCGGGGGGGTCGCCCCGAGGGCGGCCAGTCGCGCCGCATGGGTCGCCTCGGGCGGCGGCTCCAGGAGTTCCCATTCGCGCCGTAGGTCACGGTCCATCGGTCACCTCCAACTCGGCACGAAGCTGGGCGAGGCCTCGGGCCGCCCGCGACTGGACGGTCCCCACCGGGAGCCCGAGGATCTCCGCCGCCTCCTCCACCGAACAGCCGACGCAGTAACGCAGCAGCACCGCCACCCGCCGCTCCTCCGGCAGACCCGCCACGGCCTGCAACCCGGGACCCGGCAGCCCGTATGAGTCCTCCACCGGCAGGTCGGGGGTCTCCTCCATCAGGACCTCCCGGCGGCCGCGGCGCATCGCGTCGCGGGCCTCGTTCACGACGATCCGATGCAGCCACGCCCGGAACGAACCGCCGTCCCGCAGCCCGCCGATCCGGGCGACCGCCCGCACGAACGCCTGCTGGGCGACATCGTCGGCGCGGTCCGCCGAGCCGGTCATCAGGAGCGCGACCCGCCAGGCGTCCGGCCAGTGCCGCTCGAACAACGCCCCGACAGCGTCCGTCGAGCCGCCTTGTGCGGCCGCGACCAGCTCACTGTCGGAGCGGGCGTTCATCAGACGGCCGGCGCCACCGCCACCGGGTCGCCGCCGAACGGCACCGGCCGGCGGCCCGCCGCCACCCTCGACTGGTGCCGCCGCGGCCACTGCGACGGCGGGAGGTCACCCGCCAGGGCCGCCCGGTAGGTCGGCACATCCGTCAGGTGCAGGTTCACCAACACCAGAAACCGGTCGGCGGTGTGAACATGCATCACCCGCCCTTCCCCGCGCGCGTGGCGCAGCCGCCGCTCCGCCGACTCGGCCTGGGTGCCGAACCGCTCCTCCGCCCGGCGGGCGAGCTCCCCCAACGACAGGCCGCTGCGACGCATCTCCGCCTCGATCACGGCCATCACCTCGCCGCTCCACAACCACTGCGGCATCGCCCCCGATCCACCCATCCGCCCCCCTCGCCATCGACGACCTCCACACTCAAGACGCACGAGCCGCCGTTCCTGGTCCCGCGGCGGTGAACGGGGCGGTGCCGGTATCGGGGGGTGTTGACGCACCCGAGCCGTCTCAGCGTCTGGCGAGGGCAGCGGTTCGCCGGTCAGTAGGTGAAGGACGTGTTCTGGAGCGCCGAGCAGGACGCGAGGGCGAAAGCGCTCGACCCGTAACCCACACGCGTTCGCCCACCCGGCACAGGAGCACTAGGAGATCAGGGAGCCCGCTCGGCCAGGAGCCGCTCCCAGGCCACCCCGATCGGGACCAGCTCGGGGTGGGTGTCGACCAGCCGCGCCTAGAGGGACTTGAACGCTGCGGCCCGCAGGGCATCGCCCTGGCTGAGCCTGCGACTTTGGACCGGCTGGGTTGAGGCGGCCGCGGGGACAAGGCGCACACCCCGACCTCGCACCGGAGCGCCGGAGAGCCCCTTCGCCTGGAGAAGGGCACGGTGGGCGGCATCGCGAGCTCGCGAGCGATCGCTGGGAGCGCCGCGACGCAGCGCGGCCTCCAAGGTCGGGACCGACTCGGGGTCCTGCCGGTGTGTATCGGTTCCGCTGCTCATCACTGTTCAGGGTAGCGATCTGAAACTCCGGCGCGAGCGTTGCTAGTAGAGCGGAAGAACGGCGTCCCAGCCGTCGTAGTCGGCGTAGAGCAGCAGGGCCTGTCCAACACGAAGCTCCCTGGCGGGGCGTGGCGGCGGCCAGAATGGCCTGTCGAACCGACGGGCCAGAACGTCCCATACGAGGTCTGTATCGACGACTGCGTCATAGATGGCGCCGTTTGCCGCAGTCCACTCGTTCAAGGAGACGATATCCGCGGGGTCGGCGAACTCGAGAAACGGAAGGACGAGCTCGAGCTCGCGCGCGAAGCGCCTGACAGCGACATTGACCAGCTCCCGAGTCTCCCCATCCGCGAAGCGGAAGCCGAGCGAGGCCCAGGCATACTTGCCGACGTTCTCGGCGCGCAGCCGGATCTCGGTCAGTCCGAGCCCGCGGTAGAGCGACTTGGCCGCTTCGAGGCGTCGCCGCGCGATTCCATGCCCCTGGAGTTCATCCGGCAGGAAGAATCTCTGGTGATGTGCCACGCACTCGTGCGTATCAACGACGAGCGCCAACAGCCCGAACTCGTCGACTCCTTCGCACGCAAGCTCGCCGTCGAGGGTTGTCTTCGAGCCGGCGATCATTGCTTCCATCACGCACTTTTCTTGGCCTGGCACCTGAGGGCCAAACACGAACTCGAGGGGCTCAGGTTCGACGACGGGCCGGAGTCCCGGCGGCAGGTCACCCCGTTCCTGGATGAGAAGAGACCCCGCACGTCCGCGCGCGTCGAGGTGCTGCTGCCAGGCGAGTGCATTGCTCACGTCGGCAGTATCCCCATCGACGTTGCCCGCATGTGCGCCCCACCCCCCAAAGGCTGCGGGCAAACCAAGCCCGATCGGCAGGGCGGCCACGGCGCGGCCCCGGGGCGGGGGTGGTTCACGGGCCACGGTAAGGGACCGCCGTCTCTGCGAGGGGCGCGCCGTCGCGGTCGAGGGTGGTGATGGTCGTAGCGCGCTCCGCGGGGGTCGTGTTGGCGGCGTAGGCCAACACGGATCGCTCGTAGGGGTCGAAGAGCGCTTCGAATCGGTCGCGCGAGGCGGCCACCGGGGAGTCATCCATGCCCCTCTAGTGTCCGGCAGGGGGGAGTCGACACCCAGCCGCCGGATAGGCCTGGGGCCGGCCCCCGCCCGACCTCAGGCGTGGATGGCGGCGCCCGCCCCCCGCGGCACGCAGATGGTCCCTCTCGGTGAAGATGCGCATCGGGCCGGTGTCGCCGCCTGTGCCGGGCGTGTGTGACGACCGCCTGCTCAAGCGTCCGGGGTTGGTCTTCTCAGGACGTGTTCAGCCGCGGTCGTTGATCGTCGCCCCGAGCGCACCCAGCGCCAAGAGGGACGCCAGGCCCGCCAGGACGAGCGCGACAACCGCGACGGTCTTCGGGGCCTGGTTCTGTTTCGCCCAGACCCATCCGGTGAAGGACACGTAGGCCGCGGTCGCCGACAGGATCATCGCCTCGATTGGGAAGTGCCCGGGGTCGCTATAGGGGTCCGCGGTCCGGATCAGCGCCCGCAGCAGCAGCGGGCCGAGGAGCGCGACCACTCCGAGGACGATCCCCCAGATCGCCCGCTGGTTCGTGGCGCCGCCCGCCTTGGCGAGGGGGTGCAGGCCGAGTCGGAGTCCGGGGACCACCTCCGGTTCCCGGCGCTCGTCACCATCCAGGGCATGGGGCGTGGTCCCGGATGAGGTCCCTCGCCTCGCCGCCGCGACGGCCACGGCCCGCGTCCTCACCACCCCGGGCGGTGGTGGGGTCTCCCGGTCCTCTCGCAGCAGCTGGCGGACGGCCACCTCGACATCTGCGGCGTCGAGGTCGTCGAGCACCTCCAGGTACACGGCGGATCGCTCCGGGTCCATGTCGGGGTCCGGCCATGCTGCCGCCAGGAGCCGCGCCAGTGGCTGCCACTGCGACTCGTGCATGCCGCGATTGTATGCCGCTCCGGGGACCTAATCCCGCCCCCGTGCGGCAGTGTCAGAGGCCTTCGCCCTCACCGGGCCACGCCTCACCGCACCACCTTCCCGGCAGGCAAGGCCGGGGACCTAGAAGATCCGCTGTCGTTCGCGGCTGAGGAAGAAGCCGCGTCCTGTGGTGAGGCGGGTGCAGGTGACGCCGGACTTGCGGGAGACGCACTTGTTGCCGCCTTTGGTGATGCTCCGGCCGTAGGGCAGGACGCGGGTGCCGCGGACGAGGTCGCCGGGGCAGAAGCGTGAGGGGCGCCGGGTGTTGTCCATCGCCCACGACCATGCGTAGGTGGCTCCGCCGTAGCCGCGGCAGGTCGCCGAGAGCACCCAGCATTGGACGGTTGTGTCGGAGGTGAGGAAGCAGTGGATGTTGCCGCTGGGGCTGCGGAAGCTGCTCGTCGAGGCAGCCGAGCCCTGTCCCGCGAACGCCAAGACGGCCACCACGACCGAGGCGGCGGCAACGACGCCGGCGAGGCTGGCGAGGCGTCGCCCCGTTCGCGGCTGGTCCTGCGACGTGGGGTGGCTGCCGTTGTTGGTGGTCACGAGTTCTCCTTGGGATAGGAGGACCGGTACGAGGAGGGTGGTGGCTCGGGCGGTCATCCTTCGCAGGCGATGCCGTCGGCGTCGCTGTCGAAGCCGTGTGGGTCCCAGCCGATCACGGCGAAGTTGGACGCCGGGATCTGGCTGCAGTCGACATCGGGCGGGTACGGCGGGACGCATGCCCCCGCGTAGTTGGGGTCGCAGGCCGCTGCCGGCGCTACCGGGACGACCGGCACCACCGGCACCACCGGCGGCGGGGTGGCGGGGGCGAGGGCGCGGACCGGCTGGGGCGGTTTGGCGGGGATCTTGATCGAGCCTGGTGGGGATGTGGTCCGTTGGTCGTCGAGGTCGATCAGGGCGACCTCGTACTGGTAGCGGCCCGCCTTGACGCCGTCGGCGGCGCCGCCGATGCGGCGGTTGAACCGGATGAGTGACGTGCCGGGCTGGATCCGTGGCGGGAGGGTCTTGGTGAGGATGTGGCGGGCGGGGCCGGTGAGTGTGAGGACGGCGTCGGCGGAGTAGGTGTCGGTGTCGTCGCACCAGTGGAGCCGCACCAGGATCTCCGTTGGTGACGCCTCGAGGTTGGTCCCCAGGATCACCGGCGGGTCGGTCTCGCCGTTGCCGGCGCCGCAGGGGTCCTCACCGCTTGCCACTGGGGGTGGGGATGTCGTTTGGGGGCTGGCGGTGGCGTTGTCGGGTGCGCCGCTGGAGGTGATCATCGCGATCAGCAGCAGCACTCCGAGGGCGGCCCCGCCGAGGATCCCTCCTCCGAAGATCACCCCCGACAGCGTCCGCGGTGGCCGCCGCGCCGTTCCGCAAGTCGTGGCGGGGGCGAGCTGTGCCGGTGGCGGCCCGAGGAGGGTGAGGCGGATGAGCGGCCCGGCCGGCCCCGCCACCTCACTTGCGGCAATCCCTCCCTGGCGGAGTTCGGCGGTGGCGCGGTCGAGGGTTTGGCGGGGGAGGCGTTTGGTGGCCTTCGACCCGAACCGGTGGGCCAGGTCGAAGGCGTTGACGGTGAGTGAGCGTGTCGGTGATGCCGCGACTTCGGCGTGGATGTCACCGACGACGCCGTTGGGCGCCACCCTCTGGGGGACGGGTGCTGCGGGGCCGGTGGCTGGGGCGGGGCCTTCCATGCGGTCGGCGAGGGCGGTGAGCCGGGCGATTCGCTTGTCCGGTGGCGGGTGGGTCGCGAAGAGGGTGTGGAGGAACCCGGCGGTGGGGTTGAAGAAGAGCAGCCCGGAGAGGGCGACCAGCTTTGGGTTCGCCGTCGTCGGTGCCCGGGAGATGGAGGTGAGGGCGCTCGCGAGCGCCCGGGGGCGGCCGGTGAGCTCGGCGGCGTACCGGTCGGCGGCGTACTCGCGCACCCGGGAGAGGCCCATGACGATCAGCAGCGACACCAGCAGACACATCACCCCGATCGCCACGAAGGCGATGCCGGTGATCCACAGCATCAGGCCGATCCAGCCGCGGGCGCGCACGGCGAGGAACGCCGCCCCGAAGGCGGTCACCAGCGCCGACACGAGCGGCAGGAACCAGGCGGCGGTCATGAGGAGGCCGTCGCGGTTGGCGAGGTGGGCGAGCTCATGGGCGACCACGCCCTCGAGCTCGTGGGTCTCCAGTTGCTGGAGCAGGCCGCGGGTGACGCAGACGATCCCGCCGCCGGTCTAGCCGACGGCGAAGGCGTTCGGGGTGGGGTCCTCGGCGACCATCACCCGCGGCGTCCGGCGGCCCTCGAGGGCGCACAGGGACTCGACGATCCCGACCAGCCTCGCCTCTTCGGCGGCCGTCACCTCGCGGGCTCCGAGCAGCGCCGACGCCGACTTGGCCGATGACAGGATCAGGCCCGCGGCGATGCAGAGGGCGAGGATCCCGAACCACCAGGCCGCGGTGAACGCGAGGCCGACGACCAGGATGTAGCCGGCGATCACCAGCCCGATCGCCAACGCCATCCGGGACTCGATGCCGCGGTCGGGGGCGCGCCAATCCTCCTGGGTGTCTGCCGGTGCCGGCGGCCCGGTCACCGTCGGCTACTCCTCACAGGCGATCCCGTCGTGGTCGACGTCGAAGTTGTGGGGGTCGGTGCCGACACTGCGGAAGTTCCGGTAGGGGATCTCCCCGCAGTCCAAGTCCGGCGGAGCCGGAGGGATGCACGCCCCGGTGTAGTTCGGGTCACACCCCCCGCCCGGCGACGGCGTCGGGGTGGTCGGCACCGGGTTCGTCGGGGCGGGCGTCGGCGCGGACGGCGCAGGCTGCTTCGGGTCGGGCTTGGTGGTGTTCCCGCGGCACGGCGGAGCCCACAGACCTCTCCTCGCCTTCTTGGCGCGGCTCTGCGCCCGAAGGAACTGGGTGGCGTGCCGGAACCGGACGCCGCCGTAGACGTAGACCTTCGCGTGGCCACTCGCGACAAGGGCGTGATTCACGGATCCCGTCGGACCGGAGCGGCCCGGCGTGTACACGTAGGCGAGCAGTCGGCCGTAACGGTCACGCCTGTCCTGGGTTGGGTCGGTGACCAGCCGCACCCGCCGCCCGACAGGCAACAGCCGCTTCGCCCGCGCGGTCGCCGCCGGACCGAAACACTGGACGGGTTTGCCCGGCGCCCGCGTCTCCGGCGTGTCGATCCCGATCAGCCGCACCGGCGTCTCGAACCCCCGCGAGACCACCTTCACCGTGTCACCGTCGACGACCTGACTGACGGTCCCAGTGAGCGTCACCGCCGACGCCCGTTCCGACAGCGAGCCCCATGCGACCGCGACCGCAGCCGCCAGGACGGCGACGGCGATGCGCGGCAGCAAGCGCTTGCGGCCGGCCACTGTGGGGCGAAACACCCTGTTCCTCGTCCGGGAGCGAGAAGGAGGACGGAACGCTAATCAGGCGACATGCCGGGGTCACCCCCCGGAGGAACAGTTCCCCTCCGACCCTGGCCCGGAATAGATCGGGCTCCGGCTCTGGGGGTACGCTCCCGGACGATGCGAACCGTCCGGTCTCTACTGCTCGCCGGCGCCCTTGCGCTCCTTCTGCCTGTCGTCGCGAACGCGGACTCGTCCGGGCCGGGGTTCCGGATGCCCTCAGGACTGGTGACATGCGCGATCCTCGACCACAGCGGCGGCCCACGCGCCCTCCACTGCGGTGCGACCTACATCACCAAGCGTGCGTACGACGGCGTCGGAGTCGTCGCACTCCCACCGGGCCGCAAAGCACGCATCGTTGGTTCCGGGAATGATGTCCTGCTGCTGCTCGGAGGGTACGAGCCTGACGGCAAGCCCCGCCGGTGGCCGCGACCGACGCTGCGTTACGGAACCACCTGGACCAAGAACGGCTACACCTGCCGCAGCCGGCAGACAGGCCTCACCTGCCGGTCAGGCCGGCACGGCTTCTTCCTCTCGAAGGAACGACAGCGCTACTTCTAGGTCGTGACGGACACCCCTGAGGCGCTCGCGAACGGCGCCGCGGACGGGATCCAACTCCCGCGCCGCCTGGCCGTTTTCGAAGCACCGGACGAGCGCATGCTTGAGGCCGCACTTCTCCGGCAGTCGCACGGCGTGCCCGTCGCCGTGCGGACCGATTGGGAGTTCGTCGCCCCCTCGGACACCGGCCGGCGCACCGTCTGGCACTGGTCGGGGTCGTGGGAGGAGTTCGAGCGTGAGGCGTCGACGCTTCTGCGACGGTTCATCTATCCGCTCGTCGCGAGCGGTGAGCCTTTCGTCCTGGGTTTCCCGTTCGAGCGCGACCGGTTCAGGGGGATCGCCTTGGACACCCAGTCTCTGGCGCGCCTCGACCTTGAGGACATCGGCGAGCTACTGGGCGAGGACGTCGTCGCCGAGACCTACGGCCTGCTGAGCCAGCTGTCCGGCCGCCTCTGTCTCACACCGATCGAAGAGCGCCTGCAGGATGCGTTGGTGGCGGCGGGCATCGACGCGGTGCCGCAGGCACGGTACGGCCCCTACCGACTCGACTTCCTCATCGACCGGGACGGCCGCCAGATCGGACTCGAGGCCGACGGTCGGGGCTTCCACGACCCAGCGCGCGATGCAGCACGTGACGCCGACCTGGTCGCGCGAGGGTTGGAGGCGGTGCATCGCTTCACCGGCACCGAGATCTGGCGCGATGCGTCGGCGTGCGCCGATCAGGTCGCCTCGCACCTTCGACGACCGGCACGCCGCGCCGCGCCGGGTTCGACGCTCTTGCAGGCCCTCGATTCCAGCCAGGAGGCCGCGGTCAAGCACGCTCTCGGCCCGGCACGGGTCCTCGCTCCCGCTGGTGCCGGCAAGACGCGGGTGATGGTCAACCGGATCATCAACCTGGTCGGCGGCGGCGTGAACCCGGAGCAGATCCTCGTCCTGACGTTCAACAGGAAAGCCAACGAGGAGCTGTCGCAGCGTCTCCGCGAGCTGCACATCCCTGTCAGCGTCGGGAAGATCACCGGTGGCCAGGGGGTCGTCTGCGCGACGTTCAACGCCTTCGGGTACCGCTATCAGCGGGAGGTGCTGGAGGTCGATTTCCGGACGGAGCCATCCGAGTCGTTCTGGCGTAGACAGGTGGGAATGGCGGTCGCCGACGCCGGCATCGACATCCGAGGCGCGGCCCGCGGCTCCGACCCCATTGGGCAGTTCCTGAAAGGCCTCGATCGGGTCCGTGCTGATCTCGCCGACCCCGACCACATGGAGGTGGAGATCGAGCGCTTCGGCAACGCCGCAACCGAAGTGGTCGCATTCGGTCCGTTCTGGCGCACCTTCCAGGAGCGACGCCTCGCGACCCAGGTCCAAGCGTTCGACGACCAGGTCTTCGTCGCGGTGCGAGACCTCCTGGAGAACCCCAGCAGGCGGCGAGAGCTGCAGCGACGGTTCGCCCATGTCCTCGTTGACGAGTTCCAAGACCTGAACGCGACTCAGCTCGCGCTCGTGGACATCGTCTCCCGCCCCCAACGGAGCCTCTTTGTCGTCGGCGACGACGACCAACTCATCTACGGCTGGCGGTACGCCGAGCTCGCCAACATCCTCGACTTCCACGACCGGTACCCCGTTGAGCCGTACTCGAAGACCTACGTGCTGTCCACCAACTACCGGTGCTCAGCGTCCGTTGTCAGGGCCTCCCGGCGGGTGATCGACAACAACCGGCGGCGGGAGCCGAAGGCCATCGAACCGCGTCCCCAGGCACCCAAGGGCGAAGTCCGCTACGTCGCCTCCGACGACCACTCCACGCGGACCGATGCGGTCATCGACTTCCTGCGCGAGCGCAGGGAGGCCGCCGGGGAATGGCGTCGGCTTGCCGTCCTCTGCCGCTACAAGGCACAGCAGCCGTTGATCGCGATGGCGCTGGACGCCGCAGGGATCCCCCGCACCCCGCTGCTCAACTACCGCCTCTTCTCGGATACGCAGATGCGCCTGCTGCGCGGCTACCTCCAACTGGTCGTCGAACCCCAACGACTCGATCGAGACCAGATCGCCCTCCTGATCAACCGCCCGAACCGGTACATCAAGAACGCCACCGTCGAGTGGATCACCTCCCAACCCGATCCATGGGAGGCGTTGCAGCGCGCCGCCAACTCAGAACGGGCACCGTGGGCACTCGTCGAGCTCAGGGACCGTGCCCTGATCATCGCGGCACAGTCAGAGAGCAGGGACGACTCGGCCGTTGACCTCCTCGATCGGGTCGTCGCGGGCTTCGGGCTACTCGACCACTGGCGCGACCACGCCCCGAACGCGACAGGCTCGAAAGAAGAGGCTGGGGCCGAAGACCTCCTGAGCCTCGTTCGCCTCCACGCCCTCGAGGTTCCACCGATCGGCCAGTTCCTGGCCCACTGGGACTCCCGGGAGATCGCCGAGGTAGACCAAGACGATGTCGCCCCCGACGACCTCGAGCGAGAGCGAGCCGCCAACGAGGACCGCGTCGTGATCGGAACCTTCCACTCCTCCAAGGGCCGCGAGTACGACTCCGTCGTCCTCTACGACTACGACGTTGATCTCTCCCGCCTCGATGACACCCAACTCGAGGAGGAACGCCGTGTGTTCTATGTCGGCCTCACGCGCGCCCAGACCTCACTGCTCGCGACGGTCGACATCGGTCGGGGGCCGGCCCACCTGTTCCTGCGGGAGTCGATCCAGCCGACCCAGGACGGTGAGGTGGAAGCAATACGCGGCCGCTTAGCCGAAGCCCGAGCAGACCAGGCCCGGCTCGTCGTTCAGCGGCGGGAGATCCTCCAGACGATCCAGGCCCAACGCTCCGGAGCGATGGCCGCCCAGCTCAGACGCGAGTCGGCCACCCTCGAGACGCAGATCGAGCATCTCCAGCGCCAACACGCGGACCTCGCACGGAAGGTGGAAGCGCCGGGGCTGCTCTCGCGCATGCTCGGCCGCAACGACGCGGCTAGGCGGGCGCTCGCCTCACTCGCAGAAGAACTCTCATCCGCCCAGGGTGGGCGCGATGCCCTCCTCGGCAACCTCGCGTTGCTCGAGACCGATCCCGACTTGGCGGTTGCGGCCGAAGAGGATCGCCTGGCGCCCGTCGAGGAAGGCCTGAGAGCGATCAAGGTAGCCGTCCGCGATGGCGCCTCCCGGATCGAAGAGATCGCACTGCTCTAGTCGCCTGCAGTCGTTCGGCGTCCCGACCGATCTGGAAAGGCGTCGTCGACGCACCGCACACCCGGCGCAGCCCTGACTAGCGGCTCTTGGCGCCCAGTCTCGACTGACTGCCAAACACCATAATCTGCATTAGCATAATCTGCTCTATGCTCCGAGAGCGTGGCGTCGAGCTCTCGGTCCCGATGATCTGATGCGCTCGTCGGCGCGGGGCTCAGGGCGACGAAGCAGTCAGTTCAGGCCACCCCCCGGGAACTGCCTTTAGGTGTGGCCGGTGAGGCCACCTCAGCCCGCGCGCATCGCCTCGGCCTCCTCGCTGGCGGCCGGGGCCTCCTCCCGACGCCCTAGCTCCGACAGCCGGTTCGACAGGTTGTTGAGCGAGGCCACATGCATCTGGGCCGACTGCTTGTCGAGAGGTCTCCCGCGAAACCGATCAACCTCCGGGCGGTTGCTCGCTCAGCCGAGGATCATCGCGGGCGCTGGCGACGACGTCGATCTGCTGGCTGCGTCCGCCCACCCCTCGCACATCCACGTTGAGCGTCTCGCCCAGCTTGGCCTGGACCACGACGACGCCGTCCACAGTCGGGACGTCGGACCCGCCGACCGTCGCCTGCTACGCCCGGACGTCGATTCATCGCGAAGCGCCCCCGCACTGGGGTCGGCCAGGGGGTGGCGGACCGAGATCCGCGAGGACCTCCGCCCAGGTTCGGGCCACGAACGATTGGGACGAGAGCTGAGTCACCTGGGAGCCGAAGGCCGCCGCTTACCCCGCAATGCCGGCGGGGCCGAGGTTCACCAGCAGGAAGCGCCCGCCGCGAAGGCGCTTGGCGGTGGCGACACCGATGGCCCAGTTACGGGCCAGTTCGTAGGAGCCGAGGCGGCGCATCGACTCCGCGTCCTCGAACAGGCCAGCGCGACCGAGGTAACGCCCCACCCGGCGTAGGGGGGGCGCAGGCGCCTCTCCGAACTCGTCGCTCGCGGCGATCAGGGCTTCCCTGGCCGCGAGAGCTCCCTCGCCGCCCGCCTCGGCACCCCACAGAAAGACCGACGCCTCGCCGCTGAGCTCTCTTTGGCCGGCACGAGGCGCTCCAACCGACCCAGGCTTTGGAGCGCCCGGACGAGCGTCCAGGTGACGGCATCCTCCGAGGCGCGGAAGGCGAAGCGTGCGCGCTTGCTGGGGCGTGCAGCCTCGTTCAGGGACCTGGCGAGCACTCCCTGGAGGCCGCTGTGAACCTCCGAGGGGGTGTTGTCCCTGGCGTGTCGGTGAATCGCGGTTCGGTTCCGGGGATCACGGGCGTTGGAGTAGCCGACGCCGCATGGCTCACAGCGCCAGATACAGGACGCGAAATCGCGGGCTGCAGTCGGGCTCGGCTTGCCCTCAAGGAGGGCGAGGTCCGGAGGCCGCCCGATGAGCGCGGCCCACATCCTGAAGACCGGCAAGGACTCGAACGGCCGCCGCGTCCGACAGGGCCTCACTGCCCGCGCTGGCCGCCGTCGGTCAGGGGCTCCGCCGGAGAGGCTGACCGATGTCCGCTTCCAGGGTTCGCTACCCCGCCAATCGGCGGGTGGAGATGATCGCCGCGTCGTGGGGGTCCCCGGTGGGGCGGTCGGGACCGCCCGGGTCGCGGTCGGCGGGATCTGCGGCACGCCATCCCTTCTCGGTGCCAGAGAGGCTCGCGGACGACACCTCGCGGGGACTCGGGCCGCCGGTGATCGAGGCGCCCGGCGGCCGGTGTGGCACCGGCCGCCGGGCCTCGGGTCGCTACGGGACCAGCTTGATCCTCTTGATCGCCGGCTTGGTCGGCTTGGCGTTCGGGTTCGGGCGGGCGCCCTTCGAGTAGCCGAGCGCGAAGTTGAGGCTCGTCTTCAACGAGATCGTCTTCGCGTTCCGCGGCACCGGGATGCAGGTGCGGCGCGAGCCGGGCTTGCTGAAGACCACGAGCTTCTGCCCGAAGATGCGCTTGCTCCTCTTGCCGCTGTAGATCGTCGCCAGGATGCGCGCCGGCTCGGTGGACGACACCTTCACCAGCACGCAGCGCGACGTCGCCAGAGAGCCGAGGGAGATGATCCCCGGGGCGACCGCCGAGGTCGGGCCGGCGGAGGCGAGCTGCGGCGCCGGGATGACCAGGCGCAGGTTCGCCCCGACGGGGCTCGACACGGTCTGCGGGTCGCAGCCCTTGAAGGTCCAGGTGCTGGGCGTACCCGGGGTGCCGTCCGGGTTGGTGACCGTGGTCTCCAGGCTCAGTAGGTCGGCGGAGACGGTCTGGCTGTACCTGCCCTTGGTGCCCGTGCTGAGCGTGTACGTGCCCCTCGCGGTGGCGCCGGTGATCGTCATCCGCGACGTCTGGTTGTTCGAGGTGAGCCCGATCGCTACGCGGCCGGTCTGGGTGTAGGTGACGGTCGAGCCGTCGGTCCGCTGCCAGATGCCGGCGAAGTCGCCGCCGACGCACGCGGCGCGGGCGCCGGGTGCGGTCGGCGTGGCGGGCGTCGTGGGGGCCTGTCCGGCGGCGATGCCGGTGGCCACGAGGCCCGCCGCGACGACGGCGCCGGTCGCCGCGGTCATGAGGGTTCTGCGCACGCGTGTCTCCTTCTCGGGAACGCCCGGGCGGTCCCCAGCGGGATCCGCGCGTACGCGGCCCCCACCGGAGGGCCGTCCGGACGGCTGTCGGATCCTGCTGCGGCCCCACCCGCAGGCCGCGCGCAGCATCGAGCCCCGGGGGTCACGGCGGCAACCGCCATCCGGCCAGTCTTGTCATCCCGCCCACTTCTTGGACCGTCAGTTGAAGCGGTTCCTGAGGTGAGCAGGAGCCCCTACCGGGAGGCGACGAGTCCGGGGAGACGCGCTTGGCGGCGGAGTCTGCTGAGCGAGCGGCGGCGCCGACGGAGACCTGTTCGCAATGGCTGCTAGTGGGCAGCGCGACCCGTTCCACGGCCACCCTCTTCGCGGCACCGGCTGGGTCGTTGCCTGCTGAGCTCCGGGTGGCCTGACCGGCGGCGTTGATCCTGGAGGGTGCGCCGGCGGCGGGAGGGGGTCGCCAGATCCGCCGTTCGCCCTCCGACTACGCTCGTGAACATCGACGGATGCTCTTGCCGGACCGCCAGCGTTCGCGGCACGCTCAGGCTCGTATGGCGGACGGATCCGCACCCTCCAACCACTGGCCGGCGAGACGGCCTGGGCGACCGCCGACAGGCTGTCGCCACCGTGCTGTGCCGCGTCGAGGCGGCGGATGCTAGAGCCACCGTCGATTCACGATGGCCGGCACCCGACGTCTTCTCAGCTGCGGCGTCGGCTGCTGGGGTCGGCGCCGATGCTGGGCTGCTATCGGCTCTGCGCTCGATGCTGTCCGGTCAGGCCCGGCGAGCTGGTCGGTGGGGACTGGTACGACGTGGAGCACCTGGGGGACGGGCACCTTGCGTTCAGTGTGGGGGATGTCGTCGGCCATGGCGTGGCTGCCGCCGCCGCCATGAGCGAGCTGCGACGCACCGTCCGCACGCTCGTCCCTCGAGACCCCAGCCCGCTCCGCGTGCTCGGGCGCCTGAACCGTGCCGCGCGGGAAACTCCCAACGCCTTCTGTGCGACCATCGTCTACGGGGTGCTCGACGCCGAAGGGAACGGCGAACTGGTCCGGGCGGGGCACCCCCCGCCCCTGCTGTGGCGTGAGGGCTTCCTGCCGGATCTGCTGCTCACGCCGGCGAATCCGCCACTGGGCACCGGCCTCGACTTCCCGCTGGAGCGCCAGCACTTCACCTTGCCGATCGGCGGGCGGATGCTGCTGTTCTCCGACGGACTGGTGGAGCGGGCGGCGTCGGATGTGGACCAGGATCTCGCCCGTTTGGTCGACGTGGTGGTGAGGCTCGCCCCGTCGTTGGAGTTGGAGCCGTTCTGTGATGCCCTCATCGCGCAGATGGCGTCCGACGAGACTGACGACGACGTGACGGTTCTCTGCATCGAGCGGGTCGCCACAACCGTGCGCGGCCAGGTCGCCCGCCGTCGCGGCGCCGCACCTGATCGACGTGGCGGCCTCGAGGCAGCGGCTGATGGACCGACGTCCGCGCGCACAAGACGTCCAAAGGCGGGCGATAGCAACCCGTAAGGGCCGCGGTCTGGACTTTCGGGACTGCGAGCAGCTTCTTCGAGATCCACCCACCGGTGGGGAGAGGCACCGGCGAGGGCCACCCGCCCCCAGCCCCTGGGCCGCCTCCGCCGCGGTCGCATTCAGCCGCGGGCCAGACTCCCGAGACGCCGGCGCGCCGGCGCTCCTGCCGTGGCACCGCATCGTGTGGTCGGACCATCCCCGTGCGGGCATTCACAACTCATAACGTGTACAGTTATGAAACTGTTGAGCGCTGTGGTTGGGAGTCCGCCGTGGCCGTGCCGCATCCGTTGCCCCCCGAGCTCGCCGGGTTGATCGCCGAGCGATTCCGTGCCCTGGCCGAGCCGATGCGGGTCCGCATCCTCGACGCCCTGCGTGGCGGCGACGCCGCCGTCGGGGAGCTCGCGGAGCGGCTTGGGACCAGTCAGCAGAACGTCTCCAGGCATGTCTCTGTGCTGGTCGGGGCGGGCATCGTCGGCCGCGAGAAGGTGGGTACTTCGGTGCGGCTGCACATCGCCGACCCAGCGGTCTTCGACCTCTGCGAGGCGGTCTGCGGCGGCCTCGGCCGGGAGCTGGAGCGGCTCCGATCCATCCTCGAGACGACGGAGGTCACGCCGTGAGCACCACCCCCGCACCTGCCACACCGGCCGGCCGCGCCCGCCGCGGCTGGCCGCTCGAGCGTGTCCTGTTCGCGATCGCCGGCACCGTCACCCTCGTGAGCGCGGTGCTCGCGGCGGCGGTCAGTCCGTGGTTCCTGCTGCTGACCGGCCTGGTGGGAGCCAACCAACTGCTCTACGTGGCCGTCGGCGATTGTCCGGCGTCGCTGCTTCTGCGCCGCGCCTTCGGGCTGCGGGAGGCCGGTTCGTGAGCGCCGCCGAGGCCAAGGCTGCGGTCGGCCCGATCGGCCGCCTCGGCCGTTGGTCGGCCACCCATGGCCGCATCGTCGCGGTCGCGTGGATCCTGACCGTCGTCGGTCTGGGCATCTTCGCGCCTCGGGTCGAGACGGCCCTCTCCGGGGCGGGGTGGGAGGACTCGGGCTCCGAGTCGGTTCAGGTCCGCGACGCGGTGCAGGCCTCCTTCGGCGGGACGGCGAGCAGCGCCCTCCAGGTGGTCGTCGCCTCCGACACGCTGACGGTCGACGACCCCGCCTTCCAGGCGACGGTGGCCGATGTGCAGCGGCAGCTGGCGGCCGCCGACGCCGTCTCACAGGTGGTGGCGCCGAGCGCCGCGGCGGGCACCGTGAGCGCAGACGGGCACACCGCGATCATCATCGGCGGCGCGGCGGACGACCCGACCGGGATGGTCCGGGCCGCCGACGAGCTGAAGGGCGGCCTCGCCTCCACCGCGGCGCCGGGCACCACGGTGAGCGTCACCGGGGCCTCCGGGATGTGGTCGGACTTCAACCAGGCGAACAAGGAGGCGATGCTCAAGTCGGAGCTGATCTCCTGGCCGGTCACCCTCGCGATCCTCGTCGTCGCCTTCGGCGCACTCGTCGCCGCCGGGCTGCCGCTGCTGCTCACCATCCTGAGCCTCGCCGCGTCGGCGGGGTCGCTGGTGGTCGCCGCCCAGCTGTTCGACGTGTCGATCTGGGCGATGAACTTCGCCCTCATGTTCGCCCTCGCCCTCGGCATCGACTACGCGCTGTTCATCGTCGTGCGCTTCCGGGCGGCCCTGTTCGGGTCGAAGCTGTCCCGCGTCGAGGCGGCGGCGGTCACGATGGACACCGCCGGCAAGGCCGTCCTCTTCTCGGGCGTGACGGTCCTGGTCGCCCTGTCGGCGGTGATGCTGGTGCCGAGCCCCGCGTTCCGTTCGATGGCCCTCGGGATCATGCTCTCGGTGATCTTCGTCCTGGCCGCCACTCTGACCCTCCTCCCCGCGGTGTTGGCGCGCCTCGGCGAGGGGGTCAACCGGTTCGCCCTGCCCTGGGCGCACCAGGGGGAGCACCGCTCCGCCCGCTTCGCCCGCTGGGGTGAGCGGCTGTGGGAGAAGCCAGCGCTCTACGGCATCCCTGCCCTCATCGTGCTGCTTGTCCTCGCCGCGCCGGTGCTCGGCCTGCGGACCGGCATGCCGTCGATCGCCGTCGTCCCCGCCGGCGACGGCTCCCGGGTCGGCTACAGCCAGGTCGTCGAGGCGTTCGGGCCGGGCGCACCCGGGCAGCTGCAGCTGGTCGGACCGGCAGCCGACATGGCCGAGGCGCAGCGCGTCGCGGCCGCCGACCCCGGTATCGCCCAGGCGGCGCCGCCCGTCGCGGGCGCCGACGGGCTGGCGCTGGTGCAGGCCGTCCCGGCGGTCGACCCCTCCGACCCGGCGCTCGGCGACACGGTCGACCGCCTCCGCGATGACCTGCCGGCCGGCGTGCTGGTCGGGGGCGCCGCGGCCGAGAACCAAGACCTCGAAGCCGCCCTCGGCCGGTACACCCCGATCGTGATCGGGGTGGTCCTAGTGCTCGGCTTCGTGTTGCTGCTGGTCGCGCTCCAGGCGCCGCTGATCGCCGGGATCGGCGTCCTCACCAGCCTGCTGGCGACGGCCGCCGCCTTCGGAGTGGCGCGCCTGGTCTTCCAGGAGGGGTGGCTATCAGGGCTGCTCGGCTTCGAGTCCCAAGGCTTCCTGGATGCCTGGGGTCCGGTGTTCTTCTTCGCGATGATCTTCGCGATCTCGATGGACTACACCGTGTTCCTGCTGTCCTCCGCCAAGGAGCACTGGGACCACACCCAGGACCCGCGGGAGGCGACGATTGGCGGCCTCGCCCATTCGGGGCGGGTGATCCTCGCGGCTGCGGCGGTGATGGTGGCGGTGTTCTTCACCTTCGCCCTCTCCGGCCCGCTACCGCCGAAGGAGATGGGCATCATCCTCGGCGTCGCCGTGCTGCTCGACGCGCTGCTTGTACGCCTGCTGCTGATGCCGGTGGCGATGCGGCTCGCCGGTTCCGCCGCATGGTGGCGCCCGCGATGGCTCGCCAGAGCCCTGCCCGACGTCCGCTTCGGTCACTGACGCAGGACCTGGCTCAGGTTGCCCTCACCCGCGGCGCCGCTGAACCTGCCGTCTGATCCAGTGGACCCATTCGTCCATGCCGCGGTCGTCCGCGTCGGCGGCGACGGCGAACGCTTCGATATGCGGCCACCTCTCCGCGCAGATCGCGAGCGCCTCCTGGGTGCCGTGCAGGCCCGTCTCGTCGGTGCGGGTGATGACCACGGCTTGGGCATCGTCGAGCCGATCAGTGGGCAGGGAGGCGACCTCCCCCGCTCGTAGCACGGCGACTTGGAGGTCCTCACCGATGCCGCGCGACAGGTCCGGCTCGCCGTCGCGGTCCTCGACGAAGATGAGCTGGGCGTCAGCGACCCGGGCGACCGCCCGCGTCAGGCCCGCCCGCCAGTGGACTGAGGCGTCCTGGACCTCGCTGAGCCCCTGCAGCGTCTCCGGCGCCGTCGGCTGGTTCGCCTGCAGGACGACCGCGTCGAGCTCCGGGAGTTGGCTCAGGGTCCGTATGACCAGGGTCGTCTTGCCCGCCCCGGTCGTCCCGGCGAGGCGGATCACGGTGGGACGGTGGTGTCGTGCCCCGGTTCCCCGCGCGAGGGCGGCCCGCAGGATCGCGAGGGCATCGGAGCGCGTGAGGACCCCACGCGGAACGTCTTCGTCTCGTACCAGGACGACCTCTGCCTCACGCATCAGCGCGGCCATCGCCTCGCCGGCGTCGGCGTCCGATGACATCTCGACGACCCGTTCCGGTCCGAGCAGGATCACCGAGTCATCCTCGCGGTGCGCCCAGACGCCGAGCAGGAGGGGTCCCTCCACGACGGGCACATGGTTCACCTGGGCATCCTGCATGAGCGTCCTGACCCGATTCGCGTCGCCCGTGCGAGCCGTCACGAGGATCGGGTGGGCCGTCATCACGTCTGCGAGCTTCATGTCCTGACCTCCGTCGTGTCGGATCCGGTGTTCACCGCGGCGTCTTCAGGTGCTGAGGTCGCGGCGGTCGACCGCGATGACACCGATGACCGCTGCGGCGACCGCGACGAGCAGCAACACGCCGACGTGGACAGCCGAGAAGCCGGCGTCAAGCGGTTCCGCGGCCGTGTAGTGGTGGAACGGCGTGAACCGCTGCGCGGCGTCGAGCCACGGCACCAGTTCCGCCAGGGAGTTCACGAGGTATGCGGCGACCGCGAGCGCCGCGGCCACGCCGATCGCGGGTCCCCGCCGCCCCGTCGCGACGCCGACGGTGAGCGCGATGGCGCCGAACCCGAGCGCGAGGATGACGGCGGTCGCGGTGGCCGCCGTCACGTGCCCCGCCGAGATGTCCATGCCGACGACCTGCGCACCGGTCCAGATGGCGACGCCCAGCACGAGTCCGAGGGCGAGGACCTCGGCGATCATGGCGAGCAGGCCCTCCAGGACGAACCGGCGACGGCCGACAGGCAGCGTCAACAGGATCTCCAGGGAACCCTGCTCCTCCTGCCCCGCGAAGGCCCGTGCTCCCGCGGACACTGCCGCGATGATCAGCAAGAGCGGCACCACGAGGGAGAACATCTCGGCCCCGAGGTAGCCCTGGGCGGAGGTGTAGTCGAAGCCGGCCTCCCCGAACCCGAAGAGATCCTTCAGGACGTCGGGGTAGTTCTCGATCAGCTCGCCCAGCTCGCTCTCGTCCCGCACCGTCGGGTAGACGCCGAGTTGGACTGCGGCCAGCCCGATCAGGCCTAGAGCCCACCACGCCAGGCCACGCCTTCGGTCCCGAAGCAGGGTCAGCGTGACGCTACCCGGCACCCGGCCCCTCCGATCGGTACAGGTCGAGGAAGACGTCCTCCAGATCCGCCTCCCGGCTGTCGAGTCGGACCACCTCGTATCCCGCGAGTTCCTTGACCAGCCCGTCGAAGGAGCCGGTGACCGCCAGCTGGATGCTGGCGCCGCGCCTGTTGAGCACTCGGGTTCCCTCGGTCCCCTCGAACGCCCGGGGCGGCGGTGGGGCCGCGAAGGTCACCGTGACCCGCTGCGCGGCGCGTTGGCGGAGGGTCTCGACGGTCTCGACGAGGGCGAGCCGGCCGTCCCGGACCACCGCGATCCGGTCGGCCAGGTGCTGGACCTCCGACAGCACGTGGGAACTGAGGAAGACCGTCGCGCCGCGGCCGGTCGCCTCCCGGCACATCTCGGCGAAGACCTGCTGCACAAGCGGGTCGAGGCCGGAGGTCGGCTCGTCGAGCACGAGCAGGTCGGGGCGGTGCATGAACGCCAGGATCAGCCCGATCTTCTGCCGGCTTCCCCGGGACAGCTCGGACATCGGGCGCGCGGTCTCGAGGTTGAGGCGGCGCGTGAGGGTCTCGGCGTCGCCGGTGCCGTCCATGCCCCTGAGGCGGGAGGCGAGCAGGATGAGCTGATTGCCGGTCATCCGCGGCTGAAGACGCAGGTCACCGGGGAGGTAGCCGATGTGCCGGCGGAGGCGGGGACCCCCGAGGCGGGAATCCCGGCCGAGGAGGGCGACCCGGCCTGATGTCGGCCGCAGCAGGTCGAGCATCAGCCGGATCGTCGTCGACTTGCCGCTCCCGTTCGGACCCAGGAAACCGAACACCTGGCCGCGTTCGACGCGCAGGTACAGGTCCTCGACTCCCCGGCCGCCGCCGCGGTAGATCTTCGTCAGCCCGACGGCCTCAACGGCCGCCGCCGACTCCGGCGGCCGACCATCACGGTGGGACGCGGCGCCGCGCGCGGGGTCCGCAGTCGTCACCGGACGATCCGCAACCGGCGGGCCGCCCGCAGCGAGGGCCGCGCTGCGCCTCCGCGGCGCCTCCGTGCGGCGTGCGTGTCGTCCTGAACGAGGGCCTGGTCGGGCGGGAGATCACGCCGGGACGAGACCCTCGACGTGCATGACGTGGCGACCGGCATTGCCATGGCGTCCACTCTCGCCTCGTTCAGGCATCGCGGAGACGGGGCGCACACCCAACCTCGCTGCGGCTTTCCCGATGCCGGCCCGGCGCCGGCCGAGGCCCCGCCACCTCGATCAGGATCGGCTGCGGCCGCCCCGGCCGGACGTCTCAGATGGCCCCGGTCGGGTGGGCGGTGGCTCCGGCGCCCTGCGGTGATCCCGCATCCCCGGCAGCGTCGTCACTGATGGCAGCCGTCCACGCCTGGGAGAAGCTCCGCACACCGGCGCGACGGACGAGAGGTGCGACGCGATGGGGAAGTCGAACGCGATCACCGTGGCACCGTCGGCGGTGCGCTGGCCGACGTCGCCGTCGAGCGGGGGACGCGTGGGGCTGATGAGCCATGCCTGTCGCGGCCGGAGCGCCGGGGATGACGCCTGTTCGCCGTTCCGGGCGGTCCGCGGGGGCGTGGCTTCTCGCGGGGCGACCCGACCCGCACTCGAGGTTGGAGGCACCTGATGGACGTCGTGCTGCTCGCCCACTATGTCGTGCGTGACCAAGTGGAGTTCCTCGAGGCATTCGATGCCTTCGGGGAGCAGCGCACCGCGGCTGGTGTGACTGATTGCGCCCTGGTGGTGTCGGACGCGGATCCGCGTCGGCTGGTCGCCGTCCTCAAATTCGGGTCTCGCGCATCGGCGGAGGCCTTCGCGTCCAGTCCGCAGCGCCTCGCCGCCCTCGAGCGCGGCGGGGTGATGTCGCGCAACGACGAGATCCACGAGATCCTCCGGCCGTTCAGCCGCGGGGTCGCCTGACCGGCCGCTCCCGCGGGGCCGCTCATGGACGGGGCGCGCCAACCTCGACCAGCCGCGTGAGGGCGGTAACCACGTCTGGGCAGAAACGCGATCCAGCCTGCGCGCGGACGGCCGACAGGGCCTGCTCATGCGACAGGGGCTCCCGCCCGGGCCGGGTCCGGGTCAGGCCGTCCCACGCCTCGGCGACCGCAAGGATGCGGGCCTCTAAGGGGATCTCCTCGCCGGCGAGGCCGTCGGGATGTCCGAGCCCGTCGAAGCGTTCGTGGTGGGCGCGGATCCAGGCGGCCTGCTGGACCGTGAGGATTCCTCCGACCATCTGGGCGCCGAGGGCGGGATGGATGAGGGCCGGCTCGTCTGCGTCATCGCTGTGTGCGTCGGCCCGGAGCAGCCGTGAGGGGTCGACGCCGACCTTGCCGACGTCATGCACCAGGGCGGCATCGCGGATCAGGACGATGGTCTCGATCGGTCGCCCCAGCGCCGTCGCGAGGGCCGCCGCCAGATCTCCGACGCGATCCGAGTGGCCCCTCGAGCCGTGGCGAGCGTCGATCGTGCGGGCGAGGCTGCGCAACGCCGACTCCACTTGGGACTGGAACGGGCGGTCGTCGTGGCCGCTCCTGACGGGTTCGGTCACGCCGTCGGCGGCATGCCGGAAGCAGGCGTTGCGGCCGTGCGCCTTGGCGGCGTACAGCGCCCTGTCGGCCGCCGCGTAGAGGGACGCGGCGTCGATGGCGTCTGCCGTGTCCGCGACTCCGGCCGACAGGGTCAGGAAGCCCACCTCGTCGAAGGGGCGCCGTGCGACCGCGTCGCGTGCCCTCTCCGCCGCCGCCCATGCATCGGCGGCGTTGGCCTCGGGGAGGAGCCAGGCGAACTCCTCACCTCCGACGCGGGCCAGGAGGTCGCCGGGGCGCGCCTCCAGCGCGAGTCGCCGGGCGAGTTCCGACAGGACGTGGTCTCCTTGGTCATGGCCGTGGCGGTCGTTCACCCCCTTGAAGTGGTCGAGGTCGAGCATCGCCAGGGCGAGGGGCCGGCCGTGGCGGCGGGAACGCTCGAGTTCACTCGTGAGCCGCTCATCGAAGGTGCGCTTGTTCGCGAGTCCGGTCAACGGGTCGGTGGCCGCGCGGCTCTCCAGCGTCGCGCGGTTCGCGGCGTTGGTGATCGCCAGGTCGACCAGTTCGGCGAAGCGGACGAGGCGTTCCTCGGCGTCGCGGGGAACCGCCCGAGGCCGCGGGCTGAGGGCGACGACGGCGCCCCAGAGGCGGCCATCGACCCGGATGGGCGCCCCGACGGAGCTCCGGATCGCGAAAGGCTTCACGAGCCGTGCGGCTTCGCCATTCAGGTCGGCATAGTCATCGATGCGGGCTGGTCCGTCGCTCGCATGGATGCAGCTGAACAGGCCATCCAGTCCCAGAGGCACCCTCCGGAGCTCCTCGCCCGAGCCCAGCGTGGATCCGGCCTGCGTCCACGCCGCGACCAGCTCGACCGAGTCGTCGTCGAAGCGGGCGACCGTGCCTACCTCGAGGTCGAGGAGCGTCGCCACTTCCTCGGCGACGAGGGCGAGCACCTCTTCCGGCGGGGCCTCCGCGGCCACCCGGCGGGCGACGCGCGCGAAGGCCGCATGCTCGTCGGCTCTGCGCGCCAACTGCCGCAGGGCGGCCTCATCGGCCATGGCGCGCGCGAGCAGTTCCGTGACGGCCTCGAGGGGTCGTGCGGGGTCGCCGGACCGCCCGTCAGCGCGCGCGTCCATCACGGCGAGGGCGCCCCAGAGACGACCGTCGCCGCGGATCGCGATCGCGGTGTCGAAGCCATACGGCCGCCGCGACAAGGCCGTCTCACCCGACTGCGCGACGCTCGCAGCCAGGTTCCCGGTGGCCGACTCGACCAGGTCCGGGGGAGGAGGGTCGGC
Source organism: Thermoleophilia bacterium (assembly GCA_050249835.1). Classification (GTDB taxonomy): domain Bacteria; phylum Actinomycetota; class Thermoleophilia; order Miltoncostaeales; family Miltoncostaeaceae; genus Miltoncostaea. Next base: position 25,902 of record JBFWPT010000042.1, read on the forward strand.
GTCCCGGCTCCAGGACGCGACCAGGACGGGGCCGTCGTCGTCGAACCGCCAGACACCGGCGGCGCGAGCGTCGAGGAGCGCGACCGCCAAGGCGGCGGCCCTGTTCAGGAGGGACGCCGAGGTCCCGTGCCCCGCGGGTTCGTCGCTCACCCGCGGCCGGCTGGATCGGGCGTCCCGGAGGCACGCACGACGAGGACCGGGCATGGCGCGTTGTCGAGCACATGTCGGGTGACGCCCCCCAGGACCGACATGCCCCACGGACCCGGGTGCCGTGCCGAGACGACGATCAGGTCGCAGCCCTGCTCCTGCGCCCACCGGCAGATGGCCGGGCCGGGTTCGCCGCGGAGCGTCACCGCCGCCGCACCAGGGATCCGGGCGGCCAACTTGCCGAGGGTCGAGTCCCATGCCGCCGCTGCAGACTCCCGGTCGTCGTCGGGTCTCCCGCCGAGGGGGTCACCAATGGGCGTCGTCGTCGAGTGGACGAGGCTCAGGCGAGACCCGTCGCGGGCCACGCCGACCGCGTAGCGCACCGCGATGTCATCTGCCGGGGCACCATCGAAGCAGCACCCGATGTGCCGGAAGACCGAGGGGGCGGGGCCGGAGGGAGTCTGCTCACGGTCCATGGACTCAGGATACGACGCGACGATCCACGAACGCGACGACGGCGATCCCGAGCGGGGCTGCGGCGAGCCGGACCGCCCCCGGTGTCGTCGATACGCCCACTGGCCGGTGTCGCTCAACGCTCGCGAACCATTCGGCGGGCCTCTGCGAGGACGTCGTCGGGGCCGGCGATCGTGTCGATGGGGTTCGCCTCGGGCCAGGCATCCGACCTGGCCTGCATGAGTCGGGCGATCTCCGGCGTCGCGTCAGAGGCATCGCCGCCGTGCCGGCGCCGCTTCTGCATACGCGACGCGGCGACCTCCGCGGGGAGGACGCAGTGCAGCTCCACGACCGTCGCCCTGCGCGCGCGGGCCAAGTCGCGCGCGGCCCGGCGCCGGGCCGCGCTGGTCCATGAGGCGTCGACCACCACGGTCTCGCCCCGGCTGAGAAGTGGGCCGGCGCGGTGCAGCAATTCCTCGTACACCTTCGCCGTCGTCTCGGGACGGTAGAGGCCCTGCTCGAAGGGGGATCCAGCCTCCCCGGTTGTCGCCACCCCGGCCAGCTCCTTTCGCAGGACATCGGACCTGAGCACCGTCGCGCCTTCGCTCACCCCGAGTCCCTCGGCGAGGGTCGACTTGCCGGTTCCCGGCAGGCCACCCACCAGGATCAGCCGGACGCGCGACTCCATCAGGCGCGTGAGGGCGAAGGTGTGGAGCCGACGCGCCTCGGCGGATGCCTGCAGGTCCCCTTGGACCGCCCGGATCGCGGCGATCTTCGCGCGAACGTGGGCGCGGTAGGCGACGTAGTGGTCGCGCAGGGAGCGGGGGTGCCGCTCGCCCAGTTCCCTCGACCATTCATCCAGCAGCAGCGCCGCGAGCTGGGGGTGTCCGCGGGTTTCGAGGTCCATGGCGAGGAAGGCGGCGTCGAGCAGGACGTCCCCGTGGCGGAGGCGGTCGTCGAAGGCGAGGCAGTCGAGGATGCGGGGGCCGTCGTCGAGCATGTAGATGTCCGCCGTGAGGAGGTCCCCGTGGCCGTCGCGGATCCACCCGTCGGCGATCCTGCTCTCGAACAGCGCCCTCCGGCCGGTGATGTAGTCGTGCACGAGGTCCCGGACCCGCTCAACGTCCCGCTCCGAGATGATGTCGCCGCCGATTCGCTCCAGCGCGTCGAGCCCCTCGTCCCAGAGGGCGCGCAGCGTCCATGGCATGCCGGCACGGTCGATGGTCGGGGATGAGGGGGAGTCCCGGTGGAATGCGGCGACGAGGCGGGCGACCTCGGCGACGCGACCCTCCGCCGCGGGCGCGTCGAGCAGCCCCGCGAGGGCACGCGATGCGGGCATGCGTCGCATCTCGATCAGATGGTCGACCGGCACCCCGTCCTCGCTCACGATGTCGAGCACGCCTAGGTAGACGTCCGGTGCGAAGCGACGGTTGACCTCGACCTCACGGGCGCATGCCGCGAGGCGGTCCCTGCGCTGCCGGTGGTCCAGGAACCCCGTCGCGACGGGCTTCATGAGCTTGTACGCGCGGTCCCCGATCATCGTCACGACGGAGATGTGCGTCTCGCGGAGCTCGGCAGGCTGCGTCACGGCCGAACGGGCGCCGGGACGACGAGGACGGCGCAAGGGGCCTCTTCGAGCAGGTGGTCGACGAGCCCTCCGACCTCGAGTCCGGGCAGGCGGCCGGCGTCGGCGCCGATGACGATGACGTCGGGGTCCTGGAGGCGAGCCCAGTCGCAGGCCGAGGCGCCGTGTTCACCGGTCAGGAACACCGGCTCGGCCCCCGGCAGATCCTCCCCGCGCAGACGCCGCCAGCGCTCTTGGAGGCCTGCCGGATCCTCGGTGCGTCCAGAGGCGCCGTGCAGGAGACTGAGACGGCCTCCCGCCTCGCTCCACAACCCCCGCGCCACGGCGAGTGCCGTCGCCCCTGAGGGCGTGATGTCGACCCAGCAGGCGATGTGGCCGAAGGGGTGCGTCATCGCCCACGACCCCGGCCGTGCGTGCGGGGTACGACCATGACGAGGACCCCCGGACGGGCGTCCCGGGGCGGGAGGGGGGTGATGATCCTGCCGACCGGCATTCGTGCAGCCCCATTCTTCCGGTGACTGGCCGTGGGTGGACGTTAGATGCGGACAGGCGGGGCGGCATGAGGGATCGGACCGAACCGGCTCTCGGGTTTCCCGCGGGGGCGGTCCGATCGATGTCCGGCCGGCCAGGGGTCCGTGACCCGGCCGGGCCGCCGCCGGCGGGGATCATCCCGTGCCGGCCGGTGAGTCTGTCGTCGCTGCGGTCGACTACCGAGCGAGGGACCGCGAGGGCACGGATGACCGCCCGCAGGGCGTGGACGACGATCCTGGCGACGAAGGGGAGGTGTTCCCTCGATGGGCAACAGCACCGAAGGTCGCCTGCATGCCGTCCGGGTCCGCGACGTCATGACGACGGAGCTGGTGACCTGCACGTCCGACGTCCCCCTCGCGGAGGTCGCCGAGTTGATCCTCAGGCACCAGATCCACAGCCTCGTGGTCCTGGCGCCTCCGGCGGGCGACCCAGACGGCGAAGCCACAGACTGGAGCGTTCTCACCGGGGTGGATCTCGTCGCCTCACTGTGGAGCGGCGAGCTCGGACACGCGGGTTCGATCGCGGCGTTGCCCCGCGTCGTGGTGGATGGCGAGGCAAGCGTCGCGGACGCCGCGCGGGTCATGAGCGAGAACGCGACCACACACGTCGTGGTGGTCGACGACAGGGGCGATCCGATCGGGATCATCTCCACCCTGGACCTCGCCCGGGTCCTCATCAGCGGGGGCGAAGGCCAGCCACAGCCCGAGACGGCTCACCAGCCGGCAAGGGTGCATGCGGGGGACAGGCTCGTGATCGCGGCCCACCACCAGGGCGGGCGTCCCCGCGACGCCGAGGTGCTGGAGGTCCGGGGCGAGGACGGCGGGCCGCCGTTCCTCGTGCGCTGGCAGGACACGGGGCGGGTCTCCATCCACTACCCGGGGTCGGACGCGACGGTGCAGCGCCTCAGCAGCGGCGGCTAGCGCCCCTCGTCGAGCAGGCCGGCGTCGAGCGCGACGCGCACCATTCCCGCACGCGTCGTGACCCGCAGCTTCCCCATCACGTGTGCGCGGTGGCTCTCGACGGTGCGGACGCTGACGACCAAGGTGTCGGCGACCTCCTGGTTCGTGTGCCCGAGGCAGAGCAGGCGGAGGATCTCACGCTCCCGCGCTGTCAGCTCCGCCAGCGGGCCGTCCGCGGCGGGGGCGGCGAGAGCGGCGCCGAGCGTCGGGTGGACATACCGCTCACCGCCCGCGACCGCCCGCACCGCCCGCACGAACTCCTCGTCGGCGGCGGACTTGAGCAGGTAGCCGTCGGCGCCGGCGTCGAAGGCCCGCCGGACGTCACGCGTCTGGTCATGCATCGACAGGACGAGGATCCTCGCGGAGGGAGCGCGTTCACGGATCATCGAGGCCCCCTCGATGCCGCCCATGCCGGGCATCTCGATGTCGATCACCACCACGTCCGGCTGCAGCCGGGGCAGCGCGCGGATCGCCTCCTCGGCCGTCCCCGCCTCGCCGACCGGCTCGAGGCCCTCCTCACGCTGGAGCAGCAGGCGCAGACCGGCCCGCAGGACGGCGTGATCATCCACCAGGAGGATCCGGATCGGCGTCGTCCCGCTCACGCGCCTGCTCGCGTCCTGGGCGCCGCCGCGCGGTGCGCGGTCGGGCGGACGCCTGCTGAGACGATCGCGGGGTCGCCCGGTCCCATCAGCCTGACCGGGTTGTGCGGCCGGACCCCGGATCCCGCTGGGCACCACCACCGCGACGACGCCCCGGCCGCCGGCCCGGGCCGGGAACGAGAGGGTCTCGACATCCCACGCCCCGGGCATGGATCGCCCGGAGCCGGCGGATCAAGGACTTCGCCCACTGCGGCGGAGAGTATTCCAGGATCCGGTGACCCGTAGGAGTCCCCGACACCCGGTGCCGGTCATGCCCGCCACCGCCGGCACGAGCCTGATGGCGGGCGGCGCGGCGCGGCCTCGTAGGAGTCCGCAGGGGCTCCCCGAGGCGTCTGACCGACGCGGATCTCGCCCGAGCATCTGAGCGGCCGATCGAGGCCGCCGGCACACGAATCCCTAACAAGAGGGATGCACCGGCGGGAACGGCCGCCGAATACGTGGTCGCTGTCAGATTCCGAGAGGAGCGTGGGGTGGCCACGACGGAAGCTCCAGACACGACCGCCAAACGGCGACGCGGACGCCCGCGCGACCCGGCCATGGAAGGGAGGATCCTGACCGGGGCTCGCCTGGCGGCCGCGGAGGTCGGGATCGATCGCTGCTCGATGAGTCTCATCTGCAGCAGGGCCGGCGTGGGGAAGCCGACCGTCTATCTGCGCTGGGAGGATCGGTGGGCGGTGATGGTCGCCGCCCTCGAGGACCTGCCCGGGCCTCCCGACCCCGACGGCTACCAGGGCATCGTCGCGGCCGCCTGGACGGCCCACCGGCATCTCGTCACGGGTCCCTACGCGGGCTTCCTGCGGGCCGCCCTCGACGCGAGCCGGCTCGAACCCACGCTCCAGGCGGCGGTCGAGACGACGGTTCTCTCGCCGTGGCGCGCCTTCCTCGGACAGGTCGCCGCCACGCAAGCGGCGGCGGACGCGCATCCCCACGTCGATCTGATCATGGCCCAGCTGGTCGTCGCGATGGTCCGGCCGCAGGAGGATGAGCGGTCGCGGGCCTTCTCGCAGTGGCTCGCGGATGTCCACCGGCAACTCACCCGGAACGGCCCGCCAGCGCCGTCCACCGCCGGCCTGAGCGTGCCCCCCGGCGCCGTCCCCCGGATCCGGAAGGCCGTCACCACCGGACCATCATCGCCGTGAGCAGGCGACACGGAGGCCGCAGGACCGCACCCCCGTCGCTCCCGCCTCCGCACCGGACCCAGCGTCGGGGAATCCGGCTGCGTCGGTTCATCCTCGGTCGCCACCATCCCGGTGACGCAGGCCGCCGCATCACCCCGCCATCACCGGGGCACGCCTCCACACCCCTCCGGGGGGGTGGACACCGCACCGGAATCCCGCTTATCCTCGGGATTCTCTCCTTCGAACTCCTCGGGCAGGACTCGAACCTGCAACCCTCCGGTTAACAGCCGGATGCTCTACCATTGAGCTACCGAGGAACGCTCTGAGGCACCTTATCGAACCCGGGCGATCCTGACCTAAGCGGAGGGGACCACGCCTCCCGGCGGGCGCAGCCGGTGGAGGCGGACGAGGGGCCCCGACTCGTCGATGCGGCCCCCGTGGCGCACCTCCTCCATCTCGTGCGACCACCCCTGGGCGACCAAGGGGTCGAGCAGGCCGTCGGCGTGGGGGCGGCGGGGGTCGGCGATCAGGGCGACGCCCTCGGGCGCGAGGATGCGCGGCAGCAGGGCGGCGAGAGCCGGCCCGTTGCGCTGCTCGTAGAGCAGGTCCGCGCCGATCACCAGGTCGGCGGGGGGACGGCCGAGCAGGGCCGGAGGCGGGGCGGACCAGTCCACGAGCAGCGTCTCCACGGCGCCGGCCACGCCGGCGGCCGCCGCGTTGGCGCGGGTGAAGGCGAGGGCCTCGTCGTACCAGTCCGTCGCCAGCACCGACGCGGCGCCGCCCAGGGCGGCCACGATGGACGGGACGCCGACCCCGCAGCCCAGCTCCACCACGCGCAGCCCGGCGGGCGGCGCGGCCGCCAGGCGGGAGGCCAGGACGAGGCCGCTCGGCCACAGCTCGGCCCAGTAGGGGAGCCGCTCGTCGCGGGCGTAGTCGTCCTCGTCGATGAGGTCCTCGGCGGAGGGCGGCCGGGCCACGGTGAGGCTCAGGCCACCCACCGCGACGACCTCCCGGACCGGGTGGAACGCGTCGATGCCGTCGTCCATCCCCGAGCCGCTCAATTCTGCCCGCCAAAGATCATATTCCCGGCCCTTTCGTTGCGATCCGCTCATGCGTAGTGTGCGCGATCCACATGCCCGTTGACTCCGTGCCCGATGGGCGTCCGCCACTCCCGGCCACCAGCGACGAGTCCCTCTCCGTGGCGATCGCCGCGGTCCTGGAGCGCCGTGGCATGACGGTGTCCGGGCTGGGGAGCCTGCTGCGCGCCGAGGGCATCGCGATCAGCCGGACGCGTCTGCACCAGCTCTGCTCCGGCACCGGCGCCCCGCCGACCGCCGAGCAACTCGAGCGCCTGGCCAGCGTCATGGGCGTCAGCCCCGGCTACTTCGCCGAGTACCGGCTCTGGCGGGCCCGCGCGCTGCTCGACCCGGCGGTGGTGGGATTCGAGCGCGCGATGGCGAACTTCGACCGCCTGCGGGGCCGCCGCGACCTGCCGATCGCGCGCGCCGGCGCCCCGGCGTCCGGCTCGCGCTATCCTGGCGCGGTCAGAACTGAGTCGAAGGAGCTGTGATGAGCGAGTCCGAGCAGGCCCCGGAGGCCGTCGACGAGGCCACCGCCGCCGCGGACGCCATCGGTGTGGAGGACCCGCCGGCCGACCCGGCCGCGGACGTCGATGTCGCGAACGACCCCGAGATCCAGGCCGCCGAGGAGGAGCTCCTCGAGGAGGCCATCCCGGTCCCCGTCGGTCCCGCGGCCGGTCGTCAGGCCAAGGTGTACCTCTGTGAGCGCGGCCACCGCACCCTCACCCTGTGGAGCGCGCCGACCACCTGCCGCGCGCACGTGACGCGCCGCACCGAGTGCGGCCGCCAGCTGTACCCGATCGGCGAGCTGCCCGAGCAGGTCCAGAAGGCGCTCAACCCGCTCAAGGCCTCCAAGAAGGCCTCGAAGGGCTGAACCTCCCGGAGGGCCGGGGCGGGCGTCAGCCCGCCTCGGCGACCTCCACCATCCGCTCCATCTCGCGGAACCCGGGCTCCCAGACGTCCGGGTCGTCCAGGTCGACCCCCAGGGCGCCGAGCAGCTCGGCCGGCGGCTTCGACCCTCCGGCCGACAGGAACGCGATGTAGTCGTCGGTGAACGCGCTGCCGCGCCGCCGGTACTCCGCGTACAGGGCGAGCGTCGACAGGTGCGCGAACACGTACGCGTAGGTGTAGAAGCGCGTCGAGATGAAGTGGGGGATGTAGGACCACCCCAGCCGGTAGCGCTCCGGCAGGGCGAGCGCGTCGCCGTAGTACTTCTCGTTCTCCTCGAACCAGATGTCCGACAGGCGCCCGGCGGTCAGGGTGCCGCCCTCGGCGCGCAGCGCGTACGCCCGCTGCTCGTAACGGGAGAGGACCGTCTGGCGGAAGACCGTCGCGAAGGAGCCCTCCACGCGCTCGGAGATGAGCGACCGGCGCGTCGCCGGGTCCGTCTCGATCTCCATCAGGTGGTCGAACGCGAGCAGCTCGGCGAACGTGGACGGCACCTCCGCCAGGGCGAGGCCGGTTCCGGCCGACAGGGCCGTCTGCTCCGCGGAGGCGAGCGCGAAGTGCATCCCGTGGCCCAGCTCGTGGGCCAGGGTCATCACGTCGTCCATGCGGTCCGTGAAGTTCATCAGCACGTAGGGCGACGCGTCCTGGGCGACCGGGGCGCAGAAGGCGCCGCCGCGCTTGCCGGAGCGGGGCTCGGCGTCGATGCGCCGCTCCGCGAAGAAGCCGCCGGCGATCTCCGCGATGCGCGGCGAGAAGCGGCCGAAGGAGGCGTCGATGAGCTGCGTCGCCTCGGGGTACGGCACCGCCCGGCCCTCGCCGATCGGCGCGTACTGATCGTGCAGCTCCAGGCGGTCGAGGCCGAGGATGCCGGCCTTCACCCGGAACCAGCGGTGGGCGATCGCGTAGTGGCGCTCCACCGCGTCCATCATCCCCTCGACCACCGTGCCGGGCAGCTCGTTGCGCAGGTGCGTCGGGTCCATGGGGCCCGCGTACCCGCGCAGCCCGTCCATCGCCAGGCGGTCGCCCACGAGGGTGTCGTAGCAGTGGGCCAGCGTGTCCACGTGCGGCTCCAGGCCGTCGTAGAGCGCCTCCAGGGCGTGCTTGCGCAGGTCCCGGTCGGGGTTGCGCACGTGGGCGAGCAGCCGGTCGATGGTGTGCGGCTCCACGCCCTCGCCCTCGCCGGCGTCGAACGGCACCTCGAGCGTCGAGGTGATCTGCCCGAACAGGGTCTGCCAGGCGCTCACGGCCGCCGGGCTGCGCTCGCTGAGCATCCGCTCCTCGGGCTCCGAGAGCGTGTGCGGTGCGAACCGGCGCATCGCCACGAGGTAGTGGCGGTCGCGGGCAACCTCGGGCGCGTCGTAGAGCGGCCGGGCGACCTCCTCGTCGAGGGCCAGCCACTCGAGGTCGAAGAACCGCAGCGCGTTGCCCGCCTGCACCAGGGCCCGGTCCACGGCGGACGATAGGTCCTTGTTCTCCTGGCTCGTCACGTCCACCGACTCGCGCAGGTGGGCGTAGGAGGACACCCGCGACAGCTCGTTGTCGATCTCCGCCAGCTCGGCCAGCGCCGCGGCGAGGCCGGGGCCGTCCAGGCCGGCGACCGTGCCGCGGTAGCGGCCCTCGAAGTCGCGCGAGCGCTCCAGCGCCGCGTCGAGCCGCGCGCGGGCGGACGCCGCGTCGCTGACGAGGGGGGAGAGGTCCCAGTGGACGCCGGCCGCGCGGGGGCCGGAGGGGGCGGTGCCGGTGGCTGTGGTCATGCGATCACGCTAGCGGATCGCCCCGCGGGCGGGCCGACCCCGTCGAGCAGCCGGTCGATGGCGTCGACGGGCAGCGGCGGGTACCCGGTGTCGCCCGGCTCCACGCCGTCGCCGGGGCGGTGGAAGTCCGAGCCGCCGGCCTCCACCAGGCGCAGCCGGCGGGCGATGCCGCGGTACTCGTCCCGCCGTTCGGGCGTGTGGTCTGCGCGGTGCACCTCGATGCCGCGCAGCCCCCAGCCGGCCATCCGGTGGACGAACGCGCCGAGCTCGCGGCGGGGCATCCGGAGGGACGCCGGATGGGCCAGCACCGGCGCCCCGCCGGCGTCCGTCACGAGCTCCACGGCCTCGCGCGGCGACAGCCCCTCGTGCGGCACCCAGGCGGGGCCGCCGTCCCCGAGGTAGCGGTCGAAGGCCTCCTGGCGGGTGGCGACGTGCCCGGCGTCCACGAGCGCGTCGGCCAGGTGGGGCCGGCCGATGGGACCGCCCGCGCGCGCGGCGACGTCGGCCATCTCCACCGGGGCGCCGAGGCTGGCGAGCAGGCCCACGATGCGCCGGGCGCGCTCCTCCCGCAGGCGGCGCAGGTCCTCCAGGCGGCCCAGGATCGCCGGCGGGGCGGGCTCGGCGAAGTAGCCGAGCAGGTGCAGGGACCCCGAGGGGGCCCGCACCGAGAGCTCCACCCCGGGCACGACGCGCACGCCGCGGGCCCGCCCGGCCTCCCGGGCGGCCGCGACGGACGCGAGCGTGTCGTGGTCCGTGACCGCGAGCATCGTCACGCCCCGGTCCGCCGCGAGGGCGACCAGGGCGTCCGGCGTCAGCGCCCCGTCGGAGGCGCGGGTGTGGGTGTGGAGGTCGGCCCGGGGAGGGCTTACGCCGGGACCGCGCCGCCGATGAGGCCGCGCGCCTCCAGCGCGGCGATCACGGTCGCGGCGCTCTCCTCCGGCGTCTGGGTCTCGGTCTGGATGTGGATCTCGGGGTCCTCGGGGGCCTCGTACGGGTCGGAGACGCCGGTGAACTCCTTGATCTCGCCGGAGAACGCCTTCGCGTACAGGCCCTTCACGTCACGGGCCGCGCAGCCCTCGACGGAGGTGTCGACGAAGACCTCGACGAACGGGCCGAACTCCTCCACCATCGCGCGCGCCGCCGCACGGGTGTCCTTGTACGGGGAGATGGCGGACACGAGGGTGATGGCGCCGGCGCGGGTGAAGCGGCTCGCCACCCAGCCGATGCGGCCGATGTTCGTGTCCCGGTCCTCCTTGGAGAACCCGAGGCCCTTCGAGAGGTGCGTGCGCACCACGTCGCCGTCGAGGTACTCGATCAGCGCGCCGCGCTTCTCGAGCTCGGGGCCGACGATCTCCGCGATCGTCGTCTTGCCGGTGCCCGAGAGCCCGGTGAACCACAGCGTGAAGCCCTGACGCTCGCTCACTCCCTACCGCCCTCCTCCGGGGCGTGGGGGCCCCGATCGTCGTGTCTAGCTCTTGGCCGCCGCGTTCTGGGCGGGCAGGTGCAGGCCGCACTCCGTCTTCTCGGCGTCCGCCCACCGCCCGGCGCGGGAGTCCTCGCCCGGCCGGATCGCGCGGGTGCAGTGGGTGCACCCGATGGAC
>JBFWPT010000043.1:0-24716 GCA_050249835.1 Thermoleophilia bacterium
CCTCGTCACGGACGGTGAAGGTCCGCTCGCCCTCCGCAGTCCACAGGACGATCTCCCCCCGGAGCAGCCGACAACGAGCGGCCTCGATCTCCTGCAGCTCGCCGGTCGGCTCCGCCGCCGCCGGCGGGTCACTGCCACCCCCGCACGCGACCAGGAGCGTGGCGGAGGGGAGGAGGGCGGCCAGGGCCAGGATCACCCCCCAGACTATGAATGAAGGACTGTTCATATAGTCTGACTTCATGGGGCATCGAGACGACAACGGCCGGCAGCCGATCGATCACGCCGTCGCGACGGAGGTGGCGCAGGCCATGCAGGCCCTCGCCACGCCGAGCCGGGTGATGATCCTCGGCCGACTCCGCGAGTCCGACTGCACGGTCACCGAGCTCGCCGCCCACCTCGGCATGGAGCAGTCGGCCGTGTCCCACCAGCTGAGGGTGCTGCGGCTGCTCGGGCTCGTCGTCGGGGCCAGGGACGGCCGCACGGTCGTCTACGCCCTGCACGACGACCACGTCGCCGCGCTGCTCGATCAGGCCGTCTCCCACACCGAGCACACCCGGCTCGGGCTCGCCGCGACGCCAGCCCCCCGCCCGGCATCCACGTGATCGCCCGTCGTCGGAGGGGGGCCGCGTCCGGCCTCGAGGGGCACGATCGCCCGACGCATGGCCACCCGCACGGACACGGGCACGACCACGACCACGGGCACCGGCACGGAACGGTGGATCCCACGATCGCGTCGTCGGAGCGTGGCCTCTGGGCCCTGAAGTGGTCGCTCGTCGGTCTCGGCGTGACGGCCGCCCTCCAGGTGGTGATCGTGGTCATCACCGGCTCGGTCGCCCTGTTGGCGGATACGGTCCACAACATCGGCGACGCCCTCTCGGCCGTGCCGCTCGCGATCGCCTTCCTCCTGTCACGGCGACCCCCGAGCGCGCGCTTCCCCTTCGGACTGCACCGCTCCGAGGACCTGGCGGGCCTGGTCATCATCGCCCTGATCCTCTTCTCGGCCGTTTTCGCGGCCTACGAGTCCATCCGCAGGTTGTTCGATCCCCAGGACGTGCAGTTGCTCTGGGCGGTCGCGCTGGCGGGCGTGATCGGCTTCCTCGGCAACGAGGCCGTGGCGGTCTTCCGCATCCGCGTCGGCCGCGAGATCGGATCGGCGGCGCTCGTCGCCGACGGCTATCACGCCCGCACCGACGGCCTCACCTCCCTGGCCGTCGTCGCCGGCGCGATCGGAGTGGCGATCGGCTGGCCGGCCGCCGACCCGGTCGTCGGCCTGCTGATCAGCGCGGTCATCCTGAAGATCGTCTGGGACGCGTCGAAGAGCATCGGCGAGCGCCTCTTGGACGGGGTCGATCCGGAGCTCGGCGAACGCATTCGCGAGGTGGCCGCGGGCACCGAGGGGGTGCAGGGCGTCGTCGCGGTGCGGGCGCGCTGGCAGGGTCACGTCATTCGAGCGGAGATCGACGCGGAGATCGATGGAGGACTCGACGTCGCGGAGGCCCACCGCATCAGTGAGCGTGTTGCGGATCGGCTGCGAAGGGAGGTCGAGTTCTTCGGCGACGCGGTCGTGAGCGTGAGGCCGATCGCTGCGTGAGATCACGCTCGCCGAAGGCGCGTCACCGGGCGCGTTCGGCGCCGGCCGGAGGTCCATCGACCCCACTCCCTGTCGTCACCGACGAGCGCGGAACCAGGATGGACGCGTGTTTGCGGGCGCGGTCTGTCCGGTTCTCGATGCGCGCCTCACCCCCGTGGGCGCGGGCGATCGCGCGAACGATCGACAGTCCAAGGCCGGCGCCGCCACGGCCGCGGGCGGGGTCGACGCGGCTGAAGCGCTCGAAGGCCCGGGGTGCGAACTCCGGCGGCAGCCCGCGTCCGTCGTCGTCGACGAACAACTCGAGGCCGCCATCGCGCTCACGTCCGCCGAGGGTGATCGTCCCCTCGCCGTGCACGATGGCGTTCTCGACCAGGTTGCCGAGTGCCTGCTCGAGCCGCAGGGGGTCGGCATCGATCACCGGGCCCGCCAGCCCGACCACGATGCGCCGGCCGTGGATCGCCGCCCGAGCGACGAAGCGGTTGCGGACCCGGGTCAGCAGGTCGGCGGGGTCGATCCGCTCCGGGCGCACCGGGAGGCGCCCCTGATCGGATCTGGCGATGATCAACAGATCCTCCGCCAGCCGCGCGAGACGGTCGGTCTCCTCTCCGGCCGAGGAGATGGCCTTCCGGAGCTCCGACGCGGAGCGCTCTCCGCGAAGGGCCAGCTCGAGCTCGGTCTTGGGGATCGCGAGTGGGTGCGGAGCTCGTGAGCGGCATCGGCGACGAACCCCCGCTCGCGCTCCATGGCGGCATCGACGCGGCCGAGCATCGCGTTCAGCGTCTGGCCGAGTCGCCGGAGCTCATCCCGGGCGGGCGGGACCGGTAGGCGCTCGCCCGCGTCGCCGCCCGAGATGCCCTCGGCGCGGCGGCGCATCGCCTCGACGGGTCCGAGCGCTCCTGCCGCCAGCGCATAGCCCGCGGCCGACCCAGGAGCAGCGCCAACGGTCCACCGATCAGGAGGATCCTCTCCAGCTGGGCGAGGGCGCCGATGACGGCCTTGTGAGTGTCGGCGGTGGTCATGGTGGCCCCGGAACCTGAGGCGGCACGCCGCGCGGATGACATCGTCGCGACCGTAGCCGACGCAGTCGGGACCTCGCCATCCACGGCGTGCGCGACGCGACCGGGGTATGGGCGGGGAGGGCCAAGCGGGCTTCCGGAGGCCCAGCGCGGCACGGGATCGCGTCGGAGCGCGGTCATCTGCGTCCACCTCCTTCTGCGACGGTGGGATCGGGCGCAGGGGGGCGTCGGGCTCGGGTCTGCTTCCCGTGTCGTTGACGTCAGCGCCACGCGACCTACCCGCCCGCGCCGTCCGCCGTCTCCGGTTGATCGGGTGGCTCTGGTTGCAGCCACGGAATGAGGCGCACGTAGATCACCATCGTGATCAGCTCGACGAGGGTCTGGCTGACGACCACGACTGCGGCGATGGCGTATTGCGGAGGGAGCGCCAACGCGAGTGGCAGGACGACCAGGGAGTTCCGGGTCGCGCCACTGAAGGTCAACGCGCGCCCTGCGGGGACGTCCAGACGGGCCGCGCGGGCGGCGAGCCGGCCGACGAACGCCATGATCACGGGGAACGCGATGTAAACGGGAAGCACCCGGGCGACCGTGCCGAGGCTGTCCCGGACCTCCGGTACCTGGGATGCGACGACGACGAACAGGGTCGCGGCCATCAGCGGGACCATCAACCCGGTCATGAACCTCGTCACCCACCGGCCGACGCGGTGGCGCTTGGCGAGGGCCTCTGTTGCGGCCGCCAGCGCCAGGGGGATGGCGATCAACACGATGAACGCGCGCAGGAAGGGCCCGGGTTCCACGATCGTGGCGAGGTCCGACCCGAGGAACAGCAGCAGGTAGACCGGTAGGAGCACCAGCTGGGCGAGCATGAGGAGCGGCGCGGCGGCCAGGAGCCGCTGCGCCGACCCGCCCGCGAGACCGGCGAACACGATCACGTAGTCGATGCAGGGAGTGAGCAGCACCAGCAGGACGCCGAGCACGACCGCTCGGTCGTCTGGCAGCCCCAGCGTGAGCGCCCACACCACCACGGGGACGACCACGAAGTTCACGCCGAGGACGGCTACCAGAAAGCGGCCGTCCCGAAAGCTGCGGGTCAAGGCGGTGAAGGGGACCTGCAGGAAGGTCGCATAGAGCAGTGACGCCAGAACGGGCTCGATCGCGTGCTCGAGGGTCGGGCCGGTCCCGGGGGCCCTCACGCCGATCGCCACGGCCCCCGCCAGGGCGAGGAGATAGATCGCGATCTGGTGGCGTTCGGCCAGCTCGACGGTGCGAGCGACCGGCGACGTCGTCGGGTACGCGCCCTCCGGTGGGGTCGCCCAGCCACCATCGCCGGTCATCGGCGCCCCCGCGGGTCTGCGACCGCCGGCGGTCGGGTGACCCGGTCTGGCGCGGAGCGGTGCGTCAGGGGAGGGCGGATGAGGCGAGCCCCTGTCGCGGCACCACGCCGACCGGCTCCACCCGCGCACGGAAGGTGGGCGGTAAGGCCGCTCCCGTTGCCCACCGGTTCGTCGCCGCGCCTCGGCTGAGAAACAGTGTCCGCGGCACGCCGAGGTCTCACAGCCTGCCCGCTTCCAGCAGCAGCAGGATGGCCCCCCCGAGCAGCAGCCGATAGACGACGAAGACCATCATGGAGTGGGACTCGAGGAAGCGCAGCAGGTAGGCGATCGTCGCGTAGCCGGAGATCCCTGCGACCACCGTGGCGATCACGGTTGCCGGCAGATCGAGGCTGGCGGCTTCGTCGCCGAGGACCCTCAACTGGTAGACGCCCGCCAGCGTGACCGCGGGTATGGAGAGCAGGAACGAGAAGCGCGCCGCCGCGGTGCGGTCCAGGCCCAGGAAGAGTCCCGCGGTCAGGGTGGCCCCGGCGCGAGAGACGCCGGGGACGAGCGCGAGCGCCTGTGCCAGTCCGACGACGATGCCGTCGCGAGTGGTGATCCGTTCGATGGTGCGGTCCTTGCGGCCCATCCGGTCGGCAGCCAGGAGGACGAGGCCGAACAGGATCAGCGACCAGGCGACCAGCCGCAGATCGCGGGCACCCTCCTCGACCTGGTCGTCGAACAGCCAACCGAAGAGGCCGATCGGCACCGTCGCCACGACCACGTACCAGCCCATCCGGGCGTCGAGCTCGCCGCGCAGCTCGGGACGGACGAGGCTGGATGCCCAGGTCCGCCCGATGCGTCCGAGGTCGTGCCGGAAGTACCACAACACGGCGGCGAGCGTGCCCAGCTGGGTGATGGCGGTGAACGCCGCGCCCGGGTCCTCCCAGCCGACGAGCTCGGGGACGATGCGCAGATGAGCGGTGCTCGAGACGGGCAGGAACTCCGTCAGGCCCTGGAGAAGGCCCAGCACCACCGCCTCGAGGACGCTCACGCGCCGGCGCCCGCGCTCACCGTGATCAGGACATTGAGATGCGTCATGCGGTCCGGGGATCCGCCGGCGACAACCCCCGCGGCTCCGAGGCGGGTGCCGCGCCGCCGGGTGTGGACTGGCGCATCGTCGAGGGCGTTGCCGGGGAGCGCATCTGCGCGACACGGTACCGGCCGCCGGCGGGCCCGGCTGCAGGACGGCTCGACCCGCCACGAGGCACGGACTGACCGGCCCCTGCTTAGCCGCCCTGCACTCCGGGTACGGCCCCGCCGATGAGAGACTTCGATCCGCGGCGGCACCGGATGCTCGATGCACGCGGGCCTCGAATGAGAGCTGCCGCGCGACGGGGGAGGACACTCGACAGGAGGCGGCGCGGACAGCGCCGACCTAGCCTTGGAACAGCCCCCCCGAGCCACCCGCGCAGAGGGATCCTCCGCTGAACGAGATCGTGACAGCGCTCTCCGGCCTCACGCTCCAGGCATCCGGTGCCCTGGGCGGGGCGGTCGAGCAGGAGCACCTGTTCCAGGCGCGCCAGATCCAGGCGCTGTCACTCGGCTGGCACATCGTGATCGTGTGCTTCGGGGTGGCCTTCCCGGCGATGGTCCTCTTCATGGAGGCCCTCCATCTGCGCACCGGCGACCCGCTCTACCGGCTCATCGCCAAGCGCTGGTCCAAGGCGATGCTGGTGCTGTTCGCCGTCGGGGTCGTCTCGGGGACCATCCTCTCCTTCGAGCTGGGGATCCTCTGGCCGAACTTCATGGCGACCTTCGGCGACGTCTTCGGCCTGGGGTTCGCGCTCGAGGGCTTCTCGTTCTTCGTCGAGGCCATCTTCATCGCGATCTACGTCTACGGCTGGGACCGGCTGCCCGCCCGGGTCCACTTCCTGACCGGCATCCCGATCGCGATCGCCGGCGTCACCGGCTCGCTGTTCGTGTTGACGGTGAACGGGTGGATGAACAACCCGACCGGCTTTGACCTGATTGACGGGCGGGTGACGAACGTGCGGCCGGTGGAGGCCCTGCTCAACGACCACGTCTGGCACCAACTCGTGCACATGCTGCTGGCCGCCTACATGGTCGCCGGCTTCTGCGTGGCCGGCGTGTACGCCTGGGCGTGGCTACGCGGACGGCGTGACCGCTACCACCGCGTCGCGTTCATCGTGCCCTTCACGATCGCGGCCCTCGTGAGCCCCGTCCAGATCGTGGTGGGCGACTGGGCCGCGCGGCAGGTGGCCGAGACGCAACCCGTCAAGCTCGCCGCGTTCGAGGGGCTCAGCGAGACGACCGCCGGTGCGCCGATCCACATCGGCGGCTGGTACCGCGACGGCGAGGTGGTGGGGGGGATCGAGATCCCGCGGCTCCTCTCGCTGCTCAGCGAGCACGATCTTTCGGCGACCGTCGTCGGGCTGGAGAGCGTGCCCGAGGACGAGCGGCCGCCGGTGAACGTGGTGCGGGTCTCGTTCCAGACGATGGTCGCGATCGGCACCGCCCTCGCCGGCCTTGCGCTGCTCTACCTCGCCACCTGGTGGCGCCGGCGCCGGCCGCCGCGCTCGCCGTGGTTCTACCGCGCGGCCGTGGCGGCCGGACCGCTTGCGGTCATCGCCCTCATCAGCGGCTGGGTCACGACCGAGGTGGGGCGCCAGCCCTGGATCGTCTACCGCGTGATGCGGGTGGAGGAGGCGGTGACCGGTGCTTCCGGCATCCCGGTCGGCTACGCCGCGGTCGCGACGGTCTACGCCGCGCTCACCGCGATCGCCGTCTGGATGCTCCGCCGCCTGGCCGCCGCGCCGATCGAGGGGGACGTGCCCGGCGCCGAGACCCTGCCGCGGAGGGCCTCGTGACGCTCGCCGAGGCCTGCGGCTCCCTCATCGTGCTGGGGCTCACCGCCTATGCGGTCCTCGGCGGCGCCGACTTCGGCACGGGGTTGTGGGAGGTGACCGCACGGCGGAGCCGAGCGGAGGTCCGCCGGCTGGTGGAGGGCTCGATGGGGCCGGTATGGGAGGCCAATCACGTCTGGCTGATCTTCGTCCTGGTCGTGGCGTGGACGTGCTTCCCGGTGGCTTTCGGATCGGTGGCGTCGACGCTCTACGTGCCCTTGTCGCTCGCGGCAGTGGGGATCATCCTGCGCGGCGCCGCGTTCGCCACCCGCGGCGTCGGCAGCGGTCCGCGCGCGCGGACCGCCTACGGGGCGCTCTACGCCGGCTCGTCGGTGCTGACGCCGTTCTTTCTCGGGGCCGCAGTCGGTGCGATCGCCTCGGGCCGGGTGCCCCTGGGCAACGCCGCGGGCGACCCGGTCACGAGCTGGTGGAACCCGACCTCCGTCCTGGCCGGCGCGCTCGCGGTCGCGACAGGGGCGCACTTGGCAGCGGTCTACCTGGCGGCCGACGCCCGCCGCCTGGGCCGGGCGGAGATGGTCGACCTCTTCCGGGGGCGGGCGCTCGTGTCGGGCGTGGTCGCCGGCGCCCTGGCGCTGGCGGGCCTGCTCGTCGTCCGCAGTGATGCGCGCGCGCTCTATGACGGGTTGATCGACGACGCCCTCTGGCTGGTCGGGCTCTCCGCGTTCGCGGGCGTGCTGACCCTGGTGCTCGTCTGGCGCCGCATGCTCGGGGCGGCGCGCGTCGCCGGGGCGGTGGCCGTCGGCGCGGTGCTCTGGGGGTGGGTCGTCGCGCAGGCGCCCGCCTTGCTGCCCGGCGAGGTGAGCATCGAGGAGGCCGCGGCGGCGCGACCGACGCTCGTCGCGGTGCTCGTCGCCACCGGGCTCGGCGCGTTGGTGCTCATCCCGTCCCTCGCCTACCTCTTCCACCTGTTCCTGCGCGGCCGGCTCGACAAGGACCCCGTGCCCGGGTCGGGCGCCCCGCTGCCGTGAGCGAGTCGTCCATGCTGCGCGCCGCCCTGGTGGCGCTCGTGGTCGGCGGCGCCGTCATGGTGGTGCTGGAGGGCGGGATCGCCCGGGCGGCTGGCGTCGTGCTGCTGATCGCGTTCGTCGTCCTCGCCACGGCCGCCATCGCGAGCCCCGGCTACCTCGCGCGCGGGGTCGAGGACGACGAGGCAGACTGAGAGCGGCGCGGCGGCCCGCACGCATGTCGTGGGCTCGGCGACCCGGATGTGTCAGCCAGCGAACGTCGCCGACGGGAGAGGATTCGCTCCTCGAACGGTGATCGGGGTGGGCCGGGAGTCGACGGCCGACGGACCCCTCAGCCATCCACTCCGCCAGCTCGACGATGATGCCCTCGGGCCGCGCGCGCTGCAGCGCCCGGTGGAGGTTCGTAGCACTCCGACTCGCCGATGAGGTCTGCGCCGCGGGCTCGCAAGCCGGCGGCGGATCCGCGGGGGGCCGCCGGAGTCGGAGCCGGCGATCGCCGATAGAGCATCCGCTCCAGTTCATGTGACCCGAGGAGAGACATGCCCGCCTTCACCACGACCGTGCCCGTGCGCCTGATCCCCGGCTCCAAGAGCCTCGACCGTGAGGCGACCCTGGAGCCCAACGGGGATGTGGTGCGCTTCGGGATGCACGGAGGGGTTGCCGAGCACTACAAGTCGGTCGCGAAGGACCCCCAGCCGTCGACCCTCGACTACCTGACGGCGTCGATCGCCGGGTGCCTGATCGGCACCTTCGGCGGCTCGCTGCTGCGCGCGCGCGCGTGCCGGTTGTCCCGGCCGAGGCGCTGAGCGGCACCGCCACCGGGTTCGTGGAGCCCGACGAGGACGGGGTCCTCGCGCTCCGCCGGGTCGTCGTGAGCTACACCCTCGAACTCGACGAGGCCCATCGCGCGGCCGCCGAGGAGGTCCACGCCGTGCACGCCGGACGGTGCCCGAACGCCCGGAGCGTTTCGCCCCAGATCGAGATCACGACGGAGCTCGAGATCGTCAGCCCGATCGCGGCGTAGGGGTCCGGCACCACCCTCCCGAGAGGACCGCCCATGCCCGAGACCGACTTCTCGCACCTGCGCGCGATCGTCGTGAACTGCACCCTGAAGCCCGTTCCGCAGCCGTCCAACACCGACCTGCTGGCCCAGAACGCGATCGCGATCATGCGCGCGAACGGCGTGGTCGTCGACGAGGTCCGTCCCGTCGACCACGTCATCCCGCCAGGCGTCCAGACCGACATGACCGAGCACGGCTTCGACCGTGACGACTGGCCGGCGATCCAGTCCCGGGTCATGGCCGCGGACATCCTCATCATCGGCACCCCGATCTGGCTGGGCGAGAAGAGCAGCGTCTGCACGCGGGTGATCGAGCGCCTCTACGGCTACTCGGCCGAGCTCAACGACGACGGCCAGTGGGCCGGGTGGGCGGGGTCGTGGTGACCGGCAACGAGGACGGCGTCAAGCACGTGGCGATGAACGTCCTCTACTCGCTCCAGCATCTGGGCTACGTGATCCCGCCCCAGGCCGACTGCGGCTGGATCGGTGAGGCGGGGCCCGGCCCGAGCTACGGCGACCCCGGCAGCGGCGGGCCCGAGAACGACTTCACCCGGCGCAACACCACCTTCATGACCTGGAACCTGATGCACCTGGCGTCGACGCTGAAGCGGGCGGGCGGCATCCCCGCGCACGGCAACCAGGCCACCGCGTGGGACGCGGGCACCCGCTTCGACCACCCCAACCCCGAGTACCGCTGACCGCGCCAGAGCGCTCCCCGCTGACTCTCAGGACTCCTCCAGTGCCTCGATCCCCTTGAGCACGGCCTCGCTGAACGTGGGGAACTGGGCGACGGTGTCGGCCAGCACGTCGAGGCCGATGCGGGCCTTGACCGCCAGGGCCACCTGGTGGATCCACTCGCCCGCCAGCGGCGCCACCGCCCAGGCGCCGATCAACACCCGCTCGCGCGCGTCGGCGACCAAGCCGAGCGTCCCTCGCGGCTCGCGCTCATAGGTCCACGGCCGGGCGATCACCTCGGGGATCTCGATTCTGGAGGTGAGGATCTCGAGGCCGCGCTCGCGCGCCCCCTCGGCGCTCAGGCCGACGGCGGCGATCTCGGGGTCGCTGAAGACCACGCGCGGGATGGCCGAGTAGTCGGCCCGCGCCGGGCGTCCGGCGATGTCCTCACAGGCAATCCGCGCCTGGTACATGCCGACGTGGGTGAACAGCATCACGCCGGTCACGTCGCCGACGGCCCAGACCCCCTCGGCCGCCCGGCAGCGCTCGTCGATCGTGACGCCGCGCTCGCCCACCTCGACCCCGAGCCTCTCGAGGTCGAGGCCCGCGACCCGGGGCCGGCGGCCGGTTGCCACCAGCAGCTCGCGACCGCGGACCTCGCCGCCGCCGTCGAGCTGGACGACGCGCTCGGACCCCTCGAGCGCCACGCTCACCGCCCGCGCGCCGAGTCGCAGGTCGACGCCCTCGTCGCGGAGCACCCCGGCCATGATCTCGCCGACTGCCACGTCCTCGCGCGGGACCAGGCCGTCGCCCGCCTGGACGATGGTCACCTCGGCGCCGAGGCGCCGGTAGAGCTGGCCGAGCTCCACTCCCACGGGTCCGCCGCCGAGCACGACCAGGCTCTCGGGCACCTCGCCCGCCGTCGTCGCCTCGCGGTTGGTCCAGTAGCCGGCCTCGGCGAGGCCGTCGATCGGCGGGATCGACTGCTCGCTGCCCGTCGCGACGACGATCCGCTCGGCCTCGACCACCTCGCCGTCGACCTCCAGGCGCCCCGGGCCGAGGGCGCGGGCGGCGCCCTTGTGCACGGCGACGCCCATCTCCCGGTAGCCGTCCACCTGGGCCGAGTCGTCGAGGTGGCGGATCATCTCGTCGCGGTAGGCGGCGATCTCGTCGAACGCGAGCGACGGCTCGGCGACGCCCGCTACTCGTCGTGCCTCGGCGCGCGCCTCGGGCGGCCGCAGCAGGGTCTTGCTGGGGATGCACGCCCAGTAGGCGCACTCGCCGCCGACCAACTCACGCTCGATGAGCGCCACCCGCATGCCCGCGGCCGCGAGGCGGCCGACTGCGACCTCGCCGGCCGGCCCCGCCCCGATCACCGCGACGTCGTAGGACGTGGTCATCTGTCTCCTCGGGTTGCTGGGATCCTCGGGCCGCGCCCGCACGTCGCTCGAGTCCGGTGGTGACGACGCACAAGGACCATCAGGCCACCTGATGTCGCGATGAGGATGCCCACGGCGAGAGGCATCCACGCTTCGAGGCCGAGCCCGCCGAGGCCGATCGCGGCGCCCGCCACGACGGCCGCCGGCCCGAGTGCGCAGCAGGTGACGAGGACCCCCACGACAGCGAGGCTCGCGCCCAGCCGGCCCGCCGACCTCACGTGCCGAGCGCCGCGCGCAGCTGATCGAGGGTGGGTGCGCCCTGGAGCCCCGTCGGCGTCGCATAGACACGGCAGGCCAGGCCGATGTCGGCGCGCTCGTCAGCGAAGGGGTCACGCCCGTCGACGAGGACGGTGGGTGATCCTCGGAACCCGAGGCGCACCGCCTCCTCCTGGGTCTCCACCCGCTCCAGCGCGAGCTCGGCGTCCGAACCGCCGGCATCGGCGAGCACGGCCCGGAGCCGCTCCTCCGCGATGCGCCAGTTGGGGCAGCCGTCGAAGTAGCGCAGGGTGATCTGCATCGGGTCCGCTCCTTGAGGGGGGTCGCTCTCTCCGCCTCCCACCGTAGACCTTGTCGCATGCGTCAAGGTCAAGGGGCTACGATCCGAGCTGATGAGGATCGGAGAGCTCGCCCGGCGCGCGGACGTCACCCCGAGGGCGATCCGCCACTACGAGCGGATCGGCGTCCTGCCGGCCGCCGAGCGCACGGGGGGCGGCTATCGCGACTACGGCGAGGACGCGCTGATGCGTTTGGCCTTCGTCCGCTCGGCCCAGGCGGTCGGCCTCACCCTCGGGGAGATCCGGGAGGTGGTCGCCTTCCGGGATCGTGGGGAGTCGCCGTGCGCCCATGTCGTGGCTCTGCTCGAACGGCGACGCTCCGAGCTCTCTCGTCGGATCCTCGAGATGCAGTCACTCCGCGCCGAGTTGGAGGCCCTCGTCTCTCGGGCGCGCACTCTGGATCCGGCCGACTGTCGTGATGACGACGTCTGTCACGTGGTCAGCCGACCAGCACGGGTTCCGGCACCACCGCAGGCGCTCGGCGGTCTCAGCCGCGAGCCGCGCCGGGCGAGCCCTCGAGGTACCCGGGAAGCTCCATGAGCCCGTTGACCGTGACATCAGGAGCGACGAAGTACCCGGGGTACGGCCGTCCACCGCGATCGATCCACGCGGTACGTAGACCTGCGCGGCGTGCGCCGTCGATGTCCCACGGGTGGACCGCCACCATCAGCATCCGCCGGGGCTCGACCCCGCACACCGCCGCTGCGTAGAGGTAGGCGTCGCGAGCCGGCTTCCAGGCGCCCGCGTCCTCGACGGACAGGCATGCCTCGAAGTGACGACGCACCCCGCATGTCGCGAGCAACCGCTCGGCGACGTCGGCCGACCCGTTCGACAGGGTGACCATGCGGTGACCCGCCGCCCCCAGCGCCTCGACCCCCTCCGGGACGTCCGGGTGTACATCCAGGGTCGCAAGCCCCTCCACGACGTGTGCCACCGCCGCCTCCAGGCCGCCAGGGGGGATCGTGCGGGCCAGCATCACCCTCAGGAGTTCCTCGGCGAGGGCCGCGAACGGCTGGGATGCACCCGCCGCGGTGAGGGCGAAGCCGTCGCGCAGCAGCGCGGCGAACCAGGTGTCGGCCAGGCCGCCGCCGATGCCGAGATCGGCGAAGCGCTCCGCGATGGGGGCCATGTCTGACAGCGTCTCGTTGACGTCGAAGACGACGAGCACCGGCTCGGGTCTGCGAGGGGTCATGCCTTACCTCCGATAAGTGTTTCGGAAACCGACGATCTCGTCGTCGCGGGTGACCCGCCCGCGCGGGGACGCCGACGCGCGGCGGACGACCGCGAACGAGAGCGCGACCGCGAGGATCGCCGGGGCGAGGAAGACGAGGGCCAGCACCGCGGCGACCTGCGGGTCGGACCCGATGAACGGGACGAGCTTCAGGGGCAGCATCGGCGTGCCCCCGCCGACCGCGAGGCTGAGCCCGTACTGGCTCCACGACACGAGGAACCCGAGGAGCGCCGCCACGGCGACGACCGGCGCGAGCGCGGGCAGCGTTACCAGCAGCAGGCGGCACGCCGGGCCCGCCCCGTGCACGGCCGCCGCCTCCTCCAGGTCGCGCACCTCGGGACCGAACCCGCTGGCCAGGATGAGCACGACGTAGGGCAGCACCGGCACCAGGTGGGCCACCACCAGGCCGGGCAGGGTGTCGGCCAGGCCGAGGCGGATGAACCACTCCGTCAGGCCGGAGCCGGTGGCGAATGGCGGCACCAGCAGCGGCAGCCCGAGCAGCACCCAGACGACGGCAGGATGCCGCAGCCGCCGCTCGCCGATCACCCGGGCCGCGGGCCACGCCAGCACTAGGGCGATGGCCGTCGCGGCGAGGGCCACGGTCAGCGAGTTGGTGACCGCCTCCACGGCGCCCGAGGCGTCGGCGAAGGCCTCCTCGATGCCCCGGGTGCCGTAGCGCTGCGGCAGCGGCGAGGGGGCACGCCATTCGTCGGCGGCCGCCTGCACGGCGAGGGTGAGCACCGGCACCAGCGCGCCGAGGGCGAGGAGCGCCACCAGCACGACCCCGCCGGGGCGCCGGCGAGGCGGCTCATCCACGACGCCGCCACACCGTCGCCGCGGCCGTGGCGGCGACCAGCAGGGCGAGCAGGGAGGCCACCAGCAGGGCGGCGTTCGCCACCGTCCGTCCGTCGAGTCCACCGGTGCGCGTGGCCGACAGCGCGAGCTCCGACAGGGTCTGCGGCGAGGTCGGTCCGATCGCGAGCGGCACCTCGAAGGCGCCGATCACGAAGGCGGCCACCACCGCCGCCCCGGTGACGAGGGGGGCCCGGATCGCCGGCCAGACCACCCACCTCATGCGCTGCAGCGGCCGGGCGCCGAGCACCGCCGCGGCCTCCTCGCGCGCAGCGACGGCAGGACTCCAAGCGGCGAGCACCAGCAGCGCGAGGAACGGCGTCTCCTTGTAGACGTACACCAGGACGATGCCGAGGCCGGCCGGATCGCGCACGAGGTCCACCGGCAGCCCGCCCAGCAGTCGGTCGGCGATGCCACCGGGGCCGAGCCACAAGACGCCCAGCACGGCGGCCACCAGGTGGGGCATGGGCACGGGCACCGCCGACAGCGCCCGCACCGTCGGGCCGTGGCGCCGCAGCGCCGCGGCCAGTACCACGGCGAGCGCGGCCGAGATCGCCGTCGCGAGTGCGGCGATCCGCAGCGTGAACCACAGCGACTCCCAGAACGCGGGGTCGTCGAGCAGCGCGCGGTACGCGTCGAGGTCGGCCGCCGACCAGCCGTTCAGGCGGCTCACGCCGAGGCTCGATCGCACCGCACCCACCATGCCCGCCCCCCAGAGCGCCAGCACCACGGCGAGCGCCGGGACCAGCGCCCCGACGGTGCGGGCGCGGGTCACCGCTCGGGCTGCAGGGCGCGGTCGGCGTCGCTCGCGCGGGCGGCGCCCTCGGGGAACCGCCAGACGGCCTCGGCGGGCACGCTGACGCCGATCTCCTCGCCCACCTCGGGCGCCGGGTCGGGCGCCACGCGCGCCTCCAGGCGCATGGCTCCGCGCGCCAGGCGCACCCGCAGCCCGGAGCCGACGAAGGTCGCCTCGCGCACGGTCATCCGCAGTGGCCCGTCCGGGCCCAGCGCGATCGACTCCGCGCGCACCGACACGCGCGCCGGGCCGTCGGGCCCCGGCACCGGCAGCGGGCCGGCCTCCGTGTGCAGCGCCCCCGCGCGGACGTCCCCGGCCAGGAGGTTGCGGGCGCCGAAGAAGCGGGCGACGGCCGGGGAGGAGGGGCGCAGGAAGAGGGCGCGCGGGGTGTCGCGCTGCACGATGCGCCCCTCGATCATCAGGGCGATCTCCTCCCCCATCTCGGCCGCCTCGTCACGGTCGTGGGTCACGATCACGGTGGTGACGCGGCGCTCGGCCTGCAGCCGCAGGATCAGCCGGCGCAGGGCGGCGCGGCGGTCCGGATCGACCGAGGCCATCGGCTCGTCGAGCAGCAGGAGCCCGGGGTCGGGGCAGAGCGCCCGGGCGAGCGCCACCCGCTGCTGCTCGCCGCCGGACATGCCGCGCACCCCCCGGCGGCCGAACCCGTCGAGGCCGACCTCGGCCAGCAGGGCGTCGGCGCGCGCGCGGCGCTCCCGCCGTCCGACCCCCGCCGCGCGCAGCGCGAGCGCGACGTTCTCGGCGGCGTCCATGCTCGGCAGCAGGCGTGCGTCCTGGAAGACCATCGCGATCGGCCGCCGGTGCGGCGGCAGGCCGTCGAGGGGGCGCCCGGCGGCCTCCACCCGGCCGGCGCTCGCCGGCTCCAGGCCCGCGATCACCCGCAGCAGCGTGGTCTTGCCGGCGCCCGAGGGGCCGACGAGGGCGAGGCGGCCACCCGCGGGCACCTCCAGGTCGACGCCGGCCAGCACCCGCGCACCGCCCGGGCGCGCCTCGATCCCGGTGAGCCGCAGGCCGATCACCCCAGCACCTCGCGGCGCCAGCGCTCCTCCAGGGGCCCCACCTCGGAGGCCGGCAGCTCGGTGAGCGGCGCCCCGAGCTCGCCGGGGCCCAGCAGGTACGGGCTCGCGGCGGCGGGCGTGAACGCGGCCCGGTCCGCCGGATCCAGGCGATCGGGGTCGAGCACCGTGGGGATGCCGAGTACCTCGGGGTCGGCCTTCACCGCCTGCAGCGCCGGGGACAGGAGGAGGTCCGCGACCACCGCCGCGCCCTCCCTGTGGGCGGCGTTGGCGGGGATCGTGACGAAGCTCGTGTTCACCAGCGTCCGGTCCAGGGCGAAGGGGCGGATGCGCTCGGGGAGGATGCCCGCGCGCACCCCCGACAGCACGAAGCCGGGGTCGTAGCTCATCGCGACGTCCACCTGTCCGTCGCCGAGCAGCCGGTTCAGCTCGGCCTCCGACTTCGGCAGGCTGCGCCCCTCGCGGTACAGGAACGGCCGGATCTCCCGGAGGGCCTCGATGGCCTCGTCCTCGCCGAGCTCCTGCGCGGCGAGGCGCACGAAGGCCGAGCCGGTGAAGTCGGGCGGCGCGGGATAGGTGAACCGGCCGGGGTTGGCGCGGGCGTACGCGAGCAGGCCCGCGACGCTACGCGGCGGCGCCGCCATCCGCTCCGGATCGTGGGCGAACACGAAGGCGGCCCGGCTCCACGGCGACTCCCGGCCCTCCACGGGCACGCCGAAGTCGTTCGCGATAGAGGGGTCCCCGGGGTCCACGAACCGGGCGTTGGGCAGGCGGCCGGCCCAGTCGTCCAGCCACAGGCCCGCCTCCACGCCGAGCGCGAAGTTCTCGCCGTTGATCCAGATCAGGTCCACCGCCCCGCCGGAGTCCCTCCCCGCCTCGCGCTCGGCGAGCACGCGCTGCACGACCTCGGCGGTGTCCTCCACGGGGACCTGCTCCAGCGTGACGCCGCGCTCGGCGGCGGCCGGGATCACGTGATCGCGCAGGTACGCGTTGACGCGGGCGTCGCCGCCGTACATCCACCACCGCACGGTCTGGCCCCGGGCGCCCGCCAGCACCTCGGACCACTCGGCCGGCAGGCCCGCGGGCGGGTCGGTGGCCGCGTCGTCGTCGCCGCAGCCGGCGACCCCCAGCGCGAGGGCCGCGACCGCGAAGGCCGCGCCGAGCAGCATCGTCAGTCGCCGGGTCATGCCTTCTCCTGGACGTCGTCGTGGCGGACATCGCGCGATCTCGTCCCACCGATCACGCCGTGCACGCGCGCCAGGAACCCGACCCGTCGAGCGTCGCCGAACGGCAGTGTGCGGGTTCGGTCGGCCCGGTGACCGGGGATCGGTTCGCGCGTGAACCGGACCCCTGGCCCGGTCCGCGCCGGTGGATACCCTCATGACGGCTCGGATCGGCCGCGACGAGGAGCAGCATCCGCCCATTGGTTCCCACCGAGGATCGCCGCAGGCTGCGCCCCGTCCTCCGGGCTCTGAGAAGGCTCGAGCTCGCCAGCCGGCCGATGGAGCCCGAGCGTGCCGCGGCACTCGCCCGGCGTTGGGACGAGCTGCCGCCGGCGGTGCGCACCCCCCGCCAGATGCTCGGACGCCGGATCGCCGGTTGCGAGGGAACCCATGGCGTCTTCCCCCGCTGCAACCTCGCCTGCTCGCCCTGCTACCACTCGCGGGACGCCAACCGCGTGCCGGTCGATGGCGCCCACACCGTGCGCGAGGTGCGGGCCCAGATGGCCCTGCTCGCGGAGCTCCGCGGCCCGGGACAGCACGCCCAGCTCATCGGCGGCGAGGTGAGCCTCCTGGCCCCCGACGACCACGCCGCCGCCCTGCGAGCGATGCTTGACGCGGGCCGCAAGCCGATGTCGATGACCCACGGCGACTTCGACTACGGATACCTGGAGGCGCTGGCGCTCGACCCCCGCACGGGGCGACCACGCTTCGCGCACCTGAGCTTCGCGGGGCACTTCGACTCCACCATGCGCGGAAGGAGTGGCGCGGAGCGGCCCGCGTCGGAGGCCGACCTCGATCCCTTCCGGCGCCGCTTCTGCGAGATGTTCGCGCGCCTGCGCGCGGAGCACGGGGTGACGAGCTTCCTCGCCCACAACATGACCGTCACCCCAGGCAACCTCGATCAGGTCGCGGGCGTGGTGCGTCGCAATCGCGACGCGGGCTTCCGCCTCTTCAGCTTCCAGCCGGCGGCCTACGTCGGCAACGCCGCCCGCTGGACCGACGGATACCGTGGCATCGACCCCGACGAGGTCTGGCGGCGGATCGAGGAGGGCGCCGGGGCGCGCCTGCATCACGGTGCCCTCCAGTACGGGGACCCGCGCTGCAACCGCACCGCCTACGGCGGCTTCGCGGGTGATCGCTACTGGACGATGCTCGACGAGGACGACCCGCGCGACGGCCGGGCGCTCGCGTCGTTCCTCGACGCCTACGGCGGGATGGACTTCGGCGCCCCGGTCCACCTGCTGGCATCGCGTCTGGCGCGCGGGGCGCTGGCCCATCCCGCGGTCGTGCCGCGCGTGGCGGGCGCCGCCCTCCGCGCGCTCCGGCGCATCGGGGGGCCGGCCACGCTCGTGGGACACCGGCCGCGGCCCGTCACCTTCGTGATGCACAGCTTCATGGACGCGGCGCTGGTGACCCCGGCCTGGGAGGCGCTGGAGCGCGGCGAGGTCAGCGACGACCCCGAAGTCCGGGCGGCCCAGGAGCGCCTCGCGGCCTGCTCGTACGCGATGGCCCACCCGGAGGACGGGCGCATCGTGCCCGCCTGCGCCCAGCACGCGGTCTACGACCCGGTCGAGAACAGGCGGCTGGTGCACCTGCTGCGGACCCCGCCCCGGGCCTGAGCCCGGTCGCTCGTCAGCGGCGTCACCGGCGTGGCAGTGGCGGGTGCTCATCGGACTCGACCAGCGCCCGCCCGATCGGGAAGAGCTGCGATGCGGCCTGCTGCACGCCCATGCCGACGGTGGGGTAGGCATGGATGGCCTGGGCCATGCGACCCGCGAAGACGCGCGCCTGCATCGCCAGCACGACCTCCCCGAGCATCTCGCCGGCGTTCGGCCCCACGATGTGCGCCCCGACGAGTTCGCCGCCGCCGAGCTTGCCCACGACGCGCCGCCGCGCGACCACCAGCTTGACGAAGCCCTCCGGCTCGCCGAGCACCCGCGCCCGGTCGATCCGGCTCATGGGGAAGCAGATGACCTCGACGTCGCCATGGTCCGCGCGCGCCTGGCCCTCGGTGAGCCCCACCCGGGCCACCTCGGGGTCGAGGAAGGTGACCCACGGGACGACCCGGTAGTCGGCCTTCTGTCGCTTGCCGGCCGCGTTCTGCCCCGCGATCCGTCCTTCGTAGCCGGCCACGTGCGTGAACAGGTGGCCGCCGGTGACGTCCCCCGCGGCGAAGACGTGCGAGGCCGATGTGCGCATGCGCTCATCGACCCCCACGCCGCGCCCGTCGTGGTCCACCCCGAGGGCGTCGAGGCCCATCCCCTCGACCCGTGGCCGTCGCCCGGTCGCGACCAGCACCGCGTCGGCCGCGACCGTCGCCTCCCCGTCGTCGTCCGCGTACCGCGCGGCGACCCCGGTCTCGTGACGCAGGAAGGTGACCTCTCGCACGCCGAGGCGGATCGCCATACCCTCTCCCGCGAGCAGCCGCCCAACGAGGTCGCCTACCTCCGGGTCCTCCTTGGCGAGCAGCCGCTCCCCGCGATGGAGCACGGTCACATCGCTGCCGAGCCGGGCGAACGCCTGCCCAAGCTCCAGCCCGATCGGCCCGCCGCCCAGGACGATCAGGCGGCGCGGCAACTCGGTCAGGGAGAAGACCGTCTCGTTGGTCAGGTGGGGGACACCCTCCAGGCCGAGGCCGTCGGGTACGGCCGGCGCGCTGCCGGTGGCGACCACTGCCCGCTCGAACCGATGCTGGGCGTCGCCGACCCGCGCCTGATGGGCGCCGGTGAAGCGCAGGGGCCCGTGTCGTACCGCGATTCCCGCGCCGGTGAACTCCTCGTCGCGCTCGTCGCGGGCGATCTCGGCGACGACGGCGTCCTTGTGCGCCATCAGCGCGGGGAAATCGATCGTCAGGCCCTCGGAGCGGATGCCCCACCGCTCGCCGCGCCGGGCGGCCCAGAACAGGCGCGAGACCTCGATGAGGGTCTTGCTCGGGACGCAGCCGACCCACGTGCACTCGCCCCCGAGCGCGGGTGACCGCTCGACGATGACGGTCCGCGCGCCCTCGGCCGCCGCGGCGCGGGCAGCGGTCATCCCGGCGGTTCCGCCGCCGACGACCAGCACGTCCCAGCTCTCCTCGCTCACGCGCCCCCTCCCGGCCGGACCCTACGTGGACCCTGGGGCGGCCCGACGACCGTCACGCGCCGGTCACGATCCGGGCGTCCGGACGGAACGCCGCGACGGCGAACCAGAACGGCGTGTCGTGCGCGACGGGCGTCAGCCGACGGCCGGCCAGCGGCCCGCTGACGGCCCTTCCGTCGCGTCCCCAGGAACTCCCAGTCTGATCGTCGCGCATGCGGCCGCCGATGGCGCTGAAGCTCAGCAGGCGGTCGTCGAGCCGCCGGTCGTAGACGACGGCGCTCCCCACGTCCCTTCCCTCGACGATCGCCTCGGCGTCGAGCGCCGAGGCGGTCCCCGCCGACCACCACGCGGTGAAGGGCGTGGTCCCCACGGTCGCGTCGATCACGCCCCGGCGCGCCAGCGCGGGGAAGGGCACCGCCGCGAGCGCCGTTCCGTCCTCAACGCTGACCACGCGCTCCTTCGGCGGCAGGCGGCCGTCGGGGTCACGCCCCCTCAGCAGGAAGGCCGGGGAGTCGACGTCGTCGTAGCCGGAGTACGGGTTGCGGCCGTAGGGCCGGTCGTGGCCGGTCTCCTCGGTGAGGACCACGCCGTCAGGGTGACGCTCGCGGAACTCGGCGAGCGAGATGAGCTGCGAGGGGATCCGTTCCAGCCGTTCGCCGGTCAGCTCGCCGACCACGGCCTCGCCGCTGAACTGCTGCCACCACGACTCGGTGGCGTCGTCCCACATCACCAGGTCGCTGAGGCGCAGGTTGCCGGTCGTCCCGAACCGGAGAGGGCGCCCGTCCCACGTGCGGTCGAAGACGATCGACGTGTTGCACAGGGGGCAGAAGGTGACCGCGACCGCGCGTCCGCCGATCGTGTCGTTGACGATCTCGTGCCAGATGAGCACGCGGATCGGGTAAGCCCGCGCCTCGCCCCCGACCTCGACGGCGATGACGGGCTCGCGGTCGTCGCCGCCCGCCCGGCCCACCGGGGCGAAACGCGGTTCGTCGATCGGGGGGATGCCGTCCCGCGGCGGCCCGCCTGAGATGAACTCGTCGAGCGGGACGCTGTGGCGGGTGAAGTCCGTCTCCCAGCCCGAGACCGGCACGGACAGGTCCGCCGCGCCGGCGCCGGCGCCAGCCGAGGGCGCCGCCTCGTCTCCCCCCCGGGTGGCGGCGAAGGCGGCGCCCATCGCCAGCGCGACCGCGACCAGGCCGAGGGCGAGGACCGACGACCGGCTCACAGGGGCGTCCCGAACGAGCCGAGCCGCGTGGTCAGCTCGGTCATCTTCCCGGTCGCGAGCAGCACGCCGAAGACGACGAGGACGCCTGCGCCGGCCATGCTGATCATGGGCAGCCGTGGCCGGACGACGGCCAGCGCCGTCGTCGCCTGCTGCAGGAACAGGCCGGTGAGCAGGAACGGCAGGCCCAGGCCGAGCGCGTAGACGACGAGGAGCGAGGCCCCGAGCACGGGGTCACCTCCGTTGGCGGCGATCGTCAGCGCCGCGGCCAGCGTCGGCCCGATGCACGGCGTCCAGCCGGTCGCGAACGCGACCCCGGCGAGCCCCGACCCCACCAGCGTCGCCGGGCGGCGGGCGAGGTGGAAGCGCCGCTCGCGCATGAGCAGCATGGGCACGCCGCGGCCCAGCAGGATCAGGCCCATCGCCACCACCAGGATCCCGCCGGCGATCTCCAGCGCGCGACGCTGCTCGAGCAGGGCGCTGCCGGCCAGGCCGACGCTCGCCCCCAGCGCCGCGAACATCAGGCTGAAGCCGCCCACGAACGCGGCGGTGGGCAGCGCGACGTCACGGCGCCGAGGGCTCTCCTCGTCCGAGAGGCCGACGCCCGAGACGAAGCCGATGTAGGCCGGCACGAGCGGGAGCACGCAGGGCGAGGCGAAGCTCACGACCCCGGCCGAGAAGACGACCGCGAACGAGATGGGATCGCCGCCGAGCACCGCCTATGACCGCAGCGCCGCGGTGGCCTCGACGAGCTGCTCGTAGGTGACCTCGCCGAGGGCCTCACCCGCGATCGTGCCGTCGGCCCGCACGAACACCGTGGTCGGCAGCCCGCGGAGGTTGAGCCTCGAGCCCAGCTCGCCCCGGGGGTCGGAGATCGACGGATGGGTCCAGTCATAGCGCTCGACGAACCGGCGTGAGCCGTCGTCAGTGTCGGTGACGGCGATCCCGAGGAAGGCGACGTCCGGGTTGTCCGCGGTGAAGCGCCGGATGTCGGGCGCCTCGGCGATGCACCCCGTGCACCAGGACGCCCACATGTTGATCACGAGTGGCCGTCCCGCGAAGTCTGCGACGCTCACGGTCTCGCCGGAGACGGGATCGGTGCCCGACAGAGCGGGCACCGGCGGTCCGTCGCTGAGCGCCACCGGCGCCGCCTCCTGGCGGGAGGCCGCGACCAGCCCGACGACGATCACCCCCACGATCAGGATGGCGACGGCGACGAAGCCGCCGAGGCGGCGGCGAGATGGCGTGGGCATGGCGGTGCTCCCGGTCGAGGGCTCTACTGGAGCTACACGGGCCATCGTGCGATCGGATGCACGTGAATCCAATCGGGTCCCCCGCGGTGTAGAACCGGTAGATGCACATCGCACGCCCCCTGAGCGCCATCCGGCGTCGCCGCCGGCCGGTCTCCGATCTGGAGGACGCCGAGCTCTTCCGGCTGATCACCGGTGGTAGCGAGGCGGCCTTCGAGGCTCTCTGGCGGCGCTACGGGGAGTCGGTGCTGGGGCTCTGCCGTGCGATCCTGCGCGATCCCGAGGCGGCGGAGGATGCGGCCCAGGAGACCTTCGCCCGGGTCTGGCGGTTCGCTGCGACGGTCGATCCCCGCCGGGGCGAGCCGGCGGGCTGGCTGATGACCGTTGCGCGGAACAGCGCCCTGAACGTCGCCCGCGTGACGCTTCCGGAGCCGGTCCCCGACCCGTTCGAGCGCCCCGGGCCCGCCGGCGAGCAGGAGATGATCGACGAGCTCTGGCTGCGTGGAGCCCTGACGCGCCTTCCCGTTCGCGAGCGGGAGGTGATCCGCCTTGCGTACTTCTCCGGCCTCAGCCACACGCAGATCGCCGCACGCGTTGACGAGCCCCTCGGGACGGTCAAGTCGCGCATCCGGCGGGGCCTCGCCCGGCTGGCCGAGCTCGCGGAGGGACGATGAGGCACGAGGATGCCGTCCTCCGGCTTCCCGAGCTCGTCGGCCTACGCCCGGCCGCCGCCGACGACCCCGATCTCGCCGCCCATGTCGGGAGCTGCGAGCGCTGCCGGGCGCGACTGAGCAGCCTGAGGGAGATCGACGCGGGGCTGCGCGCCCTCGACGAGGTCCCGGCGCCCTCGACCCGGCTGGAGCGGCGGATCCTGGCCATTCCCGGGTCGGGTGGGCAGGAGGCGCGGCCCGCCCCGAGGTGGCGCTGGGTCGCCGCCGCCTGCGCGATCCTCGTGCTGGGTGCCCTCGTCGGCGTGCTCGCGACCCGCGACGACGGAAGGACCCCCGACGGCTTCACGGCCGAGCGCGTGGTGCGCATGGCGACGCCCGGCTCAGGGGCGATGACGGCGCACGTCGAGGTCGGGGTCGCCGAGGGCGGCCGCGTGCCGGTCCGGATCGTCGCGACCGGCCTCCCCCACGGCGGCGGTCTCTTCTACGGGCTGTGGCTGACCGGCGCCGACGGGGCGGTGTCGGGGGGGACGTTCATGCCCGACGGCGAGGGCCGGTGCGTCGTGATGCTGCAGATCCCCGCCGGACCCTGGACGGGGGTCGACATCACAGCCGGCGATCGTCCACCGTCCCCGCGGACCACGGTGGCGAGTGGCGACCTCTGAGGCGCCCCGGCCGAGTGTCGTCCGGTCGTGCGTCGAGCACTGCGGGGACGCGGCGGCCATGCGGCGCACGATCACCGTGGCGCTCGTCGTTGGGACGCTGCTGACCATCATCAACCAGGGCGACCGGATCGCGTCGGGGGACATCGACGCGGCCCTGATGCTGAAGATCGCGGCCAACTACCTGATCCCCTGGTGCGTCTCGAGCATCGGGTACATCTCGGCGCGCCGGACGGGCATGCCGGGATGACCGCGGGGGGCCGTCGCTCACCCCGGGTGAACCTGCGGCCCGGGCGAAGACGGCCCGGCGCGGCGGCGGGATCATCGCCCTCACGTTCGATGCGACGGGAGGGAGGGGTGATGGGTATCGGGACGGGAGTCCTGACCGCCGTGCTCCTGGCGGGCGGGAGGATGAGGGAGGTCGTGGCGACACCCGACCGCGGGCGCCGCCTCCGCTACGCGTGCGGCACGTGCACCGGCCTCTTCGGCGAGAGGACGGCGGAGGCCGTGATCAAGCGCGCCGCGGCCAACCGGCACGGGTCGGCCGTCACGCCGCACCTGGAGGCCCGGACCGGGGTCGGCTAGCCACCGACACGCCCCGGCCCGGTCCGCCCGCGAACCCTGCCGCCACCGCCCCGGCGACGGGGGTGCGACCGTCGGGTAACGGACGCGGCGCGGCGGGGGGGTGGGGGATGCAGGTCGGTGTGACGGTGTCGGGGCCGCGGGACGGCCCGGTGCTGTTGGAGGTCAAGCTCCAACCCCCACCCGAACGTCCGGGCCAGATCGTGCGGACCGGGCCGGCCGCGCGGATCGACGCGGCGCCCGGGGCGCGCCTGATCCTCGTGGCGGCGCCCGCCGGCTGGGGCAAGACCACGGCGCTGGCCGACTGGCAGCGGCGAGCCCGGCCCGGCGGGGACGTCGCCTGGGTTGCGCTCGACGCCCTCGACGACGACCCGGTGCAGTTCTGGTCCTACGTCGCCGAGGCTCTCGCGCGGGTCTCGGCTCCCATCCCCTGCGAACCCCCGTGACGACGGGCGTCGTGCCGGAGGAGTCCATCTCGCGCCTCCTCAGCGGGCTCGCGCGGCGGAGCCGCCCGCTCACGCTGGTGCTCGACGACTTCCAGACGATCGCGAGCC
>JBFWPT010000043.1:24816-36658 GCA_050249835.1 Thermoleophilia bacterium
CCCCTGCGAACCCCCGTGACGACGGGCGTCGTGCCGGAGGAGTCCATCTCGCGCCTCCTCAGCGGGCTCGCGCGGCGGAGCCGCCCGCTCACGCTGGTGCTCGACGACTTCCAGACGATCGCGAGCCCCCGGATCCACGCCCAGATGACCTGGTTCCTCGAGCATGCGCCTGCCGGGGTGCGCGTGGTGATCGCGACCCGCACCGACCCCCCGCTGCCGCTGGCGCGTCTTCGCGCGCGCGGTGATCTCGTGGAACTCCGGGCGGCCGACCTCGGCTTCGAGCGGGACGAGGCGCACGTGCTCCTCAACGGACGTCTTGCGCTCGGTCTCGGGCCCGGGGCGCTCGACCGCCTCTGGCGTCGCACCGAGGGCTGGGCCGCGGCGCTCTACCTCGCCGGCCTGTCACTCGCGTCGCGTGACGACCGCGAGGGCTTCGTGGACGACTTCTCCGGCGACGACCGGCACCTGGTCGACTACCTCGGCGGCGAGGTCGTCGCCGCCCTCCGCCCCGAGCTGAGGACCTTCCTGCGGCGCACGTCGATCCTCGGCCGGCTGAGCGCCCCGCTGTGCGATGCGATGCTCGACCTGAGCGGGTCACAGGGGACCCTCGCGGAGTTGGAGCGCTCGAACCTCTTCATCACCCCGCTCGACTCCCACCGGGGCGCCTACCGCTACCACCAGCTCTTCCGGGAGATGCTGGCCGGCGAGCTCCGCGAGATCGAGCCGCACCTCGAGCCCGGGCTGCACCGGCGCGCGAGCGCCTGGTACCGGCAGACGGGAGACGTGCCGTCGGCGGTGACCCACGCGCTCGCCGCAGGCGACGACGCGGACGCGGCCGCCCTCGTCGCCACCGCGTGGCTCCACTACTCGAACCACGGGCGCGTGCACACCGTGTCGACCTGGCTCGATGCGCTCCCGGAGCGGCTCCTGCACGCCGACGCGCGGCTCGGCCTGGCGGCGGCCTGGACCGCTCTCACCCTCGGCCGGCTGGACTCCGTGGAGGGATGGCTGCGGTCCGCCGAGCACAGCCCGGGTCCGGTGCCCGCGCTGCCGGGGGCGACCTCGATCGCGGGGTCGGCCGCGATCGCGCGATCGCACCTGCACCGACTGCGCGGCGATCTCGGGACCGCGGTGCGCTGGGGGCGGCGGGCGGTGTCCATCGAGCAGGACGACGGGCCGGGGCGCGCCCGCGCCCACGACGCGCTCGGCGCCGCCCTCTACTGGAGTGGGAGCCCCGACGCCGCGGTCCATCTCGACGAGGCGATGCAGGTGGCCGGGGCCCACGACCAGCAGCTCGTGCTGTTCCATGCACGGTCGCACCTGGCCGCATGGCGCGCCGACCGCGCCGATCCCGCGGCGCCGCATGAGGCGGCGGCCGCCCTCGCCGACGCCACCACCCACTGCCTCGCCGACATGCCAGCGGCCGCCCTGGCGCGGATGGTCCTGGGCGACGCCGCCGCGACGGGCGGTCG
Source organism: Thermoleophilia bacterium (assembly GCA_050249835.1). Classification (GTDB taxonomy): domain Bacteria; phylum Actinomycetota; class Thermoleophilia; order Miltoncostaeales; family Miltoncostaeaceae; genus Miltoncostaea. Next base: position 26,289 of record JBFWPT010000043.1, read on the forward strand.
CCCCGCTGACGCGGAGGACGAGATCACGTGCGCGGTCCGTCTCGCCCGCGGCGGCGGACCGATCCTCATCGGCGCCGCCTTGGTCGCCCTTGCGCGCTTTCGCCGGGAGAGGGGAGAGGAGCGCGGTGCCCGGACGCTGCTGCGCGAGGCCCGGGCGGTCCTCGCGCCCTGCGCCGATGCGGGGTCCGCCGCCCGGCGGCTGCTCGAGGAGGAGGACCTCGTGCGGCCCGAACGGATTGCACGCACCGGGGCGGTGGGCCCGCCGCTGCGCGATCCGCTGACCCGTCGGGAGCAGGACGTCCTCGATCTGTTGCCCAGCCTGCTGACGGTGCGGGAGATCGGCGAGCGCCTCCACCTCTCGCGCAACACGGTCAAGACGCACCTGCGGGGCCTCTACCGAAAGCTCGGCGTGTCTGACCGGCCGGACGCGGTGCGCCGCGCAGCTGAGCTGACCTCCGGCCGACCGGCGACCATCCGCGTCCCCGCCCCACCCCGGGCGCGCCCACTAGGAGTCCGGCTGGCTCGCCTCCACCGCCGACTTGACGGCCTCCCCCATGGTTGGGTGCACGTGGAAGGCGCGGCGGATCGGCTCCCCGGTGCCGTCCCCGGCCTGCATGGCGACGGCGACAGGGTGGATCAGGTCGGCACCGTGGTAAGCGAGGACGTGCGCGCCCAGCAGACGCCCGGTGCCCTCCTCGGCGATGACCTTGACCATGCCCCGCTCCTCGCCCCAGGCGCGCGACTTGCCCCCCGAGAAGCGCCCTGAGCCGATCCGCACCTCGTGGCCCGCGGCCCGGGCGGCGTCCTCGGTCAGCCCGATCGCCACGAGCTCGGGATCGGTGAAGATGGCCCGCGGCCCGACGTCCCTCGGCACGTCGTGCGGGTCGATTCCGAGGGCGTTCTCGGCGACGTCGACGCCCTGGCGCCGCGCGACGTGGGTGAACTGCCCCCACGACGGTCCGAGGACGTCGCCCGCCGCCCACACGCCTCCCGCGCTCGTGCGCAACCGGCCGTCGACCGGGATGCCTCTCCGATCGCCCTCGACGCCGGCGGCGGCCAGCGCCAGGACCTCGGTGCTGGCGGACCGTCCGGCGGCCACGAGGAGGGCGTCGCCCGCGAGCACGCGGTCCTCCCCGGCGTGCCCGACGCGCATGACGACCCCGCCGGCGGGCGCGGGAGCCACCTCGTCGATCCGGGCGCCCACAAGGATCTCGAGGCCCTCCTCCTCCAGGTGGGCCCGCAGCGCGCTCGCGAGCTCCGGCTCCGCCGCCGGCAGGAAGGCCGGCGCCACCTCGACCATCGTCACCCGGGATCCCAGGCGCCCCAACGCCTGCCCGAGCTCGAGTGCGATCGGCCCGGCGCCGACGACCAGCAGCCGCCGGGGGAGCTCGTCAAGGGCCAGCAGGTCGTCGCTCGTCATGTACGGCGTGTCGGCGAGCCCGGGGATGGGGACAACACTGGGCTCCGCGCCGCTTGCCACGATGACGCGCGGCGCCGAGAGCACCCGGCCGTCGACCCGCACCGCCTGCGGCCCCTCGAAGTTCGCCTCGCCGGCGATCAGCTCCAGACCCGGCAGCGACTCGAGCCACCCCTGCGCGCCCCGCGACCCGCGGTCGATGATCCCGCGCACGCGCTCCATGACGGCGGCGAAGTCGATCTCCACCGAGCCGACACGGATGCCGAATTCCTCGGCTCGCCGGATCTCGTGCGCGACCTCTGCGCTGCGGATGAGTGCCTTGGTCGGGATGCACCCGCGGGTGGGGCATGTGCCGCCGACGCGTGCCCGCTCGATGATCGCGACGCTGGCGCCGGCGTCCACCGCCCGTGCCGCGGCGTTCATCCCGGCCATGCCCGCCCCGACGATGATCAGGTCCACGACGTCGCTCATGACTTCAGCACCCGGGCGAGGGCCGGCGGGACGGTGGAAGCGCGTCGGCAGCTGGCCGGTGGGACGCTGGCGCCGAGGAGGAGGATCGAGCCGTCCTCCTCGCGGCGCAGCCTCCCCTCCCGCTCGAGCCGGGCGAGGGCCTGGGTCGCGCCCGGCCGGGTGACGCTGGCCACTCGGGCCAGGTCGCGATGCAGCACCGGGGCGATGCGGACCCCGTCCGCGGTGACCCGGCCGTCCCGTGCTGCGAGCGCCCGCAGGGCGAGCAGCACGCGGTCCTCCACGCGCCGGTGGGCAAGGCGGAGGGCGGCGGCCTGGGCCTCCTCGACGCGCTGCACCGTCTGCTCGAGCAGGCCCATGAGCACGCTGGGGTACGGCGTCAGGTCGCGCAGGTGGCCGTGGTCGAGCGGGCAGACCCAGCTGTCGGCGAGGGCCCGCATGACCACTTCGCCCTCGGCGAGGCCGACGGGCGGGCACGTGAGGACCTCCCCGTCGCCCGCCTCGGCGAGCACCAGGTCACGGCCGTCCTCGGTGGTCGCCACGACCTCGACGAGACCGGACTTCACGATCGAGAGCCCGGCCGATCCGGTGTGGAGCGGTCCGGAGGTCCCCTCGGCCCAGCGGGCCATCGGGCCGCGCATCAGGATCGACATGGCCGCCTGACGCTGCATGAGCGTGAGGCCTGCCAGGACGTCGGTCACCGCGAGGCGTCGCGCGACGATCCCCCGCCCGCTCATGCGGCCTCTCCCGTCGTCCCGCCCAGCGCCTCGCGGGCGCCGGGGAGCGGATGGAGGGGGCCCGCGCAGTACGGGCACACCGTCCCCGCCTCGGCGCCGCGACCGAAGACGTTGCCGCAGTCACGGCAGACGACCGGATCGGTCGTGCCGGCGGGAAGCGGGGCGGCCGGCCCGTCCGCCCCCCGCGAGGAGGGCGTGCGGGCGCATCCGTCGGCCGGCCGGCTCACCCGGTCTGGGTGATCGCGCCGCGCAGCTGGGCCTCCAGCTCGGGCGTGATCCCCTCGGGCCCACCGTGGTGCTCGTGGTTGTGAGCGGCGGCGCGCTTCAGGACCCCCTCGACGGTGTCCTCGCGGAAGGTCTCCTTGCAGGTCGGGCAGTGGTATTCGGCGATCATGGTCCCCCCTCGTCCCGATGTCGACGACGGCGTCGTCGTGATCCGACGCTACGCCGGCCGACTCGGCCGCACCGGGCCGACGTTCGCACACGAACACACCGGACCGGGACCCCGTGGTGGCCCTGCTTCCGTGAAGGGGAACCCGAGACGAGGAGCCGATCATGGTGAGGGCGATGTGGAACGGCGTGATCCTGGCCGAGAGCGACGACACCAAGGTGGTCGAGGGGAACCATTACTTCCCGGCCACCTCGCTGGCGACCCAGTACCTCGTCCCCAGCTCGAAGACGTCGGTCTGCCCCTGGAAGGGCGCGGCCGACTACTACGACGTCGCTGTCGGCGACGCCGTCAACCCGGGGGCGGCCTGGTACTACCCGCGGCCGAAGCCGGCCGCGGGGGAGATCGCCGGGCACGTCGCCTTCTGGAAGGGCGTGCAGATCATCGACGACGCTGCGCCGGCGCGGCGTGGCCTGTTCGGTCTCAGGCGCTGAGGGGCACGAGCGGCGACGCCGGGCTGTCCGCGATCCGGGGAGGCGTCGCCAGCGCGACGATCGGCCCTCGATCGAACAGCCCGGCGCCCGCGCGCGGGCCGGCTCCGACCCGTGACCAGAGGGCGGAGGGCACGGAGATGTCGGCGACGAGCAACCGGCCGACGGCGGGCGCAGCGCGCGGCGCCCCCAGTCCGTGCGTCGGCGCCGCCAGCGTCATCGTGACCTCGGCGCGCGCGCAGGGCTCGTGGATCGCGCCCGAGTCGGGGTCGAGGCCGCTCGGCACGTCGAGCGCCAGCACGCGACGGCCTGCCGTGGCCTCGACGAGTGCCGCGGAGGGGCCACGGGGAGCGCCCATCTGGCCGTACCCGAGAACCGCGTCGATCATAAGCTCGGCGGGACGGAGGACGGCGGCCGAGATGGGTCGGCCGGTGACCTCTACGCCCATCGCGCGCAGGACGGCCAGCTGCTCCGCCGGGACTCCCGTCACCGCATCCTCGTGGAGCGACAGGTGGACGCGCACCTCGGCCCCGGCGTTTGCGAGGTGACGCGCGGCGACGAGGCCTCCGCCACCGTTGCCACCGGGCCCGGTCAGCACGGTGAGGCGCCGGCCGGCGACGCCTCCCTGGAGCATCGCACGGGCGACCACGGCCAGCGATCGGCCCGCGTTCTCCATCATCCGGACCAGCGAGATCCCCAGATCCTCGACCATCAGCCGGTCGACCTCGCGCATCTGGTCGACCGCCACCCACGGGACGGCGTCGGCGGAGGGCGTGGGGAACGCGTCGATCACCCGGCGAGACTAACCCCAGCGTCGATACGGGTCGGTCCGTGCGCGAACCCGCCGGACCGTCGCCGGGCCGGGCGCGCGGCATGGTGAGAGGGTGTCGTCGGCCACGCCACCGACCCTTGTCGGGCCGGGAGCCCCGATGATCGACCGCGGGCTGCGCCGTCACAAGGAGCTCGCCCTCGCGCCGGTCGCACGGCTCGTCCCGCGCGCCGTCCACCCCACCGCGCTCACCGTGGCGGCCGTCGTCCCGGGCCTGGGCGCGGCGGTCGCCGCCGCGGCCGGAGCACCGGCGCTCGCGCTCGCGCTCTGGCTCGCGAACCGGACCCTCGACGGCCTCGACGGCGCGGTGGCGCGTCGCTCGGGTCGTCAGTCCGACATCGGCGCGTACGCGGACATCCTGCTCGACGTCGGGGTCTACGCGGCAATCCCGCTGGGGATCGCCGCCGGCCAGGACAGCCGCGCCGCCTGGGTCGCGGCGGCCGCCCTGCTGGCCTCCTTCTACGTCAACGCCATCTCCTGGTCGTACCTCTCGGCGCTGCTCGAGCGCCGGGGCGCTGGGGCGGCAGCGAGAGGGGACGTCACGGCCGTCACGATGCCCCCCGGCCTCGTCGAGGGCGCCGAGACGGTCATCCTGCTCGGGCTCGCCCTCGCCGTGCCGGCGTGGTCGGTCCCCGTCATGTGGGTCATGGCTGCGGGGGTGGCCGTGGGGGTGGGGCAGCGCGCCGTCGCGGCCGCTCGCGCCCTGCGGTCGCCGTGACCGCGACCCGCATCCGCCTCGCCGCCGCCGTGTTCTGGGCGGGCACGGTGGGAGGCGTCATCGTCTGGGCCGTGTCGGCGGGGATCGGCGCCGGCGACGCGGCGACCCGCCTCGTGGACGCCATCCAGGGGAGCGCGTGGGGGCCCGTGGCGTTCGTGGCCGTCTACCTGCTGCGACCACTTCTGTTCTTCTCCGCCGCCGTTCTCACAGTCGCGGGTGGCTTCCTCTTCGGCGCGCCCGGAGGCGTTGCCCTCGTCGTGCTCGCCGCTAACGGCTCGGCAATGGTGGCGTACGGCTTGGCCCGGTGGTTCGGCGCCGGGGTCGGGAGCGCGGCCGATCCGACCGGACGCCTCGCCCGCTGGACCGCACGGTTGCGCCACCGCAGCTTCGAGAGCGTCATCTCGATGCGCCTGCTTCACCTCCCGTACGACCTCGTGAGCTACCTGGCGGGCGCCGTCCGTATCCACCCGGGCGCGTTCCTGCTCGGGACGGCCGTCGGGAGCCTTCCGGCGACCGTGGCCTTCGTATTGTTCGGCGCCTCGCTGGAGAGCTTCGACGGTGGCGTGCCGGCCATCGACGGCCCGGTGCTGATCGCCTCGGGCATGCTGCTTGCGACCGGCCTGGCCCTGTCCCAGATCATGCGACACCGGGAGCGTCGACGCGATGCGGATGCCTGAATCCCATCACGACGCCATCGTCATCGGCGCCGGCTCCGGCGGTCTGACCGTGGCCGTCGGGCTGGCCGCGCTCGGTCGCCGTGTCGCCCTGGTCGAGGCCGGCGCCGTGGGCGGCGACTGCACCAACGTGGGATGCGTTCCGTCGAAGCGGCTCATCCACCTCTCCCGCGACCCCGCGCTCCGCCTCGATCCGGCGGTCCCGCTGGCGGAGGTGCGAGCCACCCGCGACGGCCTCGCGGCCCGCGAGGCCCGGGAGATCGCGGGCAAGGACGGCATCGATCTGATCCGCGGTCGCGCCACCTTGGCGCCGGGCCGTCGCGTCACTGTGGAGGGTGCCGGGGAGACGCTCCGGCTGATCGCTCCACACGTCGTGATCGCGACGGGGTCGCGCCCGCGGCCGCTCGACATACCCGGTCTGCCGCCCGAGCGGCTGCTCACCAACGAGACGCTCTTCGAGCTCGAGCGGGCGCCGGGGCACCTCGCGATCGTCGGCGCCGGCCCGATCGGGGTGGAGATGGCCTGCGCGTTCGCCCGTCTCGGGACTCGCGTCACCCTCATCGACCTCGCCGAGCGGGTGCTCCCGAGCGCCGACCCCGCCGCCTCGGAGACGCTCGAGGCCGCCCTCGTGGACCAGGGGGTCGGCGTGCGGCTGGGGGCACGCATCATCGGTCACGACGCCGCGGACGACGCCCTGCTGATCGAGGGGCCGACGTGGCACGAGCAGCTGGCGGGCGTGGACGCCGTGCTCGTCGCGATCGGCCGCATCCCGAACGTCGAGGCCGTCTCGGCGGCGGTCGCCACCGGCCCGGACGGTGTCGCGGTCGATGCGTGGGGGCGCACGTCGGCCCCCGGCGTCTGGGCGGTGGGCGACGTCACTCCCGTCGCCCATCAGACCCACGCCGCCAACGCCCACGGCCGCCGGATCGTCCAGGCGATCGCCCTGCCGTGGATCCCGCGGCTCGGTCGCCCCCCTGCCATCCCCTCGGCCGTCTTCTCGGAGCCCGAGGTCGCGTGGGTGGGCCCGACCGCCGCGGACCGGCCGGCGCGCTGCCATCCCGAGGTCCTCGTCGACCTCCGTGTGGACCTCGCGAACACCGATCGCGGGCTCACCGACGGCGTGCGCCACGGCTTCCTCGCCGTGACCGCCGTCCGGCTGACCGGGCGCGTCGTGGCGGCGACCGTCGTCGGCCCCCACGCCTCCGACCTGCTGCCGCTGCTCACCTACGCCGTCGACCGCCGCATCTCGCTGCTGCGGATCCAGCGGATGGTGCACGCCTACCCGACCTTCGCCGGGGCGATCGGCGCCGTGGCCGATGAGTTCGCGCGCCGCACGCTGCCCAACCTGCGCTCCGAGGCCGCGGCCTACGGCCGCTACCGCTGGTCGCGCGCCCGACCGGGGCGCCGCGCTCGCACCACCTGACTCCAGTACACCCCCGCCACCCGCCGGGAGGCCTCGACATCGAAGCCCCGCGTGGCGAGCTCAGGCGCGAGGTCGTGCATCGGCCCCTCGCCGATGACCGCGCCCGGGAGGGCGCGGCTGAGCAGGCCCCATGCCGCACGGTAGGCGCGTCCCGCCCTGCCGCCGGGGGATCCGTGCACCACCGCCACGAGCAGCCCGCCCGGTCGCAGCAGCCGCCGGGCCTCCTCCAGCACCTGGGCCCGCGCGCGGGCGTCGAGCAGGTGCAGGAGGTAGCCGATCGTCACCACGTCGGCAGAGGCGTCAGGCAGGGGGACGGCGCGTGCGTCCGCGACCACGATGGTGGCCCCTGGGCCGAGGCGAAAGCGGGCGCGCTCCAGCATGCGCGGCGCGGCGTCGACGGCGATCAGCGCGGCAGGCGGCGGCGCGAGCGCCAGGACGGCCGCGGCGAGCGCGCCGGTGCCAGCGGCGAGGTCGATCACGCGCAGGCCGCCCACCGGGGCGGCGAAGGCCGCCGCCGTCCGCAGCGCTCGCCGCTCGAGCGGGAGCTGGAGGTCGTAGGCCCTCGGGCTGCGGTCGAAGAGAGCGACGACCGGATCGGGCACGGCGGTCACGGTGTGACGGTGGCGCTCATCCGGTCCCGGATCGGGCGGGCTGCCCCGGGGCATCGCCGGCGAGCCGGCCGCGTGCGCGGTCGATCTCCCAGGCGGCCGTGATCAGCCCGATGTGACTGAAGGCCTGCGGGAAGTTGCCGAGCAGCTCGCCCGTGCGGGGGTCGACCTGCTCGGCGAGGAGGCCGAGGTCGTTCGCATGGGCGACCAGGTGATCGAACATCTCCTCGGCGCGCTCCACCTCGCCCAGGAGCGCCAGGCATTGGACGAGCCAGAACGAGCAGATGACGAAGCTCCCCTCCTCGCCGTGGAGCCCGTCGGCGTTCAGACCGGCGTCGTTGCGGTAGCGCAGCACGAGGCCCTCGTCGGTCAGGTCGCGCGCGATCGCCTCGATCGTGGAGCGCATCCGCCCGTCGTCGGCGGGCAGGAAGCCGACTATCGGCATCAGTAGCGCCGCGGCGTCGAGATCGTCGCTGTCGAAGGCCTGCGCGAACGCCCCCCTCCCCGGGCTCCATCCACGCGCGAGGATCGCCTCACGGATACGGTCGCGCTCCGCGGCCCACGACGCGGTCCTCGCGAACTCCCCGAGCTTGGGGGCCAACCGGACGGCCCGGTCGAGCGCCACCCAGCACTGCACCTTCGAGGACAAGTGGTGCCGCGGCGGCCCGCGCATCTCCCACATCCCGGCATCGGTCTCGCGCCAGCGCGCCGCGGCGACGTCGGCCAGGCCGGCGGCGAACCGCTGGATCTCGGGATGGAGGTCGCCGAGGCGCTCGCGGTAGAGGTGGATCGCGTCGAGCAACTCGCCGTAGACGTCCAGCTGAGTCTGATCCCAGGCGCCGTTGCCCACGCGCACCGGATGCGAGTCCCGCCAGCCGCGCAAGTGCGGCAGCGCGCGCTCGGAGAGGTCGTGCTCGCCGCCGATCCCGTACATGATCTGCAGGGCGTCGAGGCCGCCGCCGGCGGCGCTGGTCATGAACGAGACGAAGTCCGCCACCTCGTCCGGGCAGGCGCCGACGAAGAGGGCCTGCATCGTGAGGCTCGCGTCGCGGATCCAGGCGTACCGGTAGTCCCAGTTGCGCTCGCCTCCCACCTGCTCGGGCAGCGACGTCGTCGGCGCCGCCACGATGGCCCCGGTCGGGCGGCAGCTGAGGCCCTTGAGTACGCGCGACGAGAGGCGGATCAGCTCGCGATGGGGTCCGCGGTGGATGTCGTGGTCAGCCTCCCAGGAGCGCCAGGCCGCCACGGCATCGGCGATCCTGGCCGGGACGGCCAAGGGGGCGCAGGTTTCCGGTGGGCGGCTCTCGGCCGCCGCCCAGGCCATGCAGAACCCCTCGCGCTCGCCCTCGCGGAGCGTGAACGCGCTCCACAGCGCCGAATCGTTGACGGCCAGGGGGACCTGCGCGCTCAGCGCGAACTGGTTGGGCCCGCCGAAGGTCCGCGCGCCCGTGTCGGTGACGCGCAGCAGCGGACGCACCAGCCCGTACTCCGGGCGTGGGGAGAGCTCCATCACCAGCGGCACCTCGCCCGCCACCCCTTCCACCGAGCGCAGCAGCTCGTGGGGGGCGCCGAGCCCGAGGTCGTGACCCCGCTGCCCCTGTGCGAACCCGAGGGCGTCCGTGAGGCGGACCGTGCCGGTGCCGGTCTCGAAGGTCGTCTCGAGCACGAGGCTCCCGGGCAGATAGCGCCGCCGCACCTCGAACCGGCCGGCGGGGCGGATCGACCAGTGGCCGCCGCGGGGATCGAGCAGGCGGGAGAACACCGAGGGGGAGTCGAAGCGCGGCAGGCACAGCCAGTCGATCGATCCCCTCCGGCTCACGAGCGCCGCCGAGCTGCAGTCCGAGAGCATCCCGTAGGAGGCGATCGGCTCGAAATCTGCGTGGGCGCCGGTCACGGGCCGCCCGATGCGCGTCGGCGGCGAGGGTGCCCATCGCCAGTGTCCCCCTCGGCCTCGTGCCCGTCGGGATCCGCGAGCCGCGCGAGGCCGTCGATCGTCGCACGCAGGTTGCCGAGGACGCGCCGGCAGCGGCGGCAGAAGCGGACGTGCCGATCGACGCGCCGGCGGGTCCGCGGGTCGAGGTCACCGTCGAGGTGGTCGCTCATGAGCGACCGCACGCGCTCGCAGGAGCGCCTGCGCATGAGAGGGATCCGGGTCTCGTCGGCCATGGCACCCCCATCGACCCGGGCGGCGTGCGCCGGGATTCACCTGTCGCCGGGCGAGGGTCGCCACCCCGACCGCGCCGCGGGGTCTCACGTCTCTCGCGCGAGCTCCTCGAGGCCCCGCCGCAGGGCCATCCGGCCCCGGTGTAAACGGCTCTTGAAGTTGCGGAGGTCCACGCCGAGCATGTCGGCCGCCTCCGCATTGGTCATCCCCTCGACGTCGCGCAGGACGACGGCCGCACGGTAGTTCCCGGGCAGCCCGGCGAGGAGCGCCTCGAGCCTGCGGCGCGTCTCGTTCGACTCCGCGCGCCCCGGTACGTCAGCGGCGAGGTCGGGGACCTGCGCCATCACGTCCTCATAGGGCACGAACTCGCGCCGACTCTCGCGGGCAAGGTAGCGGTTGGCCTCGTTGACCGCGATCCGATGGAGCCAGGTCGGGAAGGCGGCGTCGCCGCGG
>JBFWPT010000044.1:0-34088 GCA_050249835.1 Thermoleophilia bacterium
TGGTCACGGGCTTCGCGCTCATCGACCACCGCGGGCTCACGCTCGCCGACCTGCCCGACAGCGACTACGGCCGGCGGATCGTCGCCAAGATCGGCCTTCTCGTCGCGATGGCCGTCGTGACGGCGCTGCACGCCTTCTGGCAGGGGCCGCGCGTGCGGCGCGCGGAGGACGCCGGGGACCCGGAGGCCGCGGGGCGCTGGCGCCGCCTCGGGATCGTGTTCGACGCCTTCCTGCTGCTCGCCGCCCTCGCGACCCTCTGGCTCGCGGTGTCCCTCGTTCCCTAGACGAGCCCCAGGGCGAGCATCGCGTCGGCCACGGCGATGAACCCGGCGATGTTCGCGCCCGCGACGTAGTCGCCGGGGGTGCCGTACTCCTCGGCCGTGGTCGCGCAGCGCTCGTGGATGGCGCGCATGATCTCCCCGAGCCGCTCCTCCGTGTACTCGAAGGTCCACGAGTCGCGCGTCGCGTTCTGCTGCATCTCCAGGGCGGAGGTCGCCACGCCGCCCGCGTTGGCGGCCTTGCCGGGCGCGAACATCACCCCCTCGGACACGAGCAGGCGGACCGCGTCGGGCATCGTCGGCATGTTGGCGCCCTCGGCCACGACGATGCACCCGCCGTCCACGAGGCGCCGCGCGTCGGCCGCGCTGATCTCGTTCTGGGTGGCGCAGGGGAGCGCGACCTCGCAGGGCACCTCCCAGACGCACCCGCCTTCGACGTGACGGGCGCCCTCGCGGCGGGCCGCGTACTCGGTGAGCCGCCCGCGCTCGCGCTCCTTGACCTGCTTCAGCAGGGCCACGTCGATCCCGGCCTCGTCCACGATGTAGCCGCCCGAGTCCGAGCACGAGACCACCTGGGCGCCGAGGTCCCGCGCCTTCTCGACGGTGTGGATGGCGACGTTGCCGGACCCCGAGACGACCACCCGCCGGCCGCTCAGGGACCGCCCCGTCGTCTGGAGCATCTCCTCGGTGAAGATCGCGAGGCCGTAGCCCGTGGCCTCGCGCCGCACCTGCGCGCCGCCCACGCCGAGGGCCTTTCCGGTCAGCACGCCCGACTCGTAGCGGTTGGTGATGCGCTTGTACTGGCCGAACATGTAGCCGATCTCGCGCTCGCCCACGCCGATGTCGCCGGCCGGGACGTCCGTGTACTCGCCGAGGTGACGGTAGAGCTCGGTCATGAACGACTGGCAGAAGCGCATGACCTCGTCGTCGCTGCGCCCGTGCGGGTCGAAGTCGGAGCCGCCCTTGCCGCCGCCGATCGGCATCCCGCTGAGGGCGTTCTTGAACACCTGCTCGAAGCCGAGGAACTTGATGACCCCGGCGTAGACCGAGGGGTGGAAGCGCATCCCGCCCTTGAACGGGCCGAGGGCGCTGTTGAACTCCACCCGGAAGCCGCGGTTGATGCGCACCCGCCCGGCGTCGTCCACCCACGGCACGCGGAAGATGATCTGGCGCTCCGGCTCGCAGAGGCGCTCCAGGATGCCCGCCTCGGCGTAGCAGGGGTGCTTCGCGACGACGGGCCCGAGGCTCTCCAGCACCTCCCCCACCGCCTGGTGGAACTCGGCCTCGCCGGGGTTGCGGGCCAGGACCTCGCGGTAGACGGCCGTGAGGCGGGGGGTCAGCGGCCGGGTGGCGGTGGGATCCGGCATTGGGGGGCTCCAGTCGTCCGGGAGTGGCGTCTCCGGGAAGGACGCCGTGGCGAGGATCCCATCGGGCCGGCGGCCGGGCGCCCCCCGGACGGATGGCCCGGTCGGGGGGCAGTACATCGTAATGCGAAGTATAATCCCGGCCGTGGCCTACGTCATCACCGAGCCCTGCGTCGGGGTGGTCGACACCGTCTGCGCCGAGGCCTGCCCGGTGGACTGCATCCACCCGCGGCCCGGCGAGGAGGGCTTCGCGCAGGCCCGCATCCTCCACATCGACCCGTGGGAGTGCATCGACTGCTCCGCGTGCATGGAGGTCTGCCCCGTGGAGGCGCCGATGCTGGAGGCCGACGTCCCCGAGAGATGGGAACCGTTCAGCGCGATCAACCGCGCGTACTACGCGCAGGACCCGGCGACCGCCGCCGGCATGCTGGACCGGCACCTCACCACGCGTCCGCCCGGGGCCCCATGGTGACGGGGCCCGGCGACGGGGAGACGCGGCCGGGCGATCGACTGATCGCCCGGCCGAGGCCCGGATGTCGAGCTACCGCTCGACCGGCACGCCCACCAGGCTGCCGTACTCGGTCCAGGAGCCGTCGTAGTTGCGGACGCGGTCGTACCCGAGCAGCTCGTGGAGCACGAACCAGGAGTGGCTCGACCGCTCGCCGATTCGGCAGTAGGTGATGACGTCCGTGTCGGGGGTCACGCCGACGCCGGCGTAGAGGGTGGCGAGCTCCTCGTCGTCGCGGAAGGAGCCGTCGTCGCGGGCCGTGACGGCCCACGGGACGTTGGCGGCGCCGGGGATGTGCCCGGGCACCTGGGCCTGCTCCTGCGGCAGGTGCGGCGGGGCGACCAGCTCGCCGGAGAACTCGGCGGGGCTGCGGACGTCCACCATGGTCGCGCCGTCCACGCCGATGTGGGCGAGCACCTCGTCGCGGTGGGCGCGGAAGCCGGGGCGCTCCGGGCCGAGGGGGCCGGGGTCGGCGGCCGCGGTCTCCGGCACGTCGGTCACCACGTCGCGGTCCTCGAGCTCCCACTTCTTGCGGCCGCCGTCCATCAGGCGCACCCGGTCGAAGCCGCGGTGGCGGAGGAGCCAGTAGGCGTAGGCGGCGAACCAGTTGTTGTTGCCGCCGTAGAGGACGACGGTGGTCTCCGGGCCGACGCCCGAGCGGCCGAGCAGGGCGGCGAGCTCGTCCTGGCCGATCACCTCGCGGCGCAGCCCCTCGTGGAGGTCGTCGCGCCAGTGCCAGGCGATGGCGCCCGGGATGTGGCCGAGGCCGTAGGCCGTGGTGTCCTCGTCGACCTCGATGAGGCGGACGTCGTCGCCGGCGCCGAGCGCGGCCACCTCGTCGGTGGACGTCAGGACGCGCTCACGTGCTGCTGTGGTCATTCCCATCTCCCTGATCGGTGGTGATCTCGTCGGGTCCGAGGCCGGCAAAGCGCAGGCCGAAACGGCGGTCGCAGTCGGGGCACCAGTGGAGGCCCTGGAGGCCGTTGCCCCCCGGGCGCAGGTCGCCCTCGCCGCAGTACGGGCAGTGGAACGGCGCCAGGCGGGTCGTGCTCATGCGACGGCCGCCACGGCCGGCTGCAGCCAGGCGTCGTCGGCGCGCGCGGCCCACGCGTGGAAGGGCTCGTCCTCGTCGCGGGTGTCGAGGAAGCGGCGCAGGAGCCCCTCCAGGTAGTCCTCGAGCTCGTCGCCGCGCACCCGCAGGGCCTTCACCCGGCGGCCGACGGCGGCGTCCGGGCCGAGGTGCCCGCCCACGTGCACCTGGAAGCCCTCCACCCGCGTGCCGTCCTCGCCGGGCATCAGCGAACCGAGCAGGCCGATGTCGGCGACCTGCACGCGCGCGCACGAGTTGGGGCACCCGTTGACGTGGATGCGCACGGGCTCCTCGAGGTCCGGCAGGCGGCACTCGAGGGCGCGCACGAGGGCGTCGGTGCGGACCTTCGTCTCGGCCACCGCGATCTTGCAGAACTCGTTCCCGGTGCACGACATGGCGCCGCCGCGGAGCGGCCCCGGGTGGACGACGAGGTCCATCTCCTCCAGCGCGGCGACGAGGGGGTCGACCCCGCCGGCCTCGACGTCGAGCACGACGATCTTCTGGCGCGTGGTGAGGCGCACGCGGCCGGCCCCGAAGCGGTCCGCCAGGTCGGCGACCCGCTCCAGCTCGCTCCCGGACGTGCGGCCGGCCCGGGGGGCGGCCCCGACGTAGTGCCGCCCGTCCGCCTGCTCGAACACGCCCACGTGGTCGCGCTGGGCCGAGGTGGACGGCGCCGGCGCGGGGCCGTCGCCGAGCGGCGCCGTCAGGTACTCGGCCTCGAGCACCTCGCGCACCCGCTCCGGCCCCCAGTCGTCTACCAGGAACTTGAACCGCGCGTGGTTGCGGGAGCGGCGGAACCCGTAGTCGCGGAACAGGCCCGCCACGCCGGCCCACACCTCGCCGACGCGCTCCGGCGGCACGAAGGCGCCGACCCGGCGGGCGAGGCGCGGCGCGGGCCCGAGGCCCCCGCCCACCCAGAGGTCGTAGCCGACGCGGCCGTCCGGGTGGCGCACCCCGACGAACGAGACGTCGTTGATCTCGTGCTGGGCGCAGTGGTCCGCGCACCCGGCCACGGAGGTCTTGAACTTGCGGGGCAGGTTCGAGAACGCGGGGTCGAGCAGGTGCGCCTCGACCGCCGCGATGTGCGGCGTGGCGTCGATCAGCTCCCGGCCGTCGACGCCGGCGAGGGGGCAGCCGATGGTGGTGCGGGGCACGTCGCCGCAGGCCTGCGCGGTGCTCAGGCCGGCGGCCTCCAGCTCGTCCCAGATCGCCGGGACGTCCTCGATGCGGATCCAGTGGAACTGGACGTTCTGCCGGTCGGTCACGTCGGCGACGTCACGCCCGTACCGGCGGGCGATGCCGCCGACGGTGCGCAGCTGGTCGCTCGTGAGGCGCCCGCCGGGGATGCGGACGCGCATCATGAAGTGCTCGTCCTCCACCTCCTCGACGTCGCCCGTCGCCCCCTGCCGGCGCTGGGTGTAGAGGCCCCACCAGCGGAACCGCCCGCGCAGGTCGTCGGGGTGGATGGAGCGGAAGCCGTCCCGCGCGTAGCGGTCGACGATCCGCGCGCGGACGTTGAGCCCGTCGTCGTCGCGCTTCACCCGCTCGCTGCTGTTCAGCGGCTCGCGGTGACCCCGCGCCCACTGACCCCCGGCCCGTCGTGACACGCACCCTCCCCTCGAAAGGCGCTATTCCCGGCGCCTATTCCAGTAATGGCGGCAACCATATCGGACTACGATGTTCTTTGCGCAAGGGGCGGCGGTGCGGCGGACGGCATCGCTAGCCTGCGGGCGATGACCAGCCCCGCCGACCGCGCGGTCACGCCGGAGGACTACCGCGACGCCGCCGCGCTCCGGGAGGGGCTGCGCCGGTTCATGCGGCGCAGCGAGGAGATCGCCGCCGCCAACGGGCTCACGCCGCAGCGGCACCTGCTGCTG
The DNA here is from genome assembly GCA_050249835.1 of Thermoleophilia bacterium. Lineage (GTDB taxonomy): Bacteria > Actinomycetota > Thermoleophilia > Miltoncostaeales > Miltoncostaeaceae > Miltoncostaea. The sequence goes on from JBFWPT010000044.1 coordinate 5,118, forward strand.
CTGCTCGTGAAGGGCGCGCCCGACGGCAGCGAGCGCGCGACGGTCACCGACCTCGCGCGGCGGATGCAGCTCGCCCAGAACACCGTCACCGACCTGGTGGCCCGCGCCGAGGCGGCCGGGCTCCTGGCGCGCGACGCGTCCCCCGACGACGGCCGCAGCACCCTGCTGCGCCTCACCCCCGAGGGCGAGCGGCGCCTGGCCGGCACCGTCGGGAACCTGCGCGACGACCGGGCACGGCTGGCGGCGCTCGTCCGCTCGCTCGGATCGATGGGGCGCCGGTGAGGATCGCCACCTGGAACGTCAACTCGGTGAAGCAGCGGATGCCGCGGCTGCTGCCGTGGCTGGACGAGCGGGCGCCGGACGTCGTGTGCCTGCAGGAGACGAAGCTCGGCGACGAGGTGTTCGCGGGGCTCCTCGACGACGAGCTCGCCGCGCGCGGGTACGAGGTGGCGGCCTTCGGGCAGGGCGGCTGGAACGGCGTGGCGATCCTGTCGCGGGTGGGGCTGGACGACGTCGTCCGCGGGGTCGCCGGCGCGCCGGACTGGGACGGCGTCGCGGAGGCCCGCGCCCTCGCCGCCACCTGCGGCGGCGTGCGGGTCCACTCCCTCTACGTCCCGAACGGGCGGCAGCCCGACTCCGACCACTACCGCTACAAGCTGGAGTGGCTCGCCGCGCTGCGCGACGTCGTGGCCGCCGGCCCCGCCGACGCCGTGGTCGCGGGCGACATGAACATCGCGCCCGCCGACGAGGACGTCTTCGACCCCGGGGCGTACGAGGGCCAGACGCACGTGACCCCGCCCGAGCGGGCGGCGCTGCGGGCGCTGCTCGACCTGGGCCTCCACGACGTGGTGCGCGAGCGCTGGCCCGATTCCCGGGTCTTCACCTACTGGGACTACCGCGCCGGGATGTTCCACAAGGACCTGGGGATGCGCATCGACCTGACGCTCGCCTCGGGGCCCGTCGCCGGCCGGGTGCGCGCCGCCTGGGTCGACCGGCAGGCGCGCAAGGGGACGGGGCCGAGCGACCACGCCCCGGTGATCGTCGACCTCGACGACGCCCCGGACGGCGACATCGGCCCCATGGTGCCGCCGCCCTCGGCCAAGCCCGCCCGGCGCGGCAGCGCGAAGCTCCCCCAGGCGGAGTAGCGCGCGGGGGGCGGTGCCCTCCGGTATGACTCCCGCCGATGGAACTGCCCGAGGGGCTCGACTCACTCCTGGTGATGGTGGTGGTGGCCGCCCTGGCGCCCATCGTCGCCGGGCTGCTGCCGGGGCCGCGCATCCCCGAGGTGGTGCTGCTGCTGGTCGCGGGCGTCGTCATCGGCCCCGAGGTGCTCGACCTGGCGCAGACCGAGTCCGCGATCGTCCTGATCGCCAACGTCGGGCTCGGCTTCCTGTTCTTCCTCGCCGGCTACGAGCTGGACCTGACCGTCCTGCGCGGGCGGGAGGGCGCCAGGGCGGGCGGCGCCTGGCTGATCGCGATGCTCGCGTCGCTGGCCGTCACCGGCGCGCTGGCTGCCGGCGGGTACGTCCACGCCTTTCTGCCCGTCGCCATCGCGCTCACCACCACCGCGCTCGGCACGCTGATGCCGATCCTGCGCGACGGCGGGGAGATGACCGGCGGCCTCGGCCGGGCGATCCTCGCCAACGGGGCGGTCGGGGAGTTCCTCCCGATCCTCGCGATCTCCCTGTTCCTGAGCACCACGGGCGCGTGGCACTCCCTGGTCCTCCTCGCCGGGTTCGGGCTCGCCGCGGCGCTCGTCGTTCCGCTCCACAACTGGATGCGGCGCCACCCCATCGGGAGGCTCGTCGACCTCGGCGCGGAGACCTCCTCGCAGACGACGGTGCGCCTGGCCGTCGTGCTGCTCGTCGCGCTGCTCGTCCTCGCCGGCGAGCTCGGCCTGGACGTCGTGCTCGGCGCGTTCGCCGCCGGGATCGTGCTCCGGCGCGCCCTGCCGGAGGGCCACCACAGTCTCGACCGCAAGCTGGAGGGCATCGCGTTCGGCTTCTTCATCCCCGCGTTCTTCGTGGAGTCGGGGATGCGGATCGACATCGACTCGATCCTGGAGTCGCCGGACCGGATGTTCGTGTTCTTCGGGCTGATCCTGCTGCTGCGCGGGGTGCCGGTGCTGGCCCTCTACCTCCGGGTCCTGCCCGGCCGCCAGCCGCTGCGCCTCGCCCTCTACTCGGCGACCGGCCTGCCGCTGATCGTCGCGATCACCGAGATCGGCCTCGCCACCGGCGAGATGCGGCCGGAGAACGCCGCCGCCCTCGTCGGCGCGGGGCTTCTCACGGTCCTCACCCTGCCCATGCTCTCCCGCTCCCTCCGGGGGCCCGGGCGGGAGTGACGATCAGGTGACGTGCACCACCCGGAGGACGTCGGTGGTGCGCGAGCGGCCGTCGATGCCGGCGAGCACGACGACGATGTCGCCGGCGCGCACGTGGCCCGCCTGCCGGGCCGTGGCGACGGCCTCGCGCACCATCTCCTCGTTGCCGGCGAAGGCCGTGAGCGGCATCGGGGTGGCGCCCCAGCTCATCGAGAGCTGGCGGCGCACCCGCTCGTCGGGGGTGAATCCGAGGATCGGGGTGCGCGGCCGGTAGCGGGCGATCGCGCGGACCGTGAAGCCGGAGCGCGTCAGGCAGAGGATCGCGTCGGCCCCGAGCTCCTGGGCGACCCGCCATGCCGCGTCGGTCATCGTGTCCGTGATGCGCCGGTAGCGGCCGTCGCCGTGGTCGGGGTCGGCGACCCGCAGCCGGGTGACGAGGCGGTTCCACGACTCGGTGTCGAAGTTGGCGTCGGCGCGGGCGCAGAGGCGGGCCATGGTCGCCACCACGTTCACCGGGTCCTGGCCGGTCGCCGTCTCGCCGGAGAGCATCACGGCGGACGAGCCGTCGAACACCGCGTTCGCCACGTCGGAGGCCTCCGCCCGGGTGGGCGTCGGCGCGTGGACCATCGACTCCAGCATCTGCGTCGCCGTGATCGCGGGCCGCCCGTGGGCGATGCACTCGCGGATGATGTGCTTCTGGAGGTGCGGCAGGTCCTCGATGGAGCACTCGATGCCGAGGTCGCCGCGGGCGATCATCACGGCGCCGGCCGCGTCGAGGATCCCGGCCAGGTTGTCGATGGCGCTGCGCGTCTCGATCTTCGCCACGACGAGCGGCCCGCGGGGGTGGGGCTCGGCGCCGAGGCGGCGGACGTCGTGGGCGGAGCGGACGAAGGACACCGCGACCATGTCCACGCCCGCCTCGACGAAGGCGTCGAGGATGCGCAGGTCCTCGGGGGTCGGCGTGTTGACCTGGAGGCGCTCCGACGGGATGTGGACGCCGGGGCGGCCCGTCAGGCGCCCGCCGTGGAGGACCACGGCCTCCAGCGCGTCGGGCCCGACGTCCGTGACCTCGACGTCGATGCCCCCGTCGCCGAACGCGATGCGGTCGCCCGCCTCGATGCCGTCGAGCAGCTGGTCGTAGCCGACGCCCACGACCTCCGCCGTCGAGCGCTCGCCGCCCGGGACGAGCCGCAGGCGGTGGCCGTCGGGGAGCACGACCCCGTCCCGCCCGAATGACGCGGCGCGGACCTTGGGGCCCGGGAGGTCGACGAGCGTGCCGATGGGCCGGCCGAGGTCGGCGGCCAGGGCGCGGACGCGCGCGTGGGTGGCGAGCGCCTCCTCCAGCGTCCCGTGCGACAGGTTGAGCCGCACGGCGTCCATGCCCGCCTCCATCATGGCCCGCAGGGTCGCCTCGGAGTCCGAGGCGGGGCCGATGGTGGCGAGGATCTTGGTTCTGCGCGGGGGCTCGGGCATGCGGGGGCGATCATAGGCGCCCCGCGCGGGCCCGGGCCGGGCCCCGTGGTAGAAAGGCTGCCCGTCCCCCCACCGCCGCAGCGCGAGGTCACGAGATGCACGTGCTCGTCGGGCTCATCCTGCTCGTGCTGTTCGTCGTGGCCGTCGGCAAGCTCTGCGGCCGGCTGCTCGGCGTGCGCCTCGGCCCGCTGCGCGGGGCGATCGTGGGATTCATCGGCTGGGTGGCCGGCGCCGCGGCGACGGTGGTGATCCTGGGCGACGCCGACTCGGACGGGGTGACGGTCGAGATCGAGGGGTTCCGGGAGACCCTCCTGTCGGCCGCGCTCATCCTGTTCTTCGGCGCCCTGGCCGCGATGCCGGTGGCGATCACGCTCGACCTCCTCACCCGGCGCGATCCGGGCCACGGCCGGAGGCGGCACGGCGGCGCGCGCGGGCTCATGCACCCGGGCCGGGCCGTCGGCGAGGCCCTCGCGCCGTACGGGCGGCTGCGGGAGGTGGCGGGGCACGCCCGCCGCCACAACCTCCTGCACCTGCGATACGCCTCACGGGCGGCCCTCGAGTCGCCGGACCTCTCGCGCCGGGTGCGCGACGTGCTGGAGGACTCGGGCGGGATGCTGGTCAAGTTCGGCCAGGTCGCCTCCACCCGCACCGACATCCTCCCCCCGGCCCTCACCACCGAGCTCGCCACGCTCCGCGCCGACGTGCGGCCGGTGCCGGCCGAGGGGATCCGGGCGGTGCTGGAGGAGGAGCTCGGCGAGCCGGTGGAGCAGGCGTTCGCGACCTTCGAGTGGGAGCCGCTGGCCGCCGCGTCCATCGGCCAGACTCACCGCGCGACCCTGTTCGACGGGACCCGGGTGGTCGTGAAGGTGCAGCGCCCCGGCATCGCCGAGGTCGTGGCCCGCGACGCGGCCGTGCTGCGACTGGCCTCCCGCCAGCTCGAGCGGCGGGTGGACGCGGCGCGCACCATCCACCTGGCGGCCCTGTCCGAGGAGCTGATCGCCGGCGTCCGCGAGGAGCTGGACTACGGCCACGAGGCCCAGGTCGGCACGCGCCTGCGCGCCGCCCGCGCCGGCGACGAGGGGATCGCCGTCCCCGCCGTCCACCGCACCCTCTCCACCGGGCGGGTGCTGGTGATGGAGGAGGTCGTCGGCGCCTCCATCGCCGACCAGGCGGCGGTCGACGCGGCCCCGGTCCCCCGCCCCGAGATCGCCCGCCGCGTCCTCGCCTCGTTCCTCGGGCAGATCCTCGACGACGGGACGTACCACGCCGACCCGCACCCCGGGAACCTGATGATCGACGCGGAGGGGACGGTCTGGCTGCTGGACTTCGGCGCCGTCGGGCGCCTGGACGGCCGGGCCCTGCAGGGCCTCCGCGGCATCGCCCTCGGCGTGTCCCTGCGCGACGCCTCCGTGCTGGCCCGCGCGGCCCGCGACCTGGCCGCCGACAGCGGCACCGCCGACCTGCGCGCCCTCGAGGCGGACATGACGACCCAGCTCGCGCAGCTCGCCGAGGCGGGCGGCATCGACCCGCGCTTCATCGGGCAGGTGCTCACCGTGATGCAGCGACACGGTCTGCGGCCGCCACGGTCGATGACGATCCTCGCCCGGGCGCTCGTCACCCTGGAGGGCACCCTCCGCGGCGTCGCGCCCACCTTCAGCCTCCAGAGGGCGAGCCGCGAGGTGGTGCTGGCCGGCCACCAGGACGCGTTCGGCACCCCCGAGGACCTGATGAAGCAGGAGCTGGTGCGGATGATGCCGTCGCTCCGCACCCTGCCCGAGCACGCGGAGACGCTCGCCGACCAGCTCCGGTCCGGGAACCTCACGGTGCGCACCGAGCGCTACGCCGGCGGGGACCGCGACGTCGTCGACGGCTGGGTCGACCGCATCGCCCTCGCGATCGTCGGCGGCTGCGGCGCCCTCGCGTCCGGCCTCCTGTTCCTCGCCGCGGTCAACACGGACGGCGACCTGCGCACGGTCCTGCTCGTCCTCGCCTTCGGGGGCCTGACCGCCGCGAACGTCCTGCTCATGCGCGTCGCCGCCCGTGCCCTGCGCCGGCAGGCCGGGCGGATCGGCTGACCGTGCCCCCGAAGCCCCCGCCCCTGGAGCTCGACGCCGGCGGCCGCGCCGTCGCCATCAGCAGCCCGGACAAGGTGATGTTCCCCGAGCACGGGGAGACCAAGGCCGACCTCGCCCGCTACTACCTCGCCGTCGCCGAGCCGCTGATGCGCACGGTGCGCGACCGGCCCACGCTGCTGCAGCGCTTCCCCGACGGCGCCACCGGGCCGTCGTTCTTCCAGAAGCGCATCCCGAAGACCGCGCCGGACTGGCTGGAGACCACCACGGTCTCGACGCCCAACGGCACCACATCACGGGCGATCGTGATGCACGACATCGCCCACGTCCTGTGGGCCGCCAACCAGGGCTGCCTCGGGTTCCACCCCTGGCCGTACCGCGCCCCCACCCCGGACGAGACGGACGAGCTGCGCCTGGACCTGGACCCCTCCCCCGGCGTCACCTTCTCGATGGTTCAGGAGGCCGCCGCGGAGGTGCGCGCGTTCCTCGGCGAGCTCGGCATCACCGCCTTCCCCAAGACCACCGGCAACCGCGGGCTGCACCTCTATGTGCGGGTGGAGCCGGGCTGGGACTCGTTCGCCGTCCGCCAGGCCGCCGTGTCGGTGGCGCGGGAGATGGAGCGGCGCCGCCCGGACCTCATCACGGGGGCCTGGTGGAAGGAGGAGCGCGGCGAGCGCGTGTTCGTGGACTTCAACCAGAACGCGCCCCACAAGACCGTGTTCGGGGCGTGGTGCGTGCGGGCGCGGCCGGGCGGCCAGGTGTCCACGCCGTTCCTCTGGGACGAGCTGAAGGGGATCGTCCCCGACGAGCTCACCATCCGCAGCGTCCCCGGCCGGGTCGCCGCCGGCGGGGATCCCTGGGCCGCGATCGACGACGCGCCGCACTCGATCGAGCCGCTCGTCGAGCGGTACCGGGCCGACCTGGCGGCGGGCATCCCGGACAACCCGTGGCCGCCGGTCTACCCGAAGATGCCGGACGAGGCGCCCCGGGTCGCCCCGAGCCGCGCCCGCAAGCCCGCGGACTGATGCCCCCGGCGAGCGCGGGCCTGCTGCTCTACCGCCGGCGAGACGGCGGCGTGGAGGTGCTGATCGGCCACATGGGCGGCCCCTTCTGGGCGCGGAAGGACGCGGGCGCCTGGTCGATCCCGAAGGGGCTCGCCGAGCCGGGTGAGGAGCCCGAGCGGGTGGCCGAGCGCGAGTTCGCCGAGGAGATGGGCTCCCCGCCGCCGCCCGGGCCCGGCCTCGCGCTGGGCGAGTTCGTCCAGTCGGGGGGCAAGCGCGTCACCGTGTTCGCCCGCGAGGGCGACCTCGAGGCCGCCGCGGCCCGCAGCAACACCTTCACGATGGAGTGGCCGCGGGGCTCCGGACGCACCGCCGAGTTCCCCGAGATCGACCGCGCCGCCTGGGTCACCCCGGAGCGTGCGCGGGAGCTGCTGGTGCGCGGGCAGGTGCCCGCCGTCGACGCGCTGCTGGAGGCCCTGGGCTAGCGATATCCCGTGACGTCGGCCGGGAGGCCGGCGTCCATCACCTCGACCAGGTAGCGCCAGCAGTCCGGGCGGGAGCCGTCGAGGTCGGTGAAGCCGTACTCGATCGCCAGCCCGCCGCTCGACAGGCTCTGGCCGTTCCACCGCGCGAGGTCGGGGTCGGCGGCGAGGGCGGCGACGGCGCGGCCGGTGAACCGGGGCGTCTCGGAGATCGCGAAGTGCGGCTGCGCGCCGAGGGCGTCGCGCCACGTCTCCTCGGTGACCCCGAAGTGGTCGAGCATCATCTCCGAGCGCATCCAGCCGGGGGTGAGGGCGACGGCGGTGCCGCCGTGGGGCGCGAGGTCCCTCGACTGCGCGAACGCGAGCCGGATGACGGCCGCCTTCGCCAGGTCGTAGAAGGCCGACAGCCGGTAGTTCGCCGCGTTGTACTCGGCGGTGCCGTCGGTCATCTCGACCACGAGGCCGCCGGGCCGCCGGATGAGCAGCGGCAGCGCGTGATGGCTGGTGATGAGGTGGGTGTCGACCGCGAGGCGCAGCATGCGGAGCCCCTTCTCCAGGTCGTGCTCCCACAGCGGCTGGTGCCACCCGACCAGGGTCTCGCCGCCCCAGACGTCGTTGACGAGGACGTCCAGCCGCCCCTCGTCCTGGTCGATCCGCGCCACGAGCGCCGCGACCTCGTCCGGCACGAGGTGGTCGACGCGCACCGGCACGCCGCGGCCGCCGGCCGCGTCGACCAGCGCCGCGGTCTCCTCGATCGTCTCGGGCCGGTCGTAGTCGCCGCGGCGCCCCCCGCCGGAGCGGCCCGTGCAGTAGACCGTGGCCCCCGCAGCGCCGAGCTCCACCGCGATGCCGCGGCCCGCGCCGCGGGTCGCCCCGGCGACGAGCGCCACCCTCCCCTCCAGCGGACCGACCATGGGTGCACGCTACCCGAGCGCCGCGCGGCGGCGTTCCAGGACGGCGCGATCGCCCCGGTGGCGTCATGTCGCGAGACGGCCTCCGACGCTTCAGGATCACGGACGCGACATCAACCCGAGGAAGGGATCGCCACATGCCGACGCGCGCGCTTCGCTACGCATGGGTCACGGTCGGCGGCGGGCGCGGACGGACCAGACACGAAACTCCGCGAGGGGCGATGGACCAGCCGAGGCTGCTCCTCCTGCAGCAGGCCGAAGCCGGCTTCGCGATCACCCGCTGGACAGCGGATGGAGAGTTCGCCGGAGACACCTGGCATCCGTCCGTCGCAGATGCTGAGGACACTGCAGCGTGGGAATACGGAGATGGGCTGGAGCCGTGGACGGCGGTGCCCGAGCCACTCTCAACGTCGGAGGACGTCGTAGATCGCCTCCTGGGTGGAGAGGGCTGAAGCCCCGCCTCCTTCTTCCGACCCTGGTCGAAGCGCGGGTTCCGCTCGGGACCTCCATGACGGGGCCTCCGGGTTGGCGGCGTGTTCGTTACCCGAGCGCCGCCCGGCGGCGTTCCAGGAAGCGCCGCTCGGGTTCGTCGCGCACCAGCTCCAGAGCGCGGTCGTACGCGCGGGCGGCCTCGTCGTCGCGGCCGAGCCGCCGCAGCAGCTCCGCGCGGGTCGCGTGGAGGTAGTGGTAGCCGTCGAGCGGCAGGCCGTCGGCGATCGCGAGGCCCGCGGCGGGGTCCCCCGCCTCCGCCACCGCGACGGCGCGGTTGAGCTCCACCACGGCCGATCCCGTGAGCCGTGAGAGCTCGCCGTAGAGCGCGGCGACCTGCTCCCAGTCGCTGTCGCCCTCGGCGTGCAGTGAGGCGATGGCGGCCTGCACCAGGTAGGGCCCGCGCCCGCGCAGGGCCAGGGCGCGGTCGAGCGCCGCCTGCCCCTCGGCGATCTCCGCGGCGTCCCAGAGCGCGCGGTCCTGGTCCGCCAGCAGCACCAGCTCGCCGTCGCGCAGGCGCGCCGCGCTGCGCGCGTCGTGCAGGAGCATCAGGGCCAGCAGGCCGTGCACCTCCGGCTCGTCGGGCATGAGCCCCGCCAGGTCGCGGCCCAGCCGGATCGCCTCGGCCGCCAGGTCGCCGCGGCCGGAGTAGCCCTCGTTGAAGATCAGGTAGACGACGGCGAGGACCGCCGCGAGGCGGTCCGGGAGCAGGTGGTCGTCGGGCACCCGGAAGGGGATGCCGGCGGTGCGGATCTTGCGCGTGGCGCGCACGAGCCGCTGGGCCATGGTCGCCTCGGGCACCAGGAAGGCCCGGGCGATCTCGGCCGTCGTGAGCCCGCCGAGGGTGCGCAGCGTCAGGGCCACCTGGGCCTCCACCGCCAGCGCGGGGTGGCAGCAGGTGAACACGAGCTCCAGCCGCTCGTCGGGGAAGGTCGCGCCGTCGGGGTCCACCTCGTCCTCCACCGCCTCCGGCACGTCCAGCAGGCGGGTCTTCTCGGCCAGCACGCGGGCGCGCCGGATGCGGTCGATCGCCCGGTTGCGTGCCGTCGCCACGAGCCAGTCGGCGGGACGGTCCGGCACGCCGGTGCGCGGCCAGCGCTCCGCGGCGATGGCGAAGGCCTCCTGCGCGGCCTCCTCGGCGAGGTCGAAGTCGCCGAGCAGGCCGATCAGGGCGGCCAGCACGCGCCCCCAGTGGTCGCGGAAGGCGCGCTCGAGTGGCGCCTCGCTCACCACTCCACGAGCGGGCGGATCTCGACGCCCCCGCCCATGTAGGCGGCCGGGATCCGCGCCGCGACGGCGATCGCCGCGTCCAGGTCGTCCGCCTCCAGGAAGAGGTAGCCGCCGAGGGCGTCCTTCGTCTCGGCGAACGGGCCGTCGGTGGTGAGCGTGCGGCCGTCGGCGACGCGCACGGTGGTCGCGGCGTCGGGCGGCTGCATGTACTGGCCGGGGGTCACGCCGGGGGTCGCGTTGAGGGCCTGGTAGGCCGCGGACACGGACTCCTGCTGCTCCCGGCTCAGGGCGTCCCACGCGTCCTGGCCGGGCACCGGGGTCTCGCCGTGGTGGATCAGCAGCATGTACTTCATGACGTCCTCCTCGTTCCGGGTGGTCGCCCCCTGAGACGAACGGGATCGTCGTGGATCGACACCCCTCGCGGAAATTCGTCTGCCGACCGGCGCATGAGCGAACATGTGTTCGATGACGGGACGCGAGGCGGCCATCCTCCATGCGGACCTCGACGCCTTCTTCGCCTCGGTGGAGCAGCGCGACGACCCGTCCCTGCGCGGGAGGCCCGTGCTCGTGGGCGGCTGGGTGGTGACGGCGGCCAGCTACGAGGCGAAGCGGATGGGCGTCGACAGCGGGATGGGCGGCGCCACGGCCCGGCGCCTCTGCCCGGACGCGGTCACGGTGCCGCCGCGCTGGGAGGCCTACGTGGCGGCCAGCAAGGCGGTCTTCGAGGTCTTCCGCGACACCTCGCCCGTCGTGGAGGGCCTCTCGATCGACGAGGCGTTCCTCGACGTGCGCGGCATGGCCCGGGCCTTCGGCACGCCCACGCAGATCGCCCTGCGCCTGCGCCGGGACGTGCGCGAGCGCACCGGGCTGCCGATCACCGTCGGCGTCGCCACCACCAAGAGCCTCGCCAAGGTGGCGAGCGCCCTCGCCAAGCCCGACGGCCTCATGGTGATCCCCGAGGAGTGCGAGATCGCCCTGCTGCACGGGCTGCGCGTGGAGCGGCTCTGGGGGGTCGGCCCGGCGACGGCCGCGCGGCTGCACCGGCGGGGCCTGACGCGTGTCGGGGATCTCGCGGCGCTCGGCGAGGACCGGCTGGTGGAGGTGCTCGGCAAGGCGTCCGGCCGGCACCTCCACGCGCTCGCGCACAACCTCGATCCGCGACCGGTCGAGGGGCGGCGGCGGCGGCGCACGTTCGGCGCCCAGTCGGCGCTCGGGCGGCGGCCCCGCTCCCCCGAGGCGCTCGACGCCGTGCTCGTGGGGCTGGTGGACCGGGTCACCCGGCGCATGCGCCAGGCGGGGCGCTCCGGCCGCACCGTGACCCTGCGGCTGCGCTTCGGCGACTACTCCGCGGCCACCCGCTCGCGCACCCTCCCCCGCCCGACGGCGTCGTCGTCCACCGTGCTCGCGGCGGCGCGGACGCTGCTGGAGGACGCCGGCCCGGTGGTCGCCGCCCGGGGCCTCACCCTGCTGGGCATCACCGTCTCGAACCTCGACGACGAGCACGCCGACGGCCAGCTCACCCTGCCCATCGACGAGCCGGCCTCCGACGCCCTGGACAAGGCCCTCGACGCGGTGCGCGACCGGTTCGGTCCCACCGCGGTCACCCGGGCCTCGGTGGCCGGGCGCGACCCGGGGCTCGCGGCCTGGCTGCCGCCGGAGGGGGGCCGGCGACGGCCGGGCCGCGGATCCCCGCGTCCCCCGGGCCCGCCCCCTGTGCGAAGGGCGGGCCCGGATCAGGCTCGCTAGAGCCCGACGATCACGGACTTGGTCTCGAGGTAGGCGTTGAGGACCTCCTCGCCCATCTCCCGGCCCCAGCCCGACTGCTTGTAGCCGCCGAACGGCAGCTCGGCGCTGAACACGTGGTACGTGTTGACGTGGACCGTGCCCGCCTTGATGCGCTTGGCGAGGCGGTGCGCCGCCGAGACGTCCTTCGTCCACACGCCGGCCGCCAGGCCGTAGTGGGAGTCGTTCGCCTGGCGGGCGAGGTCGTCGATGTCGGCGAACGGCATCGCCGCGATCACCGGCCCGAAGATCTCCTCCCGCACGATGCGGTGGTCCGGCTGGGCGTCCACGAGCACCGTCGGCTGCACGAACCAGCCGTCGCCGTCGATCGCCTCGCCGCCGGCGACGGCGCGGCTGCCCTCGTCGGCGCCGGCCGCGAGGTAGCCGGTCACCCGGTCGAACTGCTCCTGCGACACGAGCGGGCCCATCTGGGTGTCCGGGTCCAGGCCGTGTCCGACCCGGATGTTCCGGGCCGCCTCGGCGACGCCCTCGACCACCCGGTCGAACTGGTCCTGCTGGATGTAGAGGCGCGAGCCCGCGCTGCAGACCTCGCCCTGGTTGAAGAAGATGCCCTGCGCGGCGCCCGCGATGGCGGCGTCCACGTCGGCGTCCGACAGGATGATGTTGGGCGACTTGCCGCCCAGCTCCAGGGAGACCCGCTTCAGGTTGCCCGAGGCGGCGCGGAGGATCATCTTCCCGACCTCGGTCGAGCCGGTGAAGGCGACCTTGTCGATGCCCTCGTGGGCGGCGATCGCGGCGCCGGCCGTCTCGCCGTACCCCGGGATGACGTTGACGACGCCGTCCGGCACGCCGGCCTCCAGCATCAGCTCGCCGAGGCGCAGCGCGCTGAGCGGCGTCTGCTCGGCCGGCTTCAGGATGACCGTGTTGCCGGTCGCCAGCGCCGGGCCCAGCTTCCAGGCCGCCATCAGCAGCGGGAAGTTCCAGGGGATGATCTGGCCCACGACGCCGACCGGCTCGCGGGTGGTGTAGCAGTGGAACTCGGCGCCGGGCATGTACGGCACGGACGGCGTGATGGTGCCGCCCTTCAGCTTGGTGGCCCAGCCGGCCATGTACCAGAAGAGGTCGGCGGACAGCGCGACGTCGGCCGCGAGGGCGACGCTCTTGGGCTTGCCGTTGTCGAGCGAGTCGAGCTCGGCGAGCTCGTCCGCGTGCTCGGCGATGAGGTCGCCGACGCGGTGGACGATGCGGCCGCGCTCGGACGGGGTCATGCGGCCCCAGGGGCCGTCGAGGGCGCGGCGCGCCGCCTGGACGGCGAGGTCCACGTCCGCCGCGCCGCCCTCGGCGACCTCGGCGAGGACCTCGCCCGTCGCCGGGTCGACCGTCTCGAAGGTGCGGCCGCTCGCCGCCTCCCGCCACCGCCCGTCGATCAGCAGCTCGCGCGTGCCGGTCGGCAGCCGGCGGGACCGGGGGGGCGTGCTGGTGGTGGACATCGGTGCTCCTGTCTCGTGGGGAGTTCGTGTCGAAATTCACGAACGACGAGACCGTAGGAGCGGTGGGGTTGCGGACGGGTTGCGCCCCCGGGGGGTTGCACCCACGTTGCACCGGTCACGAGGTCCGGTTGATTCCGGGGCCCCCGGAGCGGACCATTGGCCGATGGACGCTGACGGGGGCACGACGACGGTCCGCTGGACGGCGGTGGAGGCGCTCGGCGACCGCATGAGCCACGCGCGCTCGCTGCGCCGCCTGCACGACGCCTTCACGGCGGGCGAGGAGATCCGCGGGCTGCGGCCGGTGATCGCGGAGTCCTGGGAGCGGTCCGGCGCGGCCGGCGTGGACCCGGGCGGCCACCGCCCCGACGTGCTGCTGGGCCTGGACGACATCGACGACCGCTGGGAGCACCACGTCCTGTTCGGCGCCCTGCCGGTGCTGCGGCACATGCTGCGCGAGGCGACCACCCAGGCCGGCCACATGCTCGTCATCAGCGACGCGACCGGCGTGCTCCTGTGGATCGAGGGGCACCGCCGGGTGGTGGAGGCCACCGAGGAGATGCGCCTCGTGCGCGGCGCCGACTGGAGCGAGGCCGGCGCGGGCACCAACGCCCTCGGCACGGCGATCGCGCTCGACCACCCGGTCCAGATCTTCTCCGCCGAGCACTACAGCCGGACGGTCCACCCGTGGCAGTGCTCCGGCGCGCCGATCCACGACCCGGACACGGGCGACATCCTGGGCGTCATCGACCTGACGGGCCACCTCAAGACGGCCCACCCGCACACGCTCTCGCTCGTGTCGGCGGCAGCCGCCTACGCCGAGGCGAGCCTCGCGGCCGACCGCCGCCGCGCCGAGCAGCGCCTGCGCGAGCTCTACTGCTCCCGCATCGCGGGGGCCACGCAGCCGACCGCGCTGCTCGGGGCCCAGGGCCGGGTGCTCATGTCGCTGCCCCACGGCTGGGTGCGCGGGCCGCTGGAGATCCCCGCCGAGGGCGGCGGGGACGTGGCGCTCGCGGACGGCGGCCTCGCCGCGATCGAGTCCATCGACGAGGGCCGCGGCCATGTGCTGTGGCGCCGGGGGCCCGCGCGCGGCCGCCCCGGGCCGCCCGCCGCGCGGGTGTGCGTCGGCGGCCCGCGCCCGTGCATCGAGCGCGGCGGCACCCGCACCGACGTCGGCCCCCGCCAGGCCGAGATGCTGGTGCTGCTGGCGCTGAGCCCCCAGGGCCTGACCGCGGAGCAGCTCGCACTGGAGCTCTACGGCGAGCACGGCAAGGCCGTCACGGTGCGGGCGGAGCTGAGCCGCCTGCGCTCCCAGCTCCCCGGCCTCATCGAGGCGCGGCCCTACCGCCTGGCGGAGGGCGTGGCCTGCGACGTCCTCGAGATCGAGCGCCTCGCCCGCGAGGGGCGCGTCGGCCTCGCCCTGCAGCGGTACCACGGCCCGCTGCTCCCCCACTCCGAGGTGCCGCTGGTGGTGGAGGCGCGCCACCGCATCGAGGGCGTCCTGCGCACGGGGGTGATGGGCGCCGCCGATCCGGAGCTGCTGGAGGCATGGGCCGCCACGACCTCCGGCCGCGAGGACCTGCCGGCCGCCGAGATGCTGCTCGGGCTGCTCGGCGAGGTCGACCCGCGGCGCGGCGGCGCCGCGGCCCGCGTGCGGCGCCTGCGCGAGCGCGACGGCGCGGAGCTGCCCGCACCCTGGTAGCCGACGCCGACCTCGCCCGCGCGCGGGACCTGGCGCGGGACCTCGCCCCCGCCACCGGCAGCGAGGACGTCCCCGTGGGCGCCGCCGCCGGCCGCACCCTGGCCGAGGACGTCGTGGCGGCGCGCGACCTGCCCGCCGCCGACGTGTCCGCGATGGACGGCTGGGCCGTCCGCGCCGCCGACACCCCGGGGACGCTGCTCGCGGCCGGCGAGAGCGCCGCCGGGGCACCGCGCGGGGCGGCGCTGCGGCCCGGCGAGGCCATGGCGATCTCCACGGGCGCCCTGCTGCCGCCGGGCGCCGACGCCGTGGCGCGCCGCGAGATCGTCGCCGCGGACGGGGACGCCGTGGCCGTGGGCGCGGTCGTCGCGCCGGGGCGGGACGTGCGCCGCGCCGGCGAGGTGATCCGCGCCGGCGGGGTGCTGCTGCCCGCCGGGCACCGCGTGCGGGCCCACGAGGTGGGGGCGATCGGCGCGGTGGGGCTCGCCGTGGTGCGCTGCGCCCGCCGCCCCCGGGTGGGGGTGCTCGCCACCGGCTCCGAGCTCGTGCCGCTGGGCGCCCCGGCGGGCCCGGCCGAGGTGCACGACTCGAGCCGCCTGGGGGTGGCCGCCCAGCTCGCGGCCGCCGGCGCCGAGGTGGTCGCCGAGGCCACGGTGGGCGACGGCCTGGACGTCACGGTCGACGCGCTCGCCGCGATGCTCGACGCCGGAGCCGACGTGCTCGTCACCTGCGGGGGCATCTCGGCCGGCGACCACGACCTCGTGCGGCCGGCCCTCACCCGCCTCGGCTTCGAGGAGGTGGTCCGCGGCGTGCGCGCCACCCCCATCCGGCCGACGGTCATCGCGCGGCGGGGCGCCCGGACCGCGCTGGGCCTGCCCGGCAACCCGGCGTCCGCGGCCATCGCCGCCCACGTCCTCGGCCGGCCGCTGCTCGGCGTGCCCGACGGGCCGTGGGCGCGCGCGCCCCTGGCCGAGGCCGTCGCCGGGCACCCGGAGCGCCCCCTGCTGCTGCGCTGCGCGCTCGCCCCCGAGGGCCTCGTGCCGCGCCCGCACCAGGGCTCGCACGCCGTCACCTCCCTGGCCGGCGCGGACGCGATCGCCGTGGTGCCCGCGGGCGGCGCCCGGGCCGGCGAGGCCGTGGCCTGGACGCCCCTGCCCTGACCGTCAGGGCGTCCCGGCGGGCAGATCCAGCGGGAGCCCGAGGCCGGCGAACGTGCTCCAGCCGAAGGTGGTGATCTCGGCGATGCGGCCGTCCTCCACGCGCAGCACGTCCAGCTTGAACCCGCGGAACACGCTGTCGCCGGTCCGGCGCAGGTAGCTCGCGGCGGCCGGCATGCGGTTGACCGCGGTGGGTCGCAGGCGCCAGTCGCCCTCGCGGCCCGGCCCGAAGGCGTTCGTGATGAGGCCGCGGACGGCGGCGAGGCCCTCGAAGGAGAGCGGCGCCGGGGGCATCGAGACGCGGATGTCCTCGGCGGCGATGGCGATCGCGGCGGCCGCGTCGCACCGCTCGTGCGCGTCGATGAAGCGGGCCAGCACGTCGCGCTCGTCCGCCGTCGGCGCGCCCGCCGACCACGATCCGCGCCGGGCGGGCAGGTGCTCCGCCAGCGTGGCCCGCGCCCGCTGCAGGGCCGAGTTGGCGGCGGGCACGCTCGTCTCCAGCATCGCCGCCGTCTCGGCGGCCGGCCAGCCCAGGACGTCCCGTGCCACGAGGGCCGCCCGCTGGCGCGGCGGCAGCAGCTGGAGCGCCGCGAGGAACACCAGCTCGATCGTCTCCCGCTCCACGGCCCGGGCGTCGGGCCCCTCGGCCTCGTCGGGCACGGCGTCGAGCAGGACGTCCGGGTACGGGGTGAGCCAGGGCACCTCCCGCCCGACCGTCGCCTCCGGCGTCGCGCGCCGGCGGCGACGGGCGTCGATGCACACGTTCGTGGCGATCCGGTAGAGCCAGGCGCGGGCGGTGCCGGGGTCGAACCCGGCCCGCCCGCGCCACGCCCGCAGGTACGTCTCCAGCACCGCGTCCTCGGCCTCGTCGAACGAGGCGAGCATACGGTAGCAGTGGACGTGCAGCTCCCGGCGGTGGCGCTCCGTGTCCAGCGCGAAGGCGCCCGTCGGCCCGGTCATCCCCCGGACCCCGCCCGGCGGACCTCCTGCACGAGCCAGCCGTTGCCGTCCGGGTCGGACAGCTCCAGGTAGCTGCTGTAGTCCCCCCGCGCGGGGTCGAGGCCCTCCGTGCGGCCCTCGGGGCCGAAGTGGAACGGCTCGCTCACGTCCACGCCCCTGCCCACGAGCTCGGCGCGGGCCGCCTCGATGTCGTCCACCACCAGGTGCAGGCCCTGCACGCTGCCCGGCTCCGTGCGGGCGATGCCCACCCCGAACGTGATCGAGCAGGCCGACCCCGGCGGGGTGAGCTGCACCACCCGGAACGTGTCGCCGGCCTTGTGGTCGACGTCCACGTGGAACCCGAACGACTCCTCGTAGAACGCCTTCGCGCGGTCCACGTCGGACACCGGCAGGACGATCACCTCGAGCTTCCAGTCCATCGTTCCCCTCCGTTCCCGGGGGCGCCGGCGGCGCCCGTCACCACCTATAACGCAGCGGATGCCGTCGGCTCATCGGTCGGCCGATGACCCCGGACCGGCCGACCTCGTCATGGCATGACGATACGGTGGGCCCATCGTGGCCATGACCCCGCCCGAGACCCCGGCGCGTGCCCCCCGGCTCCCCTACATGCCGGGCGTGGACGGGCTGCGGACGCTCGCCGTGGGGTCCGTCGTGGCGTACCACGCGGGGGCGACCTGGCTGCCCGGCGGCTTCCTCGGGGTCGACGTCTTCCTGGTGATCAGCGGCTACCTGATCACCTCGCTCCTGCTGGCCGAGCAGAAGGCCACGGGGCGGATCGACGTGCTCCGGTTCTGGCTGCGCCGCGCCCGGCGGCTGCTGCCCGCCGTCTTCGTGATGATGGCCATCGTCCTCGCGTGGATGGTGATCTTCCACCACGACGAGGTGGGGCGGCTGCGCGGGGCCGTGGTGGCCTCGGTCTTCTACGTCGTCAACTGGTACCAGGTCGTCGCCGACGTCTCGTACTTCGAGCAGTTCGCGCGGCCCTCGGTGTTCCTGCACCTGTGGTCGCTCGCGGTCGAGGAGCAGTTCTACCTCATCTGGCCGCCGGTCCTGGCCCTGCTCATCATGCGCATCGGGCCCCGCCGCGTCTTCCACGTCGTGGTCGCCGGCATCGTCGCGTCGACCGTCCTGGCGTGGGTCCTGTTCGAGCCCTTCGTCGACCCGTCGCGCATCTACTACGGCACGGACACCCGGGCCGGCGGCCTGCTGGTGGGCGTCGCCCTCGCGTTCCTCTGGCCCGCCAGCCGGCTGGGCCGGGCGGGGGAGTCGGCGAACCGCCCGCTGCTCGACGCGCTCGGGGTCTCGGCGCTCGTCGCGCTGCTCGCGATCATGGCCTGGATGGGCGAGTTCGACTCGTCCCTCTACCAGGGCGGGTTCCTGCTCGTCGCGGTCGTGACCGCGGTCGTGCTCGCCGTCGTCGCCCACCCGCGGTCGCTGCTCGGCAAGGGCTTCGCCTGGGCCCCGCTCGTCTGGCTCGGCAAGCGCTCGTACAGCATCTACCTGTGGCACTGGCCGGTGCTCATGCTGAGCCGCGGGGACCAGGACGTGCCGTTCGACGGCCCCGCGCTGGTGGCCCTGCAGCTCGCCCTCACCGTCGGCCTGGCGTCCGCGTCCTACCGGTTCGTGGAGGAGCCGTTCCGCAAGCACGGCTTCGCCGGCATCCGGGCGTGGCTCCGGACGCCCGGGCGGGACGGGCGCCGCCGCCGCACCGCCGCGGCGGCCACCGGCCTCGCGACGGTGATCGTCGCGCTGTTCGTCGCCTTCCTGCCGGCGCAGACGCCGACGATCGAGGGCATCCCGCCGGCCTCGGCCGCCATCACGCCCGGCACGCCGCGGCCGGACCTCTCCCGCACCCCGGGCCCCACCGCAGGCGGGCCGGCCCGCGACGGCGACCCCGCGAAGCCCGCGCGCAAGCCGGTGCGCGGCCCCGTGCTGGCGGTCGGCGACTCGGTGATGGTGGGCGCGGCCCCGGCGCTGCGCGGCGTCCTCGGCCCGCGGGTGCAGATCGACGCCTCCGTCGCCCGCCAGTTCGACGTCGCGGCCTCGGCGACCATCGCCGACCTGAAGCTCGTGAAGCCGAAGATCGTGGTGCTCCATCTCGGCACGAACGGCTACGTCCCGTTCGAGGGGCTCGAGGCGCTGCTGGACGACCTGGAGCCCCTCCCGGTGGTGCTCGTGACGGTGCGCGTCGACAAGCCGTGGGAGGGCTCGGTCAACGACGCGCTGGCGTACGCCGCCGAACGCCGCAAGAACGTCTTCCTGGCCGACTGGCACGCGGCCACCGACGGGCGGGGCGACCTGCTCGTCGATGGGGTCCACGCGAACACCGAGGGCCAGAGGCTCTACGCGCAGACGATCATGGCGGCGCTCCGCAGGGCCGTGAACGCGCCCGCGTCCTGACCCCCGGAGGGACGCGATGCGGGCCGTGACCCCGCCCTGACCGCGACGCGACGGGGGCAGGCGTACCGTCGTCGTCGCCGGTCCGAGGGTTCCATCGCCACGGCCCGCCGCGCCAGGCGCGCGGCCCGCTCCGCCCGGCATGGGGTCCGGGGTTCGCAGGGCTGCATACGCCACGGTCACGGTCGCACGGGTCTAGAGTGCTTTCCAGTGCTGGGTTGCGGAGCCCCGCGCGGGGTTCTGCGAAGGCTGCGAACGCGGGGGGCGGGCGTGAGGATGAAGCTGTTCGCCGGGAGGCGCCTGCGGCGCGCCCGCGAGGCCCGCGGGCTGAGCCAGGCCGCGCTGGCGCGCCGCATCGGGTTCTCGCCGAGCTACCTCAACCAGATCGAGCACGACCAGCGGCCGCTGACCGTCCCCGTCCTGCTGCGCCTGGCCGCCGAGCTGGACATCGACGCCCGCGAGCTGTCGGACGACGACGGCCGCCTGGTGGCCGACGTCGCGGCCGCCCTCGCCGACCCCGTGGCCGTGGCGGCGGGCACCGTGCCCGCGGACGACATCGCCGAGGTGGCGGCCGCCTTCCCCGAGGTCGCCCGCGCGCTCGTCGCGCTGCAGCGGCGCGCCACGGACGCCGGCCGGCGGGTGGAGGAGATGGCCGTGGGGATGGGCGCGCGGATGCCGGAGGGCGCCGCGCTGCCCGTGTCGCCGCACGACGAGGTGCTCGACTTCGTCTACGACAACCACAACCACTTCCCGGAGCTCGACGCCGCGGCCGAGCGGATCGCGGCGCAGACCGGCGCCCGGCCCACGGAACTGGGGGCCCTGCTCGCCGCCCGGCACGGCGTGCGGGTGGAGGACGGCCCGCCGGGGGGCGACCGGCGCCGGTACGACCCGGCCGGCCGCACCCTCCGCATCGGCCCCGGCCTGGACGGCGGCCGCCGGGCGTTCCAGCTCGCGTCCCAGTGGGCGCTGCTGGAGCACGGGGAGGCCCTCGACCGGCTGGCCGCGCCCCTGTCGGGCCGCGAGTCGCGGGCCCTCGCGCGGATCGGCCTGGCGAGCTACTTCGCCGGCGCGGTGGTGCTGCCGTACCGGGCCTTCCACGGCGCCGCCGAGGAGATGGGCTACGACATCGCGCTCCTCTCCGAGCGCTTCGGCGTCTCCATCGAGACGGTGTGCCACCGCCTCAGCACCCTCCAGCGGCCCGGGCTCGAAGGGGTCCCGTTCTTCTTCGTGCGGGTCGACCGGGCCGGGAACATCTCCAAGCGCCACTCGGCCACCGACTTCCACTTCGCCCGGACCGGCGGGACCTGCCCGCTCTGGAACGTCTACGAGGCGTTCTCCGCGCCGGGCCGCTTCGTGACCCAGGTGGCCCGCGTCCCGGACGGGCGCACCTACTTCTGGGTGGCGCGCACCGTCGGGCGCCGTGAGGGCGGGTGGGGCAGCCCCGGCGTCGAGTTCGCCCTCGGCCTCGGCTGCGACGTCCGCCACGCAGGCCGCCTCGTGTACGCGCGGGGGCTGGACCTGGAGGACCCCGGGGCCGCCGTCCCCATCGGGCCGGGCTGCCGGCTCTGCGAGCGCACCGACTGCCCCCAACGGGCCTTCCCGCTCCTCGGCCGGCCCCTGGAGGCCGACGCCGACCGCGCCGCGCTCGCCCCCTACCCCACCGCCGCCGTCACCGCCCCGGCGCGGTGACCCCCAGGATGAGCTGGGCCGTCTCCAGCGGGAGCTCGAGCTGGGGCGCGTGGCCGGCGCCGCCGAGCTCGACCCAGTCGGCGTGCGGGAGCCAGTCGCGCCGGTATCGGACCGCCGCCGCCGGCCATTCGAGCAGCCGGTCCTCCGTACCCCAGACGATCCGCACCGGGCAGTCGACCGCGGCCGCGTCGAGCGTCCAGCCGTCCCGGCGGGCGGCGGCGTCGAGGGCCTCCAGGCCGCTGCAGGCGGCGGCGCCCCGGATGACGTGGGCGACGAGATCCGCCGGCAACCCGGATGCATCGCCGACGACGCTCGCGAGGGCCTTGGCGCGGCCGCGGGGCGTGGAGGCCGCGGCGTCGGCGTGGGGCGCCGCCGCCCGCGCGGCGGCCTGGGTGGCGAGCACGGCATCGAGGGTCGCGTGGGCCGCCGGATCGCCCGCCTCCCACCCCCCGGCCGGGGCGAGGGCGACCACCGACCGCGCCCGCCCCCGGGCGGCGAGGCGCAGGGCGAGGTGCCCGCCGAGCGAGTTGCCGGCGATGTGGGCCGTCTCCAGGCCCTCGGCGTCGAGCATGGACGCGACCGCATCGACCACGCCGTCCGCGTCCGCGCCCGGAGCCAGGGGCGGGCCGCCCGCGTGCCCGGGGAGCGTCGGCGCGAACACGGCGTGCCGCTCCTGCAGGGCCGGCAGCACCAGCTCCCAGGTGCGCCAGGTGTCGGTGATGCCGTGCAGCAGCACCAGCGGCGGGCCGGAGCCGCCCCGGTGGGCGGGGGTGAAGCGGGTGTCCACGGGTGGGACGCTACGGGGCCGTGCGGGTAGCTTCCCGCCATGGCCGCGGCGAGCGACGCCCAGGTGCGCGCGGGACGGCGCACGATCCGCATCTCCAGCGCCGGCCGGGCGGTGTTCCCGGCGGACGGCATCACCAAGCTCGACCTGGCCCGCCACTACGCGGCGGTGGGCCCGCTCATGGTCCCGCTGGTGCGCGGCCGGCCCCTCGCCCTGGAGGTGCGGCCCAAGGGGATCGGCGGAGAGGGCTTCTTCCTCAAGGCCGTGCCCGGCCACTTCCCGGAGTGGATCCACACCGCCGACGTGCCGAAGCGCGAGGGCGGCACCATCCGGCAGGCCCTCGGCGACGACGTCGCGACCCTCGTCTACCTGGCCGGGCAGAACGCGGTCACCCCGCACGTGTGGACCGCCCGGGCCGACCGGCTGGAGCAGCCGGACCGGATCGTCTTCGACATCGACCCGGCGGACGACGACTTCTCCTTCGTGCGCGACACGGCCCGCCGGCTCGGCGCGCTCCTGCGCGACCTGGGCCTCGGGGCCTTCGCCATGACCACCGGCTCGCGCGGCCTGCACGTCGTCACGCCCCTGCGCCGCGGCGCGACCTACGACGAGGTCCACGCCTTCGCCCACGCGGTGGCCACGGCGATGGTGCGCCGCGACCCGGGCCGCCTCACCGTCGAGTTCCGCAAGGCCGAGCGCGACGGCCGCCTCTACCTCGACATCGGGCGCAACTCCTACGGGCAGCATGCCGTCGCGCCCTACGCGGTGCGCGCCCGCGACGGCGCGCCGGTCGCGACGCCGCTGCGCTGGGAGGAGCTCGACGACGACGCGCTCGGCCCGCGGCGCTGGGACGTCCGCACGATCGGGGCGAGGATGGAGGAGGCGGGCGACCCCTGGGAGGGGATGGCCGCGACCGCCCGGGCGGTCGGGCCCGCGGCGCGCGCGCTGGAGGACGCGGGATGAGCGCCGCCCCGACCGTCTCGGTCCTGGCCTGCGCGCCGACGCTGATGGTCGTGGTGGAGCGCGACCCCTCCGGCTCCGTCGTCGAGATCCACCTCCACGCCGGGGGTCAGGGCTTCTGGGCCTCGCGGATGTCCGCCCGCCTCGGCGCCACCACGCACCTCGTCGGCCCCTTCGCCGGCGAGCCCGGCACGTCGCTGCGCGCGCTCGTGGAGGCCGAGGGCCTGGAGGTCCACGCGGTGCCGGCGCTGTCGCCCAACGGCGTCTGGGTGTCCGACGGCGCCGAGGGCGAGGCCGCGTCGATCGCCGAGGTGCCGGTGCCCCGCCTCTCGCGGCACGAGGCCGACGGCCTGGTGTCGGCCATGCTCGCGCACGGCCTCAGGACGCGCGTCTCGGTGCTCACCGGGAGCCCGCCCGGCGTGCTGGACGGCGAGCGCTACGGCCGCCTCGCCCACGACCTCCACGCGGTCGGCGGCACCGTCCTCGCGGACCTCTCCGGGGACCAGCTCGAGCACGCCGTCGAGGGAGGGGTCGACGTGCTGAAGGTCGCCCACGACGAGCTCGCCGCGCTGGGCCTGGCCGAGGGCGACGACGAGGAGGCGCTGCTGGAGGGCGCGCGCGAGCTGCGGCGCCGCGGCACCGGCACCGTGGTCGTCTCGCGCGCGGACGAGCCCCTGCTCGCGGTGACCCCGGACGGCGAGCTGCGCGTGGACGTGCCGGAGTTCCGGCCGGCCAACCACCGCGGCGCGGGCGACTCGATGACCGGCGCGCTCGCGGCGCGGCTCGCCGCCGGGTCCCCGATCGAGGAGGCGCTGCGCTGGGCCGTGGCCGCCGGGGCGCTCAACGTCACCCGCCACGGCCTCGGCAGCGGCGACACCACGGCCATCGCGCAGCTGGCCGAGGGGGTGCGGGTCAGCCGGGCGTGAGCCCCGCCGCGGTCGGCCGCGGCATCGCGTCGGGCGCCAGCCGGGCGCAGAGATCGCGCAGCTCCGCGTGCCGCTCCGGCGACCAGCCGCCGAGCAGATCCTCGAGCTCCTCGCGGTACGCCGCCAGCAGCGCGTCCGCCAGGCGCGCCCCCTCGGGCGTCGGCTCCCGCCCGCCGGCGCCGGCGGCCACCAGCTCCCGCTCCTGCAGCTCGGCGGCGGCGGCCCTCAGCACCCCGGGATCGGCGGAGTGCGCGAGGGCGAGCGCGTCCGGGTCGAGGGCGGGATCGTCCCGCAGGCGCACCAGGAGCCATCCCTCGGCGGGCGGCAGGTCCGATCCGGCGCGCCGGGCGGTCGCGCGGAACGTCTCCCGCAGCGCCTCGCGGCCGATGAGGATGTCGAGCGCCTTCGTCAGCTCCCGGAGCGACGACCGCTCCGACGGCACGGCGAACGCCTCGGTCACGCCCGCGGTCGTCACGGTCTCGCGCAGCGGCAGCTCGCGGATGAGCCAGGTGAGCCCGAAGGCGGCGAGGCTCACCGCGGCGGCGACCAGGAACACGACCGACAACGCGTCGACGTAGGCGTCCGGGCCGGCGATGCCCTGCTCCGCGTCGGAGGTGAGGCGGGCGGCGAAGACGGCGCCGAGCAGGGCCGTCCCCAGCGACCCGCCGATCGAGCGGAAGAGGGTCGCCCCGGAGGTCGCGACGCCGAGGTCCTCGTAGGGCACGGCGTTCTGCACCGCGAGCACGAGCACCTGCATCGTGAGGCCGAGGCCCACCCCGAGGACGGCCATGTAGAGGCCCATCACCAGGTCGGGCGTGTCCGCCTCGAGCCGCGAGAGCAGCAGCAGCCCGACGGTGGCGAGCGCCGTGCCAACGATGGGGTACCAGCGGTAGCGGCCGGTGCGGGTGATCGCCTGGCCGGTCGCGATGGAGGCGATGAGCAGGCCGCCCATCAGGGGCAGCAGGTGCAGCCCGGACTCCGTCGGGCTCTGGCCCTTCACGACCTGCTGGAACAGCGGCAGGTAGGTGATCGCCCCGAACATCGCGAAGCCGATGACGAACCCGACGGCGCCGGTCGTGACGAAGACCGGGTTGCGGAAGAGGCGCGGGGCGAGCACCGGCTCGGCGGCCCGCCGCTCCACGACCACGAAGAGGACGGTCGAGGCGACCGTGACCACCCCGAGCGCGACGATCGGCGCGGAGCCCCACGCGTAGGACTCGCCGCCGAGCGTCGTGAGCAGCACGACCGCGCTCAGCGCGACGGCGAGCAGGACCGTCCCCATGTAGTCGATGCGGTGCCGGGTGCGGTCCAGCGGGGCGGGCAGCGCGACGGCCAGCACGATCAGGGCCGCCAGCCCCAGCGGGACGTTGATGAAGAAGATCCAGCGCCAGTCCCAGCTCGACGTGAGGAAGCCGCCGAGCAGCGGGCCCGCGACGCTCGCGGCGCCGAACACGGCGCCGAACAGCCCCACGTAGCGGCCGCGCTCGCGCGGGGAGACGATGTCGCCGATCGCGGCCTGGGCGCCCACCATCAGCCCGCCGCCGCCGAGGCCCTGGATCGCCCGGAACACGATGAGCTGGGTCATCCCCTGGGCGAGGCCGCAGAGGATGGAGCCGACGAGGAAGATCACGACCGCCGCCTGCAGGATCACCCGGCGGCCGTACAGGTCCCCGAGCTTGCCGTAGAGCGGCGTGACCACCGTCTGCGCGAGCAGGTAGGCCGTGACCACCCACGAGATGTGCTCGAGCCCGCCGAGGTCCTCGACGATCGTGGGCAGGGCTGTCGCGACGATCGTCTGGTCGAGCGCCGCCAGCAGCATCACCAGCAGCAGCGCCCCGATCACGACGCGCACGCGGCCGCCGCCGGGCGCGCCGGCCGCGCTCGGCGGGCCCGGCACGCTCACGCCAGGGCGCCCCACCGGGCCATCGTCGCACACCCCCCTCCCGTCAGACCCCCACGTTGAGGTGCACCGCCATCCCGGCGTCCACCGACCCCGTGACCGTCCCGAGCTGGGTCGAGTAGCCGTCCGAGAAGACCATGTCCGTCTGTAGCGAGAGGCCCCGCATGTTCGCCGCGCTCGTCTCGTAGCCGGGGGTGGCGTAGACCGCCGCGCAGGCGTCCTCGGGCAGGGCGATCTGCGAGGTCACCAGCTTGCCGCCGGCGCTCGTGGCCTCGGCGACGCCCGGGTACACCTCGAAGTGGATGTGCGGCCAGCGCCCCGGGTAGGCGGCCGGGAAGACCGACGTGAAGGCCACCGATCCGTCGGCGCCGGACTCCTGGACGCCCCGGAGGTAGTTCTCGCCCGCGATCTGGGGGTCGTACATCGAGTAGCGCCCCTCCCGGTCGCAGTGCCAGAGGTACACCGCCGCGCCGGGGACGGGCACGCCGCCCTGCGCCACGTCGAGGACCGTCATCGTGATCGTGAGCGGGATCCCCTCCGCGACGCCGGTCGCCCCGCCGAAGCTCGCCGTGATGTCCGAGCGCACGATCCCCGACTCGCCGAGCACGTTGATCCCGTTGGAGCCGTCCGCCGGGTAGGGGCCCGCCGTCTCCTCGGGCGTCTCCGCCGCGACGGCCGTCGTGCCCGTCGTCCCCGTCGACCCGGAGGCCGTCGACGCGGCCGTCGTGGTCGCCGCCTCGGACGAGCCCGACGACCCGCAGCCGGCCACGACGGCCGCGAGCCCGCCCACGGCCAGCATCCCGAGGGCGCGCCGCCGCGTCATGAGCGTCGAGACGTCGAACTGCAGGCCGCGGTCGTGGTCGTGCACCTCGTCCTCGTGGACGTCCTGTGTGCGCCGCGTGGTCATCCGGTCCCTCCTCCGGTGCCGTTGTGGGCCCATCGTGGCGCGCCGCGCCGGGGGCGCCCTGGGAACAGTCTGTGAGGTCCCTGTGATGAACCGTGAGGCCGGCGGGCCGATTCACGACGTTTCTGGCGTTAACGCGGGGTGCACGGCCGGGCGGAGGGCGGTAAACGGGCCCCGGTTAGCGTCCTTTGTCACAAGCGGAGGGGGGCCTCCGCTCGCCGGGGGAGAGGGGGCACGGCGTGATCGAGGGAGCAACGGCACGGCGGCCGCGGGCAGCGGTCAACCAGGGGGACGCGGAGGCGCGCTGGCCGACGCCGCACGAGCTGCGGGCGTTCGTCCGGCTCGCCGAGACGCTGCACTTCGGGCGCACGGCGCGGATGCTGGGCCTCGCCCAGTCCTCCCTGTCGGAGGCGATCCGGCGGCTGGAGGCGAAGCTCGGCGTGGTGCTGCTCGAGCGGACCTCGCGCCGCGTGAGCCTCACCGAGGCGGGAGCCCGGCTGCTCCCGGTCGCGCGCAACATCCTCAACGGGCTCGCCGCGGCGCGCACCGCGGTGGTCGATCCCCCCGCGGGCGCGACGGACACGCTGCGCATCGGCATCGAGGGCTCCGGCTTCGTGGAGCTCAACCGGCCCGTCCTCGCCGCGATCGGCGACCGGCACCCCCACGCCCGGCTCGTCGTGCGCGAGTCGCTCGGGCCCGCCCGGGCCTTCGCCGAGCAGCGGCTCGACATCGCCCTCGTGCGCAGCCCCGGCGACGAGTCGCTGGTGGTCCACCCGGTCGCCACCGAGGAGCGCGGCCTGCTCGTGCCGCCGGGCCACCGCCTGGCGCGCCGCGGCGCCGGCGGCCTGCGCGACGTCCTGGACGAGCCGTTCGTCGCCGTCGCGCCCCGGGCCGCCCGGACGCGCGACTACTGGCTCGCCGTCGAGCACCGGGGCGGACGGGCACCCGTGCTCGGCGGCGCGGCCCACTCGATGCAGGAGGTCGCCCACGCGGTCGGGCACCTCGGGCTCATCACGACGGGCTGCCGCTCGCAGACGCGCTCCCACCCCTTCCCGGACGTGGCGTTCGTGCCGGCCGACGACCTGCCGCCGAACATCGTCGGGGTCGCGGTGCGGCGGGGCGAGTCGCGGCCCGCGGTGCTCGCCCTGGTGGACCTCATCACCGAGGTGGTGACCGAGCTCTCCGGGACGGCGCCGGGCCTCAGCCCCGTGCGCTGACCACCCCGGCCCGGGAGGTGCGCAGCCGGTCGAGCAGGGCGCGCGTCTCCTGGGAGGGCTCGAGCCCGATCTCGCCGAGCACGCGGCAGCACTCGACGTAGACCGGCACGGCGGCCGGGCCCCCGGCCGCCGCGGCGGCGGCCCGCATCAGCAGGCGCCAGCCGTCCTCCCGGTACGGCTCCGCCGCGACGGCCGTGCGCGCGACCGCCTCGGCCTCGGCCGAGCGGCCGGCCTCCAGCAGCAGCGCCCCATGGTCGCGCCGCGCGTCGGCCACCGCGCCGGCGAGCTCGTCGCGCCTCTCGGCCACGGCCGGGGCGTCGTCCTCGACGGCCGCGACCAGCGGCCCGCGGGCCGCCATCGCCAGGGCCTCCTCCAGCGCCGGGACCCGGGAGGCGCCCACCTCCTGCCGCGCCCGGGACAGGAGCGACCACAGGGCCTGGTCCTCGGTCACCACCGCCCCGCGCGGGCTCCAGCGCAGCAGGCCCTCGTCGGAGGTGAGCTCGACGCCCTCGGGGGCGAGCCGCCGCAGCCGGTGGATGACCTGGCGCAGGTAGTTGGCGGGCTCCGCGCTGTGCCCGGCCAGCGAGGCGACGAGCGACGCCCGCGGCACGCCGCGGGCACCGGCCCGCGCGACCACGGCCGCCACGTCGATCGCCCGCGGCGGCGAGATGTCCCGCTCCTCGCCGTCCACCACGAGGCGGGGGCGGCCGAGGGTGCCGATCACGACGCGCGCGCCGTCGAGCGTCGCGGGGGCGGTGGCGGGCATGGGCGCCCGCGCGAGGGAGCGCCAGTCCTCCTCCTCGGGCCCGCCCGCGTCGATGCGGCGCGCGAGCACGTCGGGCGCGTCGGCGAGCGCCGCGACGAGCGGCCCGAGGGTGCCGATGCGCCGGGCCGCATCCCGCGCCGCGTCGGCGGCGGCGTCGTGCCCGGCCTCGTCACCCAGCCGCCAGCGCGCCTCGGCGAGCAGCACCCAGGCCGCGGGCATCTCGAGGCGGCGGCCGGCGGCCTCCATCCCGGTGGTCGCGCGCTCCAGCAGCGCGGCGGCCTCCGCCGCGTCGCCGTCCATCCGGAGGATCGCCCCGGCGAGCCAGGTCGCCGCCCACTCCGCGAACGCCGGCAGGCCGTGCTCCTCGGACCAGGCGAGCGAGGCGCGCAGCACCTCGGCGG
>JBFWPT010000045.1:0-33837 GCA_050249835.1 Thermoleophilia bacterium
TGGCGGAAGGTGCCGTTGACCGGGGGGCCGGGGGTGTCCGTGCCGGCCGGCTGCGCCACCACCTGGAACGGGTGGAGCACGGTGCGCCCGATCCAGATCTGCTTCGGCGGCGAGACGCCGACCGTGGCCTCGACGCGCTCCCCCGGCTCGAGGCGCAGTCCGCGGATCTCCCGGCCGGTCTTCTTCCGGCGCTTGAGGAAGCGGACGACCTTGCCCTCGGCGCCGGCGGTCGCGCGGTCCAGGGCCTGCTTGCCCATCTGCTCGACGCCGACCCTGCCCACGCCCATGGCCTCGGCGCGCTCGTAGGCGTTCCGGGCGACGTCGACGCCCTCGCGCTTGCGGCGCTGCGGCGGGACGTACGGCTCGCGGAAGACGAAGCCGAGCCTCTCCTCGGCGTCCACCCCGCTCAGGGCGACCTCGACCGGGGCGTTCGCCTTGTTGGCGAGCGTGAGCGTGAAGCCGGCCTCGATGCGGCCGGAGCGGCGCTCGGGGGCGAGCGACGCCTCGAGCTCGCTGTAGGGCCCGATGGTGAGGGTGGTGGGGGCGGAATGGACGACGGCGCCCGTCGCGCGCGAGGTGGCGACGATGGTGAGGGGCCAGTCGCGGGCCTCGGCCTCGGCGCTGCGCGGCGGCGCGAGCTGGATCTCGACCTCCTGCTCGTACGAGCCGCCCGCGGCGCCGAACGGGACGAGGTAGACCGTGCCCGGCATCGCCTCCCACCACCCCTCGGGCAGGCCGTCGACCGTGAGGTCGTAGTTGTCGACGATGCCGCTCTGGTTGCGGACGAGGGCCCGCATCATCACCGAGCCGCCGGGGTCCACCGACAGGCCGAACGGCTCGGAGGCGTAGCCCTCGTCGTCGGGACGGCGGAGCGCGATGAGCACCGGGTCGGGCTGGGCCGGCGCGGGCGCGGGGACCGCGGCGGCGGGCGGCGCGGCGGCCGGCGGGGCGGCGGGCGGGAGGGCCGCGCCCCCGGCGGGCGGGGCGGCGGCGGGCGGGGCGGGCGCGGGCGGCCCCGCGGGGGCGGCGGGCGCGGCGGGCGCCGCGGGCTCGGCGGCCTTCTGGTACCCGGTGGGCTCCCAGCGCAGGTACTCGCCGCAGGTGGGGCAGAAGTCGGGATCGCCTTCGGCGATGTTCCCGCACGAGCGGCAGACGGAGCTCACGCGCCCTCGGGACCTCGTTTCGCCGACCGGATGCGAAGCCGGTACTGCACATGGACCGGCTTCATGATCTCGATCATACGCGCGAGCCCGGCGGGCTCCTCCAGCGGGACGTCGCAGTACACGACGAACCGGGGCGGCGGCGCGGCGGGGAGGTCGGCCGGGCTGCCCGCGTGCACGACCCCGCCGTCGTCCTCCACGCGCAGCGGGAGGTCGGGGAACGCGATGCGGAGGGCCTGCTCCAGGCCGGCCCGGGTGCCGCGCCGGCGCGACAGCTCCGACGACATGCGCACCAGCTCGCGGCGGCGCTCCTGGGGCCACGACTCGTCGAGCTCCACGCCGAGCCAGGCGGCCAGCAGCTCCAGGATGCCGGGGTCCGTGAGGCGGCTGTCGAAGTGGGCGGGGAGGTTGTCGAGGGTCGCGACGATGGGGTCGAGCAGCGTCTCCAGAGCGGAGACGAAGCGCATCCCGAAGTCGCCCTCCTGGTAGATGCTGGGGAGGCCCGCGCGCAGGTAGCCCCGGGCCGAGGCGACCGCGGGCGCGGCGGCGCCGTCGCCGCTCACAGCTCCGGGTGCTCCGCGCGGACGAGGTGCTTGCCGGAGGCGATCAGCTCGTCGGCGTCGAGGGGGATGTGGCTGCCGGCCTGCTTCGGCTGCTGCTCGCCGCTCTGCAGGTCCGTCTCGTAGACGCGGAGGATCTTGACGAAGTCGACGCCCTCCACCTGGTGGATGACGCCGTACAGCTCGCCCTGGTTGAGCGCGCGCCCGAAGGCCCAGCCGGTGCCCTGGCCCTCCATCGCGCCGCCCACGAGCGGGTTGAGGTACGTGTAGAGCGCGTGGGCGACGTCCTCCTCCACCCGGCGCGGGTCGGCGCGCAGGTTGGCCTGGAGGTTCACCACGATGCTGACGCCCCGGTAGCGGGCGGGGACCAGCTCGACGCGGGTGCCGATGAGGCGCCGCTCGTCGAGGTAGGCCGCGACGCTCGCGAACAGCTCCTCGTCCGGGGTCAGCTCGAGCAGGGTGAGCAGTCGGTCGGCGGGCTCGATGCGCGGCACCAGGTGCAGCCGCGCCACGCCCACCGTGTCGGGCGGCTCGACGCAGATCGCCCGGGCGACGCGCGGGGACGCCTCGCCGCAGAGGAACTCGAAGTCCTCGCCGGTGACGGCGCGGTAGCGGGTGCGGATCTCCATCGCGGCGCGCTGGCGGGCGGCCTCGAGCGTCTCGGGGTCCACCCCGCCCGCGGCGGGCGCCGGGTTCACGACGGTCGAGACGGTGGGGATCGCGCTCTTCAGCACGGTCAGGGCGCCGGCGGCCACGTTGCCGCGGCGCCCGCCGCCGTGCCGGTAGGACATGCGCAGGCGGCTGCCCTTCGGCGGCACGGCCCCGTACTGGTCCCAGGACCCCTGTCCCGTGCGGATGGCCGGCCCGAAGGAGACCGTTCCGCTGGCCGGGTCGAGCGTGAAGACCCGGGCGCTCGCGTCGGCCTCGGCGAACGACTCCACGAGCTGCCACGGGCGCCAGGCCGGGGAGTCCGGCTCCATCACCTCGAGGCCCTCGGTGCCGTCCAGGGTCAGGACGGGCGCGTTGCGCAGCGCGAAGCTCTGCCCGGGCGTGCCGTCGCTCTCGCCGATCGTCTCCTCGTCCACGCGCACCGAGTGGGCGGCGGGCACGAGGGCGCCGAGCGGGGCGGCGGTGATCGAGTAGATCTCCGGCGGGTGGGAGAAGGTCGCGCCCGGGGCGCCGCGGCGGGTGGTGTCGTCCAGGCGGCAGCGCACCCAGTGGGCCCGGGTCCCGCCCACGGTGGCCGGGTCGTGCGAGGACGGGAGCTGCAGCTCCACGACCCCGGAGCCGTAGTTGAAGCCGCCGGTCGCGTCGAGCAGGACCTCGCACTCGGCCCAGCCGCCCGGGCCCTCGCCGGAGGACATCTCCCAGCGCAGGGGCGGGTCCTCGGGGTCGACGCCGGCGCCGCGGGCCTGGGAGCAGTCGACGTCGACGCGCAGCAGCATCCGCGACAGGTCCTCGTCGAAGCCGATGTAGAGGGCGTCGCCGACCGTGGGGGGCATGCCGAACGGGAGCTGGTCGGGGCCCTTCGGGGTGGCGGTCCCGTTGGCGACGCCGACGTCCTTCACCTGGCGGCCGCGCTCGATCTGGTACGCCGTCGGGCGCGCCGAGGGGACGGTGACGTCCTCCAGGGTCTGGAAGACGACCGGGTCCTCGCCCGGCGTCCGCGGGGTGGCGACCTCGGTGCTCGCGGCCGGGATGAAGACCGGCGCGGTGGCCGGGGCCGACAGGCGGAAGCGCACGTCGGCGCGGGCGGCGGTCGCCGGCTCCAGCGCGATGCCGAGCAGCTCCATCAGCGCCACGTGGAGCTTGTCCGGGATCCGGTTGAGCCGGTAGATGACCATCTCGGTCATCCAGGCGAACAGCTCGATGAGGGTGACGCCCGGGTCCGAGACGTTGTGCTCGGTCCACTCCGGGCAGCTCTGGGCGATCCGCAGGCGGGCCTCGTTGACGAGGTCCTGGAAGTCGCGGTCGTCGAGCTTGACGGCGGGCAGGCGCGTGCTCACGGCGCGCTCTCCTCGGCCGGGATGACGTAGAAGGGGTAGACCAGGTTGCGCACGTCGTTCGTGTCGCGCAGGCGGTAGGAGACGTCGATCACGACGACCTCGTTGACGACGCCGGAGCGGTTGTCGGCCTCGATCGACATCTCGACGTCCACCACGTCGATGCGCGGCTCCCAGCGGTCGAGCGCGTAGCGCACCTCGTTCTCGAGGCGGCCGACGAGGTAGGCGTCGACCGACTCGAACACGTAGTCGTGGATGCCGCAGCCGAACTCGGGGCGCATCGGCCGCTCGCCGGGCGCGGTGCCGAGGATGACCTGGATCGCCTCGCGGACGTCCTCGTCCTCGTGCGACAGGGCCAGGCCGCCGCGCGCGTCGACCCGCAGGGGGAAGGAGAGCCCGGATCCGAGGATTCCGCCCATCAGCCGAGCTGCACCTGGGCGCCCTTGACCTGGACGGTCCCGCTCGCCTGCAGGCTCAGGCTGGAGCCCGCCTTGATCGTGAGGCTGCCGTCCGCCTCGATCGACACCTTCGCGCCCTTCACCGTGATCGACCCGTCCTTCTTCAGCACCGCGGTGGCCGAGCCGACCTCGATGGTCAGCTCCTCGTCCGCGGTGACGGTCATCTTCTTGTCCGCCTTCAGGCCGATCGTCTCGGCCGCGCGCAGCCGGAACGAGCCGTCGGTCTGCACCAGGTCGCCCGGCGTGTCCTCGCCGTTCCAGAGGGCGCCGAGCACCATCGGGCGCCGCACGTCGCCGTGCTCGAAGGCCACGAGGACCTCGTCGCCCACCTCCGGCAGCATCATCAGGCCCTTGTCCCTGCCGGCCCCCGGCCCGGTGGTCCGCGCCCACCACCCCTCGGTCTCCTCGCCGAGTTCCGGGTAGCGCACCCGCACGCGCCCCATGCCGTCGGGGTCCTCGTTCTGGGTGACGACCGCGATCTGCACGCCGCCGGACTCCCAGCCCGGCCGCGTGGAGGGCGTCATCAGCTCCACGAGGCTGCGCGACGAGTCGCCGGACACCCGGAACCGCGTCTCGTACCCCGCGCCGCCGCGGAAGGCGTGGACCGTGGACGTGATGCGGTAGGTGCCGCTGAACCGCGTGCCGACGCCGCCGACCTTGATCGAGCCGCCGGCCCGAAGCCCGGGCGCGCCGCGACAGGTGCCCTCGGCCTCCAGGTAGGAGTTCGCGACCCGCGCCATGACGCTCTTGGCGAGCGCGTCGGCCTCGGCCTGGTCGCCCACGGGCGCGTCGGAGATCGTGATCGTGCCGCCGCCGAGCGCGGTGGCGACCTTCTCCCGTCCGACGCCGATCTCGGAGCGCGGCTTCTCGGGCTTCGCCCGCGCCTCGATCGCCCGCTTGGTGGTGTGGTCCCAGCCGCGGACGATGACCTCCTCCACCTGCTGCACGCCCGTCAGGCGGGGGCGGAACTGGGTGAGCGTCTCGCCGTACTTGAGCTCGACCGGCGTGGCGCCGGAGTCGCCGCCGGCGGGCCGGAAGACCAGCTCCTTGTCGAGCACCATCACCTCGCAGCCGACGCGGCCGGCGAGGCGCCAGAGGAACTCCCAGTCGGTCTCGTTGCTCTGCTGCACGAACGGGAGCGTGCCGCCGCCGGGCACCTCGATCCTCGTGCTCGTGAACCCGGCCCGCTGGCTCACCTTCTCCACGACGTCCGCGACGGTGACGTCCTGGTAGGTGGCGGTGTGCCGGGTGCGGTTGAGCGCGTGCGACTGGTCGTAGCCGCGCGCGACGATGGTGATGCCGTCGGCGCGGAACTCCGGCTCCACCGCCGTGACCTGGCCCTTGATGAGCGAGGTGACGGTGTTCGACTGCGGCGACGCGAGGCGGATCTCCACCTCGGCGCCCACCTCGAAGGGGTGCGAGTCGACGTGCTTCAGGCCGGGATCCGAGAAGCGGATGAGGAACGTGTCGGGCAGCGTCAGGTTGTCCTCGACGCGCAGTTCCTGCAGCAGCGGGGCGATGCGGCCGTCGAGGGCCTGCCCGGCCACGAGCACCTCGGCGCCCGCGATGCCGGCCGTCTTGCCGGGGGCGGCCGTGGTCATCCGGGGAGGGTGGGGATCGAGAGGACGGTGCCGCGCGGCAGGCTGAGCGGGTCGTCGATGCCGTTCGCCTCGGCGATGCGCCGCCACAGGGTCGGGTCGCCGTAGGCCGAGTGGGCGACGCTCTGGATGGAGTCGCCGTCGCGCACGACGTGGGTGCGCAGGCCGGCGACGCCGCGGGTGGTCGGGTTCTGCGGGCCCTTGCCCACCGTCGGCTCGGCCTGGATGAGGCTGACCTTGGCCTTCGCCCGCACCGGGGTGCCGTTGGGGCGGAAGAGCAGGTACTGCACCGACAGGTTGTCGATGACCGCCTTGAAGGTCGTCGTCGAGCCCCACCCGAACTCCACGATCGGCGGGCGGCCGCTGTTCTTGCCGGAGGCGAGGGCCTTGTCGACCGCCATCGCGGCGAAGAGCGAGTTGGTGATCGCCCGGACGTCCCCGTCGGCCTTGTCGGAGTCGTCGAACAGCAGGTCCAGGGTCATCTTCTGCGCGTCGCCGCCGCCGAACTGCGCGGTCGGCATGCCCTCGCCGACGACCGGCTTGACCGTCCAGTTGTTCTTCTTGCTGATCGTGTACTCGGACGGGTTGAACCAGCAGTCGATCTTGGTGCCGCCCTCGAGCTTGAGGTAGGCCTTCGCGAGGTTGTCGGGGATCGCCACGTCCGCCTCCGCCTAGGAGTCCGTCGCGGAAGTCGGTCGCACGCCCGCCGGCTGCAAACCGTCGCGCTCCGGCGTCCGCGTCACCACCGAGGCCCTCCGGGCATCGGCGGTGGCCGCGGCCATCCGGATCACTCGGTTTTCGCTCGGCGGATCGTACGACCTTGGTTCCACGACAGCCTCCTAACCCTGCGACACCGACTTCAGGCCCTGGTGGGCGATCTCGAGCTGCTCCACCGCCACCTCGCCGGAGGCCGCCTTGAGGCCCGGGCCGGTCCACTTGACCGGGAACGCGCCCGCGAAGGACCAGGTCCGGATGGGCTTCAGGTCGTTCGAGTACATCGTCACCGAGACGTCCCGGCGGGCCGTCTTCTCGCGGCAGTCGAGCACCCACTTGAAGAAGGACTCCTCGTGGGTGATGCCGCGGGTGAGCACGAGGTTCGCGAACTTCATCCGGCCGCGGAGCTTGTGGACGAAGTCGTTGACCCCGCCCTCGGGGTAGTCCAGCACCTCGTACTCCATGGTGAGGCCCGAGACCTCGGTGAAATAGCCGATCGCCTCACCGGCGTCGACCCCGAAGAAGTTCCCGGGGACGGGGTCCGGGGTGGACGAGCCGGGCGCGGGTGAACGGGTGGTGGCCATCGGCTAGTGGTCCTCCTCGACAGTGCCGTATGGGTTTCGCGAGCGAATCGCCCGCGAGGCAAGGACGCAGATCCTCGGCGATAGCGGTGTCCTATCGCCGAGGTCGAGGACGCGGCCTCGCGATGCGATGCAGCCGCGAAACACCGCGGGACTGTCGAGGAGGACCACTAATGCCCCAGGTTCCCGAGGAGGTCGCCCATGCGCTCGCGCTCGGCCAGGAGGTCGCGCTTGAGGCGCTCGAGGATCCCCTCGTAGAGGTTGTCGAGGTCCGGCATCCCGGGCAGCGGCGGCACTCCCGGCAGCCCGCCGCCGGTCGCCGCCTGCAGGAGCCCGCCGGCGGCCTGCTGCGCCTGCCCGGCGAGGCCCCCGGCCGCGGCCTGGGCCTGGTCGAGGAGGCCCCCCGCCGCAGCCTGTGCCTGGTCGGCGAGGCCGCCGAGGTCGGGCATCGACGGGATGGACGGCATGCCGGGGAGCGACGGCATCGACGGCAGGCCCCCCGGGAGTGAGGGCATGGCCGGCAGGGAGGGCAGGCCCTCGGGGAACGACGGGAGCGACGGCATGCCGCCGGGCAGCGACGGCAGGCCCTCCGGCAGGGACGGCATGGAGGGCAGGTCGGGCATCGACGGCATCGACGGCAGGGAGGGGAGGCCCTCCGGCATCGACGGCATCGACGGCATCGAGGGCAGCGACGGCGCAGACGGGAGCTTCGGCATCGAGGGGATCCGGGGCAGCTCCGGCATCCGCAGGCGCGCGATCGCCCGGGGCGCCGCTGCGCCGGCCGTCGTCGCCGCCGCTGCCGCCGCCGCGACCCCGGCAGGGCGGGGCGGGGCGGGCGTCCGGGCGAGCGAGGCCGCGCGGGCGGGCGTCGCGGGCCGCGGCGCGGGGGTCGCCGCGCGGGCCGCCGTCACCGCCGGCCGGGACGGGGTCGCCGGGGCCGTGGGCGGGGTGGCCGCGCTCCCCGAGGGGATCGGGGCGACCGGGGCGCCGGGAACGGCGGGGGAGGGGGGCCGCGGCGGGGACAGGTACGGCGACGGGGACAGGTACGGCGACGGGGTGGCCTCGGCCGGGCCCGGGGCGTCGATCGGCCCCGCGACGGGCGACCAATTGATCGCCGGGGGGGCGGACGGCGCGCCGCCCGCGTCCTGCGGGATCCCGGCCTCCGGGGTGTCCGCGACGTCCGTGATCCGGGCCTCCGGGGTGGACGGGGACGGTGCGGCGGCCGGGGTGGCGTCGGCCCCGGCGGGCTCCTCCGCGGGCTCGGCGCGGCGGCGCCCGAGGGCCCGGGCCAGGGCGCGCGGCCGCGGCGACGGCGCGGGCGCGCCGGGAGCGGCGGCGGAGGGCGCCGGAGCGGGCGGAGGCGGAGGCGGAGGGGCGGCCGGGGTCACCGCCGTGGCGGGCGCCGCCGACGGCGACGGGCCGGCCGCCGGGGCGGCGGGCGGATCGGCGGGGGGCGCGGGAGGCGCCGGGGACGCCTCACGGCGGGCGATGCGGCGCAGCAGGCCGCTCCGGGCCGGGGCGGGCGCGGGCGGTGCCTCGGGGACGGCGGGAAGCTGCTCGGTGACGGGCGCCGGGCTCGCGGCCGCCGGCACCTCCACGGCCTCCGGCACCGGGCGGGCGGCCCGGTGGAGCACCGGGGCGGGCGGGGGCGGGGTCGCCGCGGCGGGGTCCGGGGCCCGGTGCAGGCGCACCGGCGCGCGGGCGGGCGCAGGGGGCGCCGGGGCCGGGGCGGCGGCCTCGGCCGGCGCGGATGCGCCGGTCGGTTCCGTCCCCGGCGACCAATTGATCGCGGGGGGGACGGGAGGGGCCTCGGCCTCCGCCGGCGGGGTGGGGGCGGGGGCGGCGGCCGGGGGCTCCGGGGCGGCCGGGGGCTCCGGGGCGGCTGGAGGCTCCGGGACCGCGGGGCGCTCCGGGGCGGGGGACGGCTCGGAGGCCGGCGCGGGGGCGCGGCCGATGCGGTACGACGAGACCTCCTCCACGCGGGCCCGCGCCAGGGCCCGGGGGCGGGGGGTCTCGGCGGCGGGCGGGGCCTCCGGGGCGGCCGGGGCCTCGGCGCGCGGCGCCGGCGCGGGGCGCCCGGGGGCCGCGGCGGGCTCGGGCTCGGACGCCGCCATCGGGGCGCCGCTGTACGGCACCGCGTCCTCGGGCAGCAGGCCGCCGTACATCCACTCGAAGGCGAAGTCGCTCATGCCCTCGGGCTTCTGGATCGCGGGCGCGGCCGGTGCCGGGGCGGCCGCCGGCGATGGGGCCACGGCCCGCCCGTAGCGCGCCACCACGGGGGCCCGCGAGGGCGCCAGGCGCATGGCGACCGGCTTCGTCACGGGGGTGCGGCGCGCGGTCACGGACCGGGTGAGGACGCGGCCGCCGGTGGCGCGCAGCGGCGCGATGCGGCGCGCGCCGACGCCGCGCCCGAGGCGGGTGGTCGCGGGGCGCCAGCCCCCGCCGGTGCCGGTGGCGCTCACGCGCCGGCCGCCCGCCACGCGGCGAGCGTCTCCGCCTCGTCCAGGAACCTCCGGCGGTCACGGTGCTCGAGGTCGAGGATCGTGTCGAGCGGCCAGTGGAGGTGGTAGGCGAGGCGGGCCGTCTCCCCGAGCAGCCCGTCGGGGGACGGCCTCATGGTTCCCCCAGGCGGCCGTCCTCGATCTCGGTCAGGTCGACCTCGAAGTGGTGGCCGCAGTCCGGGCAGGCGATCGAGCCGACCGCCTCTCCGTCGGTGTTCAGGCGTTCGTAGAGCTTCTGGAGGTGGTCGAAGTCGGCCGCGAACAGCCCCTCCACCATCTCCGGGGTGACCTCGGTGACCGGGCCGAGCTGCGTGATGACCCGCGCGAGCAGGAGCACGCCGAGGTAGGCCTCGTTCTCGCGCACGGCGGGATCGCGCAGCGGCTCGATCTCGTCGCGTGCGGTGGCGAGGCGCATCCTGCCCTCGCGGTGGGTCGCGCCCTCGGCGTCGACCCAGCCGCGGGGCAGGGTGAAGGAGACCTCGGTCCTCATCGGCCCGTGCCCGGTCGTCCGGCCGCTACTCGACCTCGAGGCCCTCGTGGCAGATCTGGATCTCCTCCACCGCCACGTCGCTGCTCTTGGGGTCGAACGAGACGCCCGTGTACTTCACCGGCCAGCCCTGGATGAACTTGTACCGCTTGATGGGCGTGCCGTTGTAGTCGAGCATCTCGATGAAGCCGTCCACGCGGGCCTGGTCCGGGCCCTCGTCCAGCACCTGCTGGCGCCACTTGGACAGGTCGGACGACTCGTCCACGCCGCGCTTCAGCGTGATGTTGGACCACTTGAGGGCGCCGGGGACCTTGCGGACGATGGGGTTGCCGTTCGCGTCCACCGACGTGTGCTCGACGACGGTCGTCTCCGAGTCGAGGCCGGTGCACTCGCGGAAGTTCCCGATCCCCTCCTTGCCGCCCAGGTCGAGTCGGAATCGTGAGGGCGGGCGCGGCTCTCTCGCAGGCATGTGTCTCTCCTCTCGTCAGGGGGCCGGGTTACGCCGAGACCTCGGCGGCGCCCGCGGTGAACTGGCTGATCCGGAAGACGACGAACTCGGCCGGCTTCACGGGGGCGATCCCGATCTCGATGACGACCTGCCCGGCCTCGACGGCCTCCGGTGGGTTGGTCTCGGCGTCGCACTTCACGAAGAACGCCTGCTCCGGCGTGGCGCCGAAGAGCGCGCCGTCCCGCCACACGCGGGTGAGGAAGTTGGAGCTCGAGATGCGCAGACGGGTCCACAGCCGGTGGTCGTTCGGCTCGAAGACGGCCCACTGGGTGCCCTCGATGATCGACTCGCTGACGTAGTTGAAGAGCCGCCGCACGTTGACGTACCGCCACTCCGGGTCGCTCGACAGCGTGCGCGCGCCCCAGATGCGGATGCCCCGGCCGGAGAACGCCCGGATGCAGTTGATGCCGTTGGTGTTGAGGCCGCCCTGCTCCTCGTGCGTCACCTGGAAGCCGAGGCCGTTCGCGCCCAGCACCACCTCGTTCGCCGGCGCCTTGTGCACGCCGCGGGTGCCGTCGGTGCGCGCCCACACGCCCGCCACGTGGCCGCTCGGCGGCACCATCATGGGCTGGTTCGTGAGCGGGTCCATGACCTCGATCCACGGGTAGTAGAGCGTCGCGAACTTCGAGTCGTAACCGGCCGTGTCCATGCGCCACTCGAGGATGTCCTGGGGCAGCAGGTCCGGCGGGGCGTCGAGGATCGCCATGCGGTCCCCGGCGTTCTCGCAGTGCGCGATCATCTTGCCCTGGAGGTCGCGGATCTGGACGTCCTCGCCCAGCGTCTGCAGGTCCGGGCAGATCACCATCGTCACCTCGTCGATGGCGGCGATCGAGCCGAGGCCCTGGCGCTTGGCGACGTCGCCCTCGAAGTCCGAGCCCGACAGGTCCGTCGGGGCGACGGCCGCGGCCACGAGCGAGTAGGTGCCCGACGCCGGCGCGCGCTGCGCCTCCGGCAGGGAGCCCGTCTCCTCGATGCGGATGAGCTTCGAGGCCGAGTTGACCTTGGTCGCCAGGTTGGAGCGGCCGCGCTTGAGGGTGAGGCCCTCGTGCTCCTCGCGGGCGTTGCCGGCGGTGACGATCAGCTTCCAGGAGGGGTCGGCCTCCTTGCCGCCGCCGTCGCCCTCCTCGCCCTCGGCCGGGGCGGGCGGGGGCTCCTCGGCGAGCTCGACGGAGACGTCGGCGTCCACGCCGGGCAGCGCCACCGCGCGCCAGGCGTCGACGCCCGGGTTCGAGGCGGCCGGCAGGGCGGCCTGCGCCGGCGCGGGGCCGTCGCCGTCGCCGTTGCCGCCGACGCGGACGACCCAGCACAGGCCGCCGCCGTTCTGGAAGAAGCCGTACACGGAGTGCGCGAGATACGCGCCGCTCATGAACGGCCCGGCGTCCGGGTTGGCCGCGTCGCCGTAGATCTTGGCGAACTGCGTCCAGTTCGCGATCCGCATGGGCGTGTTCACGGGCCCACCGGGCGCGAGGCCCACGAAGGCGGCGACGGACGTGCCCACCCCCTCGATCGGCTTCGACTGCGCCGGGATCTCCTCCACGTAGACCCCGGGAGTCAGGTAGGTCGGCATGTCAGTCTCCCTCTCGGCGTCGTTCGCCGGTCTCGAGTTCGCTCAGCAGGGCTCCGGCCGTCCCGGCGGACACCCGGCGCGGGACGGTCCGCCCCGCGTCGTAGACGTGCATCTCGGACTCGTCCCGAGCCCACAGGATCAGCTTCGCCCCCGGCGCCGCGGCCTGGGCCCGCGCCACGTCGTCGAAGGCGCGCTCGTCGAGCGGCAGCACGATCGCATCCGGCTCCACCTCGGCGGCGGCCTGCACCAGCTCCGCCGAGCCGCTCTGCTCGGTCACCTCGACGCCCCGCTCGGCAAGCAGCCGGCGCATGCCCAGGCGGTGCATCGGCGCGAGGTCCCCGAGCAGCACGCGCGGGGGGCGGGACGGTGTGGCGCACACGCCCGATCCTCCGTCCCGCAGGGGGCCGTCGGCACGCGCCGGGCGGGCAGCCTTCCGGGCACGCCGCGCTGCCCGATGGATCGCGCGGGCGCGTCACCCCGCCTTGCGCGACGCCCGCTTCGGGGCCGCCCCCACCACGATGTCGGCGCTCCCGCCGGGGATGGTGGCGCGTACCTCGCCCTCCCGGCCGTCGGTCGCGCGGGCGCGCAGCGCGTGCTCGCCGGCGCGCATCGGGCCGATCGTGAACCGGCCGATCTCGTCGGCGACGACCCACCCGGGGCCGTCGGTCATGACCACCCACGCCTCGGGGACGGGGGCGCCGTCGGCGTCCCGGACGGTCCCCCGGATGCGGTACAGGTCCTCCACGCTGGCGCGGCCGCCGTCGGTGTTGCGCAGCCGCAGCGACGTGCTGACGACCTCGGGGCCGCGCTCGTAGGTGGCGCCGGAGTCGCACGACAACGTGACGCCGTAGTCGAGCGAGGCCTTGTAGGCGCCGCCCACCGACGACCAGAACTCCGGGCTGCCCGACTGGCGCGGCTCCGCCACCCGCGTCCGCAGCGGGAACGGCTGCAGCGCGGGGTCCGCGAGGCCTCCGGCGAGCAGGTCGGCGGGGAGGGTGTCGTAGGCGTAGAGGATCGCGAGCAGCTGCGAGAGGAGCCGGTGCTCGTCCTCCACCTCGCGCGTCCAGGCCGTCACGGCGTAGGTCGCCAGCAGCCGCAGGGCCGGCCGCGACTCGAACGTGCGGCCGTCCTCCGTGCGCACGTCCCAGTCGGTGGGGCGGTGGTCCTCGGCCTGGCGCAGGTCGTAGAGGAACAGGTTCACCGTCGGCGCCGAGAGCTGCGACGACCACTCCTTGCTCGGCGCCTCGAAGGCGACCTCGACCCCGTCGAAGCCCCGGCCCGTGAACTCCCGCTTCAGGAGCGCCTTCACGGTCTCGTCCAGGTCGGCGAGCATCGTGTTGAGCGGTACGCGGATCGTCGTCGTCATGAGGAGCCCATGACACCATCGCCGGGGCCGCGCACGCGCCCGCCGGACGTGTCCGAACGGGCAGACAAACGGGCAGCGGTCGGATGCGCGCGCGGGCAACCGCCCGCGGGGCCGCGCGCGCCTACTGCCCGAACATCGCCGCCCGGAGCGGCACCTGGAAGCCCTCGGCGGTCTCCATGTACTCGTCGATCTGCTTCAGGACGGTGTCGAGCTCCTTCGTGACCGCGTCCGGCGTCTTGCGCACCTTGTCGTTCCACAGCTCGAAGCGGACCGTGTTCATCGCGAACTCGAAGACGTCGTCGCCGCGCTTGGTCGCGTCGTAGTAGACGGGCGAGTCCTTGTCGTACTTGTCCTTCTGGGCCGACGCGATCCGCTGGTTGCCCGTCATGTCGGTGCCCTCGCGGCTCGGCCCCTCCTGCTCGTACTTGCCCGCGA
Organism: Thermoleophilia bacterium; assembly: GCA_050249835.1. Classification (GTDB taxonomy): domain Bacteria; phylum Actinomycetota; class Thermoleophilia; order Miltoncostaeales; family Miltoncostaeaceae; genus Miltoncostaea. Next base: position 13,939 of record JBFWPT010000045.1, read on the forward strand.
GCCCCTCGCGCTTCTTGACCATCTCGTCGGTGAGCACCTTCTCCTTGCGCCCCTGCTCACGGGTCATCTTCCCCTGCTCGATGAAGATGGTGACCTCGCCGAGGGCGTTGGCGATCGCGGCGACGTCCGGGCCCTTGCCCCCCGAGGCCTTGCGCTCCTCGCTGAGCCGCGTGACGACGTCGCGGATCGCCTTCTTCTGATCCTCGATCTTCTGGATGTAGGCGTGGAGGTCGTCGAAGGCCTTCTGCAGCCGGTCCTTGGCGCCCTCGATCTTCTCGGTGCTGATCGTCCCGACGATCTTGCCCTTCAGGTGGGCGGCCGCGTCGAGCTTGCCCTTCGCCGTGTTCATGCGGTTCTGGTAGTCCGTCATGATCTTGGCGAGGTTGTCCTTGATGCCCTTGCCGATGTCGGCGTCGGTGACCGCGCCGGCGATCTCGGCCCCCTGCTTGGCGGTGTCGTAGCCGCCCTGGTCGACCTTCACGCTGGGGCCGACCCCGCTGTTGACCGTGACCTTCGGCTGCATGGTCGGCCCCGTCGGCAGGTCGATGCTCGGCAGGGGCATCCCCGCGGCGGCGGCGGCGAGCTTCGCGACCGCCTCGATCTTGTCGAGCGCCCCGCGGGCCGCCGCGAGGTCGGCGTTGACCTCCGTGATCGCCGCCTTCGCCGCCTTCTCCTCGGGGGAGTCGTCCCGCGTCGTCGGGACCGAGAGGTCCATCGCGATGTTGCGCACGTTGTTCGCCTCGATCGCGCAGGCCTTGATCGCGCTCTCGACGCCCTCCGCGTGCTTGGCGGAGGTGTAGGCGTCCATCTTCTCGCGGAACTCCTCGAGCAGCCGGCCGAGCTTGGAGTCGGCGGCCGCCTGGCCCTCGATCCCCTCGTGGACCTGCTTCATGGACTGGTTGTCCTTGCCCGCCGTCGCCACGGCGCGGCCGAGGTCCTTGCCCGCCTCGTTGCCGGCGCCCTCCTTCACCTTCGGGTTCGCGGCGAGGAAGGCCCCGACGACGCCCTGGAGGCGGGCGAAGTCGCGGTTCAGCGTCCCGAACATGCTCGTGAACATGCTGTGGCGCATCTCGGCGCCGACCGTGGCGTCGACGTCGGGCGCGTTGCCCGCGGTCGTGACCGGCGTCGCGGCCCCCTGGGAGAGGTTGATGATCTCCTGGAGGCTGGTCTTGATCCCCTCGTTCTTGGTGACGAAGCCGTCCACCATCACGACCTTCTTGTCCCACTCGCCGCGCTGGGCGTGGCTGGAGGTGTCGCCCCGCTCGTGCTCGTAGACGGCCTTCGCCTGGAACAGGTTCGGGATCGCCTCGTTCACCCTGCGCATCTGGACCCGCGCCTGCTCGGGATCGTTCACGGTGGACATCTCGCCGATCCGCGGCGGGGGCTGGGCGGCCAGGCGGGCGGTCTCGCCCGACGCGGCCTCCTCCATCTTCTCCGACATCGTGGGCGCCCTCGCCACGACGGGCCCCGCGGCCCCGGTCGCCAGCAGGCGGGCCACGCGGGCGTTGCCGGCGCGCGCGCTCAGCGCCATCACGCGGCCGGGCGTGAGGCCGGCGCGGGGGTCCCCGGCGAGCGCCGCGGCGGACAGCCCCGCCCCCAGCGGGCCGGCACCGGCTGCGCCGGGCGACTCCACCCCTGGCACGACGTCGGGCACCGCCTCCGGGACGACCGCCTGCTCGGTGCCGGGGCCCTGGGTGCTCATGTCGCCGGCGCCTCCAGGCAGCGGGGCCAGTCGGGGTCAGTGACCATCGGGTGGGGGATCCGCGCCTCGAAGTCGAGCCAGATGCGGGGGTCCCGGCGGCAGTCGAACGCGCGGCAGGGGATGGGGCGGGCCTCGTAGACGGTGCAGTGGCAGGAGCCGCGCTCCATGTGGACGCACCAGCCGTCCTCGCCCCGCTCCAGCGCGTAGGGCTCCGAGGGGTCCCACCGCAGGATGCCCTCGCGGACGTCCTCGGTGGAGAGGCCCACCCCGAGCCGGCAGCACGCGGCGTGGCACAGCGGGATGCGCGCGTCGCAGTCGATGTCCACGCCGCCGGGCCACTCGCGCTTGGGGACGTCGTACTCCTGCCGGATCGTCGCCATGCCGCGCTCCTTGAAGCGGCGGCGCACCCGCTCGGCGGCCTCGGCTCTCACGGCGTCGAGGCGCTCGGGGTCGAGGCCGGCGTCGACCAGCAGCTCGACGAGCGCCTCGACCGTCGCGGCCAGGGTCTCCAGCTCGCCCGTGTTCCAGTTGGCCCGGTTGTGGGCGTAGATGAGCCCCCAGCGCAGGTCGTCGTCCATGGGGCTCACCGGGGCGACCGCACCAGCTCGTGGAAGCGCTCGAAGTCGCTCTCCAGCGTGAGGCGGCCGAGCTTGCCGTACTCGAGGGCCACGCCGACGACCAGGTGGCGCATCCCGATGACGCGGTCGTCCTCGGCGGCGAGGAACGCGGCGGCCAGGGAGGCGTTGCGGATGCCGCCCCCGGACAGCTTGAACTGGGAGGCCAGGAAGTCGACGTCCACGTCGTCGCCGAGCGGGGCCTCGGCCGGCAGCACGAGCTCCCAGATGCGCCGCCGGTCCTCGGGCTCCGGGAACGGGAAGTCGATGACGAAGTCCAGCCGGCGCAGGAACGCGTCGTCGATGTTGTGGCGGAAGTTCGTCGCCAGGATCACCGCGCCCGAGTAGCCCTCCATCTTCTGCAGGAGGTAGGCGACCTCGATGTTCGCGTAGCGGTCGTGGGAGTCGCTCACCTCGGACCGCTTGCCGAAGAGGGCGTCGGCCTCGTCGAAGAACAGGATGGCGTTGGAGCCCTCGGCCGCCCCGAAGATGCGGTCGAGGTTCTTCTCCGTCTCCCCGATGTACTTCGAGACGACCGTCGCCAGGTCGAGACGGAACAGCTCCAGGCCGAGGTCCCGGGCGAGCACCTGGGCGGCCATGGTCTTGCCGGTCCCGGACTCGCCCGCGAAGAGGGTCTTGATCCCCTGCGTGCGGGCGACGGTGCGGCCGTAGCCCCACTCGCCGATCACCAGGTCGCGGTGCCGCAGGTAGGCCGAGATGGAGTGGAGCACCTCCAGCGGCTTGTCGGGCAGCACGAGCTGCTCCCAGCCGAACGCCGGGTCGAGGCGCACCGCCAGCTCCCCCAGCCGGCCGCTGGACGCGCGCCGGGCGCCCAGGTCCAGGTGGCGCGGCTCGGGGGCGGCCAGGCCCTCGACTGCGGCGGTGTGGCGGGCCACCTCGGCGGCGTCCGCGATCTGGCCCATCGACAGGCGGAACTTGGCGGCGACGTCCTCGACGTCGGCGAGGCCGGTGTGCTCCGCCCAGGCCGCCTTGCGCTCGGCGAAGGTCGGGGCCGGCACCTCGACGACGATGGCGGTGCGGTCGCCGAGGGCGACGGCCGCGTCCGCCGTCAGCCCGCAGAGCAGGGCGCGATCGCCCATCCCGGCCAGCGCGCGGACGGCGCCCCGCCGGGCCCCCGGCTCCAGCCCCTCCAGGCCCTCCACGCAGAGGCGGCGGCCCTCCAGGGCGGCGGCGAGGCGGGCGTCGCGCATCAGGTCCGGGTCGCCGGCGTCGGCGGCGTCCACCAGCACGAGGGGGGCGCCGAGCGCGGCGGCGAGCAGGGGAGGGGCGTCCGGCCCGATCACGAGCAGCGGCAGGTGCGTGTCGCAGGCGATCAGGGCGCGCAGCTCGGTCACGACGGTGGCGCGCCCCGGGTCGGCCGCCGGGACCGGCTCCCGCCGCAGGCGGACCCCGCCACCCAGGTCGTCGAGGTCCGCCCCCAGCAGCAGGGCGGCGACCGGATCGGCCACCTTCACGGCGCGCTCGGCGATGGGGGTCTGGCCGCGCTCGTCCAGCAGGCGCACCGCGCCCAGGCGCCGCAGCGGCGCGTCGCGGCCGAACCGGGCGAGCACCTCCCCGGGCTCCACCCCGTCGCCGGCGACCAGGCGGGCCACCAGGCCCGGGCTGGGCAGCTTGCGGGTGACGTCGTCGTGCAGGTACGCGTAGAGGCGCCCGTAGGCGGGGTTCAGCTCCGGGGCCGCGCAGACGGCCAGCACGGCGGCGTCCACCTCATCCAGCCCCAGCCGGGCGGCGGCGACCGCCAGGCGTGCCTCGGGGTCGAGCTCCGGCCCCGAGCGGGCGATGGCGAGCGCGAGCTCGTCGGTGACGTAGAGGCCGCGGAACGGGTCGGTCGGGTTCGGGTCGGACGCGGCCACCGTCTCCACGGCGTCCCGCACCCGCCGCTCCACCCGCGCCAGGCCGAAGGGGCCCTCAGCCGGCGAGCTCATCCGCGGCCCTGTCGGCCTCCTGCTCCATGGCCTCGCCGGGCTCCGACACCCGCAGCGGGCCGCCCTCCGGCGCGCCGCGCTGCTGGGCCACGTGGGTCAGTTCGTGGGCGAGCAGGCGGTCCCCGTCCGCCGACCCCGGGTTGTGCTGGCCCTCGGCGAAGAAGACGTCGCTGCCCACGGCGAAGGCCCGGGCGGCCACCGACGCCGCGAGCTTGTTCGCGTGGGCGTCGTCGTGCACGCGGACGTCGTGGAGCGGGTCCCCGAGCCCCTCCGAGAAGCGGTCGCGGACGCCGTCGTCCAGCGGGCGGCCACCGCCCCGGGACGCGGCGATCGCCGCCTCCACGTCGGGGTGCGCGCGGCCATCGGGGAGGATGCCGCCGCCGCTGCGGGCGAGCGCGGTGAAGGCGCGGTTGCCGACGCTCGACGCGAGCCGCTCGACCGGGCTCTCCTCCGGCGCCTCCGGCGCGCGCGCCCGCTCCTCGTGGCCGGGCGTGACGTCGTGCGCGTGTCCCTGTCCCTGACCGCTCACCGCCGATCCTCCCGCGGGGGTCCCATCAGGCCGAGATCGTAGGCGCGCCGCCCCGGCGCTGTCACCCCGGCGGCGCGCCCGTTGGTGCAGACCATGGTGCACCCCGCCGCGCCCCGCCCTTGTGGCATGGGGCCCCTGGGTGCGAGGGTGCCCGCGTGGACGAGGTCTTCGAGGTCGTCGGCGGCAAGGACCAGGGCGCGCGGTTCGGCCTCGTGGCCGAGGGTGAGACCCGGATCGGCCGGGACCCCTCCGCGGACATCGTCCTCACCGACCCGCGCGTCTCGCGCCGCCACGCGCGGGTGATGATCGACGCCGGCCTGATGATGATCCAGGACCTGGGGTCGACCGGCGGCACGGCCGTCAACGGCCGCCGCATCGAGCGCGCGACCGCGCTCGCGGTGGGCGACACCGTCGTGATGGGCCAGACCGAGGTGCGGGTGCTGTGGGCCCCGGTCCCGGCCGCGACGGTCTTCGGTCAGGCGATCGTCGTCGACGAGCCGCCCGCCCCGCCGCCCGTCCCGCCCACGGTCGTCGAGACGCGGCCCGACCCGCCTCCGCCTCCGCCTCCGCCGCCCCCTCCGCCCCCTCCGCCGGTCGAGGAGGCCCCTCCGCCGCCCCCGCCCCCGCCGCCGGTCGAGGAGCCGGTCGCCGAGGAGCCCGTGGCGGCCCCGGAGCCCCCGGCGCCCGAGCCCGTCGCCGCGCCGGACCCGTTCGCCCCCGACCCCGAGCCGGAGCCCGCGCCCGACCCCTTCGCGCCGGACCCCGGCGACGACCCGTTCGCGCCCGACCCGGAGCCCGAGCCCGAGCCGGAGCCGGCGGCGGAGGTCCCGCCGCCGCCCCCGCCCCCTCCGCCGCCGCCCCCGGAGCCGGCGCCGGAGGAGGACATCTACGCGACCTTCGCGCGGAAGGCCGTGCCCGAGCCCGAGCCCGCCGAGGCGGCGGCTCCACCCCCGCCCCCGCCCCCTCCGCCGGCCGAGGCCGCGCCACCGCCGCCCCCTCCTCCTCCGCCGCCCCCTCCTCCGCCCCCGCCGCCTCCGCCCCCGGCGATGGCCCCGCCCCCTCCGCCGCCACCGCCGCCACCGGTCGCGGGGGAGGTCCCGCCCCCGCTGCCCACGCCGCCGCCGCCGGACTGGCAGCAGGACGCCGCGCCCGCGGAGGGCGCCGAGGCGCCCGCCGACGAGCCCGCGCCGAAGCGGAAGTGGTTCCGGCGCAAGGAGCAGCCGCCGGCCGAGCCGGAGGGCGGGGAGAACCAGGAGCAGCAGTAGGCCGCGTCGCCGCGGCCCGCGCTCAGTCCTTCACGCGGGTGGTGCCGAAGAGGTAGGTCATGACCGCGAACACGATGGTCATGATCCCGGCGGCGATGGGGTCGGCGCCGCGGTGCTCGATCGTCGCGTTGATCGTCTCGGCGAACAGCGCGACGGTGATGAACCCGAAGAGGCAGAAGCCGAGCCAGTTGGCCCAGCCGATCGGCAGGTACTTGCGCCCGCCGACCTGGTCCACGGCCGGGGCGTAGTTCGCCCGGCGGCCGCCGGTCTTCTTCTGGTTCTTCGCGCGCGCCACGGCCGGGAGGGTAGCAGCGGCGACCGCTAGCCTGCGCGACGTGCCCGGTCCGCCGCCCGACTGGAGGTCGATCCTCGTCGCGCATGCCGCCCTGGAGAGCGGGCTGCTGGCCGCGTTCGGCACCCCCGCGACGCCCGAGGACGCGGCCGCCCGCGCCGGCCTGGACGCACGGGCGACGCGCATCACCGCGCGGGCGCTCGTGGGCACCGGGCACCTGCGGGCCGCCCCCGGCGGGCTCTTCGCGCTCACCGACGCGGGGGCCGCGCTGGTGGAGCCGCCCGCGCCCGACGAGGACCCCGCCGGGGAGCTGTTCCTGGAGGTCCGGTCCATCCGCAGCCACCTGCGCCTGGCGGAGACGCTCGTCACGGGGGAGCCCGTGGACGAGGTGTCGGCCGGGGACGCCGAGACCCGCCGCCGGTTCCTCCGCGCCATGCGGGCCGTCGCCGGCCCCCGCGCCGACGAGAGCGCCGTCGCGCTCGGCCCGCCGCGCGGGCACGGCCGCCTGCTGGACATCGGGGGCGCGCCGGGCACGTACGCCCGCCGCTTCGCGGCCGCGGGCTGGGACGTGACGGTGCTGGACCTCCCCGGCACCCTGGAGATCGGCGCCGCCGCGCTGGAGGCCGCGGGCATCGCGGCCGTGGCGGGCGACGCGACCGTGGCGATCCCCCCCGGGCCCTGGGACGCGGTCTACATCGGCAACGTGGCCCACCTGCTGCCGCCGGACGAGGCCGCCGGGCTGCTCGCCCGCGCGGGCGCCGCGCTCGCCCCCTGGGGGCTGCTCGCCGTGCAGGAGGTCGTCGGCGACCTGGCCCCGCAGGGGCCCGGGTTCGGCGTGATGATGCTGCTCTCCACCAGCGGGGGCGACGCCCACGACGAGGTGGACTACCGGGGATGGATGGCGGCGGCCGGCTGCCCGCTGGAGCGCGTCGTGCCGATCGAGGGCGGCGCGCACCACCTGCTGCTGGGGCGACGGGTGGGCGGGTGAGGTCCGTCCTCGCCGACGCGGGCCCCACGGACCGGGTGCCGCCCTTCCGGTTCAGCGCCCGGTCGACCGTCGACATCGCCGACACGGACCTCGGCGGCGTCGTCTACTACGGCCGCTACCCGGTCCACATCGACCGGGCCGTGCTCGCCCACCGCGCCCACCTCGGGATCCCCGCCCTCGGGCCGGAGGGCCACCTGTTCGTCGTCCGGTCCCTGCAGGTGGACTACCTCACCTCGGCCCGGTTCGGCGACGAGGTCGAGGTGTTCGTGCGGGTCGCGGCCCTCGGCCGCACCAGCCACACCCTGGAGGTGCGGATGGAGCGCATCGGCGCCGAGCCCGCCCACGTCGGCGACGCGCGCCTCGTGATCGTGGGGCTCGCGTCGTACGGCGGGCGGCCGTCGCGGATGCCCGCGCCGATGCGCGAGGCGATCCTGGCGTTCGAGGGACCCGGGCCGGAGGGCGCGTGAGGGTCTGGGGCGAGGACGCCGCCCTGCTGGAGGCGGCGGGGGCGGACGTCGCCGCCCTCGAGGCGCTGGAGCGCGCGGCCTGCCTCCCGGTCGCCGGCGGGATCGACGCCCACGTGCACCTGGGGCGCGACCGCGACGGGCACGCCCTCGATGCGGACGCGCTGATCGCCGACCTGGACCGCTGGGGCCTGGAGGCCGCGGTCTGCTTCCCCGCCAACGATCCGGGGGAGGACGGCGCGTTCACCGCGGCGAACGCGGCCGTCGCGGAGGCCGCCGCCCGCGCGCCGGGCCGCATCGTCGCGTTCTGCCGCACCGACCCGTCGCGGCCCGGCGCCGCGGAGGCGATGGAGCGCGCCGCGGCGGACGGGGCCCGCGGCCTCAAGCTGCACCCGGTGGCCCAGCGCCTGCGCCCCGAGTCGCCCGAGGTGGTCGCCGCCGTGCGCGACGCGGCCGCGCGGGGCTGGCCGGTCACGATCCACGCGGGCTTCGGCGCCCGGGCCCTGGCGGGACCGATCGGCGCGCTGGCCGAGGCGGTGCCGGACGCGCGGATCATCCTGGCGCACGCCGGCCGCGGCGACGCGCGCGCCCTGGCCGCCGGGCTCGGCCGGTGGCCGGGCGTGATGCTCGACACCTCGCTCGCGGCGCTCGCGGACCTCGTCGCCCTGCCGCCGGAGCGGCTCGTGTTCGGCTCGGACCGGCCCTACGGGGAGCACGCCACCGCGCTCGCCCTCGTCGATGCGGCGGCGGGCATCGCGGGCTGGACCCCGGAGGAACGCGCCGCCGTGATGGGCGGGACGATGCGGAGCCTGCTGGCGTGACGACGGCCGACGCCGTGCGCCTGTGCGCCTCCCTCGCCCAGTGCGAGATCGCCCTGGTGCGCCGCGACCCGGTGGCGGGACCGCTGCTGGCCCAGGCCGCCCGGCACGCCGCGGGCCTGCCTCCCGGGGAGCTCGTGGCGGCGGCGGCGGCCCTCCTGCGCGCCGCCCCGTCGGCCGCCGGCGACCCGGCGGCCGACGCGGCGCGCAAGGTCGCCCAGGCCCTCTGCCGCCGCGCGGTGATCATGGTCGACGCCGCCCTGATCGGCGGCGCGGCGTGAGCGCCGCCACCCGCGAGCGCCTGGCCCGGCTCGTCGCGTCGGAGCGCTTCGACCTGGCCGAGGCGAACCTGCTCATCTGCGCCGAGGCCCGGGACGGGCTCGACATGGCGTCGTCGCTCGCGCACGTCGAGGGCCTCGCGCAGATCGCCCGGGAGGCCGGTGTCGTGCCGGCGCTGCGCGACGGCGGGTTCCGGGGGGACCGGCAGGACTACGACGACCCCCGCAACTCCCTCCTGGACGCCGTCCTGGAGCGCCGGCGGGGCCTGCCGATCGCGCTCTCCACCCTCGCCCTGGCCGTCGCCCGCCGCGTGGGCACCCCGCTCGCGGGCATCGGGATGCCCGGGCACTTCCTGGTGGCCGACCTGAGCGGCCCGGTGCCGGACTACATCGACCCCTTCGGCGGCTGGCGGCGGGTCGACGTGGCCGAGTGCGCGTCCATCGTGGAGCGGACGACCGGGCTCGCCTTCCGCGCGGAGTTCCTGGCGCCGGTCGGCGACCGCGCGATCGTCGCCCGCACCCTGCTCAACCTCCGCGGCTCGTACCTGCGCCGCCGCGACCTGGCCGCCGCCCTCTGGACCGTCGAGCTCGGCCTGATTGTCGCGCCCGACGACGCCGACCTGGTGACCGGGTCGGTCACCCTGCTCGCCGGGGCCGGGCGCTACGAGGAGGCGGAGGCGGCGGCCACGGCGTTCCTGGCCTCCCGTCCCGACGACCCGGCCGCTCCGGGCCTGCGCGACCGGCTGGCGGCCATCGCCGACCTGCAGCGCCGCATGAACTAACCCGCTGGGAGGCGGACCGCGGCGCGCACGAGGGGCCGGCCGCGCGCGGGCTGCTCACGCCAGGCGAGCACGGCCCGGCCCGCGGCGTCGAGGCCCATCGCGGGGCGGCTCGCGCGCCGGGCGCCCGGCACCACCAGCTCGAGCTGGGCGAACTGGGTCGCGCTGCGGGCCAGGGCCCGGGCGCGCAGGGCCGAGCGCGGCGCGCCCGTCTCCTGGGTCCAGGCGACGACCGCCCCGCCCGCGCCGTCGGACCCGAGGGCCGGCGCGCCCGCCCGGCGGGCGGAGAGCACGGCTGCCGGCTGCCATGCCGCCCCCGCGGGCCGCACCGCGGCCTCCACCCGGCGGCTCCCGGCGTGCGCCCGCGCCCAGGCGACGACCGCGCGCCCACCCGCCCCGAGCGCGATGCGCGGCGGCGGGTCGGTGGGGCGCGTGCCCGTCGGCAGGCCCGCGGGCGCGGACAGCACCGTCGCCGGGCCGCTCCCGCGCCCGGCCGGGAGGTCCGCCGCCATCAGCCCCCTCTGGTACCAGGCCACGAGGCCCTCGCCGTCCGGGCCGATCGCCACGGCCGGCACCCGCGCGAACCCCGCGTCCGGGGACGAGACGACCGCCGGCGGGAAGACGAGCGCCGCGCCCGGGGAGCGCCGCGCCACCTCGATGGCCCCGCCCCGGCTCCAGGCGACGAGCGCGTTGCCGTCCGGGGCGACGGCCAGGGCGGGGCGCGTCGCGCCCTCGGCCGAGGCGTCCACGGCGGGTGACCAGCCGACCCCGGGGACCATCACGGCCATCCGCACCCGGACGTCGCCGCCCGCGGGGCCCGCGGGGAGCGGGTCGCGGGTCCAGACCGCGACGACCCCGCCGGCGCCGTCCGTGCCCACGCTGACGTCGGCCAGCAGCGCGGCGCCCTCGCGGATGACGGCGGTCGTCCCGGCCGCCCCGGCCGCGCGCAGCACCCGCACCCGCACCTGGCGGCGGTCGGCCCAGCCGGTCGCGACGTGGGAGCCCGCGGCTGCCGCGGCGGCCGTCGCCACGGGGGCCGGCATGCCGCCCGAGAGGTCCTGGGGGCCGATGAACGCGGCGCCGGGCGCCGCGCGCAGCGACATCTGGACGGCGCCGGCGCTCGCGCCGGCCGCCCGCCGCCACCAGGTCACGACGGCGCGGCCCTCGGGGGACACGGCCACCGACGGACCGCCGGGCATGGAGGCGGCCCCGGGGGACAGGGTGACCGGGGCGCTCCAGGGGGCGGCGCCGTGCGCCACCGCCGCCGTCGCGCCCAGGAGGGCGGCGGCGGCGGCCGCGACGGCCGCCCTGGGTGTCACGGTTTTCCTAGGCCTTGCTGGCCAGGTAGTCGGCGACCATCTTCTCGCCGGCGTCGTGGCCGTCCTCGTAGTAGACCCGGTTGATCTCGCGGAAGACCTCCCACTTCTCGGGGACGTCGTCCTCGGCCATCGTCGCGTCGACCGGGCACGCCTCGACGCAGGCGTCGCAGTCGATGCACTCGCTCGGGTCGATGTAGAGGATCGTGGCTTCCTCGTGCTTCTCCTCGCCCGCGGCGGGATGGATGCAGTCCACGGGGCACACGTCCGCGCAGGAGGTGTCCTTGGTGCCGATGCAGGGCTCTGTGATGACGTAGGCCATTCCGCGATACCTCGGGCGTCGGGGGACGACGGCGCCCCGCCGGCGGGGCGGCGGGCTACCGAGGGTCCGACTCTACCAGCGGCCGCGGCTCAGGAGCGCGCGAAGGACGGGCGCGGGACGGCCGTCACCACCGCGTCGGCGGCCTCTGTCAGTGCCCGCGCGGCGGGGCTGTCCGGCTCGGCCGCCACGACGGGCAGCCCGGCGTCGCCCGCCCGGGCGACCGCGCTCTCCAGGGGGATCCGGCCGAGGAGGGGCACCCCGAGCTCCGCGGCGAGGGATGCGCCCCCGCCCCCCGAGAACACCTCGTACGCGACGCCGGTGTCCGGGGCCACGAAGTAGCTCATGTTCTCGATGACGCCCGCGACCGGCAGGTTCACCCGCGCGGCCATCGCGGCGGCGCGCCGGGCGACCCGCTGGGCGGCCATCTGCGGGGTGGTGACGATCACGAACGAGCTCGTCGGGAGCAGGCCCGCGAGGGACAGGGCGACGTCGCCGGTGCCGGGCGGCAGGTCCACGAGGAGGTAGTCCGGGTCGTCCCACCAGACCTCGGTGATGAAGGAGGTGAGCGCCTTGTGGAGCATGGGGCCGCGCCAGATGACGGGGCTGTCCTCCTCGGTGAGGAAGCCGATCGACATCATCCGGACCCCGTGGGCCTCCACCGGCATCATCAGGTCGTCGACGGCGACCGCCGGGCGCGTCACGCCCATCATCCGCGGGATGGAGTAGCCGTAGACGTCGGCGTCCAGCAGGCCGACCTTGACGCCCCGCGCGGCGAGCGCCATGGCCAGGTTCGCGGTGATGCTCGACTTGCCGACGCCGCCCTTGCCGGAGGCGATGCCGATGACCGTGGTGCGCCCGCCCTCGGCGAAGGGGGAGGGGCGGTCCGGCCCGGTGAGGCCGGCGCGCAGCGCGTGGCGCTCCTCGTCGGTCATGGCGTCCATCGTCACGGCGACGGTCTGGACGCCCTCCATCGTCGCGAGGGCCTCGGTCACGCGGCGCTGGATCTCTGCCTTGAGCGGACAGCCCGCGACGGTGAGGCGGATGGCGATGTCCACCCGCCCGCCGCGCACCGAGACGTCGCCGACCATCCCGAGGTCGACGATCGAGCGGTGCAGCTCCGGGTCGTGCACGTCGCGCAGCAGCGCGAGCACGCCCTCGCGGGTGGGCTCCGTCACATGAACATCCGGGCGTAGGGCTCCGCCTCGGCGACCGTGACCCCCCACGGGCCGTGGCCCGGGTGGATGCGCACGTCGCGGCCGACCTCGGCGAAGAACCGGTCCAGGCTGGCGAGCATCGCCCGCGGGTCGCTGCGCGGGAAGTCGGTGCGGCCGATGCCCTGGGCGAAGATGAGGTCGCCCACAAGCGCGTCGCCCTCCGTCTCCTCCACGGCGACCATGCAGCCGGGGGAGTGGCCGGGCGTCGCGATCAGCCGGAAGCGCAGGTCGCCGAGCTCCAGGACGTCGCCGTCCTGGAGGATCCGCTCCGGGGTCACGCCCGGGGTCGGCGGCGGGTTGCCGAACAGGGCCGGGTTGAACGGCGCGGGGGCCGCGAGCCAGTCCTCGTCGCCCGCGCCGACCCACACCGGCAGGCCCTTGGCGGCCCACACGTGGTTCTCCACCACGTGGTCCCAGTGGCCGTGCGTGTCGAGCACCGCGACCGGGGTCACGTCGAGCCGCTCGAGGGTCGACTCGACCCAGGCGGCGCTGCCGAGCGCCGGGTCGACGACCCAGGCCGGCCCGCCCCGCTCCGTCGCCACGACGTAGGTGTTGGTGGCCACCGGGCCGAACGTTCCTCCGCGGATGATCATGGTGCGAGATTAGCCAAGGTCGGGCCGGGAGGACGCATGACGAGGATCGCCCTGGGATCGGACGAGGTGACCGGGTTGACGGACGCCCTCGCCGTCGCCCTGCGCGAGGGCGGTCACGAGGTCGAGCTGTTCGGGCCGCTCGCCGGCGGCGACGAGGAGTGGGTCGCGGCGAGCGCCGCGGTGGGGCGCGCCGTGGCCGCCGGGCACGCCGAGCGCGGCGTCGTCTGCTGCTGGTCCGGGACCGGGGCGTCGATCGCCGCCAACAAGGTGCCGGGGGTGCGCGCCGCCCTCTGCACGGACGCCGAGACGGCCCGCATGGCGCGCCGCTACAACGACGCCAACGTCCTGGCGCTGTCGCTGCGGCTCACGAGCCCGGCGATGGGCCGCGAGATCCTCGAGGCGTTCCTGGCCGCGCCGGCCGGCGACGAGCCGTTCGACCGCCGCAACCTGGAGCAGCTCGCCGCGATGGAGGGGGACGGCTGACCGGCGAGGGGTCCCGGAGGGACCTCACCCCATGGCTGGAGACGTTCTTCGACCTCGTCGTGGTCGTCTGCCTGGGCCTGCTGGCGGAGCGGCTGCACGAGCACCCGGACGGGGCGGGCCTCGCGATCTACGTCCTCGTGTTCGCGACGGTCTGGTACGTCTGGACGACCTTCGTGCTCTACGTGAACCTCGCCAGCGAGGGCACGCGGGTGACGGTGCTGATGACCGCGGCGGGCCTCATCGGGCTCATGACCGCGGCGATGTTCGACCTGGACGAGCGGGCCAACGCGTTCGCCCTCGGGTTCATCCTGTGCCGGGTCGTCGCCACGGGCGCGGCGGTGCGCACCGGCCGCATCCTCACGTCGTGGCCGGTGGCGCGGACGGGCGCCCTGACCGCGCCCTGGATCGTCTCGTTGTGGGTCGACGAGCCGGCCAAGTACGTCATCTGGGCGGTCGCCCTCGGGGTGGAGCTCGCGATGACCTCGCTCCGGGCGAGCGACGACCCCGCGGCCGTGGACCCCGGACGGGCGCACGGCTTCGTGCCGGTGGGCGTGCGGGCGGAGCACCTGGGCGAGCGCCTCGGCCTGTTCATGATCATCGTCATCGGCGAGGGCGTCACGGAGGTCTTCGCGGCGGCGGCCGAGGCCGAGTGGCGCCGGGGGCTGGGGCTCACGGTGGCCGGGGCGTTCCTCACCCTCGTGGGCCTCTGGTGGATGACCTTCCGGACGGGCGCGACCGGCTCGCTGCTGCTGTTCCCCCTGCGCGTCGCGCTGCCGCTGCACATGGTCGTGGCCGGCTGCGTCATCACGTTCTCGACGGCGCTCGGGGTCATCGTCCCGGAGCCGCAGGAGGCGCCGGACACGTTCTGGCGCCTGCTCGCGTGCGCCGGGCTGGGCGGCTGGTTCCTGGTGGGCGTGGCGCTCGCGGCGCGGGCCGGGGACCCCGCGCGGGAGATCGCCCTGCGCGCGGGGCCGCCGCTCGCGGCGCTCGCCGCCCTCGCGGCCGCCGGGGCGGACGCCGAGGGCATGTGGGTCATCGTGATCCTGCTGGCGGCCGTCTGGTGGGCCGCGACCGGCTACCGGCGGGTCAGCCCCCGGTGAGGCCGCCGAGCTGCTCCAGGTCGAGCTCCTGGGCGTCCTGCGGCGCCTGGATGTCCACCGGCTCCCCGTATGCCGAGAGGTCGGCGGTCAGGTCGATGTCCACGGCGCCGACGCCGGCGTCGAGGCCCGTGCCGTCGGCCTGCAGCACGAGGTGCACCCGGCGCGGCAGCAGGTCCCCGGTGCCGATCCACATCTCCAGCGAGCCCTGGCGGACCGCCGCGGCGGCCTGGGCCGGCGTGATCTCCCCGGTGCCCAGCAGCGGGGCGAGGTCGCCGAGCGCCGCCTCCGGATCGATGCCGGCGGTGATCTTCACGGTGGAGACGCCGTCGATCTCCTCGCGGGCCGTCTCCTGCGGGTCGGTCGCCCAGCCGGCCAGCGTCGGGTAGAGCTGCGAGAAGTCGAGGAGCGCCACCTGCTCGGGAGGCAGGTCGACGCGGAAGTCCTGGCCGAGCACCCCCAGGAAGACCTCGTCGCCGACGCGGGTCAGGTTGCCCTGCAGGCTCGGGCCGGCGAGCCCGATGGTGAGGTCGATCGAGGCGCGGTCCGGGTTCTGGACGGGGCCCTCGCCCGAGATGTCGAGGTCTCCCGCGATCAGCTCGCCGCCCGGGATCGCGCCCGGGTCGTCGAGGTCTGCCGACCCGGCCGCCTCGAAGGCGATGCGGAAGGTCTCGACCCCGGCGGCCTCCTCGGCGCTGCGGTCGAGCAGCTCCTGGGGCGTGAGCCCGCCGGTGAGGTCCTCGCCGCCGTCGTCGCCCCCGCCGCATCCGGCGGCGAGCGCGAGGGCCGCGATGAGCGCCACGAGGGCGGCCACGATCGCGCGTCGTCCGGGGCGGGCCATCCCGGGCGGTATAGCATGGCCGCCGATGCGGGGGCGAGCGCCGACGTGACCGATCCGCGGCTGCGGCTCGTGCCCCTCGGGGTCGGCGCGGCCGTTCCGGGACCGGGGGAGGCGCAGGCCTGCCACCTGATCCGGGCGGGCGCGCGGGCGCTCGTCGTCGACATGGGATCCGGCTCCCTCGTGCGCCTGCTGGAGCACGCCGACCCGCGCGACCTGGAGGCCGTCGTCATCACCCACCTGCACCCGGACCATTGCGTCGACCTGATGGCGCTGCGCGTCCACATGGTGTGGGGCGGGGGCGCCGGGGGCGTCCTGCGGGTGCTCGGCCCCCCGGGGCTGCGCGAGCGCCTCGTGGCCTTCTCGGGGTCCGACGGCTGGGACACCGCCTTCCGCTTCGAGGACCTCGCCGCCGGCGAGGGTGTGGTGGACCTGGGCGACGGCCTCGTGCTGCGCCACCGTGAGGTGCCGCACCTGCCCCCGACCCACGCGATCCGGGTGGAGCACGGCGGGGCCGCGATCACCCTCGGCGCGGACTGCGCGCCCAACACCGCGCTCGCCGAGCTGGCCGCCGGGTGCGAGGTGCTCGTCTGCGAGTGCACCTTCGGCGCGGGGCCGGTCCCGGACGGCGTGCCCCACCTGGACGGCCGCGCCGCCGGCGAGATCGCGGCGGGCGCCGGCGCCGGGCGGCTCGTGCTGGTGCACGGCGAGCCCGGCATCGACCGCGAGGCCGCCGTCGCGCGGGCGCGCGAGGCCTTCGACGGCCCCGTGGCATGGGCCGTGCAGGGCGAGGAGATCGCCGCGTGAGCGTCCGCCGCCCCGGCCCGCGGCCGCGCCCCACGACCACCCGCGCCGTCGTCATCGCCGGCCTGCTGAGCCTGCTGCTGCCGGGGCTGGGCCACGCCTACGCGTTCCGCCTGCCGCGCGCGCTCATCTGGTTCGGCGGGACCATCCTGATCGCGCTGGTGGTGGGCGGCGGGGACGACGACAACACCGCGCTCGCGATGGCGATGGGCCTCACGATCGCGGTGCTCGCGGCCCTCGACATCGTCATGGTGATGCTGCTGGAAGGCCGGTCCGCGCGCGGCTCCTGAGCAGGATCCCGCTCCCCGACGACTAAACTGGCCGAATGCCGATGCGACCGCCACTCCTCCGATGACCTGGGACGCCAACGCGGGTGCCGCCCGGGGCGACGAGGAGCTCCGGATGCTCTGGCGCCGCTACAAGGACCAGGACGACCCCAAGGCCAAGGAGCGGCTCGTCCTGACGTACGCGCCGCTGGTGCGGTACGTGGCCGGCCGCATGAACAGCCACCTCCCCCAGCACGTGGAGGAGGCCGACCTCATCTCGTACGGCCTGGAGGGGCTCATCGGGGCGCTCGAGCGCTTCGACACCGACCGCCAGGTGAAGTTCGAGACCTACGCGGTCGCGCGCATCAAGGGCTCGATCATCGACCAGCTCCGCTCCCTCGACTGGGTGCCGCGCTCGGTGCGCGCCCGCTCGCGGGAGATCGAGCGTAAGTCGAACGAGCTGGAGCACAAGCTGCAGCGGGCGCCGACCGACGAGGAGCTGGCCGAGGCGCTCGGCATGACCGTCGAGGAGTTCCAGGCGGCCATCACCCAGATCTCCAACTCGACGATTGTGGCCCTCGACGAGACGTGGAGCGTCTCGTCCGGCGGCGAGCCGCTGTCGTTGAAGGACACGATCAGCGACACCCGCGTCACGAACCCCGAGGACGTCCTCGAGGTGACCGAGTTGCGCGACGCCCTGGCCGACGCCATCGCCCGCCTGCCGGAGCGGGAGAAGATCGTCGTCGCGCTCTACTACTACGACGGGCTGACGCTCCGTCAGATCGGCGACGTGCTGGGCGTCACGGAGAGCCGCGTGAGCCAGCTCCACACCAAGGCGATCCTGCGCCTGAAGGGCCGTCTGCAGGACGGCGCGGAGGTTGACCAGGGCTGACCCCTGTCGGAGACTGCGCATCCCGGCCTTCGTAATGAAAGGCACAAGCTGATGGCGCATCCCGATCCAGCCCAGCTTCGGAACGTCGCGGTCCTCGGGCACCGCGGCAGCGGCAAGACGAGCCTCGTCGAGGCCATGCTCCACGCCGCCGGAAGCACCTCCCGCCTCGGCCGCACGGCCGACGGCACCACCGTCTGCGACCACGACCCCGACGAGCACCGTCGCGGCATGTCGATCGCGGCCTCTCTATGCCACCTCGACTGGAAGGGGGTCAAGGTCAACCTGGTCGACACGCCGGGCGACGCATCCTTCCAGGGCGACACCATCGCGGCGCTGCGCGCCGTGGACAGCGTGCTCATGGTCGTCAACGGCCCCGCCGGCGTGGAGGTGCAGACCGAGCGCCTCTGGGCCCGCGCGGCCTCCCTCGGCCTGCCGTGCGCGGTGGCCGTGAACATGCTCGACCGCGAGCGCGCCGACTTCGACGCCGCCCTCGCGTCCCTCTCCGCCATGGCGCCCGGCGCCGTGGCCATCCAGCTGCCGCTGGGCAGCGAGTCCGGTTTCCGCGGCGTGGTGAACCTCGTCTCGATGACCGCGACGACCTACGCCGAGGGCGACCTGGCCGGCTCCACCGGCCCGATCCCCGAGGACGCGGCGGGCGCCGCCCAGGCGGCCCGCGAGCACCTCATCGACGTCGTCGCCGAGAACGACGACGCGCTCATCGAGAAGTACCTCGAGGGGCAGGAGATCACGACCGAGGAGCTGATCGGCGCGATCCTCACCGGCGTCGCCGAGGGGCGCATCGCCCCGGTGGTGTGCGTCGCCGGCGGCCCCGGCATCGGCGTGGACCGCGCCCTCGACCTGCTGGTGGAGGCGCTGCCGTCCCCGCTCGTCGCCGGCGTGCGCGGCGCGGTGGACGCCGAGACCGGCGAGCCCGTCGAGCTGGCCGTGTCGGAGGACGGCCCGGCGGTGGCCCTCTGCTTCAAGACCGTCGCGGACCAGTTCAGCGGGCGCATCAGCCTGCTGCGCGTGTTCACCGGGGTCCTCTCGAGCGACGGCCACGCGACGGTGGCGGGCTCGGGCGCGAAGGAGCGCATCGGGCAGCTCTTCACGCTCCAGGGCAAGGAGCACGTCGCCCTGACCGAGATCGGCCCCGGCGACATCGGCGCCGTCACCAAGCTCAAGGAGGTGCACACGGGCGACGTCCTCACCACGGGGGGCCCGGCGGTGACGTTCGCCCCGGTGGCGCTGCCGCCTC
The DNA here is from genome assembly GCA_050249835.1 of Thermoleophilia bacterium. Taxonomy (GTDB): domain Bacteria; phylum Actinomycetota; class Thermoleophilia; order Miltoncostaeales; family Miltoncostaeaceae; genus Miltoncostaea. The sequence goes on from JBFWPT010000045.1 coordinate 32,694, forward strand.
CGGTGATGAGCTTCTCGGTGACCGCGCACGACCAGGGCGAGGACGACAAGCTCAACACGGCCCTGCGCCGGATGAGCGACGAGGACCCGACGATCGACGTGCACCACGACGAGCAGACCGGCGACCTGATCCTGGCCGGCCTGTCGCAGATGCACGTCGAGGTGATCGCGGAGCGCATCGAGCGGCGGTTCGGCGTGGCGATGGACCTCGCGCCGCCGCACGTGCCGTACCGCGAGACGATCACCGGCCCGGCCGAGGCGGAGGGCAAGCACAAGAAGCAGAGCGGCGGCCGCGGGCAGTACGCGGACTGCTGGCTCCGCGTGGAGCCCCTCCCGCGCGGCGCGGGCTTCGAGTTCGTCGACAAGATCGTCGGCGGCGCCGTGCCGCGGGCGTTCATCCCCGCCGTGGAGAAGGGCGTCGTGGAGGCCATGCGCCAGGGCGAGCTGGCCGGCTACCCGGTGGTGGACGTGCGCGTGACCCTCTACGACGGCAAGCACCACCCGGTGGACTCGTCGGAGATGGCGTTCAAGATCGCCGGCTCCCTCGGCCTGCGCGCCGCGGTCGCGGCGGCCCGGCCGGTGCTGCTGGAGCCCGTGATGCGGGTGGAGGTCACCGTCCCCGCCGACAACGTCGGCGACGTGATGGGCGACCTGTCGTCCCGCCGCGGCCACCCCCTCGGCATGGAGGCCCGGGGCCACGACGAGATCATCCGCGCCGAGGTCCCGATGTCCGAGATGCTCGAGTACGCGCCGGACCTCCGGGCGATGACCGGCGGCCGGGGCGACTACACGATGGAGTTCGACCACTACGCCCAGGTGCCGGCGCACCTGGCGCAGAAGGCGGCGGCCGAGGCCGTCGCGTAGCCACGCCGCTCGTGGGCGCGGGGGCCCCGCCCGACCGGGGCCCCCACCGCCTACCATCCCCCCGTGTTCGTCGCCCAGCTCGCCGCCGCCGTCGACCGGCTCGCTCCCGTCACGCTCGCCGAGGAGTGGGACAACGTCGGCCTCATCGTCGGGCGCCACAACCAGCCCGTCCGCGGGGTGCTCGTCGCCCTGGAGCTGCGCGACGAGGTGCTGGGGGAGGCCCGGGAGCTGGGCTGCGACGCGGTGGTGACCCACCACCCGCCGATCTTCCCGTCGCTCGC
>JBFWPT010000046.1:0-32702 GCA_050249835.1 Thermoleophilia bacterium
GCGGCCTCCGCCGCGTCGCCGTCCATCCGGAGGATCGCCCCGGCGAGCCAGGTCGCCGCCCACTCCGCGAACGCCGGCAGGCCGTGCTCCTCGGACCAGGCGAGCGAGGCGCGCAGCACCTCGGCGGCCTCCTCCGGGCGCCCCAGCCGGACGAGCATCTTGCCCTCCGTCGAGGCGAAGATCGCGCGGTCGGCGGGCTGGTGGGCGCGCTCGCGCGCCATGAGCCGCGCCTCGCGCACCAGGCGCAGGCCCCGCTCGCGGTCGCCCTCGGCGAACACCAGCTCGCCCTCGAAGTGACGCCAGAAGTCGTCGAAGCCCGTGACGGCGAGCAGGGGCTGGGCCGCGTCGAACAGGGCGCGGGCCTCGGCGAGCTGCCCGCGCTCGCGGAGGCTCGACACCCGGTACACGGTGCCCACCCGGCGGGTGACCGCCGAATCGGAGACCACCAGGCGCGAGAACTCCTCCACCTCGTCGTGCCGCCCCTGGAAGTAGAGGCCGCACTGCAGCAGCGCCACATGCGACTGGCCGCCGCGCACCTCGGCGACCGGCCAGGGCCGTGGCGGCGCCGAGCCCGACCCGACCTGGAGCACGTAGCGCATCGCGCGCGCGCTCGGGCTCACGTCGTCGGGGGGCATGAGGTCGAGCAGCGACCCCCAGTCGCCGTTGAGGTGCAGGCCGAAGACGGCCGTCACGGCGGCCTCGGGCGCCTCCGACACCAGGCGGTCGTACTCGCCGCTGGCGATGAGCCCCCGCACCATCGCCGGCAGCTCGTTGCGGCGGCCGGCCATGGTCGCCTGGAGCTGGCGGCCGCGCAGAACGGGGCGGCGGGAGATGGCCTCCTCCCCCAGCGCGTCGCACCAGGCCAGCACCTTCTCCCAGTCCCCGCGCATCAGCAGGGGCAGCCCGGCCTCGGCGACGACGTCCGCCGCGTCGTCGATCGCGCCCGCCGACAGGAGGTGGTCGGCCGCCTCCTCCGCGTGGCCGTCGTCGCGCAGGCGGCGGGCGTGGCGCAGCAGCAGCAGGCGCATCTCCGCCGGGTCCTCGCGCAGCAGGGACAGCAGGAACTCGCGGAAGCGCGGGTGGTAGCGCATCCCCTCCGGCTCCAGGGTGGCCGGGAGCTGCTGGCGCCGGATGGCCCCGTACAGGGCGTCGCCCGAGGGGATGTCGAGCAGGGAGGCCAGCCCGCGCGGCTCGACGGTGTGCAGCACGGCGCTCCGGATGACGCTGCGGCGCAGGTCGGGGGCGAGGGCCGCGAGGACCTCGGCGCCGAGGTAGTCGAAGAACGGGTCGTCGGCGCCCGACGCCGCGTCCCGCCCCCCGTGGAGCGCGTCGAACACGATGCCGGCGGCCCAGCCGCCCGAGGTCGCCGCCACCTCGGCGGCCGAGGCCTCGACGCCGCGCGCCTCCAGCAGCTCCCCCACCTCGTCCTCGGTGAACGCGAGCTCCTGCCCGGAGACGGACCCGGCGCTGCCGGTGAGCTGCGCCCGGCTGAGGTCCAGGTGGACCATGCGCCGCGACACGAGCACCACGAGCGCGCCCGGCGCGACGGCGTCCACCAGGGCGCGCAGCACCGCGAGCACCGGGGGCCGGTCCTCCACCAGGTGGAGGTCGTCGATCACCAGGCACGAGCCCTCGGGGAGCGACTCGACGATCAGGGCGGCGCAGTCGGCCGGGCGGACCCCGCCGGCCAGCAGCTCCCGCGTGCGCTCGGCGGCGCCCGGCGTGATGGGCTCGACGGCGGCGGCCAGGTAGCTCACGAAGCGGCCGGGGCTGCCGTCGGCCTCGCCGAGGGTGAGCCACGCGCGCGGCCCCGGGCGCGAGAGCAGGAACTGCACGACGGCGGTGGTCTTCCCCGACCCGGCCGACGCGACCACCTGCAGGATGCGGCGGCCCTCCGCGGCGCGCCTCAGCTCCTCCACGACACGACCGCGCTCGACGACGGCCTCGGCCACGGCCGGGATGCGCGTCTTCGAGCGGATCAGGGCCTCGGGACCGACCATCGGGGCCGACATTATGGGCCGGAGCGGGGGAAAGACACAATCGCCACCAACTCCCGGGACGGCCGGGCCGCGCCCCGGACGCCCTTCGTCACGGGCGCGCCGCGGATCGATCGGTCCGGGCCGATCATTCGTCCGGGCGGGAAGCTCAGGCGGGGGACGCCGCGCCCGCCGGCGCGTCCTCGTCCTCGGCGACCGGCTCCGGCCGGAGCCGCAGGTCGTGGTACAGGTAGGTCTGGACGAGGGCCGCGAGCGGCAGTGCCACCACGTACACGAGCGCCGCGATCAGGTTCACCAGGTCGAACGCGGCGCCGGTCACCAGCAGGACCAGGACCCCGACGACCGGCCCGGCCGCGAGGGCCGCGGCCGCGACGAGCACGATGCCGGCGACCCTCCACCAGCTGCCGCGTGCCAGGCGGGCGCTGCGGCGCAGCACGCCCGGGCGCGGCTCGTCCTCGCTGCCCACCACGATCCCGAGCAGGGACCAGCGCACGAGCAGGAAGACGGCGACGGGGATGAGGACGACGGTGGAGTCGAGCAGCAGCTGCACGCCCGCGAGGACGAGCAGCGCCACGAGCAGGTCGCGCCAGCGCGGCAGCACCGCGCGGTAGGCGTCGAGGGCGTCGACGGCGCGCCCCTCGTCGGTGGCCCGGGCTGCCCACGCCGTGGCCGCCTGCACGGTCGCGTAGCCGAGGAGCGTGAACACCAGGCCGAGCACGAGGGCCAGCCCGGCGGTGAAGGCGTTGCGCTCCCCCGTCTCGTCGAGCAGGGGGGCGAACATGGTGGCGCGGAACAGGATCCACTGGATCAGCGTGATGAGCAGCCCGAGGGGCACGAACAGCAGGCCGATCCCCATGAAGAGGCGCGGGTGGCGGCCGAACATCGCGAGGGCGGCGCGCAGCAGGTGGCCCCAGGAGCGGCGCCGGGCGAGCGGCAGCGGGGCGGACGGGCTCCAGCTCGTCCGCGACAGCGCCCACACCAGCAGGACGGCGAGGCCGCCGATCACGACGAGGGCGACGCCGGGGTTCGCCTTCACCCGGCGCAGCACCTCCGACCCGGCCGCGATGACGCCGCAGAAGACGTCCGTCGCCGTCGTGCCCAGCGCCCCGCCGGCCGGCACCGCGAAGCTGCGGTCCCGCCAGGACTCCTCCGACCACGTGATCGGCTCGGTCCAGCTCGTCTTCATGTTCGGCCCGGTGGGGCCGTTGAAGACACCGGCCTGGCGCTCGCCCCAGCGCCCCTGGAACCCGAGCCACGGGAAGTCCCGCAGGTACGCGCCCGGCTCCATCGGCACCGTGGCCACGACCGGCCGCACCTCCACCGACGGCGCCTGGGCGTCGTCGCAGCCGACCCCCTCCGCCTGGCTGCGCATCAGGAAGATGTCGGCCGAGAAGAAGTTCGCGTTGGAGCCCTCGGCCGGGTAGACGACCGGGTGGGTCCCGTCCACGAGCTCCAGCTTGGGGTCGCCCCACGCCGCCCGCTCCGCGCTGGAGTGCTGGCTGTAGCCCACCTCGACGGGCTGCTCCCGGAGCGCCTCGGCGGGCGTGGCCGCGTCGAAGACGATCTGGATCATCTCCCAGTCGCCCTCGTGCGCGTTGTTCCAGTCGTTGAAGAGGTAGAAGAACCAGTACTGCAGGGCCAGCTTGCCGGGGTACGCCTCCTCCACCACCGCCCGGGCGTAGGTCGTCGGCGGCGCCTGCTCCTTCATGCGCGCCGACCACTCCTCGAACGTGCACCCCGGCCGCAGCGTCTCGCCGGGGAAGTCGAGGTGGTACCCGGGCAGGCCGCGCTCGAGGGTCTCGGCCTCCGGTCCGATCTCGACGATGTTCGTGGTGTCCCACGGGCCGCGCAGGGCCACCTCGTCGCTGCCCATGAGGACGTTGACGTCCGTCGGCTGGTACGGCTCGCCCGGCCCGCACGGGTCGGAGGGCTCGTGGAGGCGGACGACCGGCGCGTACCGCTCCGCGAGGGCGATCTCGTCGTCGGGGGCGGCCGCGAGCGCCTGCGCGGCGGCGGCCAGCAGGGTGAGGACGGCGAGCGCCGCGACCATGAGGGGCCGGAAGGTGGCGGGGCGCGCGCGCATCGGGCGAGACCCTAGTGCACCGTCCCGGAAGCCCCGTGGTGTTTCGCGGCTGCATCGCATCGCGAGGCGGCGTCCTCGACCTCGGCGATAGGACACCGCTATCGCCGAGGGTCTGCATCCTTGCCTCGCGGGCGATTCGCTCGCGAAACCCATACGGCTCTCCCGGGACGGTGCACTTGGTGCCCGGCGCCACCGGCCGGATGACCGGGCGGTGCGTCCTGGGGTACCGTCGTGAGCGTCCCCGAGCCGCCAGGAGGCCGCGCCATGTGCCGCAACATCCGCACCCTGCACAACTTCGAGCCGCCCGCCACCGAGGACGAGATCCACGCCGCGGCGCTCCAGTACGTCCGCAAGATCAGCGGCTCCACGCGCCCCTCGCGCGCCAACCAGGAGGCGTTCGACCGCGCCGTCGAGGCCGTGGCCGCGGCCTCGCGCGAGCTGCTCGGCGACCTGACGACGACCGCCGCCCCGAAGAACCGCGAGGCCGAGGCCGCCAAGCGCCGCGCCGCCTTCCAGCGCCGTTACGCCGCCTGACGGCTGGCCCGCCGGCCCGGGGGTGCTGACGCTCCCGGATGGCACCACCCTGCGCGGGCGGGGCCTGAGGGCCCCCGCCCCGGCCGGGCCGCCGCCGGACTGGGCCCTGCACCTCCTGGGGCGGCCACCGGACGCGGCGCCCTGGCCGGTGCGCTGGGTGCGCTGGCCGGACTTCCGCCTGCCGGCGGACGACCGGGACGCGCGTGCCGCCTTCGCCGAGGCGCACGCCCGCGCGGCGGCCGGGGAGCGGGTCGAGGTCGCCTGCGCCGGCGGCCGGGGACGCACGGGGACCGCGCTCGCCTGCATCGCCCAGCTCGCGGGCGTGCCCGGCGACGAGGCCGTCGCGTGGGTGCGCGCCCGCTTCCACCCGCGCGCCGTCGAGACGCCCTGGCAGCGGCGGTACGTCCGCCGCTTCGACCGGGGCTAACGCCTCCCGACGAGCCGGGTGAGCGCCGTCATCAGCTCGGCGCGGCGCTCCTCCTGGTCCTCGGGGCTCGCGCCCAGGACGCAGTGGCGCGTGTGCTCGTCGACGAGGGCCAGGGCCACCTTGTCCAGCGCGGCCTGGGCCGCGCTGATCTGCTGCAGCACGTCGATGCAGTAGCGGTCGTCCTCGACCATCCCGGCGATGCCGCGCACCTGCCCCTCGATGCGCCGCAGGCGCTTCAGCACGTCGCCCTTCGCGCCGCCCGCGGCGTAGCCGGGGGTCCCGTGGTCATGGGCGTGTGAGGTGGTCATGCGGCGACGTTGACATACACCAGGGGAGTATGCAACCGTGCCGTCGTCTGATACTCCCACCGAGTATGGAGGAACCGTGGCGGACGAGCGCACCTGGGCGGTGGAGGGCATGACCTGCGAGCACTGCCGGGCCGCGGTGGCCGAGGAGGTCGCCGCCGTCCCCGGCGTGACCGGCGTGGCGGTCGACCTGGAGCGCGGGCTGGTCACCGTGCGCGGGGACGCCGACGCCGGGGCGGTCGCCGCCGCGGTCGCCGAGGCGGGGTACGACCTGGTCCCGTGAGGACCCCCGTCCGCATCGCGGCCTTCGCCGTCGCCGCCGTCGCGGTCTTCGGCGCCGCCGCCCTCGCGGGCGCGGCGCTCGACCCCCTGCGCGAGGGCGGCGACGCCCACGGCCACGGACAGGAGGGCCACGGGGAGGACCACGGGGCGGAGGCCCCGGCGGAGCTGCGCCTGGAGGCCACGCGCACCGTCCTCCCCCGGGGACGCGCCGCGGAGTGGGGATTCCGCGTGGCCGACGCCGCCGGCGCGCCGGTGACCGCCTACGACGTCACCCACGAGCGCCGGATGCACCTCATCGTGGTGCGCCAGGACCTGTCGGTCTTCCGCCACCTGCACCCCGTGCTCGGCGCCGACGGCACGTGGCGGGCGCGCGTGGACCTCCCCGACGCCGGCGCGTACCGGGCGTTCGCCGACTTCTCGGCGGGCGGCACCCCGCACACGCTGGAGACGGACCTCCAGGTCCCCGGCCCCTTCGCCCCGCGCCCGCTCCCGGCGCCGCGGGCCCAGGCGTCCGACGGCGCCTACACGGCGACCCTCACGGCCGGCGGCCTCGTGGCCGGCCGCCCGGCGACGCTCTCCTACGCCCTGGCGCGCGGGGGCCGCCCGCTGGACGGCGTGGACCCGTACCTCGGCGCCGACGGCCACCTGGTCGCGCTGCGCGAGGGCGACCTGGAGTTCCTGCACGTCCACCCCGAGGAGGGCGGCGGGCCGGGCGTCGTGCGCTTCGGCGCGACGCCCCCGTCGCCCGGGCGCTACCGGCTGTTCATGCAGTTCGCCCACGGCGGCGCCGTCCGCACGGTGGCGCACACGATCGAGGTGCCCCGGTGAGCGGGGAGGGCGGCACCCGGATCGAGATGCCCATCACGGGGATGACCTGCGCCTCGTGCGCGTCCCGGGTGGAGAAGCGCCTCAACCGGCTCGACGGCGTGGAGGCCTCGGTCAACTACGCCACCGAGACGGCGACCGTTGCGTTCGACCCCGGGCGCGTGGACCCGCCCGACCTCGTCGCCGCGGTGGAGGGCGCCGGGTACGGGGCCGTGCTGCCCGCGGAGCCGGACGCGCCGCCGCCCGCCGCCCCCGCCGGGGGCGACCCGCTGCGCGTCCGCCTGATCGCGTCCGCCGTGCTCACGGTCCCCGTCGTGCTGCTCTCGATGGTCCCCGCCCTCCAGTTCGACAACTGGCAGTGGCTCTGCCTCCAGCTCGCGACGCCGGTCGTGCTGTGGGGCGGCTGGCCCTTCCACCGGGCCGCCTGGATCAACCTCCGCCACGGGGCGGCGACGATGGACACCCTCGTGTCCGTCGGTGTGCTCGCGGCCTGGGGCTGGTCGGTCGTGGCCCTCTTCGTCCTCGACGCCGGCGACCCGGACATGCGGATGGGCTTCGAGCTCTCGCTCGACCCGGGCGCCGGGGCGTCCCACCTGTACCTGGAGACGGCCGCCGTCGTCACCACCTTCCTGCTGGCCGGGCGCTGGTTCGAGACGCGCGCGAAGCGACGGGCGGGGGCCGCGCTCACCGCCCTGCTGGAGCTCGGCGCCCGCGAGGCGTCGGTGCTCGGCCCGGACGGGCGCGAGCGCCGCGTGCCGGCCGAGGCGCTCGCCGTGGGCGACCGGTTCGTGGTGCGGCCCGGGGAGCGGATCGCCACCGACGGGGTCGTGGAGGAGGGCGCGTCGGCGGTCGACGCCTCCCTGCTGACGGGCGAGAGCGTGCCCGTGGAGGTCGGCCCGGGCGACCCGGTGACCGGCGCGACGGTCAACGCCGGCGGGCGCCTGGTGGTGCGCGCGACCCGGGTCGGCGCGGACACGGCCCTGGCGCAGATCGGCCGGCTCGTGCGCGAGGCGCAGTCCGGCAAGGCCCCCGTGCAGCGCCTGGCCGACCGGGTGGCCGCCGTCTTCGTGCCGGCCGTGATCCTGGTGGCCGCCGGGACGCTCGGCTTCTGGCTCGGCAACGGCGCCGGGGCGACCTACGCCTTCACCGCCGCCGTCGCGGTGCTCATCATCGCCTGCCCCTGCGCGCTCGGCCTGGCGACCCCCACCGCGCTCCTGGTCGGGACGGGCCGCGGCGCGCAGCTCGGCATCCTCATCCGCGGGCCGGAGATCCTCGAGTCGACCCGCCGCGTGGACACGATCCTGCTCGACAAGACCGGGACGGTCACGACCGGGACGATGGCCCTCCGCGACGTCGCGGCCGCCGACGGCGTGACGCGCGACGAGGCCCTGCGACTCGCCGGCGCCGTGGAGGACGCCTCGGAGCACCCGGTGGCGCGGGCGATCGCCGGCGCGGCCCGCGACGCGCTCGGGGACCTGCCCCCGGTGGACGGCTTCGCCGGCACCGGCGGGCTCGGCGCCGAGGGCGTGGTGGACGGCCGCGCGGTGGTGGTCGGGCGCCCGGCCTTCCTCGCCGCCCGCGGCCTGGAGGCCGACCCCGCCCTCGACGCCGCCCTGGAGGGGATGCAGGACGGCGGGCTCACGGCGGTCGCCGCCGGCTGGGACGGCCGGGTGCGCGCCGTGCTCGGGGTGGCGGACGCGGTGAAGCCGACGAGCGCCGAGGCCGTCGCGCGGCTGCGGGCGCTCGGCCTGCGTCCCGTGCTGCTCACCGGGGACGCGGAGCCCACCGCCCGCGCCGTCGGGGCCGCCGTCGGCATCGAGGACGTCGTCGCCGGGGTGCTGCCGGAGGAGAAGGCGGCGACGGTCGCGCGCCTGCAGGCGGAGGGACACGTCGTCGCGATGGCCGGCGACGGCGTCAACGACGCGCCGGCACTGGCGCGCGCCGACCTGGGCATCGCGATGGGCACGGGCACGGACGCGGCGATGGAGGCCTCCGACATCACCCTGGTCCGCGGCGACCTGCGCGCCGCCGCCGACGCGATCCGCCTGTCGCGGCGCACGCTCGGGACGATCCGGGGCAACCTGTTCTGGGCCTTCGCCTACAACGTCGCCGCCATCCCGCTCGCGGCCGCCGGCTACCTCGACCCCATGATCGCGGGCGCCGCGATGGCGCTGTCGAGCCTCTTCGTCGTCGGCAACTCCCTCCGGCTGCGCCGGTTCCGCGCCTCCTGACGAGGGGTACGCTCCGGCGCGACCGGACCGGACGAGAGCGGAGAGCCGAATGACGTACTGCCTGGCCATGCGGATGGACGAGGGGCTGGTGTTCATGGCCGACACGCGCACCAACGCCGGCGTGGACGACGTCAACTCCTACCGCAAGCAGCACGTCCTGCGGCCCGCGCCGGACCGGGTGTTCGTGCTCGAGTCGGCCGGCAGCCTGGCGACGACCCACGAGGTGCTCGACCGCATCCAGCGCGACCTGGCTGCGCCCGACGGCCGGGAGAGCCTCGCGACGGTGTCGCGCCTGTTCGACGCCGCCCTCTACATCGGGCGGCTCAGCCTGGACGTCGCCGAGAGCCACCGGGACGCGCTGCGCGCCGTGGGCGCGGACGGCACCGCCACGTTCATCCTGGGCGGGCAGATCGCCGGGGAGCCGGCCGACATCCTGATGATCTACCCGGAGGGCAACTGCATCCGGGCCTCCGACGAGCGGCCCTTCCTGCAGATCGGCGAGAGCAAGTACGGGCGCTTCATGCTGGAGGTCGCCGTGCAGTCGCACGTCGACCTCGCGTCGGCCGTGAAGATCGCCCTCGGCTCGATGATGAGCACGGCGCGGGCCAACCTGTCCGTCGGCCCCCCGTACGACGTCGCCGTCTACCGCGAGGGGAGCCTGGAGGTGGATGAGCTCCGCGTCGCGGCCGACTCGCCGCTGCTCGCGCGCCTGCGCGAGATCTGGGAGCGCCACCTGCGCGACGCCGTCGCCATGCTCCCCGACGTGGCCGACGAGGCGATCACCGAGGCCACGGCCGGCCTGACCGCGGAGGGGCGCCGCACCATCTGAGCGGCGGGCGCCCCCCGGCGCGGACGGGGCTCAGGCGTCCAGGGCGCCCGGGCGCGTGATGGCCCAGATGACGAAGACGTCCAGGGCGATCACGACGATCGACCAGAACGGGTAGTACGGGATGAAGAGGAAGTTCACGACGGCCGACAGCGACGCGAGGGCGATCGCCACCACGGCGCCCCACACCTGCCGGCGGAAGAGCGCGTAGCCGGCGGCGATCATCACGACGCCGAGGATGAGGTGCACCCACCCCCACGCCGAGACGTCGATGTCGTAGACGTACTCCTCGCCGACGACGAAGAAATCACCGTTGGCGATGGCGGCCAGGCCGCCGAAGAACTGGAAGAGGCCGATCACGACCAGCATCACCGCGGCGAACACGACGCCGGTGAGCGCCCAGTCGTCCGCCTTCGAGCCCTGCGGGGTCATCCGATCTCCTGACATGTCCGGGGCCGGGGCACCGCGCGCCCGGCGCCCGCGACGCTATCCCCCAGCGCGGACGGCCGCTACGCCAGGGTCGCCTGGGTGACGACGTCGAGGCCCCAGAACCCGGAGTGCCGGGTGGCCAGCTCCAGGGCGCTCCCACGGCGGTGGGCGTCGCGCAGCAGCGCCACCAGCAGCCGCTCGTCCTCGGTCATGGGCTCGTAGAGCGGGACGTGCAGGGGCGGCCCGTCCTCGAAGCCGGCGGCCAGGAACGGGATGGTGTGGATGCGGACGACGCCGACCGAGACAGGAACCCGCAGGCCTGAGAGGGGCGCGTCCTCGGCCAGCCGGCGCTCCCACTCGTACAGGGCCCGGGTCGGGTCGACGGGGACCATGTCGCTGTCGCCGGGGGACTCCTCGCCGCGGTCGATCACCGTCCAGAGCTCGAAGTGCAGGTGGGGCTCGGAGAGCGTCCCGGCCACCCGGGCGATCGGCTCGCCCTCCTCCACGACCTCGCCCACGTCGACCCGGATCCCGTCGATGTGGTTGTAGTTGGTGAGGAAGCCGCGCCCGCGCGGGTGGTGGTCGATGGAGACGTTGCCGGTGCCCCCGCCGGGCTGCACCTCAACCTTCACCACGCGGCCGCGGTACGCCGCGAAGACGCAGTCGCCCTCGTCGGCGTCGAGGTCGACCGCCTGGTGAGGCCGTTGGCGACGGTGACGTCCCGTCCCGTCGGGTTGTCCGGATGGTCCGCCGGGACGACCTGGGACGTCGCGCAGCGCGGCGGCGGGTCGAGCACCCGGGGGCGCAGCGAGTCGAAGCGGCCGTTGGCCAGTCGCAGCCGGAGCCGGTCGAGCGGTGGGCCGAACAGCCAGGACTGGTGGGTGACCGCGACCAGCGCCATGGCCGATCGTACCCCGGTGGGGCCGGGCCGCACGACCCGGCCCCACCGGTGGCCGCGCTACTCGACGGTGAGGGTCCCCACCATGCCCGCCTGCCGGTGGCCCGGCACGGAGCAGTAGTACTCGTAGGTCCCGGGCGGGAAGGTGACCGTGATCTCCGAGGTCTCGCCCTGCTGGACGACCTCGCCCTCGGCCTCCTCCGGCTCGTCGACCGCGATGTTGTGCGGCACGTTCGACGGGTTCGCGCTGCGCAGCGTGATCTCGCCCGCCGGCGCGGTCAGCTCGGTGACGTCGTAGACCAGCGAGCCGTCGGCCGCCGCCGGCGCGTCGAGGACGGTCGCCTCGGCGGGCGGCGCCGCGGTCGTGGCCTCGGTGGTGGCCTCGGTCGTCGTGGGCGCCGCGCCGTCGTCGCCGTCGTCGTCCCCGCCGCAGCCGGCGACGAGGCCGGCTCCCAGCACGGCCGCGATGGCGAGCACGGCGAGACGGCCGGCCGCTCCTGTGGGTCCTCTCCTCACGTGGGTCCTCCCGTAGGTGGTCGGGTGCTCCACCGAGTCTGCCCGGCCGCCCGCGCGGGCAGCCCGCCACGGCCCCTCCGGGGCGCAAAGATCGCCCGCGGTCGATCGGCGCGGGGGCGGTGCGCGACCCGCCGGCGAGGGGTCACCGGCGGGTCGCGCTCCACCCCGGGCCGGCGGGGGCCCTGGTCCGGGGTGGGCCCGGCTCAGGCCCGTGGAGGGGCCTCGAGCGCGAACCGGTGCCGCGCGGCACCAGGGGTGGTGCACGGGGAGGGGACGCGCGACGGCGACGGGCCGGTCACCGCCGCGCCTCCGCCGCCGGGGCCGGCTCGTCCGTGAGCGGCGCGATCCGGGGCGGCGGCCCCTCCTCGGTCGCCTCGCCCACGACGCGGGCGAGGACCTCGGCCTCCCGTGCCACGCGGGCGGCCCGGAGGCCGACCGCGACGACGTAGATCAGGAGGGCGAACAGGACGACCCCGTATGCGGCCGTCACGTACTGGGATCCGGTGGACATGGGCTCATGCCCCCCTCGGCGCCGGGGCCGGCGCCGGGCGGGTGCCCGGCGCCGGCGGTCCGGCGGTCGTGGGGGCTGCTACCGGGCCAACGGGTCCGGTCGCAGCTGCACGTGCCCCATGTGGCTGAGGCCGGTCTCCGTGTGGAGCACCGGGTCGAGGCCGTTCGTGTACCAGAGGCCCCTGCCCTTCCAGCCACCCTCCGGGTCGTCGATCCGGCCGTCCAGGCCGCGGGTGTAGGTGTTCAGCGGGTACGGGATCCGGATCCGCGTGAACTCCTCGGTCTCCGGGTCGAACGCGATGAGCGAGTCCGAGTCCGTGCCGTTGGCGATCGGGATGTTCGCGCCGAGCCCGAGGGTGTCGTGCTGGTCGACCCACGAGTAGTAGTGCAGGTCGGCCTTGCGCACGTTCTTCGGGCCGGGCTCGACCTGAGCGGCCGGGCCGGGGATCTCCCAGGACTTCCAGCCCTCGGCGCACTGGCTGCCGTCGCCCCAGGTCTGCTTGCACAGCCTGCGGTCGAAGGAGGCCATGTGGCCGGAGCCGCCCGTCGGCACCCAGATGACGCCGTCGGTGTCCACGTCGATCCCGCGCGGACCGGAGATCGGTGCCGGCGGCTTGTAGACCTCGTGCGTCCCGGTCTCCGGGTCGTAGCGCTGGATGTGACCCGGCGCCCCCGGGGAGGCCGTCCAGACCGTCCCGTCGGGGCTCGTGATGATGCCGTAGTTGAAGCCCGGCACCGGCAGGTCGGCCGTGCCGTCGCCGTCCGAGTCGACCTTCACCTCGGAGTAGCCGGAGGCCTGCTCGACCGTCGCCGGGTCCTCCGGGTCCCACTTGGACGGGTCGAACCAGCCGATGGCGTACGAGTCACCGCTGGTCCAGAGCACGCCCTCCTCGTCGAACTGGAGGTGGTGCGTCCCGGTGCAGGAGTCGATCAGGTGCATCTCCTCCGTGGCCGGGTCGAACATCGCCAGCTGGCGGTGGTGCGAGTTGTCCCGGATGACCGGGTCGTCGCGGCACCACTCGGGGGCGTCGTCCGCCCACTCGCGCCGGATCTGGCTCGTCATCCACACACGACCCTGCTCGTCCATCATCGGGTTGTGCGGGTTGGCGGGGTTGTCGTACGCGCCCTCGAAGGCGGTGGTGCCGTCGGGGGTGGGGCAGCCGAGCGAGCCGAAGCCGGACTTGATGGGCTCCGCGCCGCCCTCGATCATCCCGGCGACCTGGAAGGTCTGGTTGCACCAGGGCGTGTCGAAGCCCTCGTTGGTCGGGACGTCGTACTCGCCGGTCTCGTTGGTGACCGGGTCGATCCAGAGCAGCTTGTCCAGGCCGAGGTCGACCGCCCAGACCTTCCCGTCCGCGTTCAGCGTCGGGTTGCGCTTGTCGGTCGCGATCTCGTCGTGGGCGTACGTGAACTCGTGGCCGTAGTCCCACTGCGTGATCACGAGGTTCCGCTCGATGCCCTGCGGCCGCGGCGGGGCCTCGGCCGGGACCTCGCCCGCGTCGATCTTCGCGCCCCAGTCCGCGAGGGACTGGATGAACGCGTCACCGCCGAGGCGCTCGACGCCCGCGTTCATGACGTTGGACTTCTTCAGGCCCTCCTCGAAGAACTCGAACGTCGTGCCGGCCCGCGTCGGGATGGACCCGAACTGGTGGCACAGCATGCAGGTGAGCTTGAAGTCCGTCATCCAGTCGGCGGACTTGTCGGGCGGCTCGTACATCGCCAGCCAGTAGTTGGAGGGGTAGATGCGGGCCGCCTCCTGGGGCGTCGCCTCCTCCGTGGCCAGCTCGAGCGTGGCGCCGACCGTCGCCGGGGTCTTGGCCGAGTCGCGCAGGCCGTAGCCGCGCACCCAGACCTCGTAGTCGCCGTTCGGCAGCTGGGGCAGCACGAACCTGCCCTCGTCGTCCGTGACGACGATCTTGCGCATCGTGGTGGGGGTCGACTCCGTCTCCGCGATGACCCACACGCCGGCCTCGGGAGCACCGTCGGTGGCGACGGTCCCCTCGATGACGCCCGTGGGGTCGTTCCCGGACGACGAGTCGTCGTCCCCCTGGGTGCCGAGCACGACACCCACGACCACGGCGGCCACGACGACGACGCCGCCGATGATCGCCAGGGACCGTTTTCCGAGCATGCAGTACCTCCGTCCGGGGATGGTTCTGCTTGCACGCTATGCAACGAGCCCGAGGGGCCGGAAGGCTTCGGCCGGAACGATCGCCCGTCCCCGAACGCCACTGTTCATACGGGTTCTCACGATCGAGGACCCCGCGCCCGGCTCACGCCGGGCGAGGGTCCTAGAGGGGCGCGCGAGGGGTGTCGGCTAGCGGCCCAGCGGCAGCCGGTTGAGCACCCAGAGGAAGCGCCAGGTGCTCACCTGCATGCGGTACTGGTCGTTGCCCAGGACCGCGTCGAGGTAGTCGTCCATGTGGGTCTGGGCCTCGCGCAGGTCGTGCAGCTCGAGCGGGTCCGAGATGGGGGCGTCCCCACTCTCCTCCAGCCGCTCGAGGCGCGTGACCGCGTTGTCGTAGCCGGCCACGTACCCCCGCATCTTCCTGAGCGTCGCGGGCCGGTCGTCGAAGACCCGGTAGACCACGTTCTCGCGGTAGGCGGCGAGGTTGCGGTTGAGGTCGGAGCGCGCGTCGCGGTACTCCGCGTGGTCGCCGCCACCCCCCTGCCCGCCCGCGGGCACGCTCACCACGATCCCCGCGGCCAGTGCGGCGCCCACCAGCGCCGCCACCCATCGACCTCGCACGCCTCTCCCCCTCCTCCGCTGTCCGGTGCTCTGAACCTAGTCCGGCCCGGGGGGTGGGCGCACGGTCAGGGCGGGAACGTTCGTGGCCGCCCGATCGGCGTCGCGGAGCCCATCCGCGCCTCGGGCCGCAGGTCGAGCGCGGGCTCCGCGCCCGTCACCATGTCCGCGAGCGCCTCCCCGAGGACGGGGCCCTGCTTGAAGAGGTTGTGTCCCGCGAGGGCGAGCACACCGCCGGCGCGCCAGACGGCGACGCCGTCGGCGCCCCAGGGCAGCTTGGTGACCCAGCAGGCGCGGCTGCCGACGGGGTGGGGGTCGACGCCCGGGAGGGCCCGGCCGACGTAGGCGCCGGCCCGCTCCGCGGCGGCCTCCAGCAGCCCGGCGTCGACCGCCCCGGGCCCGGCATCGACGTCCTCGGCGATCCCCAGGCCGATCGCCGCGTTGCCCGGCAGGGCGGCCGCGTACACGGCCGACTCGCCGAAGGCGCCGCTCGAGTCCTGCAGGCAGGGGAGGCGGGCCGGCGGCGCCCCGCGCATCCGGAACGTCAGGCGGATATGCGCCGCGTGGCGCACCGGCGGGACGATGCCGAGCGGCCGCACGAGCGCCTCCGTCCCCCGCCCCGCGCAGACGAGCGCGTGCCGGACGCGGCGGGTGCCCCCGCCGGCGACGAGGTCGACCCGGCCGTCGTCGCGCAGTCGCAGCGCGATCACCTCGTCCGCCACGAGGGCCTCGCCGAGGCCGGCGGCGAGCGCGGCGATCGACGCGTCGGTGCGGATGGCGCCGCCGTCGGGGTCGAGCATCGCGGGGCCGTCGTACCGGGCGAGCCACGGCATCAGCGCCGCCAGCTCGTCCGGGGCGAGGGCGCGCGCCGGGACGCCCCCGTCCTCCTCCAGCAGGGCCAGGCGCCGCGGGACGGCGTCGCCGATCGCCACCGCCCCGTCGCCGGACACGGCCTCCACCCCGAGCCGCCCGCCCCACTCGCGCCAGAGGGCGCGCGACGCCCGGGCGGCGGCGATCATCCGCGGGTCGTCGTGGGCGTGGCGGAACACCCGCGAGGGACCGCCGCTCTGGGCGTTGCCCGGCACCCCGGGCTCGTAGACCACCACCGGGACACCGCGCAGCCGCAGCGCGTGGGCCGCGCACAGGCCGACCACCCCCGCGCCGACGACGGCGACCTCGGCGGGCGCCGTCATCCGCTCAGGAGCCGGTGACGCCGGAGCGGTCCTCCTGCTCGCGCCGCAGCGCGAGGAAGGCCTCGACCGCCCAGGGCGCGAACTGCGCGCCGCTCTCGCGCACGCACTCGGCGAGCGCGTCCTCGTCCGATCCGGCGGCACGGTAGGGACGGGCCGAGGTCATGGCGTCCCACGCGTCGGCCAGGGCGAGGATCGCCGCCCCGTCGCTCAGCTCGGCGCCGCCCAGGCCGTCCGGGTAGCCGCGGCCGTCCCAGCGCTCGTGGTGGCCGCGCACCCACGCGACCTGATCGTCGTCGAACACCTCGCTCACGATCTCCGCCCCGAGGGCCGCGTGCAACTTGAGGCCCTCGTACTCCTCCGCCGTGAGGGGGCCGGCCTTCAGCAGGATCGCGTCGGAGACCGCGAGCTTGCCCACGTCGTGCACGAGGCCCGCCTCACGCAGGCGCTCCGCCTCCTCCTCGGTCCACCCCACCCGCCGCGCGAGGCGCGCGGCGAGGCCGGCGACGCGCTCGGAGTGACGGCTGGTGAACGAGTCCTTGGCGTCCACGGCGCGGGCGAGCATGCGGATGCTCTGGAGCGACTGGCGGCGGCGCAGGCGGGCGGCCTGGTCCTCGGCCGACAGGGCCCGCACGACGTCCGGCGAGTAGTGGAACACGACGTCGCGGCCGTGGTGCTTCGCCCAGTAGAGGGCGCCGTCGGCGAGCCGGTAGAGGTCGGTCCCGTCGGCCGCCTGGCCGAGCTCGCAGACGCCGGCGCAGACCGTGAGCGACCCGATGACCGGGAACTCCGTGGACGCGATCACCTCACGCGCGCGCTCGGCCGCCTCCCACGCGTCGAGGCCGTCGGCCTCCGGCATGATCCACGCGAACTCCTCGCCGCCGACCCGCGCGACGAGGTCGCCGGCGCGCGCCTCCCGGCTCAGGACCCGGGCGGCCTGGACGAGCACCTCGTCGCCGACCTGGTGGCCGTGGAGGTCGTTGACGGCCTTGAAGCGGTCGAGGTCGAACAGGACCAGCGACAGCGACCGGCCATGGCGGCCGGCGCGCGCGACCTCGGCGGCGAGGCGGTCGTGGAAGGTGCGGTGGTTGGCGAGCTCGGTGAGGGGGTCGACCGCGGCGCGGCGCTCGGCCTGGGCGAGGCTCTCCAGCGTCCGCGCGTGCAGCCGGGCGTTGGCGACGGCCAGGCTCCCGAGGCTCGCGAGGCTGCGCGCGAGGAGCTCGTCGTGGTGGCTGATCTCGCGGGCCTCCGGCCAGGACACGAAGAGCGACCCGAGGATCGGCGCGGTGCCGTCGCGCCCGCCGAACGACGAGTGCTCGAACCAGACGCCCAGCATCGCTCCCGCGCCGAAGCGGTCCCGCACGGCGTCGGGGAGCCCGTCGGCCCGGGACATGTCGGGGATGACGACCCGCGAGCCGCGCATGAGCGCCCAGACCGGCACCTCCTCGAGCGGCCGGCCGATGATGCCCTCGAGGAAGCGCAGCCGCCGCGCGTCCTCCTCCGTGCTGTAGACGCCGTCGACCGTGCGCCCGTCCTCGGAGTGGACGTAACAGGTGGCCCGCCCGGCGTCGAGCGCGCGGCGCGCGCCGTCGGCGACGACGCGCAGGGACGCCTCCATGTCGAGCGTGCCGTCGAGCAGGCTCGCGGAGGTCTCGGCCACGATCCGCGCGCGTCCCTCGGCCGCCCGCAGGTCGGCGAGCGCGTCGTAGAGGGCCGTCGTCGCCCGCTCGGCGATGTTCTCCGCCGCGGCGCGGGCCTGCTTCTCCCGGTCCGCCCGGCGGCGCAGGCGCGCGATCTCGCCCGGCCCGGAGGGGCCGTTCGCGTCGTTCGGGGGTGGCGCCTCGTTCACCCGAATGTCGCGACGATCGTGCACGTCTCCGCGCCGTCCCGCATGCACCGGGGGTGCTCCAGCACGACGGTCTGCCCGTAGTGGGCGACGGCGCCCTCGATCATCCCCTCCGCGAAGGCGCAGAGGCGGCGCTGCGAGCTGTAGTGCAGGACGAGGACGTCCTCGGCGGGGTCCTCGAACGACATCCGCGGCGGCTTGGCGCCCGGGTAGATCTTCGCGACCTCGCGGTGGATGACGTGGTCGAGGGTGAGGAGGAAGGGCTTCACCGACTCGTGCGGCGTGAAGAACTCCGGGTACCGGAGCGCCAGCGCCGGCAGCGCGCGGCGGCCGAACGCGCGAAGCACCTCGTCGGCGGGGAGCCCCTGGTGGCTGCACACCTGCCCGACCAGCGCGAGCAGCTCGCCGTCGTCGTAGTTGCCGAGCGCCGTGTAGGCCCCGTCGAGGCCCGTGGCGTCCAGCATGTCGTCCCACACGTCCTCCCCGTGCGCCGTGGTCACGGAGTCCTCGAGGAGGTTGAAGACGATGCCCTTCATGTCGGTACGAGCTCCCGGTCGGGTGGCCTCATCGCGTACTGGCATCGACGGCGGGCAGGGCCCGCGTTAGGAGCGCGGGCGTGGGAGGTGAGACGTTTCCTACCGGCGGCCGGATGCAACCTACCCGCCCGCCCCCGACGGGCGGACCCGCCGGGTCGCCGGGGACCCCACCGCCCCGCCGGCCGCGGGTGGGCCCGGGACGCGATCACTCTCGTTTGCCTCCGGCGATCACTTGATCGGCCAGGGTGGGATCGAGCGACCTGATCCCCGTCGCGGAGGGGGATCCCGGCGTTCGCGGCGTCCGCCGGCGCGTCCCCGCGGTCCCATGGCGCACTCGGGGCGCGCGCGGGGGTCCACTCGGGGCCACCCCCCGCGGCACCGAGGCGTGACGGTTCCGGCACGGTTCGGTGGCGACCCGTCACGCGACCCGTCGTAGGGTCGGGGGCCCCGTCTGCGATCCGGGACCATGGGAGCGGGTGGTCAGTCGTCCCCGCCCACCTGCTCGCGGGGGTCGACCCAGGCCTTCTGGCGCTCGGCCACCTCGGCCTGGCGGACCTGCTCGGCGTCGATCTGCTCCGGCGGGGCGTCGGCCGGGAACCCCTCCTCGGGGTGGGCGATCACCTCGGCGTCGTCCTCGTCGATCACCGGGGGCGGGGTGGGGCGGTCGTCGGGTCCGGTCACGTCGCGCCTCCGGGGGGCCGGGGTTGCCTGGTGCCGGGCAACCTGCCCGGCGCGGCCCCGTCCCGAACCCGCTGGGCGTGCTCAGGAGCCCAGGTTCTCCCAGATGCGGCGCACCGACTCGGCCCGGTTGAGGGTGTAGAGGTGGACCCCCGGCGCGCCGGCGTCCTCCAGGCGCACCACGAGGTCGGTCGCGACCTCGACGCCCAGCGCGCGCACCGCGTCCGGGTCGCCCTCGGCGCGCTCAAGGCGCGCGGCGAGGTCCGGGGGGATGAGGGTGCCGTTCATCCCCGACATCCTCCGGAGGCCGTCGGCGCTCGTGAAGGGCATCACGCCGGGCAGCACCGGGCGGGCGCAGCCGAGCCCGCCGAGCTCGTCCACCATCCGCTCGTAGTCCTCCACCCGGAAGAAGAACTGGGTGATGGCGAAGTCGGCGCGCGTCAGCTTCGCCGCCAGGTGGCGGCGGTCGGCGTCGCGGTCCTGCGAGCGCGGGTGCAGCTCCGGGTGGGCGGCGACGCCCACCGCGAAGTCGGCCGGGTGGTCCTGGATCATCTCGACCAGCTCGATCGCGTGGACGAAGTCCCCTGTGACCGGGGAGCCGTCGGCCGGCGGGTCGCCGCCGAGCGCCAGGATGTTCTGCACCCCGGCCGCGGCGTAGTCGTCGAGCAGCGCGGCGATCTCCCCCCGCGTGTGGCCCACGCAGGTCAGGTGCGCCATCGTCGGGAAGTCGTGCTCCGCGTTCATCCCGACCACCAGCGAGCGGGTGGTGTCGCGGGTGCTCCCCAGGGCGCCGTAGGTCACGGACGCGAAGGACGGCGCCAGCCCGGCCAGCTCGCCGACCGCGGCGTGGAACTGGGCCTCGCCCTCCGGCGTCTTCGGCGGGAAGAACTCGAGGGACCGCGTGCGGCCGGCGGCGAGCAGTCGTGCGATGGACGTCATCCGAGCGGGGAGGTTAGGGGATTCCCACGGCGCGGCGGGCGGCCGGGGTCTACCCTCGGTGTGACACCACCCGACGGAGGCCGGCCGTGGACGCGCCCTACCGCCACATCGCCTGCTGCATCGACGACTCCGAGGCCGCCACCCACGCGCTCGCCGAGGGGCGGCGCCTCCGCGCGCTGGGGCAGGGGCGCCTCAGCCTCGTCCACGTCGCCCAGTTCCCGGTGCCCTACTCGGTCGGCTTCGGGGCGCCCCAGCCGGACCCGTCGGACATCGTCCGCGGGGCGGGCGCGTGGCTCGACTGCGTGGCCGGCGAGGTCCCCGAGGGCGAGGCCGTGCTGCTCGAGGGGCACCCCGCGTCCGAGGTCTGCGCCTGGGCCGAGGCGAACGCCGTCGACCTGCTCGTCTGCGCCGCCCACCACTCGCTGGCGCACCGCCTGGCGCTCGGCTCGTTCGCCCACACGCTCGTCAACAACGCGCCCTGCCCCGTCCTCGTGCTCCGGCCCGGCGCCCGGGAGCACGCCTCGTAGGAAGGGGTCAGACCTCCGAGGGCGAGAAGGTGTTGCAGGCGTCGACGCGGCCGTCCTGGAAGCCCACCAGGAACCAGCGCTGGCGCTGCTCCGAGGAGCCGTGGGTGAAGCTCTCGCGGTCGTAGGTCCCGGTCGCCTGGGTCTGGAGCCGGTCGTCGCCCACCGCGGCCGCCGCGGCGAGGCCCTCCTCAAGGTCGCCCTCCTCGAGGATCTGGGTGTCGTACGCCGAGCGCCCCCAGAGCCCCGCGTAGCAGTCGGCCTGCAGCTCCAGCCGCACCGACAGCTCGTTCGCGTCGCCCGGGCGCTCCCGCTGGAGCTGGTTCACCTGCGGCAATGTGCCGAGCAGGTTCTGCACGTGGTGCCCGAACTCGTGGGCGATGACGTAGGCCTGGGCGAAGTCGCCGGGCGCGCCGTAGCGGTCCCGCAGCTCCCGGAAGAAGGAGAGGTCCAGGTACACGAAGCGGTCGGCCGGGCAGTAGAACGGCCCGCTCGCCGACGAGGCGCGCCCGCAGCCGGTGTTGACGGCGCCGTTGAACAGCCGCAGCCGCGTCGGCTCGTAGGTACGGCCGGCCCGCTCGAACGCCCGCTG
This sequence comes from Thermoleophilia bacterium, assembly GCA_050249835.1. GTDB lineage: Bacteria > Actinomycetota > Thermoleophilia > Miltoncostaeales > Miltoncostaeaceae > Miltoncostaea. Next base: position 20,915 of record JBFWPT010000046.1, read on the forward strand.
CCACGACGCCTGCACGTCGGCCACGACGAAGGCGACGAACTGCTTCAGCTCGTCGTCCGGGTCCGGGGCCTGCGACTCGATGCCGGGGCCGGTGGCCTGCGGGACCTCCGGGAAGGCCTCGGCCGCACCGGGGTCCACGCCGAAGCCCCCGCCCCCGCCGCCGCCGAGCACGGCCACCAGCACGACGATGATGATGCCGACGATGCCCAGGCCGCCGACGCCGCCGCCGATCTTGCCGCCGGGGATCGGCATCCGGCCGCGCGAGCCGCCGGAGCCGCCCATGTCCTCCACCTGGCCGCCGCCCTGCCCCCTGCGCCACCGCACCAGCAGACCCCCGGATCGACGCCCGCGATCCTACTGCCCGGGAGGCCCCCGCCGGGATGCGTCCGCGCGCGTTCCTAGGCTCCGCACGTGACGATCGGGGCCGCAGAGGGTGCTATCGCGGGGGAGGACGACCTCCTCGCCGCCGCCCTGCGGCTCGGCGCCGCCGACGTGCCCGGCTGGTCCGAGGGCGAGGACGCCCTCGCGCGGGCGTCCACCACACGGCCGGACGATGCCCTGGTGCGCGGCCTCCGTGCCGCGATCGCCGCGGGCGACGACCCGCTCGGCGAGGCCTTCTGCCGTCTGCGCGACGCCCGCCGCCGCCGGCCGGACGGCGCCACCTACACCCCGGCGCCCATCGTCGACGCCATGGTCGGCTGGGCGGCCGGATCGCCGCCGCCGGACCGCGTGGTGGACCCGGGTGCCGGGTCGGGCCGGTTCGCGGTGGCGGCCGGGCGGCGGTTCCCCCGGGCGCGGATCGTCGCCGTCGAGACCGACCCCCTCGCGGCCGCGGTCTGCCGGGCGCACCTGGCGGCGGCCGGGCTGGCCGGCCGGGCGCGGGTCGTGGTGGCCGACTACCGCTCCGCGGACCTCCCCGCGGGCGACGGCCGGACGCTCTGGATCGGCAACCCGCCCTACGTGCGCCACCACCAGATCCCGGCCGGCTGGAAGGAGTGGCTCACGCTCACCGCCCGCGCGCACGGCCTGGAGGCGTCCCAGCTCGCGGGGCTGCACGTGCACTTCTTCCTCGCCACGGCGGTGCGGGCGCGGGCGGGGGACGCCGGCGCGTTCATCACGGCCTCGGAGTGGCTCGACACGAACTACGGCCGCCTCGTGCGCGAGCTGCTGCTGGGGCCGCTGGGCGGGGAGGCCGTCCACGTCATCGAGCCCACGGCGACCCCCTTCGAGGACGCGGCCGTCACGGGCGCCATCACCTGCTTCGCCCCCGGCCGCGCGGCCGGCCCGGTGCGGATGCGCCGGGTGGCGGAGGTGGCGGACCTGGGCGACCTGGACGGGGGGCGCCCCGTCGCCCCGGAGGCGCTGCGCGCCGCCCCCCGCTGGTCGCCGCTCACGCGGGCGCCGCGGGCCATCCCGGAGGGCTGGGTGCGCCTGGGCGACATCTGCCGGGTCCACCGCGGGGCCGTCACCGGCCGCAACGCCACCTGGATCGTCGATCCGGGCGCGACCGACCTCCCCGATCACGTGCTCTTCCCGGCCGTCACCCGCGCGAAGGAGATCATCGACGCGGGCGCCGCGCTCACGGCCACCGGCCACCTGCGCCGCGTCGTCGACCTGCCCGCCGACCTCGGGGAGCTGGACGACGACGCCCTGCGCCGGGTGGAGCGCTTCCTTCGCGCGGCCCGCCGGGACGGCGCCCACGACGGCTACATCGCGCGGGCGCGCCGGTCGTGGTGGAGCGTCGGCCTGCGCGAGCCCGCGCCGATCCTCGCCACCTACATGGCGCGCCGCCCGCCGGCCTTCACGCGCAACGTCGCCGGGGCCCGCCACATCAACATCGCCCACGGCCTCTACCCCCGGGCCGAGCTGCCGGAGCCGGTGCTCGGCCGCCTCCTCGCCGGCCTGCGCCGGGGGGTGAGCGTGGAGGACGGCCGCACCTACGCCGGGGGCCTCACCAAGTTCGAGCCGGGCGAGATGGAGCGGCTCGCGGTGCCGGACCCCTTCCGGGAGGAGCTCGCGGCGTGACCGCCGTGTTCACGCCCCCGCCGCGCTGGACCGGCGACGAGCTCGCCCGCGACGCGGGCGAGGCCGTCGAGAGCTTCCGGCGCGAGCGGGGGCGCGAGCCTCAGGAGCGCTACGGGCACGAGATGGACGAGTGCCTCGGCACCGTCGAGGAGCTGATCGAGCTGACGGTCGACCTGTCCCAGCTCCGCGCGCGGGCGGTGGAGGTCGCCGCCGACCCGGACCTGCTCGACGCCCTGCGCTTCCTCGCGGGCCCCGCCGTGTCGGTCGACGACCTGCGCGTCATCGCCCGCACGTCGCTGGCGCCCACCCGCCTCCGCGCGGACCCGGCGGCCGCCGCGCGCATCGTGGAGAGCGTGCTGACCGGCATCGACCGCCGCCGCTTCCCGTGGGTCGACGAGGACCGCGAGCCGAGTGAGGCCGAGCGGGCCGCCGCGGTGCTCGCCACGGCCTCGCTCATGGCCACCGAGCGCACCCGCACCGGCCGGCGCACCGAGGCGAAGGCCGGCCAGGAGGGCGCGGTGGCGGCCGCGCTGGAGGCCGCGGGCTTCCGCCGCCGGGCGGCGCCGCGGGCCATCCGGACCCTGGAGGACGCGCCCGGCCCGGGCGAGTTCTGCGCCGAGGTGGACTTCGGCGGGCGAAAGGCGGACCTGGTCGTGGGGCTCTGGGACCGGCGCCGGATGCCCGTCGAGTGCAAGGTCAGCAACTCCGAGACCAACTCCTTCAAGCGCGTCAACAACGACGCCGCGGTCAAGGCCGTCGGCTGGCTGCGCGCCTTCGGCGAGGACCAGGTCGTCCCCGCGGCGGTCCTGTCGGGGGTCTTCAAGCCGGCGGCGCTCGGAGCCGCCCAGGAACGGGGGCTGACGCTGTTCTGGGCCCACCGCCTCGACGACCTCGTGGGGTGGGTGGGCCGGACGAGCCGCTAGGACCTCGGGGGCTCCTGCAGTTCCGCCAGGACGCGGGCGGCGTCGACCGCGCCCAGCGCCACGCCGTCCGGGGCGAGCGAGTTCCGCACCAGGGCGACGAGGAACAGCCCGTGCCAGATCCAGGTCAGCGCCTCGGGGTCGAGGTCGGGACGCACCGTGCCGTCGGCCTGCGCGCCCGCGATGACCTCGCGCAACGGCCCGCGGATCGCCTCGAACGCCCCGCGCACGGCGTCGCCGATCTCCTCGTCGCCGGACATCGAGATCGCCAGCAGCACCAGGCGGGCGGTGATCTGCAGCTCGCCCTCCTCGATGCGCCGACGTAGCACCTCGGGGAGCATCCCGGCGGGGTCGGAGGCGACGCGCACCACGAGGTCGCGGTCGGCGACGATCCGCCCCTCCACCTCGGCCCGCAGCACCGCGACGAGCAGATCGCGCTTCGAGGGGAAGTGCCGGTAGAGGATGGCCTCCGAGCACCCCGCCGCCCGCGCGATCGCCGCCGTCGCCGCGCCGTGGAACCCGTGGCGCGCGAACTGGCCGCGGGCGGCGTCGAGGATCGCCGCGCGGCGCTCGGGGCCGCTCATCCTGCGGGTCGGCGTGGCGGGTCCGTCGGTCACGGTTGACATGTTAGCGATCACTCACTAGCGTCGCCACCACGTTGAAAGTGAGCGATCACTCACACGAGGTGAGGAGAGCGGAGATGGACGCGGTGGAGGTGCGCGGCCTGAGGGTCGTGCGAGGGGGGACCACGGTGCTCGACGGCTTCGACGTCACCGTCCCGGCGGGCACGGTGACCGGGCTGCTGGGGCCGAGCGGCTGCGGCAAGAGCACGCTGATGCGCTCGATCGTCGGCGTGCAGCGGGTGGCCGGCGGCACCGTGACGGTGCTCGGGGAGCCCGCCGGGGCGCCGGCGCTGCGGCGCAGCGTGGGCTACGTCACCCAGGCGCCGTCGGTCTACGGCGACATGACGGTGCGCGAGAACGTCGCGCACTTCGCGCGGCTGCTCGATGCGCCGGCCGCGCAGGTGGACGAGGTCATCGCCACGGTCGGGCTCGGCGACGAGGCCGGGCGCACCGTCGGGACCATGTCCGGCGGGCAGCGGGTCCGCGCGTCCCTCGCGGTCGCCCTGCTCGGCGACCCCCGGCTGCTGGTGCTGGACGAGCCCACCGTCGGGCTCGACCCGGTGCTGCGCCGCGACCTGTGGCGAACCTTCCACGGCATCGTGGCGGCCGGCGCCACGATCCTCGTGTCGAGCCACGTCATGGACGAGGCCGCCGAGTGCCACGGGCTCATCCTCATGCGCGAGGGCGCGCTCGTGGCCCAGGAGACGCCCGACGAGCTGCGGGCCCGCACCGGAACGGACGATCTCGGCGAGGCGTTCCTGCGCCTCATCGAGGGGGCGGAGGCCGGCCGATGAGCGCCCGCCGCACCCTCGCCGTCGCCCACCGCGTGCTCACCCAGCTCCGGCGCGACCCGCGCACCCTGGCGCTGCTGCTCCTGGTGCCCTGCGTCCTCATGATCATCCTGCGCTACGCCTTCGACGAGCAGCAGGAGCTCTTCCAGCAGATCGGGCCGCCCCTGGTCGGCCTCCTCCCCTTCATCACGATGTTCGTCGTCACGTCCATCGCGATGCTCCGCGAGCGCACCTCCGGCACCCTGGAGCGCCTCATGAGCATGCCGGTGGGCAAGCTGGACCTGCTCGGCGGCTACGCGCTGGCCTTCGCCGCGATCGCGGTGATCCAGACGGTCGTCGTCTCCCTGCTGTCGTTCGGGCCCCTGGGGCTGGAGAGCCAGCGCTCCACGCTGCTGCTCGTCGTGCTCGCCCTGCTGAACGCGCTGCTCGGGATGTCGCTCGGGCTGTTCGCCAGCGCGTTCGCCACGAGCGAGTTCCAGGCCGTGCAGTTCATGCCCGCCGTCGTGCTGCCGCAGCTCCTGCTGTGCGGCCTGTTCGTCGACCGCGAGGACATGGCCGGCTGGCTGGAGGCGATCTCGAACGTCCTCCCGCTGACCTACGCCTACGACGCGCTGGCCCGCGCCACGGCACCCGGGGACCTGGGCCCCCGCTTCGCGGCCGACGTGATCGTGGTCGTCGCGGTCACGCTCGGCGCGCTGGGCCTCGGCGCCGCGTCGATGCGCCGCCGGTCCCCCTGACCGCTACGACGAGGTGACCACCAGCCGCCCGGCCTCCAGGGTGATGCGGAGGTCGCGGCGGCGCTGGTCGACCCGCACCGTCTCGCGGCCGACTGCGAGCTCGACGCCGGGGTTCGCGACATCGGCCTGCACCACGTGGCCCGGCCGGGGGTCGCGGATCACGATCCGCAGGGCCGCGGACTCGCGGCCGCCCAGTTCGGCGGCGCGCAGGCGGCCGCCGAGGCGCACGTGGCCGCCGCGGATGCCCCCGCCGCCGCCCACGGCGAACAGGTCGCCGCCGGCCTCGATCTCGCAGTCGGTGGCGCCGGTCCCCGTGAAGCGCACGGTGCCCGGGCAGGTGAGCTGCGTGCCGTGCGCGGCGCCGATCCGGATCCCCGCCGGCTCCGGCCCCGGGCGCGCGGCGGTGGCGGCGAGCAGGAAGGCGGCCGCGGCGTCGAGGCGTGCGACGGGGTCGGGGCTGCGGCCGGGATCGGCCAGCAGGCCGCGGGCCGACGCGAGCTCCCGGGTCAGCTCCGGCGCCAGCGACGGCCAGGCCCGGCGGGCGCGGGCGAGGGCGGCGTCGGCCTGGGCGAGGCGGTCCTCCAGATCCGGCAGGCGCTGGTCGCGCAGCGTGGCCACCACGCGGTCGGCGGCCGGGACGGCCCGGCCGCTCGCGGCGGCGACCGCCGCGAGCCGGCGCGCGAGGACGACGAGGGCGCGCAGGTCGTCGGCGCCACCCGCGAGGGCCGCCACGACCGCCCGGCGCATCTCCGAGGCCCCGCCCGCCGTGAGCACCGAGGCCCCGGCGCGGCCGTCCACGATCAGGTCGCCGCCGGCGACGAGCGTCGCCCGGTCGGCCATCCCGGCCACGATGAGGGTCCCCGTCGCGCCGATCCGGCGCCCCGCCCCCACCGAGCCCTCCACGCGCAGCGCGCCGCGGACCTCGCGGTCGCCGACGCCGCGGTCGACCGGCCCCTCGAGCACCTGGAGGGGGCGCACCGACACCGCGTCGCCGTCGCGGACGGGGATCCCGTCCCAGGTCGCCCGGAGGTCCACCGCGCCGTCGCGGCGGATCCCGGCCACGCCCTCGCCGGCGCGGGCGGCGTCGGGCGCGGCCACGGCGAGCAGGGTCCCCGCCTCGACGGCCGCGGGCGGATCGGCCTCCGCGGCCGGGGTCCACGAGACGGCGGGGGCGGGGGCGAGGAGGCTGGTCGTCATGCGGATGCCATCGGCGGGCGGCGCCGGTGAGTCAAGCCGCGGCGGCCCCGGGACGATCCCAGATGCATGTGGAGGTTCTGTGCTTTCGCGGTCGTCGCCGGCGCGGCCCTCGCGGTCGCGGCGCCGGGATCCGGCGCCGAGTCGCTGGAGGCGCGGGCCCGCCCGGCCGTGACGGCGCGGGTGGTCGTCCCCGGCCCGGCGCTCGCCGCCCCGAAGGCCGGCGCCCGGGCGAAGACCCGCCTGCGCGGCGCCACCACCTGGAGCGGCACGGCCCAGCGGCTGCTGGTGACGGGGCGCCACCGCGACTCCCGCGGCCATGAGTGGGTGCGCGTGCAGCTGCCCGTGCGGCCGAACGCGTCGAGCGGCTGGGTGCGCGCCGAGACGGTGCGGCTGTCCACCCGCCGCGTGCGCATCGAGGTGCACCTCGGCTCGCGGCGCCTGGAGGTGTGGCGCGGCCGGGACCGGATCGCCAGCCACCCCGCGGGCATCGGCCGTCCGGGGACGCCCACGCCGGTCGGGCGGTTCGCGATCCAGGACCCGGTGCGGACCCTCCCGGCGTGGCGGGGCGTCTACGGCGGCTGGACCCTCACCCTGACCGCCCACTCCCCCACCCTCGACACCTTCATGGGGGAGCCGGCCCTGGTGGCGATCCACGGAACAGGGACCGGGCGCGGCTGGCGGGTGGGCCAGGCGTCGAGCTACGGCTGCGTGATCCTCTCCGAGCCGGCCCTCGCCGCCGTCGCCCGGCACGCCCAGGCCGGCACCCCGGTGGTGATCGACCGCTCCTGACGGGAGGGGCGGGTCCCCGGCTCGAGGACACCGCCCCGCTCTACCCTGGGTCCATGGCTCCGTGGACGCAGCGCGGCTGGGCCCTGATGCTCGCCGGCGCCTGCGCCGGCTGGGTGGCCCTCGCGTTCACCCGCTCCGAGGGGGTGGCGCGCACCTTCGGGACCACCCCGTCCGAGATCCGTGCCCTGGGCGTGCGGGACGCCGGCAGCGCGGTGTTCCTGGCCCTGTCCCCCGACCCGCGCCCGGCGATCGGGGTGCGCGTCGCCTTCGACCTGGCCGACACGGCCCGCTACGGGCGGGCCGGGCGGGGCGCCGTGGCCTACACCCTGGGCTTCGCCGCATTCGGCGCGCTCGGCCTCCTGGGGCGCCGCGGCTGACCACGGAGGCCCTGCCGACCGGCGGCGCGGTGCGGCGCACCGGACCGCCCGACGGGCTGCCGGTGGTGTGCCTGAGCGGCGGCCGCGCCGAGGCCGTGCCGGGGGACTGGGGCGGCTCGATGGAGCTGCTGGTCGGCCGGCTCGCGCCCCGCTTCCCGGGCGTCCGCTTCCACGAGGTCCGCTACCGGGTGAAGTCGTGGAACGTGCTCGACTCGTGCATCGCGGACGCCCGCGCCGCGCTCGACCTGGCGCACGACCCCCGCGGCCGGCCCACCCTGCTGATCGGCTTCTCGATGGGGGGCGCCGTGGCGATCGGGGCGGCGGGCCACCCGGACGTGGCCGCGGTGGTCGGCCTGGCGCCGTGGATCCCGGACCGCCTGTCGCTCGCCGGCCTCCGCGGCCGGCGGCTGGCCGTGATCCAGGGGTCGCTGGACGGGTGGCTGCCGGGGGTGCCGGGCATCCGTCCGGCGAGCTCACGGCGCGGCTGGCGGCGGGCCGTGGACGCGGGCGTCCCGGCCACCTACGAGCTCATCCGGGGCGCCGTGCACCCGATCGCCCTCCGCGCGCCGTGGGGCCTGGTGCCCATGCCCCGGGCCGGGGAGTGGGAGCGGCGCGTCGCCGCCCAGGTCGCGCGGTTCCGCGCCGAGGCGGCTCAGGAGGGGGAGCCGGCCTGAGCGGCGCGGCGCGCGAGGCGCTCCGCCGACGGGCGCTTGACGTCCCACGCCAGCCCCAGGCGCTCCAGGCCGCGGATGGTCCACCAGCTCACGTCCAGCTGCCGGCGGCCGAGCCCGTGGATCGCCGAGCCGGGGAAGGCGTGGTGGTTGTTGTGCCACCCCTCCCCGAAGGTCGGCAGGGCGACCAGCCAGTTGTTGCGGCTCTGGTCCTCGGTGTCGTAGGGCCGGCGGCCGAACGTGTGGCAGATCGAGTTCACGCTCCACGTCATGTGGTGGAACAGGAAGATGCGCACCAGTCCGCCCCAGATCAGGCCGGTCATGCCGCCGCGGAGCGTCGGGTCGACCGCGTAGCCGACGGCGAAGGGGATGCCGAGCGACAGCACGACCCAGAGCATGTAGAGCCGGTCGATGCGGCGGATGACCGGGTCGTCGTAGAGGTCGCGGCCGTACCGGCGCCCGCGCTCCATGCCCTTGGTGGTCACGAGCCAGCCCATGTGCGCGTGGAGGAAGCCGCCGAGGCCGCCGAGCAGCCCGTCGCGGTGGCCGTGCGGCGAGTGCGGGTCGCCGTCGCGGTCCGAGAGCGCGTGGTGCTTGCGGTGGTCCGTCACCCACTGGGTCACGGGGCCCTGGATCGTCATGGAGCCGAGGATCGCCAGGGCGGCGCGGACCGTCCGGGTGGCCTTGAACGAGCGGTGGGAGAACAGGCGGTGGTAGCCCACCGTGATCCCCAGGCCGGTGAGCGTGTAGAGGGTCACGAGCAGGACCACGTCGACCGGACGCGCCGCCACCCCCCACAGCAGGCCGAGCGCCGACAGCACGCCGATCGGCGGCACGAGCACCGCGACGAGCGTGACGATGCGGCTGGGGATGCTGGTGCTGCGCCGCACCGTCGCGACGGGCGGGCCGGGCAGGGTGGTCGCATCGTCCACGCTCGTCAGTCCTCTCCCATGCGTCCGACAGTAGGGGCGCCGTATCCGGCCGGGCCCCCCATCCGTCTACGGGCGCCGCACGTATCCGGATGAGATGACGGGCACGGGGCGCAGGCGGGTGGTGGTGATCGGCGCGGGTGTCGCGGGGCTCGGCGCCGCCCACGCGCTGTCCCGGGTCCACGACGTCGAGGTGATCGAGGGCGACGCCCGCGCCGGGGGCCACGCCAACACGGTCACGCTGGCGCGGCCGGGCGGCGACCTGCACCTGGACACCGGGTTCCTGGTGCACAACGAGGCGAACTACCCGCGGCTGTCGCGCCTGTTCCGCGAGCTGGGCGTGGCGGTGCAGGACAGCGACATGTCGTTCGGCGTCTCGTGCCGGCGCTGCCGGGTCGAGTACTCGGCCGTGCGCCTGTGGACCCAGCCGCGGGCCCTCGCCTCCCCGCGGACGGCGCGGATGCTGCGCGAGGTGGTGCGCTTCATGCGCACGGGGTACGACGGTCTCGACGAGCGCCACGCCCGCAGCACCCTGGGGGACTACGTGCGCATCGAGGGATATTCGCGCGACTTCCGCGACCACTTCGTCGTGCCGTTCGCCGCCGCGCTCTGGTCGACCTCGCCCGGCGAGGCGCTCGGGTTCCCGATGCCCTACGCGGTGCGCTTCTTCGACAACCACGGGCTGCTCGGGTTCCGGCGGCGCACCTGGCGCACCGTCGCCGGCGGCAGCCGCCGCTACGTCGCGGCGATCACGGCGCCGCTCGGGGACCGGCTGCGCCTGGGCGCCCCGGTCCGCAGCGTCACCCGCGACGCCGACGGGGTGGAGGTGCGCACCGAGGACGACGCCGTGCGCCGCTACGACGCCGCCGTGGTCGCCACCCACGCGCCCCAGGCCCTCGCGATGCTCGCCGACGCCGACGACCACGAGCGCGCGGTGCTCGGAGCGTTCCGCACCACGTCCAACAGCGCCGTGCTGCACACCGACAGGGCCCAGCTCCCGGCGCGGCGGCGGGCGTGGGCGTCCTGGAACTACGTCGTCGACGACTGCCGGGCGCCGTCGCGGCTGCCGACGGTCACCTACGACCTCAACCGGCTGCAGGCCCTGGACGAGCCGGAGCGGTACTGCGTGACGCTCAACCGCGACGCGGAGATCGACCCGGACCGGGTCATCCGGCGCGAGACCTACGCCCACCCGCTCTACACCTTCGCGTCCCTCGCGGCGCAGGCCCGGCTGCCCGGGCTCGACGGCCGCCGCCGCACCTGGTTCTGCGGCGCGTACCACGGCTTCGGCTTCCACGAGGACGGCCTCGCGTCCGGCCTGCGGGCGGCCGCGTCCCTGGGGGCGCCCTGGTGAGGTCGGCGCTCTACGAGGGCACGCTGATGCACGCGCGCACGCGGCCTGCCCGCAACGTCTTCCGCTACCCGGTGTGCTTCTACGCGCTCGACCTGGACGAGCTCCCCGCACTCGACCGCCGGCTGACCCTCTTCGGATACAACCGGCGGGCGCCGCTGTCGCTGCGCGACGGCGACCACCTGGGCGACCCGGCGCGGCCCGTCAAGGAGAACGTCGTCGCCTTCCTGGCCGCCGGCGGCATCGACCTGGCCGGCGGGCGGGTGACCCTGCTCACCAACCTCCGGGTGTTCGGCTACGTCTTCAACCCGGTCTCGTACTTCTACTGCTGGACCGGCGACGGCGCGCTCGCGGCCATCGTCGCCGAGGTCTCCAACACCTTCGGCGAGCGACACCCCTACCTGCTCACCGCGGAGAACCGCGTGAAGGCCGGGGCCCGGCTCGTCTACGAGCACCCCAAGGCGCTCCACGTGTCCCCGTTCTTCGGCATGGACCAGCACTACCGGTTCTCGTTCACGGAGCCGGGGGCGTCGGTCCACGCCGGGGTGGGCATCGTCGAGGGAGGGGAGCGCCCGTTCCGGGCCGAGCTCACCGGCACCCGGCGGCCGCTCACCGACGCCGGCCTGGCGCGCGCCCTCGTGCGCCACCCCCTGATGTCCCAGCAGGTCACGGCGCTCATCCACTGGCAGGCGGTGAAGCTGTTCATGAAGAGGGTCCCGTTCCACCACAAGCCGGCCTTCGTCCCCGGCGAGGGCTCGGTCGCGACGACCGACTCGGAGCCGGCCGCGTCCGCTCCCCGCCGCTCGCTGCGGCCGCTGCCCGCCCCGCGGCGGTCGCCGCTCTCCCCGCTGGCGCGGCGCGCGGCCCTGTGGGGCCTCGGCTCCCCGGCCCGCGGGCGCATCGCGGTGCGCCTGCCCGACGGCACCCGCCGGGTCGCGGGCGACCCGGCGACGGGGCCGGACGTCGAGGTGACCGTCGCCTCGCGCGACCTCTGGCGCCGGCTCGCCGGGCGCGGGCGCCTGGGCGTCGGCGAGTCCTACGTCGCCGGCGACTGGTGGGCCGACGACCTCGTCGGCCTGCTGGAGATCCTGGCCGTCACGGCCGAGGGCGCGCGCCGCCGCCGCCCGGCGTCCTGGCTGATGGAGGCGCAGCGGCGCCGTCCCCGGCTCCCGGCGCGCGCCGACCTGCCGGGCGCGCGCCGCCACATCCGGTACCACTACGACCTCGGCAACGACCTCTACGCGCTGTTCCTCGACGAGACCTGGACCTACTCGTGCGCGGTCTTCGAGGAGCCGGGCATGTCCCTCGAGGACGCGCAGCGCGCCAAGTACGACCGCATCTGCCGCAAGCTCGGCCTGGGCCCGGACAGCCGGGTGCT
>JBFWPT010000047.1:0-2942 GCA_050249835.1 Thermoleophilia bacterium
CGCACCGAGAAGCTGGCCTTCGGCCACCGCGGCGCGAACCACCCGGTGCGCCGCGCCGAGGACGACCGCGTGGAGATCACGGTGCAGAACCACGGGTACGCCGTCGTCGCCGACGGCCTGCCGGACGGCGTGACCGTCACGCGCACGAGCCTGTTCGACGGCTCGGTCGAGGGCATCGCGGCGCCCGAGCTGCGCGCCTGGTCGGTCCAGTACCACCCCGAGGCGAGCCCCGGGCCGCGGGACGCCCGCTACATGTTCCGCGAGTTCGTCGGGTCGCTCGGCGGAGGGGAGCGCTAGATGCCGCGCCGCGACGACCTGGACACGATCCTCATCCTCGGCAGCGGCCCGATCGTGATCGGGCAGGCCGGCGAGTTCGACTACTCGGGCACCCAGGGCGCCCGGGCGCTGATGGCCGAGGGCTACCGCGTGGTGCTGGTCAACTCGAACCCGGCCACGATCATGACCGACCCCTCGGTGGCCGACCGCACCTACGTCGAGCCGCTCGACGCCGAGGCGGTCGAGGCGGTCATCGCGATCGAGAAGCCCGACGCGCTGCTGCCCACCCTCGGCGGCCAGACCGCCCTCAACCTCGCCATGGAGCTCGCCCACTCCGGCGTGCTGGAGCGCCACGGCGTGGAGCTCATCGGGGCCGACGTCGCCGCCATCCGGCGCGCCGAGGACCGCGAGGTGTTCCGCGACACGATGCGCGCCGCCGGGCTCGCCGTGCCCGAGAACGAGGTCGTCTCCGACATGGAGGCCGGCCGGGCCGCGGCCGCCCGCCTGGGCCTGCCGGTCATCCTGCGCCCGGCGTTCACGCTGGGCGGCGAGGGCGGCGGGGCCGCCCACACCGAGGAGGAGCTGGAGCGCATCCTGGCCGGGGCGCTCGCGGCCAGCCCGATCGGGCAGGTGCTCATCGACCGGTCCCTGATTGGCTGGGCCGAGATCGAGCTGGAGGTCGTGCGCGACGCGGCGGACAACGCGGTCATCGTCTGCTCCATCGAGAACCTGGACCCGATGGGCGTCCACACCGGCGACTCGGTGACGGTCGCGCCGGTCATGACGCTCAACGACCAGGAGCTGCAGGCGCTGCGCGACGCGGCCATCACGGTCATCCGGGCGGTGGGCGTGGCGACCGGCGGCGCCAACGTGCAGTTCGCGCTCAACCGGGAGACCGGCGAGGTCGTCGTCATCGAGATGAACCCGCGCGTGTCGCGGTCGTCGGCCCTCGCGTCCAAGGCCACCGGCTTCCCGATCGCCAAGATCGCGGCCCGCCTGGCGGTGGGCTACACGCTCGACGAGCTCCCCAACGAGATCACCGGGGTCACCCCGGCGAGCTTCGAGCCCACCCTCGACTACGTCGCGGTCAAGATCCCGCGCTTCGCCTTCGAGAAGGTCCCGGGCGCCTCCACCGAGCTGACGACCCACATGAAGAGCGTCGGCGAGGTGCTCGCGCTCGGCCGCACCTTCGGGCAGGCGTTCGGCAAGGCCATGGCCGGCCGGGAGCTGGACGTCGACGCCGTGGACCCGGCCACCGTCGAGGAGGCGCTGCAGCGCCTGCGCACCCCGTCGGCCGACCGCTACGACGTGCTGCTGTGGGCGCTGCGCAACGGGGCGGGGATCGACGACCTCCACGCCTCCACGCTCATCGACCCCTGGTTCCTGCGCGAGCTGGCCGACCTGGCCGGCGCGTCCACGGCGCTCTCGGGGCGGACCCTCGACGACCTGGGCGCCACCGAGATCCGCGCGGCCCGCCGCGCCGGCCTCGCGGACCGGGACATCGGCGCCGCGGTCGGGGCCGGGGAGCGGGCCGTGGGCGACCGCCGCCGCGGCCTCGGGGTGCGCCCCACCTACCACGCGGTCGACACCTGCGGCGCCGAGTTCGCGGCGCTCACGCCCTACTACTACTCGGCGTTCGAGACCGAGACCGAGGTGGCCCGGGACGACCGCCAGTCGATCGTCGTCCTGGGCTCCGGGCCCAACCGCATCGGGCAGGGCATCGAGTTCGACTACTGCTGCGTCCACGCCGCCGAGACGGCCCGGGAGCTGGGCTACGCGTCGGTGATGGTCAACTGCAACCCCGAGACCGTCTCGACGGACCACGGCGTGAGCGACCGCCTCTACATGGAGCCGGTCACGATCGACGCGGTGCTCGACATCTGCGCCGTCGAGCAGCCGGCGGGCGTCATCGCCCAGCTCGGCGGCCAGACGCCCCTGCGGCTCGCGCGCGGCCTCGCCGAGGCCGGCGTCCCGATCCTCGGCACCTCGCCCGACGCGATCGACCTGGCCGAGGACCGCGGCCGGTTCGGCGACCTGCTCGCGCGCCTCGGGCTGGAGGCGCCGCCGTGGGCCGTGGCCCGCGGGGGGGAGGAGGCGCTGGCCGCCGCGGCCGAGGTCGGCTACCCGGTGCTCGTGCGACCCTCCTACGTCCTCGGCGGACGGGCCATGGCCATCTGCGACGGCCCGGACGCCCTGCGCGCGTACATCGCGCGGGAGCGCCCCCAGGGCGTGCTGCTGGTGGACCGCTTCCTGGACGGCGCCGTCGAGCTCGACGTGGACGCCCTCGCCGACGGGAGCGACTGCTGGATCGCGGCGGTCATGGAGCACGTGGAGGCCGCCGGCGTCCACTCCGGCGACTCGGCCTGCGTGCTTCCCGCCCAGAGCGCCGGCCCGGGCCGCGTGGCCGAGCTGGAGGAGCAGACGGCGGCGCTCGCCAAGGGGCTCGGCGTCGTGGGCCTGCTCAACGTCCAGTTCGCGGTGCGCGACGGCCGCGTGTACGTCATCGAGGCCAACCCGCGCGCCTCGCGCACGGTGCCGTTCGTGTCCAAGGCGACCGGCGTGCCGCTGGTGCCGCACGCCGTCCGGCTCATGCTGGGCGCCGGCCTCGGCGATCTGGGGCTGCCCGCGGCGCGGGCGCCGCGCCACGTGGCGGTGAAGGAGGCCGT
>JBFWPT010000047.1:3042-14348 GCA_050249835.1 Thermoleophilia bacterium
TCGTGTCCAAGGCGACCGGCGTGCCGCTGGTGCCGCACGCCGTCCGGCTCATGCTGGGCGCCGGCCTCGGCGATCTGGGGCTGCCCGCGGCGCGGGCGCCGCGCCACGTGGCGGTGAAGGAGGCCGTGCTGCCCTTCTCGCGCTTCCCCGGCGCCGACCCCGTGCTCGGCCCCGAGATGCGGGCGACGGGCGAGGTGATGGGGCTCGGCGGGTCGTTCGCCGAGGCGTTCGCGAAGGCGCAGCGGGGGGCGGGCCAGGGGCTGCCGTCGGAGGGCGCCGCCTTCATCTCGGCCCGCGACGCGGACAAGCCGCGGGCGGTCGCCGTGGCGTCCCGCCTGGCGCGCTCCGGGCTGGGCCTCGTCGCGACCTCGGGGACGGCCCGCGCCCTGGAGGCGGCCGGCCTGGAGGTGCGGTCGGTGCTCAAGCTCACCGAGGGCTCGCCCAACGCGGTCGAGCTGATCGCGGACGGGGAGATCGCCATGGTGGTCAACACCCCGCGCGGCACCTCGGGGGCCCGCACGGACGGGTACGAGATCCGGGCCGCCGCGGTCCGGGCCGGCGTGCCCTGCATCACGACCATCGAGGCGGCCGAGGCGGCGGCCTCGGCGGTGGCCGCCGGGCGCGGCGCGCGACCCCGGGCGCTGCAGGACGAGGGACTCGCGGACCGCCCCGGAAGCGCCTACCGACCCGGTGCGGCAACCGCCTGAGGCTCAACCTGAGGCCGAGATTTCGTAAGAACCGCGGGTTCGTGGCTTCGCCTGCAACAAGCGTGAAAACCGCGTAAAACGGCTGCAAAGTCCACCTTGCCACCGCCCGCGGGACGAACCTAGAATGGCCCGCGATGGCCACCACCACACCGAAGGCACAGTCCCAGGCGCCCGAGCGCTCGCTCGACCAGCGCATGGAGGCCCTCCGCCGCGCGAACGAGATCCGTTCCCGCAGGGCACAGCTGAAGAAGGACCTGAAGAGCGGGCGCACGTCGATCGGGAGCGTCATCTCGAACCCGCCCGAATTCGTGATGACGGCCAAGGTGTTTGACATGCTGATGGCCGTACCGAAGTACGGGAAGGTCAAGGCGACCAGATTCCTGAACACCTGCCGCATATCGCAGGGGAAGACGATCGGGGGCCTGTCGGACCGACAGCGCTCCGAGCTGCTGGAGCTACTGCAGCGGTAACGACGCGACCGCGCGTCTTCATCGTCTCGGGACCGTCGGGAGCGGGGAAGGGGACCCTGATCGAGGGCATCCTTCCCCGTTTCCCCTTTCTGGAGGTCGCGATCTCGGCGACCACGCGGCGCCGGCGGCCGCGGGAGCGCGACGGGGTGGACTACCACTTCCTCACGCCGGAGGGGTTCGCGTCCCGCGTCGCGGCCGGTGACTTCCTGGAGCACGTGACCTACGCGGGCAACCGCTACGGCACCCTGCGCTCCGAGATCGACCGCATCCTCGGCGCCGGCCGCTCGCCGATCGTGGAGATCGAGCTGGCCGGGGCCCGGGCCGTGCGGACGGCGGTGCCGGACGCCGTGTCGATCTTCATCAGCCCGCCCTCCCTGGAGGAGCTGGTCGCCCGCCTCGGCCGCCGGGGCACGGACACCGAGAGCGAGATCGCGGCGCGCATGGCGACGAGCCGCATCGAGCTGAAGGCCCGCGACGAGTTCGACCACACGGTCATCAACGACGACAAGGAGCGGGCGATCGCGGACCTGGCCGCCGTCGTCGAGGGCGCCGTGGCGGCGCCGGCCGATGGCTGAGGTCCTCCTCGGCGTCTCGGGCGGCATCGCCGCCTACAAGGCCATCGACGTCATGCGCATCCTGCAGCGCGCGGGCCACGGCGTCACGGTCGTGATGACGCGCTCGGCCCAGCGGTTCGTGGGGCCGTCCACGTTCGCCGCCCTGTCGGGCCGGCCGGTCGGCACCGACCTCTTCGGCGCGGAGGAGCGCCCCGGGTACGGCCACCTGGACCTCGCCCGGGCCCACGACGTGATGCTCGTCGCCCCCGCCTCGGCGAACACGCTCGCCAAGCTCGCCGCGGGCTTCGCCGACGGCCTGCTCGGCTCGGTCCACCTGGCGTTCGACAAGCCGGTGCTCGTCGCCCCCGCGATGAACACGCGCATGTGGCTGCACCCGGCCACGGCCGCCAACCTGGAGACGCTCGCCGGCCGCGGCGTCCAGGTGATCCCCCCGGGCACCGGCCTGCTCGCCGACGGCGACACCGGCGTGGGCCGCCTGGCCGAGCCGGCCGACATCGCCGCCGCCGTCGAGGCGCGGCTCGCCGCGGCCGGGTCGCTCGCCGGGCGCCGCGTGCTCGTGAGCGCCGGCGGCACCCAGGAGCCGATCGACCCGGTCCGCTTCGTCGGCAACCGCTCCAGCGGGCGCATGGGGTGGGCCGTCGCGTCCGCCGCGCTGCGCCGCGGGGCCGCCGTCACCGTCCTCGCGTCGAACGTCGCGCTCCCGCGCGTGCCGGGCATCCGCTACGTCGAGGCGCCGACCGCGGCCGCGCTGCACGAGGCGGCGGTCGCCGAGTTCCCCGGCTGCGACCTGCTCGTGATGGCGGCGGCCGTCGCCGACTTCCGCCCCGGGGCCGCGCGCGACGGCAAGATCGACAAGGGGGCCGAGGGCCGCCTGGTCCTCGACCTGGAGCCGACCGCGGACATCCTGGCCGACCTCGCCGGGCGCAGGGAGCGGCAGGTCGTGGTGGGCTTCGCGGCCGAGCACGGCGCCGCCGGTCTCGAGCGCGCCCGCGGCAAGCGCGTCCGCAAGGGCCTCGACCTGATCGTCCACAACGACGTCTCGGTCGAGGGCATCGGGTTCGGCTCGGCCGACAACGAGATCACGATCATCGGGCCCGGCGGCGAGGAGGCCCTCCCTCGCATGGGCAAGGACGCCTGCGCCGAGCGCATCCTGGACGCGGCGGCCGCCCTGCTGCCCCCGACCGCCTGACATGACCCGCCGGCCGGGCCGGCTGGAGGTGCGGGCCGGCTTCCGGCCCCACACGGCGTTCGGCGTCGACGACGGCCGCACGCCGGTCGCCCACCACGTCTTCCGGAGCACGGACGGGCACGGCTGGGACGCCCTCCACGTCCTGCCCGCCCGCGGCGGCGCGCGCGCCGGGGTGCTCGTCGTCGTGGTGCACGGGTCGATGGGCAACTACATCAGCGGGGTGCCGCGGCGCGCGGCGATCGAGCTGGCCCGCGCCGGGTTCGGGGCGCTGTCGGTCAACACGCGCATGGCGAACTTCGGCGTCGTCTATGGCGGGGGCCTGCTGGACGGCACGCCGGCCGACCTGGACGGCGCCCTCGCGCTCGCCCGGGAGCTCGGATACGAGCGCGTCGTGATGCTCGGCTACGGGCTCGGCGCGACGGTCGTGGCCCACCACCAGGCGCTGCGCCGCCCCGTGGCGGTGAAGGCGGTCTGCACCCTCGCCCACGCGCCGTCGCTGCCGGAGGTGCTGCGCACGCGCTGGGCCCGCCTCGGCGCGCGGCCCGGCTACGAGGCCGTGCTGGACGAGGCCCGCAGCCGCTTCGGCCCCGGCGGGACCGGCGAGGACGCGATCGTGGTCGTGGAGCGCGGCGCCGGCGCCACCGACGCGCCCGCCGACACCGAGGTCTGGAGCTACCGCGCCTGGTGGTCCTCGCGCGGGCCGGACGCGCCGCACGCGGTGTCGCGCCTGCGCGTCCCGGAGATGACCGTCCCCCTGGCCCTGATCCAGCCGGGCACCGACCCCGAGCTGGGGTACGGCGCGGAGCTCGAGGCGGTCGCGCGGGACGCGGGCGTCCCCGTGCACCTGGAGACGCTCCCCGGGTGCGACCACACGTTCTTCGGTGTCATGCCGGCCGCGGCCCGCGCGGCCGCGACCTGGATCGACACCACCCTCGGCCTCGACCGGCGGCGGCGCGGCCCGGCGCCGGTCCCGGCGCCCGCGGGCGCCGTGCGGCACCGGCTGCTGACGATCCGGGCGGCCGACGGCTCGCGCCACGACGCGCTGCTCCACGAGGATCCGGCCGCCGCCGCCGCGCGGGCGGAGGCGACGGGACGCCGCACCGCGGCGATCCACGTCCACGGCAACCAGGGGAACTTCACGGTGGGCGCCCTGCGGTTCCTGGGCGACCCGGTCGCCCGGTCCGGCGTGCCGGTGCTGACCGTGGAGACGCGCCTCTCCAACGTGTCGCAGCTCTTCGGCGGGGGCCTGTTCGAGGACGCGCTGGCCGACCTGGACGCGGGCGTGGCGTGGCTCGCCGGGGCGGGCTACGACCACGTCGTGGTGAGCGGGTACTCCCTGGGCGCGGTGCTGGCGACCCGCTTCGCCGCGAGGCTCGCGCCGCCCGTCCTGCGCGGCCTCGTCACGTTCGGCAACACCTGGAGCCTGCCCGCCTCGACCGAGCGGAAGATGACGGCCAACGGCGCCGTCCCGCCCTACGCCGACCTCGCCGCGGTGTGCGGCGACGCCCTGCGCGAGGGGCGCGACCCGGTCGTCGTCGCCCACAGGGCCTACGCGGCCGACGACGAGCCGCGCCACGCCGGCGTCTACACGGCGGCGACGTGGTGGCACTCCCGGGGGCCCGAGGCGCGGGACGCCGAGACGCACCGGCACATCGGGGCGGTCGGCGCGCCCATCCTGCTCGTGCAGGGGTCCGCGGACCTGGTGGTCGACCCGCCCGAGGCCGGCATGCTCGCCGACGTGGCCCGGGCGGCGGGCAACCCCTCGGTGACGGTGGCGTCCCTGGACGGGGCGGGGCACTCGTTCGCCGGCCACGAGGCCGAGGTGGTGGCAGCCGTCACCGGCTGGCTCGGGGAGCACGCCTAGCCCTCGGCCGAGGTGGAGACCAGCCGAGGATGGGCTACCCTCGGTGGACGTCCTCGTCCCTCGCCACCCCACCGCTCCGGGCCGACGAGCTGGACCCGGCCGCCGCCCTCGCCGGGGCGCTGGCGGACGCCTGCGCGCGCGCGGTGATCGCCCCCCGCGCGGTCATCGAGACCTGCGTCGTCGCGCTGCTCTCGGGCGGGCACGTGATGATCGAGGACGTCCCCGGGGTGGGGAAGACGGTGCTCGCCAAGAGCCTCGCCCGCGCGGCCGGGTGCGAGTACTCGCGCATCCAGTGCACCGCCGATCTGCTCCCGGCCGACGTCACCGGCGTCACGGTGTGGGACCAGAACGCGGCCCGCTTCCTGTTCCGCCCCGGCCCGGTGTTCGGGAACATCGTGCTGGTGGACGAGATCAACCGCGCGTCCCCCAAGACCCAGTCCGCGCTCCTGGAGAGCATGGAGGAGGGCCAGGTGACGGTCGACGGGGAGACCCGCCCGCTGCCGGTGCCCTTCATGATCGTCGCCACCCAGAACCCGGTGGAGTACGAGGGCACCTTCCCGCTCCCGGAGGCCCAGCTCGACCGCTTCGCCGTGCAGGTGGCGATCGGCTACCCGGCCGCGTCCGACGAGGCGGCGATGCTGCTGGACCTCGCGGCCCGCGACCCGCTGGACGCCGTGGAGGCCGTCACGACCGCGCAGGGCATCGCCGCCGTGCGCGGGGTGACCGAGCGGGTCCACGCCGACCCGGCCCTCGCCGCCTACGTGGTGGAGCTCGCCGCCGCGACCCGGCGCGACCCCCGGACCCAGCTCGGCGCGAGCCCGCGCGCGGGGCTCGCCCTGCTGCGCGCCGCGAAGGCCCGGGCGGTCATCGAGGGGCGGGGCCACGCGCTGCCGGAGGACGTCCGCGGACTCATCCGCAGCGTCATCCCGCACCGCCTCATCCTGACCCCCGACGCCCGCGCCCGCGGCACGGTGGCCGAGGAGATCGTCGCCGACGCCCTCGACGCGGTGCCCGTCCCGTTGTGAGGGCGGCGGCGGGGCCGCCGGCGCGCGCGCTCGCGCTGGCCGGGGCGGGCGTCGCCGCGCTCGTCGCGAGCCGGGGCTTCGGGACGCCCGCGCTCGCGGTGCTCGGCGCGGGCATGCTGGCGCTGCCGGTCCTGGTGACCGCCGCGGTCTGGGCCGCCGCCTCCGGGATGCGGGTGCGGCGGAGGCTCGACCCCGCCCGCTGCCGCGCGGGCGAGGAGGTGACCGTGACGACCTCCCTCGCCGGCTGGGCCGTCCGGGCCGGCCTCGACCGCGTCCTCGACGTCGCCGTGGACCCGGGCATCGGCGAGGCCGCCGGCGGCGAGGGGGCGGCGGCCCGGGGCGCCGGGCGCTGGGCCTTCCCCGCCGTGCGCGGGGACCACGCCCTGCCGCCCCCGCGGGCGACCATCCGCGACCCCTTCGGCCTGGCGCGCGCGAGCCGCGAGGGCGCGTCCGGCGAGGGCCTGCTCGTGGTCCCCGCGGCGCCCGCGATCGGCGGGGCGCCCGCAGGGGCCCGCGCGCCGGGACGAGGGGCGCGCCGCCGCCGGGCGGAGACGGGCTTCGGCGAGCTCGACCGGGTGCGCGACTACCAGCCGGGCGACCCGCTCTCCCGGGTCCACTGGGCCCAGACGGCCAAGCGCGGGCGCCTGCAGACGAAGGAGCTGCGCGCCACCGAGACGGCCGGCCGGGCGACCCTGGTGCTGCTCGACGGCGCGGGGCCCGACGGCGAGGCGCTCGAGACCGCCGTCACCGCCGCCGCGGCGATCGCCCGCCACCTCATGGCCCGCGGGGACCCGGTCGCGGTGGTGCACACGGGGCGCGTCCCCGCGCGCCTGGTCGCCGGGCTCGCGACCTGGCCGCTGGTGGAGATCGCCCTGGCGCGCTTCTCCGGTGGCGGGGCGCGCCCCGCCGCGCTCGCCCTCTCCGCCGAGGCGGGCGGCGCCGACGCGCCGGACACCGCCGTGCTCGTGACGAGCGCCGGCGACCCGGCGCTGCCCGCGGCCGTGCGGCGCGTGCGGGCGCACGGCGTCGGCGTCGCCGTCGTGCTGACGGGCCCGGCGGCCGCAGGGGCCGGCGACCTGGAGGCGGCCGGCGCCGAGGTGGTCGTCGTGCCCGGGCCGGACCGGGTGGCGTCCGCCCTCGGCGCGGGGCCGCAGCCGGCGCGGGCGGCGGCGGGCTGATGCGCGCGCGGGGAGAGGTCGCCGGGCCCGCCCTGGCCGCCCTCGTCGCCGTCGCGGCGCTCGGGATCACCTGGTCCGGGCTCTACGCGGGCGTCTCGGGCGGGCGCATCGCGCTGCTCGTCCTCGTCGCCTGCCTGCCGGCGCTCGCGAGCCTCGCGCCCCGCCGCACGGGGCTCGTCGTGGCCGGGGCCGTCGTCGTCTCCGTCCTCCTCGTCCTGGCGATGGCGCTGCGCCTGTCCCCGCTCGCGCTGCCCCTGTTCGACGCGGCCGCCTGGGAGGCGGTGCGCTCGCTCGTCCCGGACGGCCTGGCCACCGGATCGGACTCCGGGCTGCCGGTCGACCCCGCGTCCAAGCCGTCCCTGGTCGCGCTGCTGGACGTCGCCCTCGCCGTCCTGGCCGGCGCGGCGGCGTGGCAGATCCTGGCCCGGCGGCGGCCGGTGGCGGGCCTCGTGCTCGTGGGCGTCGGCCTGGCGTACCGCTGGACCGTCGAGCCGCCATCGTCCGGGGCGGCCGCCGGGGCGCTCGCGCTGGCGGCCCTCCTCGGGGTGCTGGCGCTGTCGGCCGTCTCGGGGCCGCTGCCGGGCGCCGCGATGCGGCGCGGCGCGGGCGCGCTCGCCTTCGGGGGCGTGGCGATCGTCCTCGCCACCGGGCTCGCGTCCGGCCCCGCGCAGGCGGGGGACGGCTGGTGGAGCTGGAAGGACTGGGAGATCGGCGCGACCGAGGCCTCCTCCTCGTCCGGCCTCGACCTGCGGCAGCAGTACGGCAAGCTCGACTGGCCCACCGAGCCGCGGGTCGCCCTGACGGTCGACGCCGACGACCCCTACCCGCTGCGCGCCGTGAGCCTCGACGACTTCGACGGGATGGCCTTCACCCTGTCGGCGGCCGGCGGGTCCGAGGCGCTGCCGGTGCGCGACGGCCTGCTGGTGCTGCCGCCGGACACCGCGAGCGCGGACGCCCCGGAGGCGATCCAGGAGATCACCCTCCGCGGGGCGCGGTCCCAGGTGGTGCTGGCGTCCGGGCGACCCCGGCGCGTCAGCGGCCGGCCCATCGCCGGGTCCGCCGACCTCGTGGGGGACGCCATCCGCCTGGACGCCGCCCTGGAGCCGGGCGACACCTACACCGTGCGCACGGGCATCCCCGCGCCGCGGCCCGCCGACCTGGCCGCGGCGCCCCCGTACGTGGAGGGGCAGGTGCCCGCCGGCTCCACCACCCTCCGCCCGGGGTACTGGGACGAGCGGATCGGGATGCCGCTCTGGGGCAGCGGCACCCGCATCGACCCGCGGTGGCTCGGCGCCTACGGCCCCGTGGCCGAGCTCGCCCGCCAGGTGGCCGGCGACGCGCCGACGGCGTACGCGGCGGTCAACCGCATCGAGGCCCACCTGCGGCGCGGCTACGTCTACGACGAGGCGCCGCCCTACCCGACGAGCCTCCCCGACGACTGGACCGGCGGGATGCCGGAGGGCGACCCGCCGCTGGTCGACTTCCTCTTCGGCAGCCGCCGCGGGTTCTGCCAGCACTTCGCGGGCTCGATGGCCGTGATGCTCCGCACGCTCGGCATCCCGGCGCGCGTCGCCGTGGGCTACACGGGCGGCCGGTGGGACGCCGACGAGGATCAGTGGGTGGTGCTCGACCGGGACGCCCACTCGTGGGTCGAGGTCTGGTTCCCGGACCTCGGCTGGATCCCGTTCGACCCCACGCCGGGCCGCTCGGCGCCGAATCCGGCCTCGGTGTCGTCGCCGGACTACAACCCCACCCCGATCGACATCGACCTCGGCGGCCTGGCCGACTCCGTCGTCGCCCCGCCGATCCCCGAGGGCGACCCCCGGCCGGCCGACGACCCCGCCGACCCGGCCGAGCCCACGCCGGCCGCGACGACCTCGCAGGGGGACGACGGGCCGCGCTGGCCGTGGGTCGTGGCCCTGGTGGCCCTCGTCCTCGCCCTGGTCGCCCCGGCCGTCCGCCTCGTGCGGCGCCTGCGCGGCCGGTGGCGCGGTGACGAGCGCGCCCGCATCGCGGCGGCCACGGCCGACCTGGAGGCGTCGCTCGGCGCCCTCGGCTGGGCGCCTCCGGCCGCCGCCGCGCCCAGCGAGCGGGCGTCCGCCGTGCGCGCGGCGACGGGCGTCGACCCGTCCGTCCTCTACCGGCGGGCGTCGCTCGCCCGCTACGGCGCGGAGGACCCCGCGCCGGGCGCCGGCGCGGCCGCCTGGCGGGAGTCCGGCCGGCTGCGGCGGGCGGTGCGGCGGCGGGCGTCGTCCGGCGCCCGCCTGCGCACGGCGCTCGGCCTGCCCCGGCTGCGCCGCGCTACCGTCGACCGATGACCGAGCCCACGGGAGCCTACGAGGCGTTCACCAACGGCCAGTGGCTGATCGAGGCCCGGGAGTTCGACCAGGCCGCCGTCGCCCTGGAGCGCGCGAAGGCGCTGGAGCCGGACAAGGGCTCGATCCGCGAGGCCCTCGGCCGCGCCTACCTGGGCGCCCGCGCCTACGACCGCGCCGCCGAGGAATTCGGCGCCGCCGTCGAGCTGAGCCCCACCGACGGCTACGCCCACTACGGGCTGGCCCGCTCGCTCTCGCGCCTCGGCGACCCCGCCGCGGCGCGGCACTACCGCCTCGCCCGCCTCTTCGGCACGGGCCTCGAGGGGGCGCAGCCGGGGGTCTAGGACCCCCCCGAACCCGGCGGGGGCCCGAACTCGGTGCCCTCGGGCACGTCGAAGCCGGTCCGCACGACGCTCTCGAAGGTCTCGTCCACGAGCGCGCTGAGCGCGCCGAGCAGGCCGTCGAGCCGGTCGGCGTCGAGGCCCTCCAGCGGCGTGTCGGCCAGGGCCCAGACGTCCCCGGGGCCGTCGATGCCGAAGCGCCAGTCGCGGACGTCCATGTTCTTGTGGAGCAGGCGCGCGTAGACGTCGGCGTGCGCCCGGTCCGGGCCGCGCACCACGAAGGCCCGCAGCCCCACGGTCCGCTCGCGCACGGTGACCAGCACCGCGAGCGACCCGCGCTTGGTGCACGGCACCCGGACGGCCCACTCGCGCGGCCCGCGGCGCTCCACCTCCGCGCCGATCTCGGCGAGGTGCGCGCCGACGCTCTCCGGTGCCCCCACGGCCATCGCGCAGGATCGTACCCGTAGGCTCCGCCGGTGCGCGTCGTGCTGCAGAGGGTCGCCTGGGCGCGGGTCGCCGTGGCGGGCGAGACGGTGGGGGAGATCGGGCCCGGGCTGCTCGCGCTCGTCGGGGTCGCGGAGGGGGACGGGCCGGACGACGCGGCCCGGCTCGCCGACAAGACCGTCCGCCTGCGCCTGTTCGCCGACGGCGAGCGGCCCTTCCACCTGCCGCTCACGGAGGTCCCCGGCGGCGGCCTGCTCTGCGTGAGCCAGTTCACCCTCATGGGCGACGTGCGCCGCGGCAACCGGCCGTCGTGGATCGCCGCCGCCCGCCCCGAGGTCGCCGCCCCCGTCGTCGACGCCTATGCGGCGGCCGTCGCCGCCCACGGCGTGCCGGTCGCCACCGGGGTCTTCGGGGCGGCGATGGCGGTGACCCTCGAGAACGACGGGCCGGTGACGCTCGTGCTGGACGGCGACGACCTGGCGGGCCCGCGCCGCCCGGCGTAGCCTCGGCGCCATGGAGGCGCGGTGGGACATGGTCCGGGCCGACCCGCACCCTGCGCTGCGGGAGCACGTCCGCGGCTACACCGGCTGGGAGGAGTGGACGCCCGGCCCCATGCGCCGCCGCGAGCTGCCGTCGGTTGACGTGCCCCTGATCCTCAACCTGGGGTCCCCCTTCACCGTGCGGCACGAGGGGGACCCGCCGGCGTCGGCGGCCGTCCTCGGGTCGTTCACGGCGGGGCTCGACGACACGACGGTCATCACCGAGCACCCCGGCTCCTCGCGCGGGGTGCAGGTCGACCTGACGCCGATCGGCGCGCGGATGGTCCTGGGCCTGCCGATGCACGAGATCGCGGGCACGTCCGTCCCGCTCGCCGACCTGCTGGGCCCGGACGCGCTGCGCCTGGAGGAGGCACTCGACGCGGCGCCCGGCTGGGACGCGCGCTTCGCCCTGCTCGACCGCGTGCTCGCGCGGCGCATGGCGGCCGCGACCGCCCCGGCGCCGGACGTCCGCTGGGCGTGGGGCCGGCTGGAGCGCGCGCGGGGCGCCGTGCGCGTGGGCGCCCTCGCCCGTGAGATCGGCTGCTCGCGCCGCCACCTGGCCGCCCGCTTCCACGACGCGGTGGGGGTGCCGCCGCGGACGGCGGCGCGCCTCATGCGCTTCGAGGCCGCGGCGGGCGCGCTGCGGTCGCCGGCGCCGC
>JBFWPT010000047.1:14448-31334 GCA_050249835.1 Thermoleophilia bacterium
GAGATCGGCTGCTCGCGCCGCCACCTGGCCGCCCGCTTCCACGACGCGGTGGGGGTGCCGCCGCGGACGGCGGCGCGCCTC
This sequence comes from Thermoleophilia bacterium, assembly GCA_050249835.1. Classification (GTDB taxonomy): domain Bacteria; phylum Actinomycetota; class Thermoleophilia; order Miltoncostaeales; family Miltoncostaeaceae; genus Miltoncostaea. Next base: position 14,530 of record JBFWPT010000047.1, read on the forward strand.
ATGCGCTTCGAGGCCGCGGCGGGCGCGCTGCGGTCGCCGGCGCCGCCTCCCCTGGCCGCGCTGGCCGTCTCCTGCGGATACCACGACCAGGCCCACATGACCCGCGAGGTGCGGGCGCTGGCGGGGATGCCGCCGCGCGCCCTGATCGCCGCCGCGCTGCCCGGGGACGGGGGCGTCTCCGGGGCCTGAGGCGGGACGCGGCCGGACCGGAGTGCTATCGTCAGCCGTCCGCGGGGCAGACGTGACGGTGGGCGACGGGAGGTGGGTGATGAACCCACCTTTTTTGTGGGCGCGGACACCGTCGGGGTCGAGGGAGGAGGTGCAGCCGGTGCCGAGCAGTGATGACCAGTTGGAGCAGCGCGTCGAGGGCGTGCTGGCCGCCTCCCTGCCCGCCGTCGACCTCCTGGAGCTGACGGTCCTGCCCACGGGCGGGGGGATGCTCCGGCTGGTCGTCGACCACCCGGATGGCGTCGACCACGACGTCTGCGCGGCGGTCACCGAGGCGCTCGGCAGCGCGGGGCTCCTGGAGGAGCACGGCGCGGAGGTCTGGTCGCCCGGCCCCGAGCCGCCGCTGCGCCTGCCGCGGCACTTCGCGGCCGCGGTGGGGCGGCGCGTCCGGATCCGCGTGGAGGGGGACGGCACCGTGTCGGGAACCCTTGTGAGCGCGGACGACGACGGGGTGGGCGTGGAGACCGCCGAGGGGGTCGTCGCCGTCCCCTTCGGTCGCATCCGCCGCGCGCACGCGGTGGAGGAGGTGGGTGCGTGGTGAAGGGGCCGCGCGGGAATTCCATCGGCATCCGGCGGAGTGACGCCGGGGCCGTACCTGTCGGGGGGAGCAGAAGGTGAACCGAGAGATCATCGAGGCCATCAAGCAGATCGAGCGCGAGAAGGGGATCGACTCCGAGACCCTGCTCGTGGCGCTCGAGGACGCCCTCCTCGCCGCCTACCGCAAGACGCCCGACCCCGCCGAGTTCGCCCGCGTCGACATCGACCGGGAGACCGGCGAGATGCGCGTCTGGCAGGTCATCCTGCCCGAGGGTGAAGAGCTGCGCGTGATCCCGCGGGAGGACCCGCCGATCCCGGAGGGCGTCGACCCGGCCGAGTACGAGCCGCCGCCGCCGGACATCGACTGGGCCGCCTACGCGGACGACGAGATCGAGCACATCGACGTCACGCCGGACAACTTCGGCCGCATCGCCGCGCAGACGGCGAAGCAGGTGATCCTGCAGCGGATCCGCGAGGCCGAGCGCGAGATGATGTACGAGGAGTACGTCGACCGCGTCGGCGACGTCGTGACCGGGATCATCCAGCAGTCCGACTCGCGCTACACGCTGGTCGACCTGGGCCGCGTCGAGGCGCTCCTGCCCGAGAGCGAGCAGGTGCACAACGAGCGGTACGACCACGGCGCGCGGATCAAGGCCGTCATCATCGAGGTGCGCTCGTCCACGAAGGGCCCGCAGGTCATCGTGAGCCGCCGCTCCGACCAGCTCGTGCGCGAGCTGTTCAAGCTCGAGGTGCCCGAGATGGCGGACGGCCTCGTCGAGATCCGCGGCGTCGCCCGCGAGCCCGGCTGGCGCTCCAAGATCGCCGTCATCTCGCACGTCCAGGGCGTCGACCCGGTCGGCGCCTGCGTGGGCCCGCGCGGCTCGCGTGTGCGCATGGTCGTGTCGGAGCTGCGCGGCGAGAAGATCGACATCATCCCGTTCAACGAGGAGCCGGCCCGCTACGTGGCCAAGGCGCTCTCGCCCGCGCGGGTGCGCGAGGTGCTCGTGGACGACGACGGCCGCCAGGCCACGGTCATCGTCCCGGACGACCAGCTCTCGTTGTCGATCGGGCGCGAGGGCATGAACGCGCGGCTCGCCGCGCGCCTCACGGGCTGGCACATCGACATCAAGAGCGAGTCGACCTTCGCCCGCGAGGAGGAGAGCGACGAGTTCGGCGACGAGACGGAGGCGGGGACCCTGCGGTGCGCGGCCATGCTGCGCACGGGCAAGCGCTGCCCGAACGCCGCGGTGACCGGCACGCGCTACTGTGCCGTGCCCACCCACGCCCGGCTCGCCGAGGTGGAGACCTCCCTCGGGAGGCCGCTCACCGCCGAGGAGATCGAGGACGCCGGCAGCGAGGAGGGCTGGGCACGCGTGTCCGAGCTCGCCCCCGCGGTGGGCGCGACCGCCGGCGACGGCGCGACGGAGGAGGAGTAGTAGCGGCAGGAGTCGACCCCACGGAACGTGACCGGCACGTGCCGGAGCGCCGCTGCCTCGGCTGCGGCGCGCGGCGCGCGAAGGCGGCGCTCGCCCGCTTCACGGCGGCGCCGTCGGACACGGGACACCGCCTGGTGCGGGACGACGCGTCCCGGCTGCCGGGGCGGGGCCTGTACGTGTGCCGGAGCGCGGAGTGCTTCGAGCGCGCGGTCGCGCGCAGGGCGTTCCAGAGGGGGGCGAGGGTGAGCGGCGAGCTGCGGATCGACCCGCAGGCGGCCGCGGAGATCGGTGGGGAAGGTGAACGGGGGACGTGATGGAGAAGAAGAGGATCTACGAGATCGCGAAGGAGGAGGGGCTTCCGAGCTCCCTGCTCCTGCAGCGCCTGCAGCGCGCGGGGGTGAACGTCAAGACGGCGTCGTCGACCGTGGACACGGCCGAGGCCCTCCACGTCCTCTATCCGAACCGGTACCCGAAGCCGGACCGCCCGCCGGAGCCGCCGAAGGAGGAGGCCCCGGCCCCCGAGCCGCCGCCCCCGCCGAAGCCGCCCGCCCGCCCGCCGAAGCCGCGTCCGCGGCCGGCGCGCCCCGCGGCGCCCGCGCCCGAGCCTGAGCCGGAGACGACCCCGGTCGCCGAGACGGCGCCGGAGCCGGCCGCCCCTGCCCCGGAGCCCGCCCCCGAGCCGGTCGCCGAGGCCCCCGCGCCCCCGGCACCCGAGCCCGTGGCCGAGGCGCCCGCCGAGGCGCCCGCGCCCGCGGCGGAGCAGCCGGCCGAGCCCGCGCCCGCCCCGGAGCCCGCGCCGGCCCCGGTCGCCGAGCAGCCCCCGGCCCCGGCCGAGGAGCCGGCGCCCGCGCCGGAGGCCTCCGGGCCCCCGCCCGCGCCGGTCACCCCGCGGCCCGAGCCTCCCAAGCCGAAGCCCCCGCTCTACCGTCCGCCGCCCACCCCGGCCGGCCCGCCCGCGGGCGGCCGCCCCGGCGGCGGCGGTGGTGGCGGCGGTGGCAACGGCGGCGGTCCCCAGCGCACCGGCGGTCCCGGTGGCGGTGGCGGCGGCGGTGGCGGTGGCTACCGCGGCGGCCCCGGCGGCGGCGGTCCTGGTGGCGGCGGCGGTGGTGGCGGCGGCCCGCGCGGCAAGCGCCGGCGCGTCGTCATCGACCCGCAGGCCGGCCGGCGCGGTCCCGCCCCCCAGGGGCGCGACCGCCGTGGCGGCCGTCAGGGCCCGCGCCAGGAGGAGAAGCCGGCCGTCGTCATCGCGCCGGCGGACATGCCCATGGTCGAGGTGCCCTCGGGCTCCACGGTCAAGGACTTCGCCGAGATCCTCGACGTCCCGACGTCCCAGATCATCAAGCTGCTCATGGGCCTCGGTGAGCTGGCGACCATCACCCAGTCGCTCTCCGACGACGCGATCGAGCTGATCGCGGCGGAGATGGAGCGGAAGGTCACGGTCGTCCACGCCGAGGAGGAGGCCGAGCGGCCCGAGGAGTTCGACGACGCCGAGGAGGACCTCGTCGCGCGCGCCCCCGTGGTGACCGTGATGGGCCACGTCGACCACGGCAAGACGTCGCTCCTGGACGCGATCCGCTCCACCGAGGTGGCGGCGGGCGAGGCCGGCGGCATCACCCAGCACATCGGCGCCTATCAGGTGCACCACGACGGCCGGGAGATCACCTTCCTGGACACCCCGGGCCACGAGGCGTTCACCGCCATGCGCGCCCGCGGCGCCAAGATCACCGACGTCGCGGTCATCGTGGTCGCGGCGGACGACGGCGTCATGCCGCAGACGGTGGAGGCGATCGACCACGCGAAGGCCGCCGAGGTGCCCTTCATGGTCGCCGTCAACAAGATCGACAAGGCCGGCGCCAACCCGGACCGCGTCAAGCAGGAGCTGTCGCAGCGCGAGGTGATCCCCTCGGACTGGGGCGGCACCCACGAGTTCGTGCCGGTCTCGGCCCTCGAGGGCACGGGCATCGACACGCTGCTCGAGACGATCCTGCTGGTCGCGGACGCCGACGCCGAGCCGAAGGCGAACCCCAAGCCGGAGGCCTCGGGCGCCGTCATCGACTCGCGCCTCGACCCGGGCCGCGGCCCGGTCGCCTCGCTGCTCGTCCAGCGCGGCACGCTCCGCGTGGGCGACGTCATCGTGGCCGGCGACGTCTTCGGGCGCGTCCGCGCGATGGCCGACTACACCGGCACCTCCCTGGAGGACGCGGGGCCGTCGGTGCCGGTCGAGGTCCTGGGCCTCGGCGGCGTCGTGGACGCCGGCGAGCGCTTCAAGGTGGTCGAGAACGAGCGCGCCGCGCGCCAGATCGCGTCGGAGCGCAGCCAGCGGCTGCGCGCCGAGGAGCTGGCGAACCGCCGGCCGGTCTCGCTCGACGACCTGTTCGCCCGCATCAAGGAGGGCGGGCTCAAGGAGCTCAACATCATCATCAAGGGCGACGTGCAGGGCTCCGTGGGCGCCCTGGAGGACGCGCTCTCGAAGATCGAGCAGACCGAGGTGCGCCTGCGGGTCATCCTCACCGGCGTCGGCGCGATCACCGAGTCGGACGTGTCCCTGGCGTCGGCGTCCGAGGCCGTCATCATCGGCTTCAACGTCCGCCCGCGGCCCGAGGCCAGCGCGCTCGCCGAGCGCGAGGGCGTGGACATCCGCACGTACCGGGTCATCTACCGGGCGATCGAGGACGTCCGCGACGCGCTCGTCGGGATGCTCGAGCCGGACATCGTCGAGGACGTCATCGGCCAGCTCGAGGTGCGCCAGACGTTCCGCGCGAGCCGCATCGGCACCATCGCCGGCTGCTACGTCACCGACGGCGTCGTGCGCCGCAACTCCAACGTCCGCCTCATCCGCGAGGGCGTGGTGGTCCACGAGGGCCGCATCGCGTCGCTGAAGCGCTTCAACGAGGACACCCGCGAGGTGGCCCAGGGCTTCGAGTGCGGTGTGCTCATCGAGGACTACAACGACGTCAAGGAGGGCGACCAGATCGAGGCGTACGAGCTGCGCGAGGTCGCGCGCACGGCCCAGGCCGCCGCGCCCACCCCGCCGCCGCCCGCCCCGGTCGCGTCCTCCGGTGACGACGCGGACGGCGACGAGGAGTAGGTCGGGCCCGCCGTGGAGTGTGGCTACGTCGGCATCCTCAGCGTCGACCTGCACCTCCCGGAGGGCGGGTCCCTCAAGGCCAAGCGCAAGGAGCTGCTGCGGGTGAGGAACGGCCTCACCCGCCGCTTCTCCTGCGCCGTGGCCGAGGTCGACCACCACGACCTCTGGCAGCGCGCCGGGCTGACGCTGGCGATCGTCGGCCGGTCCGCCTCGGAGACGGAGGACCGGCTGGAGGACGCGGCGCGCTGGCTCCACGGCGACGAGTGGTTCCAGGTGGTCGGGGAGGGACGGGAGCTGGTGGCCGTCGACCCCGAGCCCACCGGGGCGTGGGGCGCCTGATGTCGCGCCGCCCCCGGTCCACGCGCATGCGACGGGTCGACACGGCCCTGCGCCAGGTGCTCGCCGAGGCCATCGGCCGCGAGCTGTCCGACCCGCGCCTCGGCTTCGTCACGATCACGCACGTCGAGGCGACCCAGGACGTGCGCGAGGCGAAGGTCTACTTCACCACGCTCCGCACCCGGGAGCGCCAGGGGAGCCAGGAGGCGCTGGAGTCGGCGCGCGGGCTGCTGCAGCAGCGCCTCGCCACGGAGCTCCGCTCGCGGCACACCCCCCAGCTCACCTTCCACTACGACCGGACGCAGCAGGACGCCGTCGAGCTCACGCGGCTCATCGACGAGGTCACCGGCGGCGCCGAGGAGACCGCATGACGCAGCGCACCCGACGGGACGCGACGGCCGCGGAGGTGGCCGAGGTCCTCGCGGACCCCGGCGCGCGCTTCGTGGTCACCTCCCACCACAACCCCGATGGCGACGCCATCGGGTCGGTCCTCGGCCTCGCCCGCGCGATGCGGGCCGCCGGCCAGGACGTGGTGGTCGCCCACGCGGACGTCCCGGCGGTGCCGAGCGACCTGGCCTTCCTGCCGGCGCCCGGCGAGGACTTCGCCCCGGAGGTGCCCGACGACATCGCCGAGCGCGTCTTCGTCGCGGTCGACTGCGCCACCGAGCGCCGTATGTGGGCCGAGCCGGTCCACGAGGGCGCCCGGCTGGTCATCAACATCGACCACCACCAGGACAACACCCGCTTCGGCGACCTCAACCTGATCGAGCCGGAGGCCTCCAGCACGGCCGAGGTGCTCGTCGGGGTGATCGACGCCGCCGGCTGGCCGCTCACCAAGGGGGTCGCCGAGGCGCTGTACGTCGGCCTCGTCACCGACACCGGGCGCTTCGGCTACACCAACACGCGCCCCCGGGCGCACGAGGTGGCGGCCCGGATGATCGCCGCGGGCGTCGACCCGTCGGTCATGTCGCGGCGGCTGTTCGAGGAGCAGCCCCTCGACCGGCTGCTCCTGATGGGCCGCGCCCTGGAGGGCGCCCGCTCGCTCGCCGGCGGGCGGATGCTCGCCGCGGTGCTCACCAAGGACGACTTCGCCCGCGCCGGCGGTGACGACTGCGAGGGCATCGTCGAGGTCATGCGCGGCGTCCGGGGCGTGAGCGCGGCGGCGCTGGTGCGCGAGTCCGGCCCGGAGGGCCTCTACCGCGTGTCCCTGCGCACGGTCGACCCCGCGGTCGACGTCTCGGCGATCGCCCGCGAGGAGGGCGGCGGCGGCCACCGGGCCGCGGCCGGCTTCTCCACCGCCCGGCCCCCCGAGGAGCTGCTCCCGTGGCTGGAGGAGCGGATGAACGCGCGGCTCGACGCGAACGGGGCCGGTGCCTGACGTCCCGGGCCCGCCGGCCCCCGCGCTCTGGCTCGTCGACAAGCCGGCCGGCCCGACGTCGCACGACGTGGTGGCCACGGTCCGGCGCAACCTGCCGCGCAAGGCGAAGGTCGGCCACAGCGGCACCCTCGACCCGTTCGCCACGGGGCTCCTGGTGCTGATGGTCGGCCGCGCGACGCGCCTCGCGCCCTTCCTGACCGGCCTGGACAAGACCTACGTCGCCGACGTCCGCACCGGCTTCACCTCCCGCTCCGGCGACATCGAGGGCCCCATCGAGCCGGCCGGCCCGCCGGCGCGCGCCGACGACGTGGCCGCGGTGCTCCCGTCGTTCGTCGGCACCCTGCGCCAGCGCGTCCCGGCCCTCTCCGCGGTCAAGGTCGGCGGCGAGCGGCTCTACCGGAAGGCCCGGCGCGGGGAGAAGGTGGTCGACCTGCCCGAGCGCGAGGTCTCGATCCACTGCCTGCGGCTGGTGGACGACCTCGGCGACGGCGCGTTCCGGCTCGAGGTCCACTGCGGCTCCGGCACCTACGTCCGGCGCCTGGCGAGCGACATCGGCGAGGCCCTCGGCACCGGCGCCTACTGCACCGCCCTGCGGCGCACGATGGTCGGGGCCCTGAGCGTCGATGACGCCGTGGCGCCGGAGGAGGTCGGCCCCGAGGGCGGCCTGGAGCCGCTCGCCGGCCTCGGCCACATGGCCCGCCGCGACCTGGACCCCGGCGAGGTCGAGGCCGTCCTGCACGGCCGGCCGGTGCCGGCGGGGGGCGCGTCCGGCGAGGGCTCCGTCGCGCTCGTGGCCGACGGGCACCTCGTCGCGGTGGGCGAGGCGGACCACGGCGCGGTGCGGCCGTCGGTGGTGATCGGGGCCGCCGCGTGAGGCGCTACAACTCGCTCGGCGACCTGCCCCTCGGCGGGCCGCGGCGGGTCGTGGCCATCGGGACCTTCGACGGGGTCCACATCGGCCACCAGGCGGTCATCGGCCGGGCCCTCGAGCTCGCCGCCCAGCGCGGCCTCGGGTCCATGGCCCTCACGTTCGAGCCCCAGCCGATCGCGGTGCTGCGCCCCGAGCTCAAGCCCGCGGTGCTGACGCACATCGCCTTCAAGAGCCAGCTCATCGAGCGCCTCGGCGTGGACGAGCTGCTCGTGGTCCCCTTCACCCGGGCCTTCTCGCGCATCCGGGCCGAGCGCTTCGCGGAGATGCTGGTCGCCCCGCCGGTCGGCGCCGACGCGGTGGTGGTGGGGGAGAACTTCCGCTTCGGCCACCAGGGCAGCGGCACCGTGGAGATGCTCGCCCAGTTCGGCCGCTCCCGCGCCCTGCGCGTCGAGTCGCCGCCGATGATCACGAGCCCCGACGGCAAGCCGGTTTCCTCCACGCGCATCCGGCGGCTGGTCGCGACCGGGCAGGTGGCGGCGGTCATCCCGCTGCTCGGGCGGATGCACTCCGTCGAGGGGGTCGTGGTCCACGGGGACGCGCGCGGCCGCAGCCTCGGCGTGCCGACCGCGAACCTGGAGATCCCGGCCGACTCCGCCATCCCGAGCCGCGGCGTCTACGCGTGCCGGGCGGTCCTGGCCTCGGGGCGCTCTGCCGCCGCCGTCAACATCGGCGTCGCCCCGACCTTCACGGGGGCCGACGCCCGGTCGACCCTCCGCATCGAGGCGTTCCTGCTCGACCACGACGGGTCCGACATCTACGGGCAGACGATGCGGATCGACTTCATCGAGCGCCTGCGCGACGAGAAGCGGTTCGCCTCGGCCGACGAGCTGGTCGCGCAGATCCACGAGGACGTCGCCCGCACCCGCGAGCTCGCCGCCCGTCCCCCGGGGGACCCCTCCGCCTGACGGCGCCCGTGCGCGGGGCCTGGCGTCCCCCCGGCGCACGACCATAGGCTCGCCCGGCCCCGGATCCCGAGCCCAGGAGGCCCCGATGCCCCGCATCCCCCGTCCCAGCCCCGCGATGCTCGTCGCGGTGGCCGTCCTCGTCGCCGCGATGGGCGGCGTCGGGTACGCCCAGGTGCAGGAGCGGCTCGACGGCCGGAACCTGGAGGCGCGGTCGGTCTCCACCCCGAAGCTGCAGCTCGGCAGCGTCCGCACGCCCCAGCTCGGGACCGGCGCGGTCACGACCACCAAGCTCCGGACGGGCGCGGTCACGGCGCGGAAGGTCGCCCCGGGCGCCATCGGCACCACCGAGCTCGCGGACGCCGGCGTCCGCTCCACCGACCTCGCCGAGGCCTCGGTCGGCTCGCCGCAGATCGCGGACGGCGCCGTCGGCAACCCGGAGCTCGCGGTCGGCGCGGTGACCGACGTGAAGATCGCCCCGGGCACCATCAGCCGGGCCCGGCTGGCCGCGGACGCGCAGGTGCCGCTCACCACCGTGCGGCGGTCGGCCGTGGTCGGGGTGGGCACCGGGACGATCGGCACGGCGACGGCCTCCTGCCTGCCGGGCGAGCGGGCGACGGGCGGCGGGTCCGCGCCGGCGGCCCCGACCAGCGGCGTGCTCTACCCGGTCGGCGGCTACCCGGTGCCGAACGGCGACGGCGACGTGCCGACCGCCTGGACCGGCTTCGTGGTCAACAACTCCGGCGCCCCGCAGTCGATGGTGGCGTTCGTCGTCTGCGCCCGCGCCGGCTGACCGGCCCGGATAGCCTCCCCGGCGACCGGCCGCCCGCGACGACCGTGCCGAGGGCCACCTGACCGCGCTCACGACAGTCCTGAACGCGCTGCCGCTGCAGGCGACCGGCGCGCTGGGCGACGCGGCGACCCAGGACCACCTGCTCGAGGCGCGGCAGATCCAGGCCCTGTCGCTGGGCTGGCACATCATCATCGTGTGCTTCGGGGTCGCGTTCCCGGCGATCGTCCTCTTCATGGAGGGCCTGCACCTGCGCACGGGCGACCCGCTCTACCGCACGATCGCCAAGCGCTGGTCGAAGGCGATGATCGTGCTGTTCGCGATCGGGGTCGTCTCCGGGACGATCCTGTCCTTCGAGCTCGGCATCCTCTGGCCCGAGTTCATGGCGACCTACGGCGAGGTCTTCGGCCTGGGCTTCGCGCTCGAGGGCTTCTCGTTCTTCGTCGAGGCCATCTTCGTCGCGATCTACGTCTACGGCTGGGACCGGCTGCCCCCGAAGGTCCACTTCCTCACCGGCATCCCGGTGGCCATCGCCGGCATCGCGGGGGCGTTCTTCGTCATCGCGGTCAACGGCTGGATGAACGCGCCGACCGGCTTCGACGTCGTGAACGGCGAGGTCACCAACGTCGAGCCGGTGAAGGCGCTGCTGAACGACCACGTCTGGCACGAGCTGGTCCACATGCTCGCGGCCGGCTACATGGTGGCCGGCTTCACCGTCGCGGGCGTGTACGCCTGGGCGATGCTGCGCGGGCGCCGCGACCGCTACCACCGGGTCGCCTTCATCGTGCCGTTCACGATCGCGGCCCTGGTGACCCCGGTCCAGCTCCTCGTCGGTGACTGGGCGGCGCGCGAGGTGGCCGCGACCCAGCCGATCAAGCTCGCCGCGTTCGAGGGGCTCAACGAGACCACCTCCGGCGCCCCGTTCCACCTGGGCGGCTGGTACGTCGACGGCGAGCTGCAGGGCGGCATCGAGATACCGGACCTCCTGTCGATCCTCGCCACCCACGACCCGGACGGCACGGTCATCGGGCTGGACACCGTGCCCCCCGACGACCGCCCGCCGGTCAACGTGGTGCGCACCGCATTCCTCACGATGGTCACCATCGGCAGCGGCCTGGCCCTGCTCGCCTTCATCTACCTGCTCACCTGGCTGCGGCATCGCCGCGCGCCCCGGTCGAGGTGGTTCCTCCGCGCCGCCGTCGCCGCCGGGCCCCTCGCGGTGGTGGCGCTGCTTTCGGGCTGGATCACGACGGAGGTGGGGCGCCAGCCCTGGATCGTCTACGACCACATGAAGGTGGAGGAGGCGGTGACCGGCGCCGACGGCATCCCGATCGGCTACGCCGTGCTCGTGTGTGTCTACATCGGCCTCACCGCGATCGCGATCTGGATGCTGCGGCGCCTCGCCCGCACGCCCCGCGACGACGGGACCAGCGACCACGGGGGGACCGCGGCGTGAGCCTCGCGGACGCGCTCGCCGCCCTCGTGGTGATCGGCCTGACGGCCTACGCCGTCCTGGCCGGGGCGGACTTCGGCACGGGCATCTGGGAGGTCTTCGCGGGCCGCCGCCGGGCCGAGGTCCGCCACGCCGTGGAGGGCTCGATGGCGCCGGTGTGGGAGGCGAACCACGTCTGGCTCATCTTCGTCCTGGTGCTCTCGTGGACGTGCTTCCCGGTGGCGTTCGGCTCGGTCGCCTCGACGCTCTACATCCCGCTGTCGGCCGCGGCGGTGGGGATCATCCTGCGCGGCGCGGCGTTCGCCACGCGGGGCGCGGGCGGCCGCGGCGGCCGGGCGGGGGCGTGGTACGGGGCGCTGTTCGCCGGCTCCTCGCTGCTCACGCCGTTCTTCCTGGCGGCGGCGATCGGCGGCATCGCCTCCGGGCGGGTGCCGGAGGGCAACGCCCAGGGCGACGCGCTCACGAGCTGGTGGAACCCGGTCTCGGTGCTCGCCGGGGTGCTGGCCGTGGTGACCGGGGCCCACCTCGCGGCCGTGTACCTCGCCGCCGACGCCCGCCGCCACGGCGACGCGGGGCTGGAGGAGTGGTTCCGGCGGCGGGGCGTCGTGTCCGGGGTCGTGGCCGGCGCGGTCGCGCTGGCGGGGCTGTTCGTGGTGAACGACGACGCCCCGGACCTGTTCGACGGCCTCACCGGTGGCTGGGCCCTCGTGTTCGTGATCGTCTCGGGCCTCGCCGGCGCGGCGACCATCGGGCTGCTGCTGGCCCGCCGGCTCGGCCCGGCGCGGGTGGCCGGCGCGCTGTCGGTCGCCGCCGTCGTGTGGGGCTGGGCCGCCGCGCAGGCGCCGTACATCCTCCCCGAGTCCCTCACGGTGGAGGAGGCCGCCGCGACCCGGCCCACCCTCGTCGCGGTCCTCGTGGCCTGCGGCCTCGGCATGCTCGTCCTGGTGCCGTCGCTCGTCTACCTGTACCGCCTGGTGCTGTCCGGGCGGCTCGACAAGGACCCCGTGCCGGGGTCGGGGAGGCCGCTGCCATGAGCGAGCGCGCCCTGGTCCGCGCGGCCCTGGCCTGCCTGCTGGTCGGCGGCTTCCTGCTGTTCGTGGTGGACGCCGCCCTCGCCCGGCTGGCGGGCGTGCTCATCCTGACCGCCTTCATCGCGCTCGGGACGTTCGCGATCGCCTCCCCGGCGCGCCTGTCGGGGGACGACCCGCCCGAGGACGAGGACGGCGCCTGAGAGCCCGCGGGAGGGCCGGATCGGGCCCTCTGCTAACCTCGCCACGCGCCCGGGGTGCGGAGTCGTGCCGACGACCCCCCGAGGCGGACCATACGACCCGGTGCGGCTCCGGCTGCGCCGCGGCTGAGACAGGAGACGATCCATGCTGACCAAGGACGCCAAGGCGGAGGTCATCGGCGGCCATCGCCGCCACGAGAGCGACACCGGCTCTCCCCAGGTGCAGATCGCGATCCTCACCGAGAGGATCAACCAGCTCACGGAGCACCTGAAGTCGCACGGCAAGGACCACCACTCGCGGCGCGGTCTGCTGCAGATGGTCGGGCGCCGCCGGCGGCTCCTCAACTACCTCCAGAAGACCGATCTGGACGGGTACCGCGAGCTGACCAAGAAGCTCGGGCTGCGCAGGTAGGCGCCGCTCCAGGGCGAAGGGACGGCCCGGCGCACAGGGCGCCGGATCGAGGCGCCCCGGCCGAGTGGCGGCGCGGGGCAGACAAGGGATGTGACATGGGTGTAGAGGTCGTGACGGCGAACGTCGGCGAGACGCCGATCTCGTTCGAGACCGGGAAGCTGGCGAAGCAGGCGAACGGCGCCGTGCTCGTCCGCTCGGGTGACACGGTGGTGCTGGTGACGGCGGTCGGGGCCCAGTCCCCGCGCCCGGGGGCGGACTTCTTCCCGCTCACGGTGGACGTCGAGGAGCGGATGTACGCCGCGGGCAAGATCCCGGGCGGGTTCATCAAGCGCGAGTCGCGCCCGAGTGACCGGGCCACGCTGACCGCGCGGATGACCGACCGGCCGATCCGCCCGCTGTGGCCCAAGGGCTACCGCAACGAGACGCAGGTCGTCGCGACGGTCCTGTCGGTGGACCAGGTCAACGCGTTCGACATCCTGGCGCTGAACGGCGCGTCCGCCGCGCTGATGATCTCCGAGCTGCCCTTCCAGGGCCCGGTGGGCGCCGTCCGCATCGGCCTGATCGGCGACGAGTTCATCATCAACCCGACGCTCCAGGAGACCGAGGAGTCCGAGCTCGACCTGGTCGTGGCCGGCACGCCGGACGCGATCTCGATGGTCGAGGCCGGCGCGAACGAGGTCGACGAGGAGACGATGCTGGAGGCGCTCCAGATCGCCCACGAGGAGATCCGGAGCATCTGCGCCGTCCAGATGGAGCTGGTGGAGAAGGCCGGCAAGCCGAAGTGGGACGTCGCGCCGGTCACGGTGGACGAGAAGCTCTCGGCCGCCATCGAGAAGGCCGCCGGCAAGGACCTCGCCGAGGCCACCTCCGAGCAGGCGAAGCTGCTCCGCCGCGACAAGGTCGCCGCGGTCCGCGCCGCCGCCCAGGAGGCCACGGTCGGCGCCGACGCCGACCCGGAGGCGAACGCCGACTTCGGCCGCGCCTTCGACGCGCTCCAGAAGAGCCTCATCCGCAAGCGGATCGCGGTCGACAAGCACCGCCCCGACGGCCGCAAGGCCGACGAGATCCGGCCGATCACCTGCGAGGCCGGCCTGCTCCCGCGCGTCCACGGCTCGGGCCTGTTCACCCGCGGCGAGACCCAGGTGCTCACGAGCCTCGCCCTCGGCACCACCAAGGAGGCGCAGCGCATCGACGGCCTCGGCATCGAGACCACGAAGCGCTACATCCACCACTACAACTTCCCGCCCTTCTCCGTGGGCGAGACCGGCTTCATGCGCGGCCCGAAGCGCCGCGACATCGGCCACGGCGCCCTCGCCGAGCGCGCCCTGCTTCCGATGGTCCCGGACGACGTGGAGTTCCCGTACACGCTCCGGCTCGTGTCGGAGACGCTCGAGAGCAACGGCTCGTCCTCGATGGCGTCGGTCTGCGGCTCGACCCTCGCGCTCCTCGACGCCGGCGTGGCGATCACCCGCCCGGTGGCCGGCATCGCGATGGGCCTCATCAAGGAGGGTGACGACTACATCATCCTCAGCGACATCCAGGGCGACGAGGACCACCTCGGCGACATGGACTTCAAGGTCGCGGGCACCGAGAAGGGCATCAACGCCCTCCAGATGGACATCAAGATCACGGGCGTCACGTTCGAGATCCTGCGCGACGCGCTGGCCCAGGCGAAGGCCGGCCGCCAGCACATCCTCGGGATCATGGCCGAGACCCTCCCGGGCCCGCGCCAGGAGCTGTCGGCCTGGGCGCCGCGCATCACGGCGATCAAGATCGACCCGGAGCGCATCGGCACCGTCATCGGCAAGGGCGGCGAGACGATCCGCGGCCTGGAGGCCGACTACGAGGTCGAGATCTCGATCGAGGACGACGGCACGGTCAAGGTCTACGGCGTGAACGGCGAGAAGGCCGACCAGGCCATCGAGCAGATCAAGGCCATGACCAAGGACGTCGAGGTCGGCGACACCTACATGGGCGCGAAGGTCGTCAAGACGACCACGTTCGGCGCGTTCGTCGAGCTCACCAAGGGCGTGGACGGCCTGCTGCACATCTCCAACCTCGGCCGCGGCCGGGTGGAGAAGGTGGAGGACGTCGTCAACCGCGGCGACACGGTCGACGTGACCGTCGTCGAGGTGGACAAGGCCCGCGGCCGCATCGGCCTGCGCATCGTCGGCATGGAGGACGTCGACGGCGGCGGCGGCGAGAGTGCGTCCGGCGAGGCGGGCGGCGACGGCGACCGGCCCCGGCGGCGCCGCCGGCGGCTGACCGCGGCGGAGTAGCGGTGGCGACGACCCCGGCCACGCCCGCCCCCGTCCTCGGCGTCACCCCCGGGGGCCTCCGTGTCGTCTCGGAGGCCATCCCGGGGGTCCGCTCGGTGGCGGTGGGGGTGTGGATCGGGGTCGGCTCGCGCTTCGAGCGTGCCGAGGAGGCGGGGATCTCCCACTTCCTCGAGCACATGCTCTTCAAGGGGACGCCGACGCACTCCCCCGAGGAGATCGCGCAGGCGTTCGACGGGCTCGGCGGCGAGGTGAACGCCGCGACCGGCAAGGACTACACGGTCCTCTACTGCCGGGTCCTGGACGAACTGCTCGACCAGGCGATGCCCCTGCTCACGGACATGGCGCAGCGGCCCACCTTCCTGGACCTGGACCAGGAGCGGGAGGTGGTGCTGGAGGAGATCGCCATGTACGAGGACGACCCCCAGGACCAGATCCACGACCTCGCGAGCCGGGCCGTGTTCCCCGACCAGGCGCTCGGCCGCCCGGTCATCGGCACCGCCGAGGTCATCGGCTCGGTCCCGGAGGACGGCGTCCGCGCCTACCACGCCGGCCACTACACGGCGCCGAACATGGTGGTCGCCGCGGCCGGCAACATCACCCACGAGCGCGTGATGGAGCTGTCCGACCGCCTGCTCGGCGGGTTGTCCACCGCCTCCGGCGAGGGCGCCTACGAGCCCGCGCGTCCGGGCGCGCCGACGCTGGTGGTGAAGGAGAAGGCCACCGAGCAGTACCACCTCTGCCTGGGCGGCCCCGGCCTGTCGCGCAACGACCCGCGCCGGCACGCCCAGTCGGTGCTGGACACGATCCTCGGCGGTTCGATGAGCAGCCGGCTGTTCCAGGAGGTGCGCGAGAAGCGCGGCCTGGCGTACGCGGTCGGCACCTACGCGGTGGGCTACGCCGACGCCGGCCAGGTGGGGGTGTACCTCGGCACCCGCGAGGACAACCTGCCGCTCTGCTGCGAGATCATCGGCACCGAGCTGCGCCGGATCGGCGAGGAGGCCCTCCCGGCCGACGAGCTGCGCCGCGCGAAGGACCACCTGAAGGGCCGCCTCGTGCTGGGCATGGAGAGCTCCGGCACGCGCATGAACCGCATCGGGCGCGCCGTCCTCACCGGCACGGAGCTCCTCACGGTCGATGAGATCGTTGAGCGCGTCGAGGCCGTCACGGCCGAGGACGTGCAGGGCCTCGCGCGGGAGCAGTGGACGCCGGACGCGATGTCCGTCGCGGCCATCGGCCCGAAGGGCGACGCCATCCGCGCCGCCGTGGGCCGCCTCTCCCCGGGGCTCGCGGCGGCCTAGCCGATCAGGAGGACCTTGCCGGAGCGGCCGGGCCGCTCCGCGTGGGCGACGGCCTCCCGTACGTCCTCGAGCGGGTAGGTCGCCTCGACGGGCGGCGTGATGGAGCCGTCCGCCATCGCCCCGAGGACGGCCGTGACCGTGTCGCGCACGGTCTCCGGGGACGAGCGGTGGAACCAGTGGACCAGCCAGAACCCGCGGACCGTGGTGCCGCGGAACACGAGCGCCCCGCCGTCGAGGGGCGTCGGCTGCTGGGAGAGCCGCCCGTAGGTGATCATCGTGCCGTGGGTGGCGAGGGAAGCCGCCATCGCCGCCCCGGTCTCGCCGCCGACCGCGTCGATCGCCGCCGGCACGCCCGCGCCGCCGGTGATCGCCCGCACCCGCTCCGCCAGGTCGTCCGCCCCAACGACGATCTCGTCGGCCCCCAGGTCGCGCAGCTCCTCGGCCTGCTCGGCGCGCCGCACCACGTTGATCGTCCGCAGCCCGCGCGCCCGGGCGAGCTGCAGCACGAT
>JBFWPT010000048.1:0-2651 GCA_050249835.1 Thermoleophilia bacterium
GGGATGGGGTCGGTCGGGGCGGCCGGGGTCTCGGTGAGGCGGGTGCCCTTGAGGTCGCCGAGCCCGACGCCGCCGAGGGCGTCCCGGACGGCGCTCCCGGCGAGGCCGACGGTGATGTTGCCGGCGACGGCGGCGAAGATGTCGATGCGCCGGACGGCCTGGAGGCGCCCGGCGCTCCAGAAGGGGTAGTGCTCCGGCCGGGGGGCGATGGTGAGCGGCGCGTCCGTCGCCGGGCCGCTCGTGAAGCGCGCCCACTCGGTGGCGAAGTCGTGCCGGACCGAGAAGAGCTGCACCGAGCCCGTGGCCTGGGCCTCGTCGATGCGCGCGACGAGGTTGGCCATCGCGGCGTCGCGCAGCGGCACCCCGCCCTCGCGGGCCGTGTACCGCAGGTGCAGGATGACGTCGGAGATCGTGCCGTAGTCGAACTGGCGCGGGTCGGTGCGCCCGGTGCCCGGCAGGGTGAGCTGCCACTCGGCGATGGCCCCGCTGCCCTCGAAGGGCAGGTAGCGGTCGTCGCGGAGGTTGGGCTCGAAGAGGCCCGAGTCGTTCTGGGCGGAGCTGGTCACGATCGACTCCGAGCTGCCGAAGTGGTCGCTGAAGCGATCGTCCTCGGCGCCCTCGCGGGCGTAGCCGCCGTCGCGGAGCTGGGGGCTGCGCCGGATGGAGCTCTTGGTCTGGGTGAGCGTGCAATTGACGCTCGCGTAGGGCCCCGCGAGGCACGGGATACTGACCGCGACGGACTTCAGCCGGCGGAAGTAGTGGCCCGGCCCGTCCATGTCGAAGGCCTCCTCGGGCACCACGACCGCGCAGCGTCCCGTGGTGCGCAGCTCGACGAGGGCCCGGGGGTTCAGCTGGAGCACGCTCACGTGCTTCGTGAGCTCGTACTCGCGGCGGTTGCGGTCCTGGAACGCGACCTCCATGCGCTTCAGGTCGAGGTGGAGCGACTCGCCGGCGAGCAGCCCCTCCGTGCCGGCGAGGTAGCCCGGCTGCAGGAAGGTCGCGCCCGGGTCGCCGAGCTCGTGCTGCAGGGCGCGCTCGGCCTTGCGGGCCACGTCGAACGCGAGCTTGAACGCCTCGGCGTGGAGGCCCTTCGCCTCCCGCTTCATCCAGGCGTAGAGCGCCTCCGTCGACACCCGCTGGTGCCCTGTCGTGTTCCTCTCGCCCGTGAGGAAGCGCTCGATGTCCTCGGCGTGCGCCATCTGCTGCCGGTGGCTCGCCAGCTCCTGCTCGGCGATCGCCTCGCGGATCTGCGCCGCCCGCAGCTGCCGGAAGGTCTGGGTGATCTCGCCCGCGGCCAGGTTGCTCTGGAAGGCCCACTCCTGCTCGCGGCGGGCGTACCCCCCGATCCGCTGCATCTTGCCGGCCTCGTAGGAGGCCTGATCGCCCGCGATGCGCGCGATCGCGGCCATGCCCGAGAGCATCCGCGAGAGCTGGACCCCGCCGAAGCCGAAGCCGGCGCCGATGCCGATCGGCTTGACGTCGGCGTCGAACTGCGGGATCAGCCCGAGGATCGACCCGACGAGCTCGAGGACGGACGCGGTGACCTGGTGCTGCCGGGCCTCCTCCAGGCTGGTCATCTCGCGCAGCTCGTGGCTGCTGATCATCATGCCGCCCGCGAGACCCTCCGGATCGGCCGCGATGTCGACGGGCACCGGCCGCGGCGCGATCTCGGGCTCGGTCACCCTCAGCTTCATCTGGCGGAACGCGTCGGCGTCGAGCTCCTCCAGCTCGGGCACCGTGACCTCGCTCGCCTGCCGGCCGAGCAGCCGCTCGTAGTAGACGAGGCGCTCGGTGGCGTTCTGGATCGAGCGCTCCAGCCCCTCGCGCGCCTTCGCCGCCTCCTGCACCTGGCCGTAGCGGACCGTCTCGCCGAGGGCGAGCATCACCCGCTCCTGACGGGCGCGGAGCACGGACAGCGCCTCGCCGTCGCGCTTCTCGATCGCCGCGAGGAGGCCCGCGCCGAGCGACTTCACCTCCTGGCAGAGCTCGGTCGCCTTCTGGGCGAGCACCTGGAAGCGCACCAGCGGCAGCGGCTGGTTCGCCCCGCTCACCACCGCGCCGACGTCGATGCCCCCGGCCGCCGCCTTCGCGAGGAGGCCGGGGTCGATCGGGGGATCGAACAACGGGAGCTGCCGGAACACGCCTTGGAGGTTCAGGCTGTTGCGGATCTTGAAGAGGCGGTCGGCGACCGTGTCCCAGTATCCGAGCAGCTTGTCGTTGCGCGGGATGCAGAAGAAGAGCGTCTGGCCCACGCTGCCGAGGGCGGGCGTCTGCCCGTTGCCACCGGGGGCCGGCGGCGGGGGCGCGATGTCGAAGGGGATCTCCGCCTCGAGGGCCACCTGGGCGTTCGAGAAGGCGTCCAGCTCCGGCCGCAGGGCGGCATAGGTCATGGGGCCCACGGACCCCCGCTTGGGTACCGCCTGGGGGCGCGTGCCGAGGATGTTCGCGGCCATCACGTAGAGCTGGGTGGCCTCGTTGATGGCCTCGCCGGTGTCCTGGGCGAAGAGGCTGTCACCCCACGCGATCAGGTTGTCGAGGTACGCCATGACCGTCGTGAGCATGTAGGCGGACTGGCGGTACCGGGCGACGAGATGGGGGCGGAAGGGGGCGTCCTTCCACGCCCCGATGCTCTCGAAGGTCTCCTCCCAGAG
>JBFWPT010000048.1:2751-3999 GCA_050249835.1 Thermoleophilia bacterium
GGTCTGCACGAGGGTGGGCTCCACGAAGAACGAGTGGTGGTCGTCGACGTAGAAGAAGGGGCTCGACAGGCGCCGCTCGCGGGTGGTGTCGCCCGCGAGGACGTCGTTGCTCGGCAGCAGGCCGAAGAGCCCGCCCGTGGGGGACCGGACCGCCCCCAGGACCTCCTTCGGGATGGGCGGCCCCGCGGCGGTGCGCTCGCGCACGATCACCTGCAGGGGCCCGACCCCCGTGTAGCGGGTGGGCTGGCCGCCGGCGGTGGCCAGGGTCACGTAGGGCGGGTGCCTGCGCGGCTCGCCCAGGGTGGCGTCGGGCGGGCTGTTCTTCGTCTCGATGCGGTAGGCGGACTCGATCGCCACCGTCGCCAGCACGCCCTCGCCGCGCGTCACGAACGCTCCGCTCAGGTGGACCTTCAGGGCGCCCTCGGAGCCGTCCTCCTCGAACTTCGTCGTGGTGTGGATGAACCCGTCGCTGCCGTCGAAATCCGCCGGCACCGTGACGCGCACCGCGTTCCCGTAGCCGCTCGACGAGCGCGTGGCCCACTCACCCTCGAGCTGCTCGCACCAGTTGAGCTGCACCTCGATGCGGCGCTGCACGGCCTTCTGCACCGTCATCCCCGCGTTCAGGGTCAGCCCCGACGAGGAGTCGTTCTCCATCTCGGGCTTGTCGAGCAGGGTCAGCCAGAAGACGTGGAGGCGGTCGCGCCACACCGTCACCGCGACGTGGTCGCCCTCGATGTCCGCGCCGATCGGCTCCCAGGGCGTCCACATGCCGTGCGCCCGCCGCCGGTGGAAGTACTTGTGGGGCAGGTTGAAGGTGCGCCCGACGAGGTGGAGCACGTCCCGGCCGGGATCCGCGTGGCGCTCGATGTGCATCGCGACCAGGTCCAGGCGGGCCAGCTCGTCGAGCTTGCGCAGGTAGCCCAGGAACGCGGCCTCGGCGAGATCGTTCGAGATGTCGCCCTGCAGCAGCTCCCCCTCGAGCGCCCGGAAGAGGTGGGTCTTGTCGTCCCGGAACTCCGGCTCCAGCCAGTTCTCCGGGAAGAGGAAGATCTTGCGGTTCGCCTCCCACACGCGGTAGCGCCTCATCCACTCCCAGTGATCCGCGTTGACGATCGCCGAGGGGTGCACCTCGGGCTCCAGGTTGAGCAGGCAGCGCTGCACGAAGACCTGCAGGGACGAGATCGCGAGGCGTATCCGCGAGGTCTGCACCACCGGCTCCATCCCGGGGTCGATGAGGAAGTACTCGAA
>JBFWPT010000048.1:4099-30929 GCA_050249835.1 Thermoleophilia bacterium
AGCCCGAGACCGGACACGAGCCGGACGGCCTTGTCGACGAGCGTGACGGCGTCGCGGGCGTCCCCCACCGCCGCGTGCGGGTAGAGGGTGAGCTGCCCGAGGTCGTCCTTCGGGAGGGTCTCCCCCTGCACGAGCAGCGCGAACTCGCCCTGCAGGCCGGTCGCCTCCACCGTGAACTCGTAGAGCGCGCCCGGCTCGAGCTCCAGGACGTCCGTGGGGCCGCTCACCTCGAGCCGGCCGGCGGCCGGAGCGAAGGTCATCGTGCGCCCGGGGCGGGCGTCGACCGTCAGCGTCGCCTGGGCCCCGGTGTTCGCGAAGCGGGCCGAGAAGCGGTACGCGCCCGCCTCGGGGACCTCCAGGCGGCCGCGGAAGCGGGCGCTGCCGGCCCCCGCCCCGGCGGGGACGACCACCCGCGCCGCCCGGCCGGACGCGGCCAGGCGCGCCCCCGTGAGGTCGGCCGAGGCGAAGAGGTCCGCGGTGGCGCCGGGGGCGCCGAGCCGGATGACCGCCTCCACGAGGGGCGGCTTGTTCTGCGCGCTCGAGGCCGGGTCGGCGATCAGCGCCGGGTCGGTCAGGAGGGGGCCGGCGAGCGCCGGGTCGGCGCCGAGCTCCGCGGACACGGCGGCCACCACGAGCGCCTCGGCCAGGCGGCGCCGCACGAAGGGCAGGATCGCCCCGGCCACGGCGCGCCGCCGCGCCTGGGTGGGTGGGGCGAGCGCCGACCCGTAGAGGTCGTCGTAGGTGATGAGGCCGCCGAAGTTGACCTCGAAGAACGTCCGCGGGCGCGGCTGCGAGCGGGCCGCGACGGCGTCGAGCAGCTCCGTGAAGAGGGCATGGGCGTCGCGCTCCGCCTGGGGGGCGCCGGCCGGCGGCGCCGGCACCGCCGCCAGGATCGCCGCCTTCCGGGCGTCGCTCAGCACACCGGTGTGCGTGAGCTGCTGACGGCCCCGGACGGGATCGAAGGTGGTGCGCAGGCCCAGCACCCCGACCGTCGTGGGGTCGAGCCGGTCGGCCGGGTCGACCCCGTCCTTGTGGGCCGAGTACTCCGCGGAGTCGAGCCAGTAGGCGAAGAACTCGTTGACCGCCTCGGGCGGGAAGACCAGGGCCAGCTTCTCGCGCAGGAACTCGTCGGACATGAGCAGCGGGTCGGCCGGGGTGGCGTGCTCGGCCTCGATCCGGGCGAGGCCGGCGGCCAGCGACCGGATGAGCGCGACCGGCAGCTCGGCGGCGCGGCGGTACCGGCCGACCGGGTCGAAGCGGTGGCGCAGCAACTGGTCCAGGTCCTCGATCGAGAAGCCGCTCGCCGCCACCCTGCGGGCGATCTCCACGAAGCGGATGGTCTGCGTGAACGGGCGGTCGTCGGCGATCGTCGCCGGCGGCGCGGCGAGGAGGGGCGCGAAGGGGTCGACGCCGCTCAGGCGCCGCAGCGCGAGCAGGTCCCGCACGGGCAGCTTCAGCGCCTTCGCGAGGAGCCCGTGGCGGTACAGCAGGGAGATCGTCGCGAGCGAGAGCGGCGCGGTGGCGGGATCGATCTGGGCGTCGGCGAGCACGAGGCCCACCTCGGCGGCCGTCAGCCTGGCGGCGCCCTGCACGGCCACGAGGTGGTCGCGCAGCAGGACGCCGGGCGTCGAGAGGTAGTCGCCCACCGGATCGTCGAACACGGCGGCGCCGCCGGGCACGGCCGGCGTGAGGAAGAGCTGGGCGTACAGCGGGTTGCGGCCGGTCGTGGGCAGGTCCGCCCAGATGACCGGGAGCGTCGCGCGGTTGCGGCTCCCGCCCGGGAGCGCCCGCTCCAGGGTGGCGAGGTGCGCCGTGGAGACGATCGCGGCGCGCATCGCCGGGCCGATGGTCGCGCCCGTCAGCGGCAGGGAGCCCCGCGGGATGAACGTCGCGAGCGCCCGGTCGGTCTCCTCGATGGTCCAGCCGAGCCGGCGCCAGAGGCGCACGAACAGGTTGAGCCGCAGGAAGTCGAGCGCCGTGGCGTCGGAGCCGTCGGCGTTGCGGAGGGTGGTCGCGTCGAAGTCGCAGCCGGTGGCGCGGTCGGCCAGCACCAGGATCCCGGCGAACCCCTGGGGCCACTCGGCGGCGAGCCAGGCGCGCGCGGAGAAGCCGGCGGCGGCCCCCGACGGGTTGTACCGCGCCGTCAGCGCGTCGAGGCGGGCCTCGAAGGCCGTGCGCTCCGCGGCGGTGAACGGCGTGTACCGGGCGTGCCCCATGTAGCGGTGGACGTCGTGCACGTCGAGGCCGAGCTTGTGGAGCGCGACGAGCCGCTCCAGCGCCGGGTTGACGAAGGCGGTGCCCACCAGGGTCACGAGCTCGCGGTAGGTGACGCCCAGGCGCCGCGCGAGCGTCTTGGCCGAGCGCAGGTCGACGCGCAGGCCGTCGGGACCCGTCGCGACCGTCAGGGCCTCCGCCTCGGTGGCGTAGCCGTAGAGGCCGTGCCACGCGGGCAGCGGATCGGGATCGGTGAGGATGGCGTGCTCGGCGGGCGAGATCCCCAGCGACTCGACGAAGACGGCCTCGCGGGCGTAGCCGCCGGCCCCGGCGGGGAGCCGCAGCTCGTCGCCGCGGCGGAACGTCTCGAGCAGCGCGGAGAGCGGGATCTCGACGTGCTCCGCGAGCCGCCGGACCGTGTCGAGCCACAGGTCGAAGGGCAGGCGCAGCGGGTACCGGGCACCGCGGAGGGTGTCGTACGCCGCGGCCTCCACGTTGCGCGGCTCGGCGAGCAGCTCGGCG
Source organism: Thermoleophilia bacterium (assembly GCA_050249835.1). Classification (GTDB taxonomy): domain Bacteria; phylum Actinomycetota; class Thermoleophilia; order Miltoncostaeales; family Miltoncostaeaceae; genus Miltoncostaea. The sequence continues at coordinate 6,836 of JBFWPT010000048.1, forward strand.
GTCGTGGAGGCGCCGGTGTCGCGCGCGGCGCCCGCGTCCAGGGCGCCGTGGGCGACGAAGTACTCGAGGATCTCGTTGACGACGTCGATGTACGGCAGCGCGGTGTTCGTGTTCTCGCACGTGAGCGGAAGCGCCGCGAGGTCCGGCCGGCGCGCCGTCAGGACCTCGTAGGGCGTGCCGTGCGGATAGGCGGCCTGCGCGTGCGTGGCCCTCCACCGGGCGAGGAAGGAGTTCCAGACCGCGGTGTCGGGGTCGAGGAACTTCAGCAGGTCCACGAGGTAGGCCGCGGGGCTCAGGACCGAGCGGCAGTGCTCGCACTCGCAGAAGTCGAGGGAGCCGAAGAGCTGCTGCATCGAGGGGAAGGCCCTGATGAGCGCCCTCGTGGCGGCCTGGGCCTCGTGCCCGGTCGAGGTGACGTGGGTGGGCACCGACGACTCGACGCCCGCCGCCATCACGATGACGTTCCGGGTCACGGCGTCCACCTGCTGCGCCTTGGCGTAGGTGAGCTCCGCCTCCTCCCGGCTGGGGAAGGCGGGTCCGTGGTGCCGCAGGAACTCCTCGGCCGTGAAGGCGACCACCTCGCGGCCGGAGCCGAACCCCGCGGCGGCGAGGGCCGTGAGGGCCCCGTCGGTGGGGGTGACCTGGTACAGCCGGGCCAGGCGGGCCACATGGGCGAGGGTGGCGGCCCCGCGGTCGCCGGCAGGCGCGATCCCGTCGCCGTGGTCGCGCAGGAAGGCCGACAGCGGCACGCGGCCGAGATCGAAGCCGCGCGCGGCGGCCTCGGTGAGGAAGGCGCCGACGCGACGGGCTTCGGCCTTCGACGCGCCGAGCGCCAGGTCGCCGTCGGTCACCAGCCGTGCCACGACGTGGGTGGGGAAGCTCTCGCGCACCATCGCGGCGAGGTCGGCCGCGTAGGCGTCGAGGCGCGCGTCCGTGGTGTCCGCCGTGTAGGCCTCGGGGATCAGCTGCTCGAGCGGCGGGCCGCCGTCGGCGGCCAGCTCGCGCAGGCGCGCGCCCCAGGTCTCGCCCCGGTGGTAGTCGCGGCCGACGAGCCACGACAGGTCGTCGCCGCTCGCGCCCTCGCGCTGGACCGCGGCCGCGAGGGGGGCGTTGTTGCCCGTCAGGTACGCGAGCCGGCCCTGTGTGCGCAGGGCGGACACCTTCGCCTCGGGGATGCCGGCCGCGTGGGCCGCCTTCCAGAGGTCGCCGGGCCGGTCGTCGGCGACGAGGAGGGCCGCGAAGGCGTCGCGCTCCGCGTCGTCGAGGCGCGCGTCTTCCGGCGCGCCCGAGGCGCGGATGAGCTCGTCGAGGGACGACGGGGACCCCTCGGGCGCCCGCCGGAGGCGCGCCTCGCGGGCGAAGCGGTCGAACGCCGCGAGCGAATCCTTGAGCTCGCCGCGGGGCAGGTCCACGACCCCCGCCGCCTGGGCCTTGCGGACGGCGGCGCGAAAGGCCGAGGCGCTGACCTCGGCGAGGGCAGGGGCCTCGGTGGGCAGCCCGGCCCGTGCGGCGGCGTAGACGGCGTCGACCGGGATCCCCGTCTCGGCCGCGAGGGTGACCGCCTGCGAGGCGACGGCGAGCACGCGCGCGTCCCAGCCGGTCGCCGCGCGCAGCAGGGTCAGGTCCCGCCGCTCCTCGTCCTCGCGGGCGTCGGCGAGCGCGCCGAACGAGCCGAGCCCCGCCTCCACGTCGGCCCGCAGGCGGTCGAGCTCGGCCGTGACCGGACGGACCGCGGCCGGCACCACGAGGTCGATGACCTCCTCCGCCGCCGGGGCGAGCGCCGTCTGCGAGATCGGCACCTCCTTCCCCTTCGCGGTGACCGCCCGCACCTCCACGCGCAGCCCCCGCTCCCGGCCGTCGTAGGCCAGGCGGTAGGCCCCGGTCTCGTCGGCCTCGTCCTGGGCCAGGAGCCGCTCGGTCCCGCCGAAGCCCAGCCCGTAGAGGCGCACCGCGACGCCGGGGGCGGCCTCGCCGGCCTCGGAGACCAGGCGGCCCCGGACCTCTCCCCCGCCCTCACCCGGCGGGAGCGCGGGACCTCGCATGTCAGGCACGGGCGTGGGGGGTCGGGGGGAGCGGGCTCATGGCGTCCTCACTTCTGCTTCTTCGTGGCGGGGGTCTTCTGGGCGGCGCCCTTCTTCTTCTTGGCCGGCGCGCCGCCGCCGGTCTTCGCCTTGCCCTTCGCCCCGGCCTTCGCCCCGCCGCCCTTGGCCGGGGCCTTGGCGGCCGGCTTGCCCTTGGCGACCGGGGCGGCGACGGGCGCGGGCGTGGTGCCCTGCACCTCGTTGAGCAGCGCGCTGAACTTCACGATCTCGGCGTCCTTCGCGCTGAAGGGGGTCATCTTCCACCCCATCTCCTTCGCGATCTCGGCCTGGATGGCGTTGACGAACTTCGCGGTCAGGGCGGGGGTCCAGACCGTGCTGGAGCTCACCCCGAGGCTCTTGGCGACGCGCTCGCCGATGTCCTGGCCGTAGAGGTTGTTGACCATGTCCGAGTAGTTGTCGATCGCCTGGCGCTCCTCGCCGGGCAGGATCTTCCCGCTGATCAGCGAGGCCTGGTCGCGCTCGTGGATGTCCCCCGCGAAATCGGCGGACGAGCGGCCGAACTCGGCGGTGATCACCGCCTGGCCAAAGACATGCAGGAGCATGTTCCGGGTGGCGCCGGGATAGTCGACCTTGTCCTTGCCGATCGAGTAGGTCGCCCCCGCCGGCGGCTTGGCGATGTGCTTGTACATCTCGTCCGAGATCCGCCCGAGGGCCGTGCCGGCGCTGTTCTTCTTGACGTAGGAGAGCTTCTCGATGCCCTGGAGGGCGCCCTTGTTGAAGACCAGCTTCGGGTTCGTGAGGCCGAGGCCGATCTTGTCGGCCATGTCGCCGGCGTTCGCGGCCTTGAGCTCGGACTGGGTCACCGTGCCCTCCGACAGCTCGTTCGTCCCCTTCGCCGACTTCGACTTGTCGGTCACCGACACCGACGCCGAGGACACGGTCCCCGCCGGCGTGTAGGTGATGTCCACCGCCTTCTTCAGGGCGGCGAGGTCCTTGAAGTCGTTGGCGATCAGGGGCTTGCGCCCGTCGGGGTCGGCCATCGTCACCGGCGACGAGGCGAACGCGACGTAGGCACCCTCGCCCGGCGCCCCCCAGACCTCGGGGTCGCAGCCCACCCACCGCGCGAGCCACGGCGCGTAGTAGCGGGCGCCGAAGTAGCAGAGGCCGCTCTCGTCGTCGCGTTCCTTGCCGGCGAAGCGGTACCGGCGCGGGGCCTCGGAACGGCTCCGGACGGCCTGGTACACGGTGCTCCCGTACGGCGAGTACTCCTCGTAGGAGATCAGCCGCCCGAGGTCGTCGAGCTCGAGGGTGGCGGAGTCCACGTGGTTGCCGATCTGGTGGCGCACCAGCGGCTCGGAGCCGGGCACGTCCGTCCGCCGCTCCACGAGCGCGACGCGCCGGTCGTCCAGCGTGACGTGGAGGGTGTCGGTCACGGCGCCGGCCGCCCGGTGGCGCTCGAAGGCGCCGAGGTAGAGCCGCTCGTCCCGGATCGCGCCGGTCGGGAGCACGGTGACCTTCCGCACGCGCTCCCCGTTCGCGTCGTAGACGTACCAGGTCCGCTCGCCCTGACGGGCCGCGCCTTCCACGTCTGCGGCGTCGACCGCCTGGCGGCGGGTCATCCGCAGCCGGTTCATGAAGTCCCAGCGCAGCTCCTGGAGCTGGGGCATCGCCAGCGCGTTGCCGTGGGCGTCGTACCCGTCCCCGCCGGCGCTGTGCACGGCCGCCGTCGTGCCGCCCGTGCGCGTGAGGCGGTTGCCGCGCTCGGCGGGGTCCACCGCGCTCGGCTCGTCGTGGACGAAGGTGCGGGTCCATCCCGGGTTCGCCGGGTCGGTGCCCCGGTGGACGAGCTCCTCCAGGTTCCCGACGGCGTCGTAGGCGTACCGCTCGGCGTAGCGCCCGAGGGCCCGGCCGTCGCCGGCGGAGAGGAGGCCGCCGGTGCGCCCCCGGTCGTCGTGGCCGCTCGGCGGCGGCGGCGCGCCGATCTGCCCCAGGTGCTCACGCCCGGTCGCCTCCACGAGCCGGTAGAGGGGGTCGTAGGTGAGCTCGGCGCTCGGATCGACCCGCACGTTGCGGAAGAAGATGGTCTGCTGGGCGTCGTCGCGGACGTGCGTCACGTTGCCCACCGGGTCGTGGACGTAGCGCAGGTTCTGCACATGGCACCCGGGCCACCCGGCCGGCGGGGGCCGGGGGCAGTCGTCGGGGAAGGCCGCCGGGGTGCGGATCGTCGTGGCGGCGGCGAGGCGGAAGGTGCGGGCGTCGTAGGCGTAGGAGGTGGTGACGCCGTTGCCGCGCTCCACCAGCGTGCGCAGGCCCTTGGCGTCGTACTCGACGTGACGCACGAAGGGCGTCGGCACCGGCGCGCCGCCCACGTCGGCGTCGATCGCCCGCACCTGGCTCGTCTGGTTGTAGGCGTAGCGGGTCACGCTGCCGTCGGGCGTCGTGTAGCTCGTGACCCGGTCGAGCGCGTCGTAGGTCCAGCGCTCCTCCAGCGGCGGGTCGGTCGCGGCCCCGGCCCCCCAGTCGGGCGTGACGGTGGCCGAGGTCACCACGGCCCGGCTCACCCGCAGCGGGTTGCCCTTGAAGTCGAACTCCTCGTTGGTGAGGACGCCCGCGCCGTCGCGGTGGCGGAGGATCCTGCCGCGCAGGTTGCGGGCCGCGGCGCCCGGGTCGCCCTCGCCGTAGTCGTAGCTCTCGAAGACCAGGTCGCCGCCGAGGGTGTCCGGGTCCGAGCGGGCGGGATCCGAGCCCCGCACGATGTGGCGCAGCGGCCGGCGCAGGGGGTCGTACTCGGTGCGGAAGGCGTGCCCCCGGGAGTCCCAGGTGCGCACCGGGTGACCGCCCGCGTCGGTGAGCGTCCAGCGCGCGCCCGCGTCGATGTGGACCTCGTGGACCCGCGCGCCGAGCATGTCGTGCTCGCAGCGGAGGGCGGCCCTCCCCCGGGCGTCGGTCACCTCGCGCGGGTTGCCCTCGACGTCGAAGGTCGTGCGGGTCGCGAACAGCAGGCGCGCCCCGCCGGGCCCGGGCCCGCAGTCGCCGATCGCGCAGATGACGCGGCCCAGCGGATCGATCAGCTCGATCCCGGGGGTGCCGGCGTGGGCGGCGGCCCGTGCGGCGGCCGCCTCCTCCTCCGGGCCCAACAGCCCCTGCTGCCGGGCGTCGAACCAGCTCGGCAGGTACTCGCCCTCCGGGAGCCGGCGGAACGCCCCGCCGACATCCGGATCGTCGCGCGGGTCGGCCGTCAGGACCGTGTCGTTCGCGTCCCAGCTCGCCTCGTGCCAGGGATCGAAGACCACCTTCTCGTAGGAGTGGTCCGGGTGGAGGGTCGCGACGACCCGGCCGGCCGGGTCGTGGAGCAGGATGGGGCTCACCCCGGCGGCACGGGCGAACGCGAAGTCCGGCGCGTCGTCGAAGAACGGCTCGTAGCGGCGGACGGGGTTGCCGCGGTTGTCGAAGACCGCCCACCCGCTGCCCACCCAGCGCTCGGCCACGACGGGCCCTCCCGGCACCAGCGGGCCCGGCTCGGCGCGGAGCTTGCGCTGGATCTCGCGCTCGAAGCCGTCGGAGTAGCTGAACGACTCCTGCCATTCGGTGCCGCCGTCGCCGTGCGTCACGCGCGCGAGGGTGCGGACGTGCGTGGGCCGCCGCCTGGCGGGGTCGTTCATGTGCTCCAGCAGCGCGTACTCGATGCGGCGGGTGGGATCGTCCGCCGGGGACGCCTCGTCCGCGGTGTCGTCGAAACGGTCGCCCTCCCCGTCGCCCGGCTTGCCCAGCTCGAAGGTCATGGTGACCAGGCCGAGCGCGTCGAAGCGCGCCGCCCGGCGGTTGCCGTTGGCGTCGGTCACGACCTGCGCGGCAAGGGTGCGGTAGTGGTTGCGCGCGCCGAGGACGTTGCCGAGCGGGTCGCTTGTCTCCTCGGGGAGCAGGTCGTAGGCGTCGTAGGCGACCGCGGTCTCGGTGGGGGCCGCCGCGGTGTGGAAGGGGTCGCGGAAGCGGCACGGCTGGAAGAAGTGCCGGGTGGCGTGGTCGAGCTCCTGCGCCGCGGTGGCCGCCGTGGCGGGCCCGAAGAACACGCGCCCCGACGGGATCCACCAGTCCGGATCGCCGTCGAGCTGGACGTACCCGCACTCGCCGGAGAAGACGGCGTCGACCTCGCCGGCCGCGAGCCGCCCGGCGCCCACCAGCAGCCGGTCCGCGAGCCCCGGCGTCATGACCTGCTTGTAGCTTTCGAACGGCAGCGCCCGCGCGCCCGCGACGCCCAGGGCGAGCGCCCCCCCGAGCGTGTCGCTGCGGAAGAGGGTCCGCACATGCTCGATGATCCGCCGGTACGGCGCGGCGGACGTGGCGCCCGTCCCGTCCCGGTCCTCGTAGGGCAGGTCGTGGGCGCCGTCGGCGGCCCGGTCGACCTGCGCGGCGAGCTCCTCGAGGCCGAAGAGGTTGGTGATCCCGGGGACGGCGCGGGCCGGCGCGACGTTGAGGAGCTCGAAGGTGCGCGAGGCGCACGGGAGCGGGCCGCGGTGGTCGTCGGGACCGGAGACCGGGTCCGTGAACCGGTCCTCGGTGTAGGTGACGGTCGTGCGCCGCTGGCGGGCCCGGTCGAGCGCCGAGGCGGGGAGCGACGGATCGTCGCGGCGACGGCCGTAGGCGATCTCGGCGACACGGGTCGGGTTGCCGAAGGCGTCCGCCTCCAGGGTCACGCGGTGGGTCACGCGGGGATCGGCCAGCCAGGTCCCGGCCACGTCGTAGAGCCGGCGCTCGTAGTGGAACTCGATCTCCTCGCGGGGGTGCACCAGGACCACCGCGTGGGCGCCCGGGCCGCACGGCTGCAGCAGCTCCACGGTGTGGTTGGCCTCCTCCACGGTGTACGGCCGGTCCTCGGCGGGGCCGCCGTCCAGGCCGTAGACCTCCCGCCGCAGCATCGAGCCCTTCAGGGCGCGGGTCGCCTCCAGCACCTCCCGCTCCGTGAGGCGGTAGGGCACGCGCGTGCCGTCGGCGAGGCGGATCGTCCCGGGCAGGACCGTGTCGGGGAGCCGCATCGCGTCGAGCTGGGCCTCGCTCAGCCCGCCGGGCCCGTCGCCGGCGTCCGACTCGCGCCAGTGCTCCCCGGCGAGGTGGCGCGAGAGGTCGTCGCCGCCGAGGAAGGCGCCGGTGTGGAACCAGGTCCTGGTGAGGATGGGCGGGGTGTCCGAGGCGGGGTCGGCCGTCCCCGGGTCCGGCAGGTCGTCCCGGCCGGCGAGGACGGCGAGCTCCTCGGTGCTCCACTGCTCGACCATCGCGAACCCGCGGAACTCGCGCTCGACCCCGTCGAAGTGCCCGTGGTGGTAGGCCGAGCGCGTCACGAAGCGATTGCGGCTCACCCGGTCGGTGACCTCGACCCGCTCGACGACGTGGACGGGGAAGGGCAGGCGGGTCGCCCACGGCCTCCCGGCGGCGGCGTCGGCGAGGGCGAACGCGGTCGAGGAGGCGTAGGTCAGCCGTGTCTCGGCGCCGAGGTTGTTCCGGAACGCGACCAGCAGGTGGGGCTTGCGGCCGCCCATCAGGTCGATGAAGCGCAGCGGCGAGCGGTCCTCCGCCGGCAGCGGCGACGACCACACCAGGCACGCGGTGCCGGTGCCGAGCAGGTCGACCGCATCGACCGAGGAGAGGTCGTCCGTCGCCGGGAAGCCGTCGAGCAGGCGCGGGGGGGACCAGCCGTTGCCCGCGCGGTTGACGTGGAGGCTGACCCCGTCGCCGCCGAGGTAGACGAGGTCCGCGCAGCCGGAGCCGTCGATGTCGGCGAACCGGATCCGCAGGGCGTCGAACTGCTCGGGCGCGTCGAAGAGCGGCGCGTCGTCCATGGCCACCCGGGCGCCGAACCGGCCGTCGCCGCGGTTGGGCCAGTAGCTCACCTCGCCGTTGCGGATCCGCACGAGGTCGGCCAGGCCGTCGCCGGTCATGTCGGCCAGGTGGACCGAGTGCAGCGGGTCCGCGAACAGCAGGCGCGGGCCCGACTCCTCATCCAGGGATGCCGGCGTCCGGCGCTCCGGCGCGAACCCGGCACGGGCCCGCGAGGCCGACCAGCGGATGCCCTGGGAGTCCGTGATCACGACGTCGGCGAGGCCGTCCCCGCTGAGGTCGGCGAACCGGAGGTTGGGGTCGTCCCAGCGCAGGTTGGGGAGGTCGGTGAACGTCGCGAAGGGCTCCCAGGAGCCGTCCGCGGTGCGCTCGGCGAAGCCGGGCGCGGGGCCAGCGAAGGCGACCATGTCGGGCCGGCCGTCGCCGGAGAGGTCGACGAGCGCCCTCGGCCCGCCGCCCACGGCGGCCATGGGAGGGGCGGCGACCGGGTCGGCCGGCCCGAAGCGGCCCGCGCCCAGGTTGGGGGCGAAGAACCACGCGCCCGCCTGGTCGGTGAGGACCCCCGGGATCCCGTCGCCGTGGAGGTCCACCCAGTGGTGACGGTCGCCGTCCACGCCCTCGGGCAGGCGCCCGGGGGCGTCCGGGTCGAGCTCGCGCACCTCCTCGTCGATGACGGCGTCGGCGTAGGTGAACTCCAGCGGCGGCAGCGACTCGGTGGAGTACCCGCCCGCCGGGTCCCGGATGTGGCCGCGGCGCGTCGCGGACGCCAGCAGGGTGACCACCGGATCGCCGCGCCGCTCGCCGTCCGCCGCCCCGCCGGTGCTGCGGTAGCGGAGCTCGGTCGAGTGCACGAGGCAGTCGTCGCCGATCCCGGCCACGTCGGGGAAGTGGTGGAACATCAGCACGCGCTGGCACAGCCGGTAGGTGCGGATCTCGAACCCGGCGCGATGGCTCGAGAAGGGGTCGTGGCGGCAGAGCCAGGTGCCGCCGTCGCCCGGGCGCGGATCGTCCCGGTCGTGCTCGCCGTAGTCGAACACCACCTCGAAGAGCCAGCCGTCCGCGGCGGGGTCGGGCGGGGCGAGCCGCGAGACCCGGTTGCCGTAGAGGATCCGCTTCAGGTGGCGGTTGGCCGACCGGCCGCGATCGTCCCGGTTCGCCTCGTGGGCGCGCGAGCCGTCGACGCCCGCCGAGTCCTCCTCCTTGTAGCGGTAGACGACCCGGTTGCCGCGGTCGTCGAAGCTCTCGCAGATGAGCCAGCTGTAGACGCGGGTCGGGTGGGCCGGATCGGGGTCGTCGGGATCGGCGATGCGCGACTCGTTGGTGGCCCCGTAGAGGGTCGTGACGTTGTCGCGGGTGACCGAGCGCCAGTGCGCGTCGCCGCCGGGCGCGGTCCAGCGCTCGATGCGCGCGAACAGGCCCTCCACACGGGGGCGGTAGCGGTCTATGCGGTACTCGACCCCGTCGACCGTCCGCCGCGGCAGCCGCTGACGGCTCCACCGCCCGGCCGCCTCGACGGCCACCGGCACGAGGTCCTCGGCGCCCGAGAGCAGGAAGACGTCCGACTCGGCCGCGTCGTCGTAGCGCGGCACGCCGCGATCGGTGCGGCGGGTGATCGCCGGGAGGTCCACGCTCCATCCGAGGCCGTACGCCGACTGGCCGGCGCCGGAGTCGTACTCCAGCGTCAGCGCCGGACCGAAGCCCCCCCGGCCCGGGGACGTCGGGATCGGCACGGTGAGCGAGCCGGTGCCGGTGGCGGGATTCGTGGCGAACGTCTCGCCGATCCCCCTGATCGCCCCGCCGCCGCGCGGAACGGACACCCGGGGGACGGACAGGGCCCCGTTCGCCCCTCCACCCTCTGCGTCGGGCGCCCGCGCGGAACGATCAGCCACAGCCTTCCCCTTCTGACGCGCACGTCCCGCAGGGCCCGCCGAGGATCAGGCGATCCTTCCTCGCCCCGGCTCGGAGTGTCCACACCCCGACGCGCGGGTCTTGCCTTACGAGACACGAGCTCGGGGATGACACCGGGGGACGCCGTCGCCTACGGTCCGCGGGCGGACCAGCACGCAAAGGGAGGTCGTGAACGATGTCCGTTCAACGCGCCATCGCGCACCTGGACGAGCCCATCCAGCAGGCGGCCTCCACGGTCGTCCACGTCGCCGCCCAGATGAGCTGGGGGATCGTCGGGAACGTCAGCGACCAGCACCGGCTCGTCTTCTCGAAGGGCGTGACGGCGACCTCCTGGGCCGGCGACGTCACCGTCGTGCTGGAGGCCGTCGGGCCGGCGGAGACGATGCTCGTCGTCGAGAGCGGCCGCGCCGTCCCGCCCGGCGACTGGGGACGGGGCCGGGAGGCGGTCGGAAGGATCTTCGCGGCCGCGGGCTGACGGCCGGCCGGGCGCAGCTCCAGACGCGCTCGCGACGCCTCCGCCACCGCCCCGGGTCCTCGGGACGGATCGGGGCGGACCCCGGGCTTCACAGCGGTCCCGCCGGTGGTTGCACGGCGCGACCCACCTGCCATACGGTCGCGCCCGTCGGTCCCGGACGAAGGGGTGGAGATGGTGGACCGCGGCCCGGCCCGCCCGGCCATGCTGCTGACGGCTGCCTGCCTGCTGTGGGGGGCGGCGCTCGCCGGCACGGCGCAGGGCGCCGGCGTCCAGGGCCGCGTGCAGGCCGACGGCCGCGCCGTCGCGGCCTCGGAGGTGACCCTCTACGCCGGGGGCGCGAGCGCCACCCCACGGCGGCTCGGCTCGGCGACGACGAACGCGAGCGGCGCGTTCGCGATCACCTTCACCCCGCCCGGCGCACGGTCGGTGGTCTACGCGGTCGCCGAGGGCGGCCGCACCCGCGCCGGCGACGCGCTGCGCCTCATGGCCGTCGCCGACCCACGCGCCGGGAGCCCGGCGCGCCTGACGCTCAACGAGCAGACCACCGTCGCCTCGGCCTACGCCCTGTCGCGGTTCCTGCGCGGCGCCCGGGTGTCCGGCCCGGCGATCGGTCTGCGCAACGCGGCCGCCACGGCCCGCGGCCTCGCGGACCCGGCGACCGGGCGGGTCGGGGCGATCCTCGCCACGGCCCCCAACGGATCCGCCACCACCTCGCTGGCCGCGTTCCGCACGCTCGCCGACGTCCTGGCCGGCTGCACCGGCGGCTCGCCGCTCACCTGCCGCGCCCTGTTCCGCGCGGCCGATCCGCCCCGGGGGGCGGCGCCGCGCGACACCCTCGCCGCGGCCCATGCGATCGCGCGGAACCCGGTCAACAACGTCCGCCGCATCCACCGGCTGGCGAAGGGCGACGCCTTCCGGCCGCACCTCACGGCGGCGCCGAGCTCGTGGGTGCTGTCGCTGAAGCACACGGCGGGCGGCTTCGACGGTCCCGGCCGCATGGCGTTCGACTCCCTCGGCAACATCTGGGTGACCAACAACTTCCAGCCGCCCGGGACGGGCCCCGGCCTCTACACCGTGGCCCTCGACCCCACGGGGCGCCCGCGCCTCGGCGGGGCCGTCAGCGGCGGCGGGATCATGGGCAACTGGTGGGGCATCGCGGTCGACCGGCGCGACCGCGTCTGGCTCGGCAACTTCACCGGTGCCGACCCCAACCCGTTCAACAGCCCGGCGTTCGTGGGCGGGAACGCGGTCGCCCTGTTCACGAGGGACGGCACGGCGCAGTCGGGCACCGGCGGCATCACCGCCGGCGACCTGAAGGCCCCGCAGGGGATCGCGGTGGACCAGCGCGGCAACGTCTACATCGCGAACCACACCGGGGCCTCGGTCACGATGTACCCCGGCGGCGACCCGTCCCAGGCGCGGGTGTTCACCGGCGGCGGCCTCTACGAGCCGTTCGCGGTCGAGGTGGACGGCGCGGGCAACGTGTGGGTCGGCAACGGCGCGATCGACACGTCCGTGAAGGGGTCGCTCACGCGGATCGGGGCCGACGGCCAGGTCACGGGCCCGTTCACCTTCGACCGGATGCGGTCGCCGCAGGGCATCGCGATCGACTCGGGCGGCGACCTGTGGGTGGCCAGCCTCGTCGACGACAACATCACCCGCATCGGCCCGGACGGCCGGTTCAAGGCGCGGTACCGCGCGCCCAGCCTCGGCGGCCCGTGGGGCGTCGCGATCGACGGCGACGACAACGTCTGGGTGGCCAGCTTCCCCGACCGCAAGCTCACGCAGCTCTGCGGGCGGAGGGTCGCGAGCTGCCCGCCGGGCACGAGCACCGGCGACCCGCTCTCGCCGCCGCTCGCCGGCTTCTCCAACGGCGGCCTGCAGCACCTCACGGCCGTCCAGATCGATCAGTCCGGCAACGTCTGGGTGGCGAACAACTGGGAGAACATCTCGCCGATCGTCGGCGGCGACGGGCTCGTGGAGTTCATCGGCGCCGCCGCGCCCGTGGCGACGCCGCTCATCGGCCCGCCGCGCGCGCCCCGCTAGGACCGGGGGCCTAGGGCCGGGGCATGTTCCGCATCGGGGCGGTCATCGGCAGCCCGCCGGGGCCGCCGGGACCGCCGGGCGGCCGGGCACCCGGTGGGGCCGGGATGCGGGTCATGCCGTACGGCCCGCTCTTGTCGAGGGCCGGCGGCGCGGTGAGCGGCGCCGAGAAGAGGCGCGGCGCGTCCTTGCCGCACTCCGGGCAGGGGGTCTCCGAGGGCGCGGTGCCGAGGGGCAGGGTCACCTCGAAGACACCGTCGGTGTCGCAGCGATAGTCATAAGCGGCCATGGCGGCAGCCTACCGGCGTGGAGCGGCACCGGGGCGCCGCCCCACGCCGTCCCCGCGTCAGGAGGCGACCGGCTGGGGGGCGAGGGTGAGGCCGTGGCGGGCCATGACGGCCGCCACCGCCGCGGGCTCCGGAGGTCCGCCGCCCGCCGCCGCCAGGAGCTCGGCGACGTCGTGGAAGTACTCCGGGCCGAACAGGCCGGGGGTCGCGATCGCCAGGAACGAGGTGGCGCCGCCCTTGGCCAGGAAGCTGTGGACCACGCCGCGGCGGATGCAGACCGTGTCACCCGGCCCGATGTCGACGGGGGTGCCGTCGAGGGTGAAGGTGACCGTGCCCGCCAGCCCGTGGATGGTCTCCTCGAACCCGTCGTGGCTGTGGGCGACCGGGACGCCGGCGCCCTCCGCCACGTCGCAGCGCGCGACGGTGACGCTGCCGTTCGACGCCTCGGCGTCGACCGAGAAGGTGACGGTGATGGGACCCAGGTGGATCGGATCGAAAGCTGTCCGGCTCAATGGTTCCTCCTCCGGGCGAACGGGTAAAGTGACTGGACTACCTTCCCGCGAGGCCGTAGCGATTGTCAAGTTCTTTTACGAATCCCCCGGCTGACTCCCCCCTCCCCCTCGGGCCGCCGCTGATCGGCGCGCTGCTGCGCGTGCCGCTGGAGGTCGTCATGGCCCGGATGCTGGCCGCGCTGCACGAGCACGGCTTCACCGACCTCGTCCCGGCCCACCTCGCCGTCCTCCGGTACCCGGGCCCGGACGGCCGCCGGCCGGGCGAGCTCGCCGAGCGCGCGAACATGTCCAAGCAGGCCGTGAACTACCTGCTCGGGCAGCTGGAGCAGCTCGGCTACGTCGAGCGCCGCGACGACCCCGGCGACCGGCGCTCCAAGCGCGTCTACCTCACGCCGCGGGGCCTGGACGCGGGCCGGACCATCCGCGCGGCCGTCCTCGAGGTCGAGGGGGAATGGGCCGCCGCGCTCGGGGCCCGGGACCTCGAGGACCTGCGGGCGCTCCTGCGCCGGCTGGGCGACGTGATCGGCGCGACGCCGGCCTGAGCCCCGGGGCGGCCGGGGCGCGTTCATCCCAACGGGGCGATGGAGCGGTCCGCCGGGCGGCGCAGACTGCGGCACGGCACCCGGCGCCCCCGCGGCGTCCGCACCAGGGAGGGCACAGGTGGCAGCGGATCCATCCCCGCCTCACGCACAGGCAGCCGCCGACGTCGTCGCAGGGATGGGCTCGGATGCCGCCTCCGGCCTGACCGCGGCGGAGGCCGCGGCGCGGCTCGCCCACGACGGGCCCAACGCGATCACGGCCGAGGCCCAGCCCTCGATCGTGCAGATCGCGGCCGTGCAGCTGCGGGAGCCGATGAACATCATGCTCGTGGCGGTCACCGTCGTGAGCCTGGTGATCGGCGAGGTCTCGACGGCCGTGATCGTGGGCCTGCTGATCCTGCTCAACCTGGTGCTCGGGACGCGTCAGGAGCTGAAGGCGCGGGAGAGCATCAACGCCCTCGCGGACCTCCAGGTGCCGCAGGCCAAGGTGGTCCGGGACGGCGCCGTGACGCTCGTGCCGGCGGACGCGGTGGTGGCCGGCGACATCGTGAACCTCGAGGCGGGCGACATCGTCCCCGCCGACGGCCGCCTCATCCGCGCCGCCACCCTGGAGACGCAGGAGGCCGCCCTCACCGGCGAGAGCGCCCCGGTGGCGAAGGAGGCGGGGGCGGTGCTCGCGCCGGACGTCGCCGTCGGCGACCGGTCCAACATGCTCTTCCAGAACACGGCGGTCACGCGCGGCGCCGGGTCGCTGGTGGTGACGGCGACCGGCATGCGGACCCAGATGGGCCAGATCGCCGAGATGCTGACGTCGGTCACCCGCACCCGCTCGCCCCTCCAGCGGGAACTGGACACGCTGACGAAGGTGCTCGGCATCATCGCGTGGGCCGCCGTCGCCGTGATCATCATCGTCGGGGTCGCCCGCGGCGAGTCGTTCACCGACGTCGTCCTGCTCGGCACCGCGATGGCGATCTCCGCGATCCCGACCGGCATGCCCGCGTTCGTCTCGGGGCTTCTGTCGCTCGGCTCCAAGCAGCTCGCCGAGGCGAAGGCCGTCGTCAAGAACCTGACCGACGTCGAGACCCTGGGCGCGACGAGCGCGATCAACACCGACAAGACCGGCACCCTCACGATGAACGAGATGATGGTCTCGGTCATCTACGCGGACGGGTCGTGGTTCCCGGTGGAGGGCGAGGGCTACCGGAAGACCGGCGCGATCACCGGGCCCGCCGGGGTGCCCGTCCCGGACTTCACCCGGCTCGCGTACGGCCTCTGCCTGGACAGCGACGCGACGGTCTCGGACGACGGTGCCGTCGTCGGCGACCCGACCGAGGCGGCGCTGGTGGTGCTCGCGGCCAAGCTGGGCGTCGACGCCGAGGAGACCCGCCGCGCGTACCCGCGCCTCGCCGAGGTCCCGTTCGACTCCGAGTACAAGTTCATGGCGACCTTCCACCGCGTCCCGATCGACGGGACGGAGCGGGTGGTGGGCCTCGTGAAGGGCGCCCCCGACGTGGTCCTGGCGCGCTGCGCCACGGCCGGCGGGGCGCTCGCACCCGACCAGACCCCGATCGCCGAGGCGCGCGCGTCCATCGACGCCGCCAACGCGCGGATGGGCGAGAAGGGGCTGCGGGTGCTCGCCTTCGCGGCGCGGCTGGTGGAGGACGACGACCTCGCGACCATGACCGCGGACCCGATGTCGCTCGTCCAGGACCTGTCGTTCGTCGGGATGACCGGCATCATCGACCCGCTGCGCGCGGAGGCGAAGGAGGCGGTCACCGTCGCGCTCGCCGCCGGCATCGACGTGCGCATGATCACCGGCGACCACGCCGTCACGGCGCGGGCCATCGGCGAGACGCTGCACCTCGGGCCCGGCTCGATCAGCGGCGCCGAGCTCCAGGAGATGACGGACGCCGAGCTCACGGCGAAGCTGCCGGAGCTGCACGTGTTCGGACGGGTGACGCCCCAGGACAAGCTGCGCCTGGCCCGCCTGATGCAGGAGCAGGGCCTCATCGTCGCGATGACCGGCGACGCGGTGAACGACGCGGCCGCCCTCAAGCAGGCCGACGTCGGCGTGGCCATGGGGAGCGGCAGCGAGGTGAGCAAGCAGGCCGCCCGGATGATCCTGACCGACGACAACTTCGGGACGCTCGTGCACGCGGTCGAGATCGGGCGCCGCGTCTACGACAAGGTCGTCTCGTACGTGCGGTACCAGATGACCCAGCTCCTGGCGCTGGTGTTCCTCTTCCTCGCGGCGACCGCCTTCGACATCAACGACGGCGTGGCGCTCACCCCGCTGATGGTGCTCTACCTGCTGTTCTTCGCCACCGCCGCCGGGGTGGTGGTGATCGCCGTCGACCCCGGCGACCCGGACGTGATGCACCGGCCGCCGCGGGATCCGGGGATGCCGGTCACGAACCGCGGCGCGGTGTCGATGTGGATCCTCTACGCGGCGGTGCTGTTCGTGGCGGCGCTGATCCCCCTGGTCGTCGGGCCCGACGAGCCGAGCGCGGACGCGGCGTCGGCCTCCATGACCATGACCTTCGTGGTGATGGGCTTCGGCACGATCTTCAACGCCCTCACCAACCGGCGCGACCCCGCGCCGGGCCTCTCGCCGCCGGTGCTGCGGGCCGCGGCGATCTCGCTCGTGCCGGCGGCCCTGATCGTGCTCGCGACCGAGCTCGGGGGGCTGCAGCAGGGGCTGCTGACGACCTCGCTCACCGGCCACCAGTGGCTCGCCGCCCTGGGGCTCGCGGCCCTCCTCCCCCTGACGATCGAGGTCGCCAAGTGGGTCCGGCGCCGGGGGATGCCCGCGCAGCCGGCGATCGCCGCGCAGGCGGCCGTCAGCCCGGCGCGCGCGCGGGAGGCCACGGGGGGATGACCGGCGCCGGGCCGGCGGCGCCGGCCGGGATGGCCCGCCTGCTGCCGGTCCTGTCCTGGCTGCCGCGCTACGACCGGCGCTGGCTGCGCGGCGACGTCATCGCCGGCGTCGCCGTCACGGCGCTGATCGTCCCGAAGAACCTCGGCTACGCCGGGATCGCGGGCATCCCGCTGGAGAACGGGCTCTACGCCGCGGCGGCGGGAGCGCTCATCTACGCCGTCTTCTGCACCTCGCGGCAGATCTCCACGGGGCCGAGCTCCTCCCTGGCCGCCGTGGCCGGCGGGGCGGTAATCGTGACCGGGCTCGGGGGCGAGGAGGCCGCCCAGCTCGTGGCGGCGATCGCGGTGCTGACGGGGCTGCTGTTCCTCGTGCTCGCGCTCCTGCGGATGGGCTGGATCGCCCAGTTCCTCTCGAAGGCCGTCGTGACCGGCTTCCTCGCGGGCGCCGCGGTCGACGTGGTCATCGGGGAGCTCCCGAAGCTCACCGGGACCTCCAGCGACGGGGACAGCGCCTGGCGCGAGCTGGGCTCGTGGCTGCGGGGCCTCGGCGCCGTCGAGTGGACGACGCTCGCCGTGGGCGCCGGCGCGCTCGCCGCGATCCTCGCGATCCGCTTCCTCGCGCCGGCCGTACCCGGGGCGCTCGTCCTGCTGGTCGGCGGCCTCCTCGTCTCGGCGGCGTTCGACCTGGCCGCGCACGGGGTGGCGCTGGTCGGCGAGGTGCCGCGGGGCCTGCCGACGCCGGAGATCCCCGACCCGTCGCTGGTCGGCGACCACCTCGGGGTCGTGGTGATCGCCTCCGCGGCGCTGCTCCTGATCGGGTTCTCCCAGACCGCCGGCGACGCACGGGCGTTCGCCACCCGCCACCGCTACCGCATCGACGTCAACCAGGAGTCGGTGGCGCAGGGGATGGCGAACGTGGGCGCGGGCCTCGTGCAGGGCATGCCGGTCTCGACGAGCCTCTCGGCCAGCTCGCTCAACGAGTCGTCCGGCGCGCGCACGCCCGTCGCCTCGCTGGTGACGGGCGGCCTGGTGCTCGGGACGCTGGTGGTGCTGGCGCCCCTGTTCTCGGACCTCCCGACGGCGGTCCTCGGCGCGATCATCATCGACGCGGTGGTGTTCGGGATGATCGACGTCACCGAGATGCGCCGGCTGTACCGGGTGACGCGCTTCGACTTCTGGGTGGCCGTGGCGGCCATCGTCGGAGTCCTCTCGGCGGGGGTGCTCGCCGGGGTGCTGATCGGGATCGTCCTGTCCCTCGGCTGGCTCGTCTACGTGGTCACCCGGCCCCGGATGCCCCTCCTGGGAATGGACGCCGGGACGGGGGTGTACGGGGAGATCGGCGACGAGCAGCCCCCGGGCGACGTCGCCGTGATCCGGGTGGACGGCAGCATCTTCTTCGCGACGGCGGAGGCGCTCGAGGACCGGGTGCGCGCGATCATCGAGGCCGAGGTCCCGCCGGGCGTCCTCGTCCTCAACCTCGAGGGCGTCAACTTCATCGACTCCCAGGGCGCGTCGGCCCTCGACGAGGCGCGCGCGCTGACCGACGCGGCCGGGGTCGCGCTCCATCTGGTGAGGGTGAAGGGGCCCGTGATGCGCGTGCTGGAGGCCGACGGGGTGATCGCGCGGATCGGCGCCCGTCGTGTCCACGCGACGATCCGCCAGGCGATCGAGGCCGAACGCACAGGGGGTGCCGCATGAGCACGACGGGGATCGTCCCGCGCTGGGAGTGGCGCGGTTTCGGGTCGTTCGAGTCCGCCGTCGCGCGGATCGAGGAGACCCCTCCCGAGGGCGTCACGGGGGGCGAGGAGACCTACCTCGTCAGCCGCGACGGAGAGAACACGGTCAAGGTGCGCGACGGGCTCCTGGACGTGAAGCGCCTGGAGGAGATCGACGACCGCGGCCTCGAGCTGTGGCGGCCGGTGATGAAGGTGCCCTCGCCGGTCCTCGCCGACGACCTGCGGGCCGTCCTCAACGCGCTCGGCGTGACGGCGCCGCCGCTCGAGCACCCCTCGTACCGCATCGAGGAACTGCTCCGACGGGCGGTCGACGGGGAGGTGGTGCGCGGCGTCCCGGTGAGCAAGAGCCGGACGCGGTACGTCTTCCTCGGATGCTCCGCCGAGGTGACCGAGGTGGTCGCCGCCGGGGCGCCGCTGCGGACGATCGCCCTCGAGTCGCCGGACCCCGACCTGGTGATGGCGGCGCTCGGCGAGCTCGGCATCGACCCCGGCGTGAACACCAGCTATCCGCGCGCCCTGGCCCGGGTGGCCGGGCTCGCGGGCCGGCGGGGCACGGTCGTCGACATCGGGACGAACTCCGTGAAGCTGCACATCGGCGAGCGGACGGCGGACGGGGCGTGGCGGGTGCTCGCCGACCGCGCCGCCGTGGTGCGGCTGGGCGAGGGACTCCTCGACACGGGCGCCATCGCGCCCGCGGCCATCGCGCGGACGTCCGACGCCGTCTGCGACATGGCGCGCGAGGCGCGCCGGGCCGGCGCGCCCGAGATCGTCGCCGTCGGGACGGCGGGGCTCCGCATGGCCACCAACAGCGACGCCTTCGTCGCCGCCGTGCGGGAGCGCTGCGGCGTGACGGTGGAGGTCATCCCGGGGGACGAGGAGGCCCGTCTCGGCTACCTCGCCGCGATAGGGGCGGCCGCCCGGGACCCCGGGGCCCGCATCGTCGTGGCCGAGACGGGCGGGGGCAGCTCGCAGTTCACCGCGGGCTCCGGCGCCCGGGTGGTCGAGCGGTTCAGCATCGACCTCGGGGCCGTCCGCCTGACGGAGGCCTTCGGCCTCGACGGGCCCGTCGGCCCCGACACGGTGGCCCGGGCGCGCGCCGCGGCCGCCGACGATCTCGGGCGCGTCGCTGGCCTGCCCCGGCCGGACCTCCTCCTCGGGATGGGCGGGGCGTTCACCAACCTCGCCGCCGTGCATCACGCGCTCGCCGAGTACGACCCGGCGGTCATCGAGGGCACCGTCCTCGACCGGGACGAGATCGACCGGCAGATCGAGCTCTACCGCGCCATGACCGCGGACGGGCGACGCGGCATCACGGGACTGCAGGCCGGGCGCGCGGAGGTCATCCTCGCCGGCGCCCTGATCGCGGGCGCGATCCTGGAGGCGCTCGGCCGCGACGCGGTGACCGTCACCGACCGCGGCCTGCGGCACGCCCTGGTGGACGAGCGGTTCAGGGAGGAGGCCCCGGCGTAGCGGAGCCGTCGAGGGCGGCGCGGGCGGCCGCCGCGTGGGTCGTGCCGGCGCCCTCCTCCATGCCGTCATGGACGTCCCGCAGCGCGCGCAGCGCGTCCGCCTCGGCCGGGGTGCCGCGCCGGAGCACCGCGAGCCTCGTGAGGGCCCGCATCCGGGCCATCCGGCTCCCGCGGCGATCGGCCAGCTCGGCCATCGCGTCGAACACCACCTCGGCCGCCGCCGGGTCGGGGGCCGGCCCGAGGAGCAGGAGATCCCCGTGGACGATGCCGACGTCGGGGGTGAGCGGGTCGCCCTCCGCCAGGAACGCCTCCGCCTCGCCGATCATCGCCAGCGCCTCGTCATGGCGCCCGGCCCCGCCGAGCGCCGTCGCGCGGATCATGAGCAGCGCCGGCCAGAACATGGGCGGCGTCGCCAGGCCCCGGTAGAGGTCGAACCCCTCGTCCACGGACGACAGCCCGGCGTCGAGGTCGCCCGCGCTGACGGCGGCCACCCCCTCCAGGACGAGCGCCAGCGCCCGCCAGACCGGGTAGTCGTGCACCTCGGCGATCGCCAGCAGCGCGGCGGCCCGGTCCGCGACGGCGTCCATGTCCTCCGCCCACAGGTCGAGCAGCCCGGCGTGATGCAGCGCGTACCCCATCGAGTACGGGTGGTCGAGCTCGGCGGCGAGGTCGAGCGCGTGCCGCATCGTCGCCGCGGCGGAGTCCGGGGAGCCCTCGAGCCATCGGGTCAGCGCGGAGACGACGTTCGCGACGACCCCGGGATGGGGGCCGACGCGGAAGCCGACGTACCCCGCGCGGGTCGCCTCCGCGTACCCGACCGCCGCGTCGAAGTGCCCGAGGGACGTCCGCAGGTGATCGCGGCGGCTGCGGCCGAGCCCGGTGAGCAGGTGCGCCTCGGACAGCAGCAGCGGATCGCCCTCCGCCTCCGCGATCGCCATCAGCTCGCGGGCGATGAGGGCGGTCTGGTCGAAGTCGTTCCGCATCATGTAGAGGTAGCCGAGGCTGCGCAGGCCCGGGAACCGCTGCCGGGCGTCGCCCGCCTCCTCCGCCCGCTGCAGCGCGTCGCGGATCATGTGCTCGGCCTCCGCCGTGTACCCGCGGATCGCCACCTCCGTGCGCACGAGGCTCATGCGCACGGCGAACTCGTCCTGACGGCGTTCCGGCGAGTCGGGCGTCGCGGCCAGGCAGGTGAGCAGGTCGCGGCCGAGCTCGATCGCCGAGCGGTAGTCGCCGCGCGCGTCGTAGTAGCCCCACAGCGGCGCCAGCAGGCGGTTGAGCTGCACGACGTCCGTCCGGCCGGCCCATTCCCGCCAGGCCGTCCGCACGTTGCCGAGCTCGTCGGCGAGAGCCGTCAGGACCTCCCCCCGCGACGCCTCGGCGAGCTGCCGGTGCAGCCCGACGGCCAGGTCGGTGAACTGCTCCGCGTGGGCCCTGCGGGCGGCCGCGGCGAGGTCGGGGGTCTCGTCGAGCCGCTCGAGGGCGTAGGCCCGGATCGTGCGCAGCATGAAGAAGCGCGGGCCGCCCTGGGCCCCGGTCGAGCTCTGCACCAGGCTCTTGTCGACGAGCGAGCCCAGAGCGTCGATCACGTCGACGTCCGCGAACCCGTCCATCCGCGCGGCCGTCGCCTCCAGGTCGGGCAGGCGCGCGCCCGAGAAGACGGCGAAGAGGCGGAGCATCCGGCGCTCGCCGGGGGTGAGGAGGTCGTCGCTCCAGGTGATGGCCTCGCGCAGCGTCCGCTGGCGCTCCGGCAGGTCGCGGGGCCCGCCCCGGAGGACGTCGAGCCGGTCCATCAGCCGGACGCGCAGGTCGTCGACGTCGAGCACCTGCGTCCTCGCCGCCGCCAGCTCGATGGCAAGCGGGAGGCCGTCGAGGCCCCGGCAGATGGCGACGATGGCCGCGCCGTTGCCCTCCCCGAGCCGGAAACCGGGGTGGACGGCCGCCGCGCGGTCGCAGAACAACCGCACCGCCTCGGACCCGGCCGCCGAGCCCAGGTCGCCGTCGTCGGGGAGCGACATCGGGGGCACCGGGAAGGCCCGCTCGCCCCGGACGCGCAGCGCCTCGCGGCTGGTGACGAGCACCTTGACGGCCGGACAGCGCTCCAGGAGCTCGACCAGCCCTCCCGCCGCCGGCATCGCCTGCTCGAAGTTGTCGAGCACGAGCAGGACGTGGCGCCCGGACAGCTCGGCGGCGAGCACCTCGGCGGGCCGGGCCTCGCCCGCCAGCGCGATGCCGAGGGCCCGCGCCACGGCCGCGAACACGTCGTCGGCCGCCCGCTCGGCGCTCAGGTCGATGAAGAACACCCCGTCGCCGAACCGCCCGACCTCCTCGGCCGCCGCCCGGATGGCGAGCCGGGTCTTCCCGGTCCCGGCGGGGCCCCGCAAGGTGACGCAGCGGACGTCGTCGGCGTCGATGAGCCCGACCACGTCGCGCAGCTCGGTCTCGCGCCCGATGAAGGTCGATGCCGGCGCCGGCAGGTTGTGGCGCGGCCGTGGCGCGGACGGGGCGGCCTCCTGGGCGCCGTCGAACCGCTCGGTCAGGAGGACGGCGAGGTCGTCCAGGAGCAGGTCGCGCAGCTCGTCGATGGCCGTGAAGGGCCGGTACGAGGCGGTGTCCTCGCCCTGTACGCGGGCGAGCATCGTCGTGAGCCCCGGCTCCATCTCCGGCGCCGGCCGCTTGACGTAGAGGAGCCGCGGCATGCCGGCGGAGAGGACGAACTCGTCCTCCAGCCCGGAGATGTCCATGTCGGGCGCGACCCACCCGTACTTCTGCCAGTAGATGCCGACGAAGACGTCCGACTGCTCCAGGTACGAGCGGTACAGGGCGCGCGGCGGGTGCGGCCGGGCCCCCATCTCGAACATGACCGGCGTGAGCCGGAGCTGCTCGATCGAGGAGCGCACGGCGCGGCGCTCGTCGGCGAGCTCGCCGAGGGTCGACGAGACGAAGACGCGCAGCCGCTGATCAGGCGTCCTGATCGGCGTCACCACGCCTCTCCACCCCCGCACGTCACAGGCCCACCCCGGTCCGGTGATCCGCGCGGCGACCGCTCAGGCAGGGCGGCGCAGCGCGCGGTGGATCGTCACCGGGAGCGGGGTGTCCCGTCAATCCCCCGGCGCCGGGTGCTCATCGGGCACGACCTGGATGATCGTCCGGCCCGCGGTGCGCGCCGACGGGGCGAAGGCCGCGGCCGCTTCGGCCAGGGGGCGGACGGCGCCGATGATCGGCGTGAGACGCCCGTCGCGCACGCGCTGCGCCAGGTCGGCCAGGCGGTGGCGGTCGGGTTCGACCACGAAGAACACGGCGCGCCCGTCGGCGGGCTGCACCGGGGGCGGCTCCGCGATGGTGACGAGGGTGCCGCCGGGGCGCACCAGCGCGGTCGAGCGCTCGAGGACCGTCCCCCCGATGACGTCGAGGACCAGGTCGACCGGGCCGACGGCCTCGAGCGGCTCGGCGTCGAGATCGACGAACGCCGCCGCTCCGAGGCCGAGCACGACGTCCCGGTCGGCCGCCCGGCCGGTGCCGACGATCCGGGCGCCGGCCTCCCGCGCGAGCTGGACGGCGAGCGATCCGACGCCGCCCGCCGCACCGTGGATCAGGACGGTCTGGCCGGTCGCGAGGCCCCCGTGGTCGAACAGCGCCTGCCACGCGGTCAGCCCCGAGATGGGCAGCGCCGCCGCCACGGTGTGCTCGACGTCGGCGGGGAGGGGCGCGAGGTTCCGGGCCTCGACGGCGGTGAGCTCGGCCAGGGAGCCGTCGCGCGCCCAGTCGGTGATGCCGAACACGCGCTGTCCCACGCTCAGGCCGGTCGTGCCGTAGCCCAGGGAGGCCACGACGCCCGACAGCTCGTGCCCGGGCACGCTCGGCGTCCGGTCACGGCCGGCGCGGTCGGTCCAGGTGGCGGGCCAGTCGAGCTCGCCGGGCGTGAAGCCCGCGGCGTGCACCCGCACGATCACGTCGTTCTCGGCGGCGTGCGGCTCGGGGAGGTCGTCGAGCCTGAGCCCGGCGATGCCCTCGGGGGGGTCGCGGACGGTGACGGCCTGCATGTCTGGGTCCTCCTGTCCCGGGAGCCGGGAGTCGACGTGGGGCGGGGCGCGGCCGGCGGGGCCCTACCGGACCTCCGCGACGACGCCCCACTGGCCGGTGAGGGCCTCCCCGGGGGCGAGGACGACGAGGCCGTCGCCCGAGGCGAAGGCGTTGGCGGCGCAGGTCATCGGCTCCACCGCGACGCCCCTGCGCCTGCGGTCGGCGGAGAGGGTGTCGCCGGTGAAGACCATGCAGAAGGGGAAGGCGTCGTCCATCCAGAGGACCACCCGGCCCGAGGGGCCCTCCAGCTTCACCGACGCGCGGCCCGAGCCGTCGCGGCCGAGGTCCGTGAAG
>JBFWPT010000049.1:0-30107 GCA_050249835.1 Thermoleophilia bacterium
GAGCCTACTTTTAATCCCAAGGTCCTGGGTTCGAATCCCAGACGGCCCATGGACGCTCAGCCGGGCGGCGTCGCGTCCGGCCCGGCCCGTCCGCTCTCGTGGGCCCAGATGGCGATCTCGACCCGGTTCCGCGCGCCCAGCTTCCCCATCAGGTTGGCGATGTGGGTCTTGACCGTGCTGAGGCTGATGTGGAGCTCGGCGGCGATCTCGCTGTTGGTGCGGCCACGCGCGAGGCGCGCGAGCACCTGCTCCTCGCGTTCGGTGAGCGGCTCGCGGGGCGTCGCGGCCGCCGCGGCGGTGCCGGCGGCCGCGAACGTCGCGAGCAGCCGGGCGGTGACGCTCGGCGCGATGAGGGCGTCGCCCGCGGCGGCCGCCCTCACCGCCTGACCCAGCAGCTCGGGCCCGGCGTCCTTCAGCAGGAACCCGCGGGCGCCGGCCTTGAGGGCGGCGTGGACGTGCTCGTCCAGGTCGAACGTGGTGATGACCACCACCGCCATCGGGTCGGCGACGCCGGGGCCCGCGAGGCGGCGGGTGGCCTCGACGCCGTCGAGGCGGGGCATGCGGATGTCCAGCAGGCAGACATCCGGCCGCAGCGCGCGGGCGAGGGCCACCGCCTCCTCGCCGTCGGACGCCTGCCCCACGGCCGTGATGCCCGGGTCGGCGTCGAGGATCATCGAGAGGCCCGTGCGCACGATCTCCTGGTCGTCGGCGACCACGACGCGGATGCTCACGCCGACGCGCCCCGCCGCGGCAGGACCGCCGTCACGGCCCACCCACCGCCCACCCGGGGGCCGGCGACGCAGGTGCCGCCGAGGCCCTCGGCGCGCTCCACCATGCCGGCGATGCCGAAGCCGACGTCCCCCGGGGCGCTCGCGCGCTCTCCGTCGTCGGTCACCTCGACCGTCACGGCGTCGTCGCCGGCGCGCACCGTGACGTCGATCCTGCTCGCCCGGCGGGCATGCCGGAGGGCGTTCGTGACCGACTCCTGCACCAGGCGGTAGGCGGCCGTGGCGACGGACTCCGGCACCCGGCCCTCGTCGCCCTGCAGATCGACGTGGACCGGGGGGCCGGTGGGGGTCCTGGCACCCGCGAAGCCGCGCACGTCGCCGAGCCGGGGCAGCGGGGCGCTGGCGTCCCGCCCGTCCGCCCGGAGGCTGCGGACGATGGTCCGCATCTCCGTCAGGGTCCGCGACGCCTCGTCCGCGATGACGCGCAGCGCCGCGACGGCCGCCTCCGGGTCGGCGGGCGCGGTGGCGATGCCCGCCTGGGCCCGGACGGCGATGGCCGAGACGTGGTGCGCGACGGTGTCGTGCAGGTCGCGGGCCAGCGCCTCGCGCTCCTTCGCGCGGGCCGCATCGACGCGCGAGATGCGCTCCCAGGCGCGCGAGCGCACCGCGACGCCCGTCGCCAGCACCAGGAAGAAGACGGCGAAGCCCGAGACCGCCTCGCTCACGCTGGTGGGGTCGAGGACCGCCGCCAGGGTCGCCGGCACGAGCATGACCCCGAGGCCGGCCAGCGCATGGCGACCCGACCCCCAGCGGAAGAGGGCGTACGCCGGGATCAGCACGTAGGCCATCGTGAACAGCCCGGGCGGGTCGCCGCCCTCCAGGATCCAGGGGATGTCCATGACGATCGTGGCGCCGAAGATCGCCACGACGACCGCGAGCGGGTGCGTGCGCCGCCACAGCAGCAGCGGCACGCCGGCGAACGCGACGGCGAACGACAGCCAGCGGTAGGGCAGGTCCTCGCGGAGGATCACCTCCACGACGCAGAGGGGCGCGAGGATCGCCACGAGGACCCAGTCGCGCCACACCCGCCGCGGTGGGTCCGGGACGCGGGGCTCGCTCCAGAACGATCGCAGGACGGCGCGCACGGCCCCATCGTAGGACGGGATGCGGGCGCGCGGATCGGCCGAAAGTGCCGCATGCGGATCGCCCGTCCGGCCGGGATCGATCGAGCCGGACGCCCGATGTGCGGCGCGCCCCGGACGGGGAGCATCGGCGCCCGACGATCCCCGCTCCCAGGAGAGCCCGCATGTCCCGCATCCTCGCCGCACTCGGCCGCTTCGCCGCCCGCCGGCCCCTCGCCGCCGTCGCCGCGTGGCTGGTGGTCGCGGCGCTCGTGATCTCCTCTGCCGCCGCGTTCGGTCACGAGCTCGACGACGGCTTCGCCGTCCCCGGCACCGACTCGCAGCGGGCGACCGAGCTGCTGGAGGCGTCCGGCTCGGCGACGGCCGGCCTGACCGCCCAGGTGGTGGTCACGCCGCGCGGCGACGCCACCTTCCGGGCCGGCGGCCGAGGGCTGGCGGCCGCGCGGGAGCTGCGCGACGACCTGGCGGCGCTCCCCCACGTCGTGGCCGCCACGGATCCGGCCGAGGCGGTGTCGGACGACGGGAGGATCGCGATCGTCCGCCTGCAGTACCCGGTGGCGGCGGAGCTGGACGCCGCCGACCTCGACCGGCTGACGGAGGCGCTGGACGCGGCACGGGCGGGGGCCCCGGGGCGCGACCTGCGGATCGAGGCGGGCGGGGACCTGTTCTTCGCGTTCGAGGAGCCCGACAGCGGCCTCGGCGAGCTGGCCGGCGTCGCGGTGGCGGCGGTGATCCTGCTGGTGGCGTTCGGATCCGTCGTGGCGATGGGCCTGCCGATCCTGCTGGCGTTGTCCGGGCTCGCCCTCGGGCTGAGCGCCCTGCCGCTCGTCGCCCACGTCATCGCGGTGCCGAGCTGGGCCCCCATGATGGCCGCGATGGTGGGGCTGGGCGTCGGCATCGACTACGCCCTCCTGCTCGTCACCCGGCACCGCGAGCACCTCGCCGAGGGGATGTCACCGGTCGAGTCGGTGGGCGTGGCGGTCGCCACCGCCGGGCGGTCGGTGGTGTTCGCGGGCGGGACGGTCCTCGTGGCGATCCTCGGCCTCTCGGTCGCCGGCATCCCGTTCGTGACGGCGGCGGGCGTGGCGATCTCGGTCGTCGTGCTCGTCATGGTCGCCGCCGCCGTCACGCTCCTCCCCGCGCTGCTGGCCCTCGCGGGCCCGCGGATCGACCGGCTGCGGATCCCCACCCGGCGGCGGCGCACGACCAGGGCCGGCGGGGAGCGGGCGGGGCGATGGGCGACGCACGTCACCCGGCACCCGGTGGCGTACCTGGTCGCCGCGACCGCCCTGCTCGTCGTCCTCGCCATCCCGGCCCTCTCCCTGAGCCTCGGCACCCCCGACGAGGGCACGCTGCCCGAGTCGCGGACCGAGCGGCGGGCGTACGACCTCGTCGCCTCGGGCTTCGGCCCGGGCGCGAACGGCCCCCTCCTGATCGCCGTGGACACCTCGGCCGACCCCGGCGTGGTCGGCCCGCTGCGCGCCGGGCTCGCCGCCGATCCGGGCATCGCCGCCGTCTCCGTGGCCCGGGTGGACCGCGACGCGGGCGTGGCGACGATCGTCGCCACCCCGACGACGGCCCCCCAGGACGCCGCGACCCGGGCGACGGTCGAGCGCCTGCGGGACGAGGTGCTGCCCGCTGCCGTCGGCGACTCGCCCGCGGCGGCCCACGTGGGCGGTCAGACGGCGGTCTTCCTCGACGTCAGCGGACGCATCGGGGACCGGCTCGCGGTGTTCGTCGCCGCCGTCGTGGGGCTGTCGTTCCTGCTGCTGGTGGTGGTGTTCCGCTCGGTCGTGATCGCGGCGAAGGCGGCGGTGCTGAACCTCCTGGGCATCGGCGCCGCCTTCGGCGTCGTCGTGATGGTCTTCCAGTGGGGATGGGGCGGCTCCCTGATCGGGCTGGAGTCGACGGTGCCGATCGTCTCGTTCATCCCGATGTTCATGTTCGCGGTGGTGTTCGGCCTCTCGATGGACTACGAGGTGTTCCTGCTCTCGCGCATCCGGGAGCACCACCTGGAGGGGGCGGGCGACCGCGAGGCGATCGTCCGGGGGCTGGCCTCGACCGCGCGCGTCATCACCGCGGCCGCGCTGATCATGGTCGCGGTGTTCGCGGGGTTCGTCGCCGGCGGGGACCCCTCGATCAAGATGCTCGGGCTCGGCATGGCCACCGCGATCGCCCTGGACGCCACGGTGGTGAGGATGGTGCTGGTGCCCGCCTCGATGACGCTGCTCGGCCGCGCCAACTGGTGGCTGCCCGGGTGGCTCGACCGCCTCCTCCCCGGCGGGCATCGCGCAGCCCGCGGGAGGGCCGGCACCCCGGAGGAGGTCACCTCCGATCCGGTCCCGCAGGCGCGCTGACCGACGCGCCTACCGGGGACGACCCGCGACGACGTCCTCGATCGCTGCCACGACGGCGTCCGGGGCCTTGCTGAGGATCCTCGTGTGGCTCTGGGGCGTCGTCGCGAACACGGAGACGCGCTCGTTGAGATCCACGGCGTCGGCGGCGGCGGCCCGCACCCTGCGCATCTCCTCCTCGGAGGCGCCCGGGTGGGCCCCGGTGCCGACCACGAACACGGTCGTGCAGTCCAGCGCGGCGAAATCGGGGCCGAGCTCGCCGTTGACGGCGTCCATCTCGATCACGACGTCCGCGGACTCGGCGGGGGACATCCGGGCCGAGCGCCCGAGCGCCGCCATGATCCGCATGAGCCACCCCAGGCGGCGGAACTGGCCGCGGACCTTCTGCCTCCCGGCCTCGTCGAGCGCGGAGATCGGGTAGGCACCGTCGATGAGCACGAGTCCACCGGCCGAGGCGGGCCGCTGGGCCGCGTATCTGACGGCGAGCGTGGCCCCATGGGACCACCCGACGAGGATCGGCCGTTCGAGGCCCGTCGCCTCGACGACGCGCCCGATGTCGCCGACGGCCGTCGGCAGGGAGTAGTCGGCCGACCGCCCCGACCTCCCGCGCGCCCGCGCGTCGAACCGCACCGTGCGGTACCTCGCGCCGAGGAGCCGGATGACGCGGTCCCAGCTCCGGACGGTTCCGAACCCCCCGCTGATGAAGAGCAGGCCCGGAGGACCGCCCGGGGCGTCCTCGAGATAGAGCCGCGTGTCCGCGGCCGGGATCATCTGCCCGGGAGACATCGCGGAGTCCATGTACCCGGCTCGGACGACTTCCATCACGCCGCCGGTGGGGCTGGGTCGCCCCGCTTCTGCGGACACCGATCCAAGGGTGATGGTGGGGTTCCGAGGAGAACCACCTGGAGCGATTCCCGCGAGGCGGACGCGGCGCGGGCCGGCGCGTCGTCGTCGTGCGACGGCACGAGCACCGTCGGCTCCTCCGCCAGCAGGCGGCGGATGCGGCGCACGGTCTCGGCGCCCGGCGTCGGCGCGAACTGTCCGAGGCCGACCCCCCGCCGCCCCGCCGCGGCGTCGTCCAGGAGCCAGTCCTGCCGCAGCACGGCGTCGGCGGCCAGAAGGACCCGCGAGCCGCCGTCGCCCGGGTCGAGCACGACGCCGACCTGTCCGGGCGTGTGGCCGGGCAACGGCACGGCGCGGATGCCGTCGGCGATCCGGAACCCGGCGGGGAACGGGCCGGAGGGTGCGTCGTCCAGGTCGAAGGGCATCGGCGAGAACGACGCCGGCCAGCGCGCCGTCTGGTAACGCAACCGGCCTCCGCGCCGGGTCGCCGCGGCCAGCTCGGTCCGATGCACCAGGACCCGGGCGGCCGGCAGGTCGGCGACCCCTCCGGCGTGGTCCCAGTCGAGGTGCGTCAGGACGACGAGCCGCACGTCCTCGGGCTCGAGGCCGCGCGCCCGCATCGCCGCGGCCAGGCCGCCGGCCGGGCGGGCGACCGGGGTCGGGGCGATGCGGCGCAGCGTCCATGGGACGCGGACGTTCTCCCGCAGGCCCGTGTCGATGGCGATGAGCCCGTCGGGGTGCTCGACGATCGCGCTGAGGACCGGGAACTCGACGGGACGCGGGCGCCGCAGCGCCGCCGCCATGCCGTCGCCGCGCAGGAACGTGGCGTTGCCCCGCAGCCGGCCCGTCTCGATGAGATGGATGCGCATGGCGACCCCCGTCCGTCGTTTCGTTACGATGTAACGTAACGCGGTTCCGTTAGGCTCGTCAACGATGGGACGCCCGCGGACACACGACGAGCACACGCGCGTCGCGCTGCTCGACGTCGCCGAGCGGATCGTGGAGGAGGACGGGCTCGCAGCCCTGTCCGTCCGAGCGGCTGCCGCCGGGGCCGGGACCACGACGCGAGCTGTCTACAGCCTGTTCGGCTCGAAGGAGGGCCTGCTCGTCGCCCTGTCGGCCCGCGCCTTCGAGATCCTCAACGACGGCCTCGACGCCCAGCGATCCTCGGGCGACCCGGTGGCCGACCTCGTCGCCGCCGGCACGGAGGTGTTCCGCGGTCTCGTGCGCGAGCACCCGTGGCTCTACCGGCTCGCGTTCCAGAGGGCCGCGCCGGGGCTGCCGCTGCCGGCGGCGTTCGAGGTGGCGCGCTGGGGCTCGTTCGCGCGCGTCGAGCAGCGCGTGCGGCGCATCGAGGACGCCGGCCTGCTGGGTGACCGGACCGTCCGGCAGGCGGCCGTCGAGTTCCAGGTCGTGTGCGAGGGGCTCGCCAACGCCGAGCTGCGCGGCGGCACCCTCCGGCAGCTCGCCCCCGCCGACGCCGGGCGGGCCTGGGCCGATGCCCACGAGGCGATGATCCGCGGCTGGGCGGTCGCCGGGTGACCACCCGCCCGGCGAGCGCTCAGGGCACCGCCAGGGGCTGCGACGCCAGGCGGGTCAGGTGACCGGATGGCGCTACCGCACGGGCGCCAGCCGGTAGAAGACGGCGTCGCTCCCCTGGGTCTCCGTGGCGCTCACGTGGCAGCCGCTGCAGAGGGTCTGGCCGCCGCCGACCTTCGTGAACGCGCGGGCGCCCGGGTCGCGCAGGTACTCGACGTAGCGCCACGCCGAGGGGGCGTTCCCGCGCGCCACGCGGCGCATGATCGCGACGAGGGTCGTCCGGCCGCCGACGGAACCGGTCTTCACCACGACGGTGCGCAGCGGGTACGGGAAGCGCTGGCGCCCTGAGGGGCCGGTGAGCTGCGCGCGGGTGCGGTTGACCCGGATCGCCGTGGCGCCCGGGTGCGCGGTGCCGAGGCCGCGGAGGGCGGGGACCGGCCGTCGCGTCAGCCGTTGCCACCGGGCCGAGGCGCGGACGATCGCCCGGTCCGCGGCCGGGATGCCGGGGAGGTCCGCCGCCGTGCCCCCGCCCGTGGCGAGGAGCGCCGCGGCGACCAGGCCGAGTGTGCTCATGTGCCTCTCTCCCTCAGTCGGTCCCCCACTCCACGGAGGGACGGTTCGCGCCACGGGGGCCGATCCCCCCTCGCGCGCACGGTCAGGATCACGAGCGCCAGCGCCCCCGCCCCCCAGGTCAGGTCGAGCGGCCAGCCCGGGCCCGCGGGGAGCCACCACTGCAGGTAGAGCAGGGGGGCGGCCGCGCACACGAGGGCGGCCGGGATCGCGGTCACCGGTGAGCCCAGGGGCATGAGAGCCACCACGATCACCAGATACCACGGGTAGGTCGGTGACGACAGGAGCATGAGCGCCAGGAGCAGGAGCAGCGCCCTCTCGGCGGGCTCGCCCGCCGAGGCGGGCGGGGTGCGCACGCACCAGGCGGCGAGCGCGCCGACGACGAGCGCCGCGAGGGCCGCGTACCAGCCCGCCGACGGGATCGGGCCGGCCGACAGGTCCCCCAGGAGCAGCTCGGCGCGGCCGAGCAGGTAGAAGCGCTGCCCCGTCTCGAAGCCCTCCTCCTCGAGGTAGCCGGGCAGGTAGCCGAGCACCCCCGCGCCCACCCCGCTGTAGGGGAGGTAGGCCACCGCGGCGGTCACAAGGAAAGCGACCAGCGGCGCCGGCGTGCGACGTCCGCCCACCCAGAGCAGCGCCGGCAGCACGGCCGCCGAGAAGAACTTGACGAGGGCGGCCCCTGCGAGCGCGACGCCCGAGGCCAGGGCGCGGCGACGTTCGTTCGCGAGGAGGGCCAGGAGGACGAGGGGCACGACGAGGCCGTCGACGTGCCCGCTGCGCCCGATCTCGATGATCGGCAGCGGGTGCCAGGCGTACACGACCGCGAGGGCCGGCGGTCGTCCCAGCCGCGCCAGCAGCAGCGCGAGGAGCATCACGGTGAGGACGCCGTCGATGAGGGAGAACGCCGCCTTCACGGTCTCGACGGTGCGCGCGCCGACGAGGTGGAGGGCGAGGAAGCCCCCCTGGGCGACCGGCGGGTAGATCGTGTTCACCGGCTTCCGGTTGATCCCCGGGTAGACCTCGTCGTCGCGCAGCGCGGCGAGCGCCGGATGCTCGGGCGCGTGCCGATAGGGGTTGATCCCCTCGGCCTGCACGCGCCCGTCCCAGACGTAGCGGTTGATGTCGCCGGAGAGGTCGGGGGCGTGCGGCACGAGGGCGGAGCGCGCGCCCAGGCCGGCCAGGAGCACGACGCCGAGCACCATCAGCCCCCGCGGGCGGCGGCGCAGCACGCAGGCCGTCGCCGCCGCCCAGAGCGCGAGGGCGAGGAGCACCGCCGCCGTGTAAGCGCCCGCGTTCTCCCGGCTCTCCTCCCAGCTCGCCGACCAGGCGGCCACCGCGACGACCCCGCAGCCGATCGCGGCCAGGACGCCCGCATCGATCACGGCCCGCCGGCTCACGGGCCGCCGACGGACTGCACGATGCCCCGCGCGCGCAGCCCCTGCTCGGCGGCGCCGAAGTACTCCGCCACGTCGCCCTGGCGCCGAACCCAGTCGAGGTAGCGCCGCACGCCCTCCTCCAGGCCGACCCGCGGGGCGAATCCGGCCGAGCGTGCCAGCCCGATGTCGGAGGTGAGGTGCCGCATCTCGCCGGGCCGGAACTCCCCGCGCACCTCGGGCTCGGCCGTGATCCCCAGCGCCTCGCCGACGAGGCGCGCGATCGCCCGCACCGTGGTCCCGCGCCCGCTGCCCACGTTGACGGCGCGGCCGTCGAGCGCGTCGGAGGTCACCGCCAGCAGGTTCGCCCGGGCGACGTCCTCGACGAAGACGAGGTCGCGGGTCTGCTCGCCGTCCTCGTAGAGCACCGGGGCGAGCCCGTTGAGGAGGCGGGTCGCGAAGATGGCGATGAGCCCGGTGTACGGGTTGAGCAGGGACTGGCGCGGGCCGTACGTGCAGGCGTAGCGGAGGGCGACCGCCGGGATGCCGGTCTGCCGGGACCAGCTCAGGGTGAGGCGCTCCTGGTCCACCTTCGTGATGGCGTAGACGTTGTCGCCCCCGCTCGGGGCCTCCTCCGGCGTCGGGACCGGCCGGACATCGGCGCCGCACCGGGGGCAGGTCGACGCGAAGAGGCCCGCCGCCAACCGCGCCTGGTCGCGGCGCCGGGGGAAGACGCGCCCGTGCCGCGGGCACGATCCGGCGCCCTCGCGGTAGACGGCCTGGGAGGAGGCGACGACGACCTTTCGCACCGGCAGCCGCTCGTCGCGGATCGTCTCCAGGAGCTGGGCGGTGCCGAGGCTGTTGACCGAGACGAACTTGGCGATCTCCGGCATGTATCCGCCGTAGGCGGCCTGGTGGAGGACGACCTGGACGCCCTCCAGCGCCTCGCGCACGGCGCCCACGTCGCGGATGTCCGCCCGGCGGAGCTCGACGCGGGGATCGATCCAGCCCGGGACGCGGCCGCGATGGGTGGTGGGCTCGAGGGAGTCGAGGACGCGGACCGACCACCCCTCCGCGAGGAGGAGGTCGGCGACGTGGGAGCCGATCAGACCGGCGCCCCCGGTGACGAGCGCGAGGCGGCGGCGCTCAGGCAACCGTCACCTCGATCCGGTGCCACCCCGACGCGCCGGCCGGGTCGATCCCGCGGACCTCGGCGGTCTGCGGCGCGCCCGTCCCGTCCGCCGCCCGGACCACCAGCTCGTGGGTGCCCGGGCGGGCGTCCCAGGGCAGCGTCCAGATCGTCCAGGCGATCGGCGAGGGGTTGTAGACGAGCCGGGCGGCGCGCCAGGTGCGCCCGCCGTCCGTGCTCACCTCGACCCCGGAGATGCCGCGGTCGCCGGCGAAGGCCACCCCCCGGAGCCCGACGCGGCCCGGCGTGACGCGCGACCCGGCCCGCAGGTCGAAGAAGCGGCTCATCGTCTGGACGTGGTCGGCCTCCCAGCCCTGGCGGCCGTAGTAGCCCTCGGCCTCGTCGGTGCGCACCTCGATGCGGGTGACCCACTTGACGCTGACCTCGCCGTACGAGCCGGGCGCCAGAAGTCGTGCCGGGAAGCCGTGCCGGCGGTCCAGCGGGGCGCCGTTCATCTCGAGGGCGATCAGCGCGATCGGCCGCATCGCGCGCTCCATCGACATCGTGTTGGTGAAGCCGTCGACGCCGTGGAAGAAGACCTGCACGGCGCCCTCGCGGGGCCGGCCCGCCGCGAGGAGGTCGGCCAGGCGGACCCCGGCCCACTCGGCGTTGCCGATGAGGCCTCCGCCGACCGAGTTGCTGATGCACTGCAGGGTCTGGGTCTGCTCCACCCGCCGCATGGCCCGCAGGTCGGCGAGCGTGTACGTGCGCGGCTCCTCCACGTGCCCGGTGACCTCGAGGCCCCAGGCCCCCTCGTCGACGTCCGGGTCGATGAGGTTCTTGGTGACCGTGTAGAAGTTCCCGGTCGGCGTGACCTCGCTGAGCTGCGACGGCCGCAGGCTCAGGCCGTCGTAGCCGAACGCGCCGTCCCGGTAGAGGCTGCGGATCGCCCCGAGGGTGCCGAGGCCCGCGACGGCGCCGGCCCCCGCCACGAGGAACGCGCGCCGGGGCATCGTCCCGCCGGCGGGCGCGCCGGCCTCCGGGGGCCGCCCTCGCGCGAGAACGCGCCCCGCGGCGTCGAGGACCAGCAGGAAGACGGCGAAGGACAGGGCCAGCCCGCCGATCGTCGCGAGGCGGGCCTGCCCCAGCGCCAGGCCCCGGTAGCTCGCGTCGAGCTCGGGCCACAGCAGGGCGCACAGCACCACGAGCAGGACCGCGAGGACGGCGCCGACGATCGCCGTCGCGCGCCGCCCCCGGTGGCGGAGCACGCCGTGCGCCGCGCCCAGCGCCAGCCCGGTCGCCATCTGGGCGGCGAAGGCCGAGAAGTAGCCGATCTGCTTCGCCCGGATCGGCCCTCCGAGCGCGTTGAGCATGTCCAGGAAGCGCCCCACGGGGACGAACGGGAGGATCCGGTCCGAGACGAGCTCCGTCGGGAGCGGGATGCCCGCCCGGATGCGCAGGAGCACGGTGACCAGGATCATCACGGCCCCCGCCGCGAAGCCGGACACGAGCCCGAGCCCGGCCGCACGCGCGTCCGCGCCCGTGACGAGCCTCCCGAGGCGCCCGCGCGGGCTCATCCGGGGATCCCGGTGAGGGCGCGGCGCGTCGCGGCCAGATCGGCGCGCGCCGGATCGAGCGCGGCCAGGTGCGCCAGGTCCTCGCGGCCGTCGACGTCGAACGTCGACCCCAGCACCGCGACCGTCCGCCCCGTCCGGCGGGCGACCGCGAGGACCCCCTCGAGGACCGCGCCGGTGCTCATCGCGACCCCCGCCAGCACGTCGTGCCAGCCCCGCATCCCGATGAGGTAGTAGCCGCCGTCGTGGGTCGGCCCGACGACCACGTCGTCGCGGTCCAGCGCCGCGAAGGCCTGCTCCACCACCCGGGGCTCGAGTTGGGGGGAGTCGGAGGCGATCAGCACCGTCCGGCGCTCGCCTCGCCCCGCCGCGCCGCGGAACAGCGCCCGCTGGCGGGCGGTCCAGTCCCCCGGGGGCTGGGCGAGCACCGGCGGGGGCGGGCCGGCGGGCGCCACGATGGGGCCGAGGTCCGTCCAGGCGTCGGCCGGCGTCACGTACCAGCCCACCGGGACGCCGGCGGCGGAGAACCGCGCCGCCAGGTCCGCGAGGAAGCCCCGGTAGAGCGCGAGCGCGGCGGGGCCGCCGACCTCCGCGGCGAGGCGGGTCTTCGCCAGGCCCTCCCGGGGGGCCTTGGCGGCGATCCAGAGCCGGTCGGTCACGACGGGGGCGCCGCGGGGCGCCAGCGTGAGTGGCGCACGATGGCGGCCGTGATGGCGGCGCCGGCGCCGATGCTGCCGCGGAGGGTGCCGCCCACCTTCGACGCGCCCACCCGCCGCCGGTAGGCGACCGGCACCTCGCGGTAACGCAGCCCGGCGCGGCCGGCCTTCACCGCCATCTCGGCCGACCAGCCGTAGGTCATCTCGGCCATCTCCAGCGCGAGCAGGTGGTCGCGGCGGATGGCGCGGAACGGGCCGAGGTCGGTGACGCGCATGCCGTGGAGCGCCCGCATCAGCCCGCAGGCGATGCGGTTGCCCGCGAGTTGCTGGGGCGTCATCGCGCCCCGCTCGCGCGCGCCGCGACCACGCGCGCCGACGACGAGGTCGGCCTCTCCGGCGACGAGGGGCGTCAGGATCCGCGCCAGATCCGCCGGATCGTCCGCCGCGTCGCCGTCGAGGAGGACGATCACGTCGGAGCCGCCGGCGGCGAGCACGCCGGTGAGGCAGGCGCGCCCGTAGCCGCGACGTGGCTCCGCCACGACGCGCGCCCCGGCCGTGCGGGCGCGCTCCGGGGTCGCGTCCGCCGACCCGTTGTCCACCACGACGACCTCGGAGACGACGCCCTGCCCGAGGAGGCCAGCGACGACGGCGGCGATGGCGTCCTCCTCGTCGAGGGCCGGGACGACGGCGACGACGACCGGGTCAGCGCCCACGGCGGGCCGCCCGGGCCGTGAAGCGGTCGATGCGCGCGAGGGCGCTCGCGAAGTCGGCCCCTCCGAACGAGACGCGCAGATGGTTCCCGGCGCAGCCGTAGACCGATCCGGGCAGCACGAGGACCCCCTCGTCGCGGCGGAGGTCGTCGGCGAAGCGGTCGGCCGGGAAGCGGTCGTCGAGGCGCAGGAACCCCGTGCTCCCCGCGCGCGGGCGATGCCATCGGACGACGTCCTCGTGGCGGGCGAGGACCTCCTCCAGGAGGGCGAGGTTGCGCGCGATGAGCCGCCGCGAGCGGCCGAGCACCTTGTCCCGGGCCGCCAGCGCGATGAGCGCGAGCGCCTCCGACGGGGCGGCGGTGCATCCCGACAGGTAGTCGCGGAACGCCGAGGCGCGGGCGAGGAGGTCTGCGTCGCGCGAGACGGCCCAGCCCACGCGCAGGCCCGCGAGGCCGAACGGCTTCGAGAGCCCCGCGACGCTGACGGCCCCGGGCGACGTCTCCGCCGCCGCGGGCAGGCGGTCGCGCGGATCGTGCTCCAGCAGGCGGTAGGCCTCGTCGGACAGCACGAGGGCGCCCGTCCCCGCCGCGAGGTCGAGCATCGCCGCGAAGTCCTCCCGATGCGGCAGCGCGCCCGTGGGGTTGTGGGGCCAGTTGAGGATGAGCAGCCGGGTCGTTGGCCGCATCGCGGCGGCGAGCCGGTCGAGGGGGAGCCTCCACCCGGCCTCCTCGTCCAGCGGCACCAGGCTCACCTGCGCGCCGGCGGCCCGGGCCACCTGGTGGAGCGAGGCGTACCCGGGACACATCGCCACGGCGTGGTCCCCCTGGCCGAGGAGGACGTTGACCATGACGAAGACCGCCTCCTCGACCCCCGAGAAGCACACGACCTCCGACGGGGCGACGTCGTCGTAGAGCGAGGCGATCCCGGCGCGGAGGGCCGGGCCTCCGGCCGCGGGCGTGTAGCCCAGCGCGAGCGCGTCCCAGGCGGCCCGGTCCTCGGCACCGGCGAGCGCGAGCACCTCGTCGAGGCGCCACGCCTCGACGTCGGACGAGCACAGGACGTGCTCGGCGGTCGGCGCCCAGCGCGCCACGTAACGGCTCAGGGCGAGGTCGGGCATGCGCACGCCGCGCAGCGTGGACGAGGGTTCTGTCCAAACCCTTAACGCGCCGCCCGTCCGGGGGGTGGTGGGGCGCGCGGCGACACGCTTAACCTCCGCGAAAGATCCATGGCCCAGAATCGGTGGGTGATGACCGCAGCCGCGTCGCCGGGGCGAGCCTCGACCATCCTGGTCGTCGACGACGAGCAGATCGTCCGCGAGATCGTCGCCGGATACCTGCGCCGCGAGGGATACCGGACCCTCGAGGCCGGCGACGGCATCGCGGCCCGCGACCTGATCGAGCGCGGCGCCCCGGCCCTGGTGGTGCTCGACCTGATGCTCCCGGGCATCGACGGGCTCGAGCTCTGCCGCTGGATCCGCGAGCGCTCCGAGACGCCCGTGATCATGCTGACCGCCCGCGGCGAGGAGGCCGACCGCATCGTCGGGCTCGACCTCGGGGCCGACGACTACGTCACCAAGCCCTTCTCGCCCCGCGAGCTCGTGGCGCGGGTGCGCACCATCCTCCGCCGCGCGCCCGAGGCCCGTGCCGCGCGGCGCGTCGTCGCCGGCGACCTGACCATCGACCACGGCACCCGCGAGGTGACCTGCCGCGGGGAGCCGGTCCGGCTGACGGCGAGGGAGTTCGACCTGCTCTGGTTCCTCGCCGGCAACCCGCGGATCGTCTTCTCCCGGGAGCACCTCATGGACCGGGTCTGGGGGTACGAGCCGCCCGCCGACACCGGGACGGTGACGGTCCACGTCCGCCGCCTGCGCGAGAAGATCGAGAGCGACCCGTCCCATCCCCGGTGGATCCAGACCGTCTGGGGCGTCGGCTACCGGTTCGTCGCGTGATCGCCCCCGCGCTCGCCGTCGGCGCCGCGACCCTCGCCGTCGGCGTGCTGCTCGCCCTGCTCGCGCGGCGCCTCCCCAGCCTCCGGCTGCAGCTCGGTGCGCTGGCGCTGCTCGCGGTGCTGCTCCCGCTGGGCGCCGTCCTGCTCTCGGGCGCCCTCATGTTCTCGTCGGGGCACGACCTGACGATCCTCGCGGCCGCGGCCGGCTCGGGCATCGCCGCCCTCGCCGGGGCGCTGCTCGTGGCCCGCACGGCGATGGCGCCGGTGGAGCGGGTACAGGAGGCGAGCGGGCGGATCGCGGCGGGCGACCTGAGCGCCCGGGCGCCGGAGGACGGTCCCGCCGAGCTCGCGAACCTCGGGGCCGCGTTCAACCACATGGCCGGGGAGCTCGAGCGTCTCTTCGACGCCCGTCGCCAGCTGATCGCCCACGCCAGCCACGACCTGCGCACGCCGCTCGCCTCGCTGCAGGCGATGATCGAGGCACTCGAGGACGGGCTCGCGACCCCCGGCGAGTACCTCCCCGGCATGCACGCGCAGGTCCGGCACCTGAGTGGGCTGGTCGACGACCTCTTCGAGCTGGCGCGGATCGACGCCGGCGCGCTCACCCTCGAGCTGGAGGACGTGAGCCTCGAGGGCGTCGTGGAGGGCTGCGTGCGCGGGGTGGTCGCCACGGCCGGGGCGCGCGGCGTGCGCGTCGAGATGCGCGTCGATGGCCGGGTGCCCCCGGTCAGGGCCGCGGCGGACCAGGTGGAGCGCGTGCTGCTCAACCTGCTGACGAACGCGCTGCGGCACACCCCGTCCGACGGGTCGGTCGCGGTACGCCTGCTCGACGGCGACGAGGGGGTCTGCGTCAGCGTGGAGGACGACGGCGAGGGCATCGCCCCCGCGGACGCCGAGCGGGTCTTCGAGCGCTTCTGGCGCGCCGACGACGCCCGGCGCCGGGACGGATCAGGCGCCGGCCTCGGGCTCGCCATCGCGCGCGGCCTGGTGGAGGCCCAGGGCGGGCGCATCTGGGCGGAGGCGCGCGACGGCGGCGGCGCGCGGGTCAGCTTCATCCTGCCCCACACGGCGCCCGGCACCGCTCAGGAGCCCGCGCGCGTCGCCTGACCGGGCGGGCCTCACGCCCTCGTGATGCCCGCCGGGCCGATCTTGACGCGGCCCTCATCGGCGGTCGCCCATGCTGGGGGCATGGGCGACCTGGAGACGCTCCACGGCCCTCGCGCGATCTGGCGCGAACGCGGCGAGATCCTCACGGCGACGATCACGATCGCCGGCGACGAGCTGCGTTCTTCAACGCGTCGCTCCGCTCGAGCGACGCCGATGACGTGCCCGATACCCGTGATGACCAGCGCCGCGCCCACGAACAGGAGCCAGCAGACCGCCGCCGAGCGGTCGTCGATGACGGCTGCCCGATGGGCGGCAGCAGGGCGAGAGCCATTCCCGCGCCGGTGACGGCGGTGGCGACGACCGCCGGGCCGATCCCGCCGAGCCAGACCGCTCCCGCGACCGCGACGAGGACGATGCCGAAGAACGTGGGCCCGGTGGTCTGCTCCAGGGCGAGGGTCGCGGCCACGGCGACCGCCGCGAGCACCGCGGCCCACGCGTACAGCGCGGGCCGCTGCCGGACGCCGCGTCGACGACGCGCGGACGGGCCATCGTGAGCACCCGTCCGGCGACTGCGCGTCGCCGGGAGCGCGCGCCAAGCCGGCCCACCGTGTCGAGCATCGACCTCCGCCGGAGGGAACGCCGCGGACCGCTCCATGGTGACCGCTCGAGGCGCGTGCGCCACGAGGGCGGGTCACGCGGCTACATGACCGCCACGGCCCGGCGGGCGGTGACGTCGCCCGCACCGGTGCGGGCCCGGACCTCGACGGTCTCCTCGCCGTCGCCCGGGCGCTCGGCGTCGTCCAGGTCGTTGCGGACGGTGCCGTATCCCGTCGACAGGTCCAGCCAGGCCGGGACGCCGTCGGCCACGGCGACGTCGATCGAGCCGGCGGCGGTGGTGACGGCCACGCTGCCGCGCTCGACCGCGCCGATCGCGATGTCGCCGTTGGCGCTCCTGGCGACCACGCCGGCGCGCGCCCGGCCGATGGTGATGCGGCCGTTGGCGGCCTTCACCGCGACGTCGCCACCGGCGTCGCCGATGCGGGTGTCGCCGTTGGAGTTCTTGACGGTGACGGCGCCCTCGACGGTGCCGATCGCGATGGCGCCCGTCCCGGTCGAGACCTCGGCCGGGCCCGCCGCGTGCTCCACGGCGACGTCGCCGGCGCCGCTGCGGGCGCGCACCGGCCCGGTCTCGTCCAGGCGGACGTCGCCGTAGCCGGTCGTGAAGCGGACCTCGCCGAGCCGCCCGGAGGTGGTCAGGCCCGACGCCTTCGCCGCGCCGTCCAGGCGCGAGCCGGCGGGGACGGCGACGTCGACGTCGACCGCCTCGTGGCCCACCTTCCAGGGGAGCCGCAGCGGCCCCTTCGCGGTCGTGATGGACAGGCGGCCGTCGGCGAGGTCGACGCGGGTACGGCCCGCGGCGGCGACGTCCTCGTCCGAGGACGGGTCGCGCGGCCGCACCTCGACGACCGTGTCGGCGCGGTCGCCCGCGGTGATGCGGACGTCCCCGCTCCCCAGGTCGAGCGCGATGAGGACGGGGCCGGGTGTGCTGAACGTGGTCATGGTGCGTCTCCTTCGTGTGCGGCGGGCGCGGCTACCGCGCCCAGCCGGTGTAGCTCTGCGATCCGCGCGGTGCCCCCGCGCGGCGGTCCGGGGCGGCCGGGTCCGCGGCGGCGGCCACGGCCCGCACCAGCCAGGCGTTGACCGAGATCCCGGCGGCGGCCGCGGCGGCCTCGATCCGGTCCCGGAGCCCCTCGGGCATCCGCAGGTTGATGCGGGCCATGGCACCGCCCTTCACCTCTGCGGGGTCGAGCGGAGCCGGAGCGGGGTCGCGCTCCGCCGGGTCGGCGTGGGCCGGGGCCGGCGCGACGACGAACTCGGGGTCCCGGCCGCGGAGCCTCAGCTCCACGGAGCCGGGCGCGAGCTCCAGGGTGATCTCGTGGGCCGCCGCGGCGAGGGCGTCCTGCACCGCGAGCCGGACCGCCGCCTCGAGCGCGGGGGCGAGCCGGGCCGCGACGGCCCTCGCCTCGTCACCACCGCTCTCGGCCGCCGCCAGCAGCTGCCGCTGGACGTCGTCGATGTACGGGTTCAGGTTCATGTGTGCCAGTTTGGCACATATCTGGCACACAGATCAAGTCTGGCGTGCCATCCGTGGCACATCACTCCCAGTCGCGCGGGTACCCGGGCCCGGCGCGCCACCCGGGGGGCGGCCGTTCGTGGGGGGTGAGGCAGACGAGGCGCCCGTCGCGCTCGCCGATCGCGCCGGCGCGGCGGAGGTCGGCGAGCAGGTCGGCGGCCAGGTCCTCGGGGGTGATGCCCAGCACGGCCGCGTGGTCCCGGAGCCACGCGCGCCCGGCCAGGTACGCATCCACGTCCTCCCGGGGGATGCCGTCGTGGATCATCAGCGCGAAGGCGAC
The DNA here is from genome assembly GCA_050249835.1 of Thermoleophilia bacterium. Classification (GTDB taxonomy): domain Bacteria; phylum Actinomycetota; class Thermoleophilia; order Miltoncostaeales; family Miltoncostaeaceae; genus Miltoncostaea. The sequence goes on from JBFWPT010000049.1 coordinate 18,084, forward strand.
GATGCGCTTGCACGCGTGGCGCGCCGCACGGACCGGGTCGCCCAGCATCCGCTCGTACCGGGACCGCGCGGCGGCGAACGCCGCCGGCGGGTCGGTGATGGCCGGGCCGTGCCCCGAGAAGGCGACCCGGACGTCCAGCCCGGCGAGCATCTCGACCGTGGCCAGCGCCGTCTCGGCGACCTCCGGCCCGTCGAGGGCGACGTTGAGCCAGCCCACGTCGTCGGCGTGCAGCGCGTCGCCCACCACCAGCAGGCCGTGCTCGGGCTGGTGGAGGCTCAGGTGCGCCGGCGTGTGACCCGGCGTCGCGAGCACCTCCCACTCCACCGGCCCGGCGCGCAGGCTCTCGCCCGGCCGCAGGGCGCGGTCGACGCGGTACGCCTCGACCGGCTGGTCGAGCCACTCGGCCAGGCAGGCGTCCTCGCGCCGCGCATTGACGGCCTCGGCGTCGGGCGCGGCCGCGGCGACGGGGGTCCCGTACGCCGACTGCAGGTGCCCGTTGCCGCCCACGTGGTCGCTGTGCCAGTGGGTGTTCACGACGAGGCCCAGGCCCTCCGCGGGCGCGCCCGCGGCGGCGAGCGCCGCCTCCAGCCGGGGCACGTCGCTCCCGTACCCGGTGTCCACGAGCACGCGCGCGCCCCGGGTGGTGACGACGACGTTCGCGCTCGGGAAGCCGAGCGGCAGGAACCGCAGCCACCCGGGCGTCACGCCGCGGACCCCGCCCCGGCCGGCCGCCGCGTAACGCCCCGGCCCGCCGCGGGACCCCCGGGGGACACCGGCGCGACCGCGCCGCACGACCCGAGGGGAGACGTGATGGCCGACTGGGACCTGAAGAGCTTCGACACCCCGGACGAGGTGCGCGAGTTCCCCCTGGGACGCGCGGAGATCGTGAAGATCGGGGGCGGCGAGGTGGGGCGCCTGTACGTCGAGCCGGGGTGGCGGTGGTCCGAGCACATCAAGCCCATCGCGGGCACGGAGCTGTGCGAGGCGCCGCACTTCGAGTACGTGGTCTCGGGCCGCATCGGGTGCCGGATGGCCGACGGCACCGAGTTCGAGGCGGGCCCCGGCGACGTCGTCTTCATCGAGCCGGGCCACGACGGCTGGACGGTCGGCGACGAGACCGCCGTCGTCATCGACTGGGGCGGCGCCCACGTCTGGGCGAAGCCCGCGGGGGGCTGACCCCGCATCCCGGCCGCGCGGCGGCCGTCAGGCCCGGTCGCCGCGCCAGTCCCGGAAGGCGTCGAGCAGGACGTCCCGCATCTCCGGCGTCAGCTCCACCGCGGGGAGCCGGCCCATCGCGTCCACCGTGGCGCGTATCTGGTCCAGGTAGGCGCGGCAGCCGTCGCAGAGCGCCAGGTGCGCCTCGAAGCGGTCGTGGTCGGCCGCCGTGAGCCGCCCCTCCAGGTAGCCGGTCACGAGCTCGACCATCTCCTGGCACGTCATCGCGCCTCCGCTCACGGGCCGTCCCGGCCCGTGAGGTGCACGGCGAGGCGCCGCCGCACCCGCGAGCGCGCCCGGTGCAGCAGGACGCGCTGGTTCCCCTCGCTCACCCCGAGGACGCTACAAACCTCGGCCGCCGGAAGCCCGAGGACGTCGCGCATCGTGACCACCTCGCGCTGGCGCGGCGGCAGGTCGGCGATCGCGGCGGTCAGGTCGTGGCGGAGGGCCTCGGCGTCGAGGCGCTCACCGGGCGCCTCGGGACGCGCCGGGGGCACGACCCACCACCCCGGGCGCGCGCCGTTCCAGCCCTGGAAGGCGTGCGCGGGGACGGCGGGCTCGTCGCGGCCCTCCTCGCGCGCCCGGCGCAGGGCGGCGAACGGCAGGGCACGCCGCTCCCGCCGGGCGTGGTTGCGCGCCTGGTTGAGCAGGATCGCGACCACCCAGGAGCGCAGGCCGCCACGCCCTTCGAAGCCGTCGATGCCGCGCAGGACGGCGATCCAGGTCTCCTGCAGGACGTCCTCGGCCACCTCCTGCGACGGGACGTGCAGCCGGGCGAGACGGAGGAGCCCGGGGGACCAGCGCGCGACGAGGTCCGAGAAGGCGGCCTCGTCCCCCGCCCGGAGCGCCGCGACCAGACGGTCGTCGTCGTCCATTGCGGCCCGATCCTCCCACGGTCACCGCCGCCGGGTCACGTCCGGTCCCGCGTAACGGGACCCGCCATCGCGGCACCCCCGGACAGGCGAACCGACCCAGGAGGAGGGTCCCCCGTGACCACCACCCAGAAGAGCGTGATCGACATCATCAACCGGTCCCACCACCGCCGCGAGCCGGAGCCGCTGCTCGACCTGCTCGCCGACGACGCCGAGCTCGTCACCTATGACAAGGGCGGCGCCGAGCCCCGCACGACCTCCGGCCGGCCGGCCATCGAGGAGGAGCTGCGCGAGGTCTTCGCCCGCGACATGACCCACGAGGTGCAGGACATGGTCGCCGGCGAGGGCCGTATCGCCTACCGCGTCCACTGCCTCTACCCGGACGGCACGCGGGTCGTGGGCAGCGTCATCTGCGAGCTGGACGACGCGGGCCACATCACCCGCATGACCCAGGTCGTCACCTGGGACGACTGACGCGTCAGAGCCCGTAGGCCTCCAGGAGCTTGAGCCACACCTCGCTGCGGGTGGGGAAGCTGGGGACGGCGTGCCAGAGGCGGTCGATCGGCACGTCGGCGACGACGGCGATCGTGGCGGCGTGGATGAACTCGGCCACGTCGGCACCGGTGAAGGTGGCGCCGACGATGACGCGCCGGTTCTCGTCCACCACCAGGCGCGCCGTCCCCGGCTCGCCCTTGCCGACGAACGAGGCGCCCGCCGTCGCGTTCATGTCCGCGTCGACCGCCCGCGCGTCGATGCCGGCCTCGTGGGCGCCGGCGAGCGTGTAGCCCACCGCCGCCACCTGCGGCTCCGTGAACATCACCCGCGGGGACAGGTGCCCGCCGTAGACGATGCTCGTGTTGAAGCGGCCGAGGATGTGGTCGGCGGCGATGCGGCCCTGGTACTTGCCCTGGTGCGTCAGCAGGGCGCGGCCGTTGACGTCGCCGACGGCGTAGAGCCAGTCGCCGCCGCCCTTCACGCACAGGTGGACGTCCGTCTCGAGCGGCCCGTCGGTGCCCAGGCCGACCGTCTCCAGCCCGATGCCGTCGACGTTCGGGTGCCGGCCCACGGCGATGACGACGCGGTCGGCCTCCACGACGGTGCCATCGGAGAGGCCCGTCCGCGCCTGCCCGTCGGGCCCGCCCGGCCACTCGACCCGGTCGGCGTGCGTCAGGACGCGGACGTCCACGCCGGCCTTCCGCAGGGCGGCCTCCACCTGCTCGGCCGCGAACGGCTCCTCCCGGCCGATGAGGCCGGGGCCCGGCTCGACGAGGGTCACCGCGCTCCCGAGCGTCGCGAACGCCTGGGCGAGCTCGCAGCCGACCACTCCGCCGCCGACGATCAGGGCACGGCCGGGGAGCTCCGGGCTCGTCGTCGCCTCGCGGTTCGTCCAGTACGCGCCGTCGGCCAGCCCCGGGACCGGGGGGATCGCCGCCCGGCTGCCCGTCGCCACCACGACGGCGCGCTCGGCGACCAGCAGGTCGTCGCCCACCCGCACGCGGCGGTCCCCGTCCAGCGCGCCCCGCCCGCGGTGCAGGGTGATGCCGCGCGACTCCAGCCACGGCAGCTGCGCGCCGTCGTCGAGGTCGTGCACCACCTGGTCGCGGCGCGCGAGCACCGCCGCGACGTCGAGCGGACCGGTGACGGCCTCGCGGGCCCCCGGCACCCGGCCGGCCTCGGCGATCACCTGCGCGGGCCGCAGCAGCGCCTTCGAGGGCATGCAGCCGAAGTAGGAGCACTCCCCCCCGACGAGCCCCTCCTCGACGATCGCGACGCGCAGCCCGGCCTCGGCCAGGCGCCCGGCGGCGACCTCGCCGCCCGGCCCCGCGCCGATCACGACGACGTCGTAGCTGAACTCGCTCATGCGCGCTCCCGGTGCTCGGCTGGCGTGTCACCGGCACCGTACGGTGCCGCGGGGCTCAGAGGCGGATGAAGCGGACCGTCACCCTGTTACGGCCGAAGTCCGTGGCGCTGCCCGTCAGGTTCCCGCGGGTGATCGTCTCGGTCGAGCGGGCGGGGACCGCGGTGAGACGCACGGCGAACGCCCGCGCCCTGCCGAAGATGCGCGACGCGGGCAGGACCCCCTCGCGGAGGTCGGGGGGCGTCGGCCAGCTGTACTCGAGCTCCGGCGTGCCGCCGTAGACCTCGCTCACCGGGCACCGGATGTCCGTGACGCTCCCGAGCCCCCGGAGCTTCACCTCCAGGTGCCCCTGGAGGTACTCGAGGGAGACGTTGGACCGCAGGTCCTGCGGGATGCCGCACTCGTCGCCCTTCGAGAGGTCCTCGGTCACGGGCGGGCAGGCCTCCGGCGGGCCGAGGGGCGTCCGGACCCCGGAGCCGCTGCTCGTCCTCGTGGCCTGGACGACGACCGTGAACAGCGGGATGCCCCGGGAGCCCACGCGGCGCACCAGGATGGGCGCGCGGCGCCCGGTGCCGAGCCGCGTGAACGCGACCGTCACGCCGCGCCCCCGGCGCCAGGTCGCCCTCTCCGTGATGTTGGCGTTCACGGTGGCGTTGCAGAGCGTGTTGGTCCCGCCGACGTCGAGGTCGCGGATGGCCAGCGTCTCGCCCTCGAGCACCAGGCGGAAACGCTCGGTCTGGGAGCCCGGGATGGGCGGCAGGACCGGGACCGTGGGCACCGTCGGCGCCTGCGCGGCCGCGACGCCGGCCCCCGTGGCGACGGCCACCCCCACCGCGGCGATCACCACGAGGCGGAACGGCAGTCGGCCCGGCACGGATCCCTCCCAGGACGGGGGCGGCGGAACGCGCGCTGACCGTAATGCAGCCGCGCCGCGCGCGGCAATCCCCGGCGGGATCACCGCGCAGGGGTCAGGCGCCCTCCGGCACGGGCTCCCGGCCCATCCGGCGCAGCCAGCGGGCGTGGGAGGCGATGGCCCCGCCCACGGTCGGGTGGGTGGTGTGGCGCACGCCGTGGCGCGCGCAGACCTCCCGTACGACGTCCGCCATCGCCGGGTAGTGGGTGTGCAGGACGCGGGAGAACAGGTGGTGCTCGATCTGGAAGTTGAGACCGCCGAGGTACCAGGTCAGGACACGGCTGCGCGGGGCGAAGTCGACCGTCGTCTCCACCTGGTGGCGCGCCCACTCGGTGCGACCGGCACCGGCCAGAGCCGCGGAGCTCGGGAACTCCGCCTCCTCCAGGCAGTGGGCCAGCTGGAAGGTCACGGCCAGCGTCAGCGCCAGCACGAAGGACACGACGGCGAAGACGAGCAGCACCTCCCACACCGGGTGGAGCAGGAGCGGGATGACGAGGGCCCAGGTGAGGAAGAGCGCCTTGCCCACCCAGAAGCCCACGAGGTCGCGGCCACGCGGCCACCGCACAGCCGTCTCCCCGATGCGGCCCGCCCACAGGTATCCGAAGTCGCCCGTCGTGTGCCACTTGATGGCGAAGAGGCCGTAGAGCACCCACACGTAGACGTGCTGGAAGCGGTGCAGGACGCGGCGCGGCTGCTCAGGAGCGAAGCGGGCGAAGGGCATCGAGTCGATGTCCGAGTCCTCGCCGGCGATGTTCGTGTACGTGTGGTGGACGACGTTGTGCTTGGTCCGCCACACGTAGGAGCTGGCGCCCATCAGGTCCATGGTCCAGCACATCGCCCGGTTCAGCCGCCGGTGCGGGGAGTACGAGCCGTGGTTCGCGTCGTGGGTGATGTTGAACCCGACGCCCGCCAGGGCCAGCCCCAGCGAGATCGCCGCGAGGCCCGCCTGCCACCAGTTCACCGCGAGCAGCACCAGCGCGATCCAGGAGCCCACCGCCCAGGCGATCATCACGGCGCTCTTCACGTACATGGCCCGCTGCGCCCGCCGCGCCCGCGCCGGGTCGGCGAGCAGGCCGTTCACACGGCCGCGGAGCTCGGTGTAGAAGGCCCCGCCGCCCATGAAGTCCACCCGGGCCGGGCCGGGGTCGGCCGTCCTGCTCGTCGTCATCCGAGACCCTCACGCCGTCGGTGGTGGCGCTGCCGGGTCAGGGGCAACGTGGACGCCCCGGGCTCGGGTGCCCGGTTCGGCGCACCTTACTCCAGTCGCGACCACACGGTGCAGGGGGCACCCGAGGGACGCAGGACGGCTCCGGGGGAGTAGACGTGGTGATGGACGACGACCTCCACCTTGTGCGACGGGCCGCCTCCGGCTCCCGTGAGGCGGCCGGCGCGCTCGTCGACCGCCACTGGCGCTCCTGCTGGCGCGCGGCCCGGGGCATCCTCGGCGACCCCGTGGCCGCGGAGGACGTCGTGCAGGAGGCGCTGATCAGCGCGCTCCGGAAGATCGGCGACTTCGACCCGGAGCGCGGCCGGTTCGCGGCCTGGCTGCACCGCATCACGGTGAACCGGGCGCTCACCGAGGCGACCCGCCGGCGACGGCACGGCCCCCTCGACGAGGCCGCCGGCCACGAGGCACCCTCGGGCGGCCTCGACGGCGACGGCGCCTTCCTGTCCGCGATCGCCGGGCTCGAGCCCGACCACCGGGCCGTGGTCGTGCTGCGGTACGGGCTCGACTACACGCCGCCCGAGATCGCCGCCGTGCTCGACCTGCCGGTCGGCACGGTCCACTCGCGCCTCTCCCGCGCCCTCGGCGCCCTCCGACAGACGACGGAGCCACCCCATGTCCGCTGACATCGAGACCCGGATCCGCGCGGCCCTGCGCGCCGTCCCCGAGCCCGAGGGCCTCGGCGCCCGGCTCCGGGCCGGCGCGCTCGCCGGCCTGGGCGAGGCGCAGCGAGCCCCCCGGAGGCGCCGGCGGCCACGCCTGGGCCGGGGCCTGCGGTGGGCGGGCGGAGCGGTCGCCGCGTGCGCCGTGGCCGCGCTGCTCGGCCTGCTGCTCGTCGCGACGCCGTCGGACACCCCCACTGGCGACGGGCGCGAGACGGCGGTGGAGTACGTCCTGCGCGCCCTGCCGAACCGCGACGGGGTCACCCCCGAGGCCGCGGGGGCCGAGCTGGCGGACATCGTGCGCGCCCGGTCCGACGAGATCGGCGCGCGGGGCGTCACCGTCGAGGCCGACGACGACCGCGTCACCGTCGTCGTGCCGGGCACGCACGACGTCGGCTGGATCTCCACCGTGATCGGGGAGCTGAACCTGTCCGTCTTCGACGAGGCGTCCGTCATCGCGTCGGGGACGGTCGAGGAGGTCGCCGCCGCGGCGCGGGCGGTCGCGCCCGGCGTGGGCACGCCGGCGTGGTACGTCGTCGCCCCTGCGCAGCCCGCGCCGAACGCCCTGCCCGGATACCTCGAAGGGCCCTTCGGCTCCGAGGCCGAGGCCGCGGGACGTGCGCGCACGCAGCGGCAGGGCGGCTGGACCGGCGCACGGGCCGAGTCGGTCCCGGCGGGGGTCACGCTCGCCGCCCACGACCAGGACTCCTTCCTCGCACTGCGCGACCCGGTCGTGCGTCCCGGCGACATCGAGGAGGTCGACGCCCGCGGGGCCGAGATCACGATCGTCCTGACCCCGGCCGCGCGGAGGGCGGTGGCCGCGCGCCTCGCCGGAGGCGGCTCGCTGACCGTCGTGCAGGGGGCCGCCACCTGGTACGGGAGCCGCGTCGCGAGGTACGACGCCGCGACGGGTGAAATCCGGTTCCGGGCGCTCTCCCCGGCGATCGCGGTCAACGACGCCGCGCGCCCGGTCGGCCTGGACGCGCTCATCGCGGTTGAGGAGGCCCGGCCGGTGGGCCCCGCTCCCGCGCGCCGCGGGCAGCCGGCGGACGCCTTCCCGGAGGAAACGTTCACGCAGGGGCCGGGCCAGGGGTTCCTGCCCCCGCGCGAAGGCTCGGTCCTGCTCGCCCTCACCACGCGCCACGCCGGGGACCTCTACGAGGTCTACACCTGGCTGGCGCCGGACGGCACCGAGGTGACCGGCCTGAGGGACGTGCGGGGGCCCTTGACGACGGACTGCGTCATCCGGCCCGAATCGGACGTGATCCAGCCCTGCGCCGGCGCTCCGCGCCTCGACGGGGACTACCTGATGCTCGGCCGGGTCCGGGACGGGGTGGAGTCCGTGCGGGTCGTCTACCCCGACGGGAGCGTGGTCAGGCCGGCCGTGGCCAACGGGGTGATCCTGGCCTTCCTTCCCCGGGACCGGGAGATGCCCGTCCGGGTGGAGGCGCTCGACGCATCCGGCGGGGTGGTCGGCACGGTCGACCCGCGGACCGTGGACAACCGCATGATCTACGGGGGCTGACGCCCCGGGGGGGCCGCGCTCAGCGGGTGGGGTCCACGATCCCCGGGATCGGCGCCGTCGCGTACTCCGGGACCTGCTCGCGGCGCGGGGTGAGCCAGTGCCCGGCGGCGCAGATCGTCACGAGGTGCTCCAGCCGGCCGTGGGTGCTGCCGAGGGTGAAGTCCCCGACGACCTCGGCGGGGACCCCGCACTGGGGGCAGGAGATGATCTCGATGGACGTCTCTGCGTCGGACACGCGGTTGCCTCTCGGTCGGTGATGTTCGGTCACCCTAATGACACCGATTCGGCATCTCAAAAACGTGACAGACGATGCGAACTATCCGTCCTCGGGCACCAGGTCCATGTGGATCTCGTGGATCGCGTCGACCGGCAGGCCGGCCTTCACCGAGTACGCGCGGATGACCTCGGGGTCCGGCGCGGCGTACACGCACATCGCCATGAGGCCGTCCGCGGTCCTCACGACGTGGGACCGCTCCCAGGCGATCTCCGGGTAGTCGCGCTCGCGCATCTCGCCGGACGCGTCGGCCACCGCCCGCAGGTCGTCGTCGCCGATCTCCCCCAGGCTGCGCTCCACCAGGAATCGGGGCATCGCAGGAGCCTCCGTTCGTCATATCCTCGCCGCCGGGACGCACAGGGGAGTGAAGCATGGCGACGGCGGCGAACGCGGAGGGGATCCTCTCGATCCGGCTGCTCGGGAAGCCCGCCCTGTCGCGGGCCGGCGACGAGCTGCCGCCGCCGCGCGGCGCCAAGGCGTGGGGGATCCTGGCGTACCTCGTCCTGACCGGGCGCCCGGTGCCACGCCGCCGGCTCGCCGCGCTGCTCTTCGCCGAGGCGGACGACCCGCTCGGGGCGCTGCGCTGGAGCCTGGCGGAGCTGCGCCGCGCCCTAGGCGAGCCGGAGGCCCTGCGCGGCGATCCCGTCACGCTCGGCCTGCCCCCCGGCGCCGTGGTCGACGCGCTGCTCGTCACCTCCGACGCCCTCGACCCCGCCGTGCCCGTCGAGCTGCTCGGCGGGGAGCTCCTGGAGGGGATGGCCTTCCCCGGCGGCCCGGGCTTCGAGGCCTGGCTCACCGTCGAACGCCGGCGCCATGCGGGCGCCATGACGAGCATCCTGCAGGAGCGGGCCCGCGCCGACCTGGCCGCCGGGCGGGCGGACCGCGCGGCGGCGGCGGCGGCGCGCGCCGTCGATCTGGAGCCGCTCCTGGAGGTGCACCATGAGCTGCTTGTGCGGTGCATGGCGGCCGCGGGCGACCGGGACGGCGCGCTCGCCCAGGTCGACCGGTGCGAGGCCCTCTGGCGCGAGGAGCTGGGCGTGGCGCCGTCGCCGGCGGTCCGGCGCGCGGCCTACGTCGCGGACGCGCCGGTCCGCCCGCCGGCGGGGGGCCGGGCGGCGGCCCTGGGACAGCTCGAGGCGGGGCTCGCGGCGGCCGACGCCGGCGCCGTCGAGACGGCCGTCGAGCGCCTGCGCCGCGCCTGCACGGAGGCGGCGGCGTGCGGCGACGGGGAGCTGCGCGCGAAGGCCCTCGTGGCCCTGGGCACCACGCTCGTCCACGCGATCCGCGGCCGCGACGAGGAGGGCGCGGCGGTGCTCCACCAGGCGATCGCGGTGGCCGAGCGCGCCGGGGCCCGGGCGGAGAGCCTCGCGGCCCACCGCGAGCTGGGCTTCATCAACGTGCAGGCGGGCCAGCGCGAGCGCGCCGAGGCCTGGCTGGCGCAGGCCGACGCGATCGCGGAGGGCGACGCGGAGGTCGCCTCGGTGCGGGCCTTCCAGGGCATGAACCACTCGGACATGGCGCTCTACGAGAGTGCGATGGGACGGTTGCGGGCGTCGGTGGAGCACGCGCAGGCGGCCATGGACCGGCGGCTCGCCGCGTGGTCCCTGTCCCTCATCGCGCGGATCCACTCCCTGCGGGGCGACGACGGCGAGGCGATCACGACCTTCGAGCGCACCCTGGACCTCGTCGACGCCGAGCGGTGGACGGCGTTCCGCCCGTGGCCCCAGGCGCTCCTCGCCGAGGTGGAGCTGCGGACCGGCGCGCTCGACCGCGCGGCCGACCGCCTCGAGCACGCCTTCACGCTCGCCTGCCAGGTGGAGGACCCCTGCTGGGAGGCGGTGTCGGCCCGCGCGATCGGCCTGCTGGAGATCCGCCGGGGCCGCCACGACGACGGGCGCCGCTGGCTGGACGACGCGGTCATGCGCGCCACGCGCACGCCCGACCGCTACGAGTGGACCCACGGGTACGCCCTCGACGCCGTCGTCGCCGACGCCGTGGCGACCGGCGAGGGCTCCGCCCTCGGGCTCGCCGAGCGGCTCCACGCGCTCGCCGCCCGCACCGCCATGCACGAGATCGTGGTGCGCGCCCAGCTCCACCTTGCGCGCCTCGGCGTCGACGGCGCCCTGGAGGCCGCCCGGGTGGCGGCCGCCGAGATCGAGAACCCCGTCCTGAGGGAGCTCGCCGCCGCCGGCTGACCCCTCACACGCCCGCTCACACGGCCCCCCGGGAGCCTCCTCCCATCAACCGATCCCCGGGAGGGACCCGAAATGAGCACGACGATGAACTCCGCCGCGATGTCCGACCGCCTCCGCACCGTCTGGGCGGCCGGCGACTACGCGGCGGTGGCCGACAGGCTCGTCCTCGACGTCGGCCGGACCGCGGTGGAGGCCGCGGCCATCAGCCCCGCCGAGCAGGTGCTCGACGTCGCCTGCGGCACCGGCAGCGCCTCGATCCCCGCCGCCCAGACGGGCGCGCGCGTGGTCGCCCTGGACATCGTCCCCCGCCTCCTCGACGCCGGGCGCGCCTGGGCGGAGACGGCGGGCGTGGACGTGGAGTGGGTGGAGGGCGATGCACAGGACCTGCCCTTCGCCGCCGAGCGCTTCGACGTGGTGCTGTCCACGCTGGGCGTGCAGTTCGCGCCGTTCCACGAGGAGACCGCGTCCGAGCTTGCGCGCGTCTGCCGCCCCGGCGGCCGCATCGTCCTCGCCAACTGGACGCCGCAGGGCTACATCGGGCGGTTCTTCCGCACGCTGTCCCCGTACATGCCGGCCCCGCCGGCCGGCGTCGGCGCCCCGCCGCTGTGGGGCGACCCGGACCACGTGACCCGCCTCTTCGAGGGCACGGGCATCACGTTGTCCTTCGCCCGCACCACCGTGGAGTTCCGCGAGGCGTCCTCGGCCGCCTTCATCGACTTCATGGCCACCTGCTACGGCCCGCTCGTGAAGGCCCGCGAGGCGCTGACGGCCGATGGCCGCTGGGACGACCTGCGCGCCGACCTCATCGCCCTCTCGGACGAGATGGACACGTCCACGGACGGCACCTGGGCCACCGACAGCGAGTACATCGTCGTCACGGGCGTGAAGGACGCGGGCTGAGGACCACCCCGGGGCCCCCGCGCGGGCGGGGGCCCCGGACCCGCCGTACGCTGGTGGGCGTGCGCGACGACCTCTGGACGCTCGTCCGATTCCTGCACGTCCTCGGCGCGGCGTGCTGGGTGGGCGGGATGATCGTGCTGGGGGCCGTCGCGGTGCCCGCGGCGCGGGGCGCGGGCGACCCGGAGGCGGGCCGGCGCGTCATCACCGCCGCGGCCCGGCGCTTCGGCGTGCTGGCGGCGGCGGCCCTGGCGACGATCGTGGTCACGGGCTTCGCGCTCATCGACCACCGCGGGCTCACGCTCGCCGACCTGCCCGACAGCGACTACGGCCGGCGGATCGTCGCCAAGATCGGCCTTCTCGTCGCGATGGCCGTCGTGACGGCGCT
>JBFWPT010000050.1:0-26060 GCA_050249835.1 Thermoleophilia bacterium
GCCGCGGCCGGGATGAAGGTGCTCGTGGTCGTGCGCGACGCGCCCTCGTGGGCGAGCGGGCGCGACGCGGACAACGACCCGCCGGTGCCCGCGCACTACGGCTCCTACGCGGCCTTCCTGTCCGAGCTCACCACGATCCTCGGCGGCCGCGTCCACGCCATCGCGCCCTGGAACGAGCCGAACCTCACCTCCTTCTGGGCCGAGCCCGACCCGCGCGCCTACGCCGCGCTGCACGTGCAGGCCTACGCGGCGATCAAGGCCGCGTCGCCCCGGGTGCGCGTGCTGCTGGCGCCGATCTCCGGCGTGCAGGGCTCGCCCTACGCGTACCTGGAGGGCGTCTACGCCGCCGGCGTCCGCGGCTCGGTCGACGTCGTCGCCTGGAACAGCTACCCGCCCACGACACCCGAGGACGCGCCCCCGGGTGAGGACGGGCGCCCGGCGCCGGGCTCGCTCGCCGGGCAGCGGATCGTGGCCGGCATCCTGAGGCGGGTCGATCCCGGCCGCCGCATCTGGCTCACGGAGATCAGCTGGAGCACCTGCTCCTGCGGCGGCCTCAACGTGGCCGACACGACCCGGCAGGCGGACTACCTCGTCCGCACGTTCTCCTACAAGCGCCGCTACCTGGCGCCCGCCGTGGAGAGGGTGTTCTGGTACAACGTCCGCGATTCCGCCGACCGCGCGCGCTGGTCCGGCAACCACGGGCTCACCTACGCGGACCTGTCCCCGAAGCCGGCCTTCCGGCAGCTCCGCCTCATCGACCGCACCCTCCGGGTCCCCGCCGCCGTGAAGCGGCAGGCCCGCAAGCCGGTCGCCACACCCCGGTCCGCCGTCCTGGGCCTGCGGCTGCGGAGCGTGAAGGGCCGCGTCATCGCGACGGGCCGCGTCCGGGTGGACGGCCCCAGCCGCATCCTGCTCGAGGGCTACCGCCGCGGCGCCTGGCGCCGCATCGGCTCGTCGGCGGTGAGGATGTCCTCCTCCTTCACGGCGCGGCCGGTGGACGAGGCCTACCTGGCCATCCGGGTCCGCGTGCGCGGGACCGGCGAGCGCTCCTGGGCGCGCCGGGTCGCGATCGTGCCCAAGGCCGCCCGCCTCCGCACCTAGCCCCTCGCGCGGCACCGTCCCGCGGAACGCGGACGGCCTTTCACTTACGCTTTTCCCAGAATCGTGACGAATCCCGGTCACGAAACACCGTAAACCTCCCTTGACCCGGCCTCCCCGGCCCGGTGGGATTCCCCGCGTGCCCACCCGCCCCGCACGGGGCAGCCGGATGACGCGGCTGGCCGGAACCGGTCTCGTCGTCACGGCTGCTCTCGCCCTGAGCGCCTCGGCGACCGGTGCGGAACAGAGCCAGACGGCGCCGGGGGCGCCCTCCGCGGAGGGCGCGTGGACGGCCCAGATCCTCTACCCGGTGGTCGCCCGCCGGGCGCCGAGCGGGTCGGCGGCCCCCGCCGGGCGGCTCATGCACTACACGGCCTACTCGCGGCGCCCGCAGGTGCTGATGGTGACCGGCGTGGCCGGCGAGCCGTCGGTCGGCGCGGGCGGCGGTGAGCAGGCCGCGGCCGGCTGGGTGCGCGTGCAGCTGCCGCGCCGGCCCAACGGCAGCTCCGCGTGGGTGCCGCGCGACGCCGTCACGCTGAAGCGCACAGGCCTGCGGCTCGTCGTCAGCATCAAGCGCAAGAAGGTCGAGGTCTGGCGGGACGGGCGGCGCATCCGGTCCTTCACCGCCGCCGTCGGCACGGGCCGCACCCCGACCCCGGTCGGCAGCTTCGCCATCCAGGACCCGGTGCCCTCGGTCGGCGCGCAGCGCTCCTACCTCGGGCCGTACATCCTCACCCTCACGGCCCACAGCACGGTGCTGAAGTCCTTCATGGGCGGCCGCGGGCTGGTGGCGATCCACGGGACCAACGCCCCCGGCTCGCTGGGCTCCGCCGTCTCGCACGGCTGCATCCGCGTCTCCAACTCCGCGGTGACCTACCTCAACGGCATCGTCCGGCCGGGCACCCCGGTGGAGATCACCAAGTCCTAGCGTCCCGTCGCCCGGCGCCGCCGGGCCGCGCGATCAGGGGGTGAGGGAGGGCGAGCCGATCGAGCGGGCGCGGAAGTCCGTGCCGCGCAGTCCGCGCGAGAGCTTCACCGTGATGGTGTTGGTGAGCCGCACCGCCTGCTGGGCGACCCGCTGGGTGCGCAGGAGCTGGGAGGCCTCGAACCGCACCGCCGGCCCCGTGATCGAGCCCTTCGGCACCGTGCGGGTGCGGGCCGCCGAGGTCCCCGTCGCGGGGATCGCCGTCACCACCAGGCCCGGCGCGAGCTGCGCCCGCCCGACGGCGCCGGGGCGCAGGTCGCCCCCCGTGAGCCCGGCGTCGAGGCGCGCCTCGATCGCCTTGGCGCGCTGCAGGGCGGCGCGGGCGATGCGGTCGTTGATGCGGAGCTGCTTGAGGGAGACCGTGACCTTGCCGCCGCGCTTCGCGCGCCCCTTGACCACCACCGGCCGCGGGTCGGCCCTCGTCACGGCCGGCGGGGCGCCGACCCCCAGGGAGATCCCGGCGGCGAGCCGGTCCGCGCCGATGGAGCCGCCGCAGATGTCGCGCGCCGCGATGCCCGCGTCGAGCCAGGACTGGAGCGCGTTGAGCCGCCGCACCGCGGCCTGGGAGATGCGCTGGTTGATGAGCAGCTGCCGGTCCGTGAGCGTCACCCGCCCGCCGCCCCCGGAGCCCGAGGGCGCCGCCGACGGGACGTCCGTGGCGCAGACCGGCGCCGGATCGGGGGCCACCGCGGGCGGGATCGGCTTGTTCGGGATCCCGGCGCCTCCGCCAGGGGGCGGCTGCTCGGCGGGCCCGCCCGGCACGAGCCAGAGGGTCAGCGTCGGGGAGGTCGGGCCCGGCGCGCCGTTCACGAGCCAGTGGGCGGTGACGAGGTTCAGGCCGGTGTGCAGCGGCGCGTCCTCGGCGGCGGGGAAGTTCTTGTGCGGGTTCGACTGGGCGAGGGTCACCGTCACGACGGCCTGACCGGACGCGTTGGCGGTGAACGGGATCTCCCGGTACCCGGCGGCCATGTTCGCCTCGTACGGGTCCAGGTCGAAGCCGTTGTTCGGCACCTTCGCGACGTTGAGGTGCGCCTCGTTGACGACGAGCACGCCGGAGGCCCCCGGGGCGCCGCCCGTGATCCGGAACTGCTGGGACGCCTGCGAGGCGTTGACCTGGGACGGGCTCGGCCAGCCGTTCGCCCGTGCCAGTCCCGGCGCGGCAGCGGGAGCCGGGAAGGCGGCCCGCGCCGCCCGCTCGAAGTTGCTGCCCGCCTGCGCCTGCGGCATCAGGCTCAGGCTGGACACCTGCTGGGCGCCGCCGGCGTAGCGGACGGTCACCGTGGCGCCGTGGAGCTCGGCCCCGGAGACGTGCGCGGCCGGGGGCGTCTGGGCCTCATCATTGCCGTTGCCCCCCCGGGTGGAGGTGGGATCGACGTCGGCGCCGAACACGAGGTCCTCGCCGGGGCCCATCCCTGAGATGCCGATGTCCACGACCCGGTAGCCGTCGTGCTGGGGCTCCAGCGGGGTGACGGCGAGGTCCCCCTGGGGCACGTCGCTGCTCGGGTCGACGGTGACGTCACGGCCGACGGTGTCCCCGGCGGGGGTGCCGTCCGCCGGGTCGTAGACCAGGTCGGTGAGCGACGCAGAGCGCAGGTCGATGCGCAGGCCGGTGATCGCGACGTCCCCGGTGTTGACGAGGCGGAAGGTCCCCGACGTGTAGGTCGACGAGTGGCCCATGTCGCGGCCCGTCGTGGGGTCGCGCAACTCGAACGTCGCCGACGGCGCCGCGGCGGCGGTGCCGGCGGTGGCGAGGACGGCGGCGCCGGCGAGGGCGGCGAGGGCGGGCAGGGGGCGGCGGGTGATGCGTGGGATGGTCACCCCCCCATCACGCCAGATGACCGGCCGGAACGGAACCCCCGCGGGTCCGGGACGCCCCCGTCCGGATGGCGGGTCGGCCCCGGAGACGCCGCGACCCCCGGGGCCGGAGCCGCCGGGGGTCGCGGGACGAGCGCGGTGCGAGGCGTGCGATCAGCCGGTGACGGCGGGCTGGCCGCCCGGGCCGAGGGCCGCCACGCGGGCGTTCAGGGTCGCGGTCTGCCGCGTCGCGCACTGGGCCGAGCCGAAGGCGCGGATGGCGCGGCGGCCGGCGGCGGAGCGGTCGATGCGGAGCACGAGCACCTTGGTGGTGCCCGCCCTGGTCCCGACGGTGCCGAGGCCGAAGCGCACGGACGAGCCGGACACCGTGGCGCCCTTCGGACGCCGCACCAGGGAGTAGCCCGAGGGGATCACGACGCGCAGGCTCGCCTTCTTGGCCGTGTTGGCGCCGCTCGCGTTGCGGTAGGTGACCCGCACCGTGAGCTGCTGCCCGGCGACCGGGTTCTTCGGGCCGGCGATGACGACGCGCAGGTTCGGCTTGAGGCAGATCGGCTTCGTCCCCACGACGCCCGTGTCGGGAGGCGTGGCCGGGGGCGTCGCCGGCGGGGTGGCCGGCGGCGTCACGGGCGGCGTCACCGGCGGGGTCGGCTGCGGCGTGGGCGGGGCGGGCTGCGGCGTGCCGGGCTGCGGGGTGCCGGTCACGCCGAGCGCGACCGGCGCGGCGATGGCCAGGGCGCCCACCACCAGCGGGGCAACGGCCCGGAGGCGGAGTCGCGGGGTACGGGAGCGGATGGGCGTCATCGTGGGGACCTCTCTCGGGGCCGTCACCCGGCACGGGGTGCGGTGGTGTCGGGCGCCATCGTAACCAGCGCCTCGGCCGTGGGACCACGTCCGGGGGTGGGGCTGAACCGGCCCACGGGTCCAGTCCTTCGCCCCTCCCCCCGGCTAGTCCTGGCGGGTCGCTCCGGGTTGGTAAGTCAACGACGCCCGGGAACCCCGGTGGCGGCCCGCTTGTAAAGGTTCAACGAGGACCCTGACCGGCGCCGCTTCCGCCGAAACCGCCGGTCCCGGGGTGCTCCGGGTCCCGGCCTACCCATTCGGGGGCCGGATACTGACCGTCGGGTGGGCGCCGCCCGCTCGCGGCGGACTGGTGGACGGCGGTAATCTCGTCGTGTCGTGTCACGCAGCGAAACGCACCGTTCCGGAGCCCTGAAGGGGGCGCTCGCGGGGGCGGCGGCCGCCGCCCTCCTGGGCGTCGCCGCGCCCGCCGTCGGCGCACCGGCCGGTCTCACCGTGCGCGCGCCCGGCCTGCTCGTCGCGCTGGAGGTCGCCCCGGCGGCGCCGGTGCTGACGTCGGCTCCGAGCAACCCGACCAACGTCGCCAGCCCGACCTTCGCCTGGACCGGCACGGGGACGAGCTGGTCGTGGACGATCACCTCCGCGACGGGCGAGGTGCTCGAGAAGAACACGGTCACCGAGCCGACGGTCACGGTGAGCCCGCTGCCCGCCGACGGCGCCTACACGTTCAGCGTGTGGCCCACGCTCGCCACCAGCGCGGTCGTCGACCGCGCCCTGGTCGCGACGCACGCCTTCACGCTCGACACCGTCGCCCCGCCGCCGCCGCGCATCGTCGCCCGGCCGTCGTTCCCGACGACGGTCACGACGCCGGCGTTCACCGTCGCCGACCTCGAGGCCGGGGCGACGCCGACCTGGAACGTCGCCGTGGCCGGCGGCACCCTCCTGCAGGAGCCCCTGCGGCTGGAGGCCCCGACCGTCACGCTCCCGGCGCTCACGCCGGGGTCCTACGTCTTCCAGGTGCGGCAGACCGACCCGGCAGGCAACGTCAGCCTCACCGCCGCGGAGCCGTTCGCGATCGTCGCCCCGCCGGCGCCGCCGGCCGTGGTGGCGACGCCGAAGAAGCCGAAGCTCGTGCTCCCCAAGATGAACACGAAGCGGCTCAAGCCGGCCGCGGGCGCGAGCATCCGCACCGTGCGCCCCGTGCTGACCTGGTCGCGCGGGCCGAAGGGCACGACGCTCTACAACGTGCAGGTGTTCCGGGTGGGCGCCAACGCGAGCGCCGAGAACGCCGACACCGTGAAGCTCACCAAGCTCCGCTCCGTGTTCCCGCGGTCCCGCCAGGTGCGCCTGCGGGGCCTCAAGCGGGGCCAGTGCTACGTCTGGCGCGTCTGGCCGTACATCGGCTCCCGCTTCACCTCGAAGCCGCTCGGCGTGAGCAACTTCTGCGTGAAGGCGGCCCCGAAGAGGCGCGCCCGCACCTAGGTCCGCGTGGCCCCGGCCGTCCGACGCGGCGGCGGGCCATCCACTAGGATCCCCCCTCGTGCCGCCGTCCATCTCCTTCGCCCGCGGAGCACCCTGCCCCGAGGCGCTGTCGGCGGATCTCATCGCCGACTGCGCGCGCGTCGCGCTGCAGGACGACGGGGTCCGCGTGCTCAGCTACGGGACCGGTGGGGGCTACCCGCCCCTCCGCGACCACCTCGCCGCCCAGCACGGCGCGAGCCCCGATCAGGTGCTCGTGACCAACGGCTCCCTGCAGGGCTTCGTGTTCCTGCTCGAGTCGCTGCTGACCCCGGGCGACGCCGTCGCCGTCGAGAGCCCCACCTACGACCGGGCGCTGCTCCAGCTGCGGCTGCACGGGATGGACGTGCTCCCGATCCCGATGGACGCCGACGGCCTCGACGTGGACGCCCTCGCCGCCGCCTGCGCCGCGGGCCGCGTGCCGAAGCTGCTCTACACGATCCCCAACTTCCAGAACCCGTCCGGCGCGACCCTCTCCGCCGCGCGGCGCCGCCGCCTCATCGAGGTCTGCGACGCCCACGACATCCTCATCCTGGAGGACGACCCCTACGGGCGCCTGCGGTTCGAGGGCGAGGACATCCCCGGCCTCTGGACGATGGCCGGCCCGGAGCGGGTCATCTTCACCTCCTCCTTCTCCAAGACCGTGGCCCCCGGCCTGCGCGTCGGCTACCTCGTGTCGCCCCCGGAGATCGCGGCGAAGCTGACCGCCGCCGCGTCGCGCACCTACATCTCCCCCGCCCTCCTCTCGGAGGCCGCGATCCACCAGCTCATCGCGCGGGACGGGCTCGAGTCCAACATCGCCCGGGTGACCGCCCTCATGAAGGAGCGGCGCGACGCGATGACCGAGGGCATGCGCCACATGCCCGAGGGGACGGAGTCCACGCCCCCGCAGGGCGGCTTCTTCTACTGGCTCACCCTCCCGGACGGCCTCTCCGCCGACGACCTCTTCGCCGAGGCCGCCGCCGCGGGCATCCAGTACGTGAAGGGGAGCGACTGCGTCCTGGAGGGCGGTGAGCGCACCCTGCGCCTGGCCTACAGCGGCGTGTCGCCGGCCGAGATCGACGAGGGGATGGAGCGGCTCGGCGCGGTGTTCAGCGCCGCCGCGGTCACCCCCGGATAGGCCCCGTCGTGGCCGGCGACCACCTGCCCGCGCGGCGCCCGCCCGACCCCCCGCCACGCCCGCCCGACGAGCGGGAGGGCCTCGACGAGCGCCAGGTGCGCCAGCTCGCCCTGGCCGGGACGCTCGTGCTGGTCGTGAGCCTGGTGCTGATCTTCGTGATCGAGAACAGCGACCAGGTCGAGGTCTCGTTCGTCTTCTTCTCCGCGAAGATCAGCCTCATCTGGATCATCGTGCTCTCGGGGATCGCGGGCGCGATCGTCGGCATCCTCGGGTACCGGATGGCCCGGAAGAGGTGGTTCTCGAACTAGCGCGCGGGCGCGGGCCGCGTCACCAGCGGCCCGAGACCGCGTGGATGCCGGCGGCGGCGAGCAGGGCGGCGCGGTCGTCGTCGGTCGACTCGGGGTCGCCGATCGCGGCGAGCACCTCCTCCAGCCCGCCGGGGAGGCAGACGCAGACGTAGCGCGCGCCCCCGGGCCCGGCGGTGACCCGGTGGGGCACGCCGCGCGGCAGGCGGGCGACGGCGCCCGGCGCGATCGTCGCCGTGTTCCCCCCCACGGTCACCTCCAGGGAGCCCCGCACTAGGATCAGCACCAGATCCTCATGCTCGTGGAGGTGCTCGGCGGCGCCGGCGCCGGCCGGGGCGTCCACCTCCAGCACCGCGTGGTCGCCCCCGCAGACGACCCTGCCGGCGGGCGGGCGGGCGCCGGGAGGGCACGCGAGCCGCGTCACGCCCACCGCCCACACCCCACGCACCGCGGAGACCCCCCACGCCGACCGACGACACATCGCTGCTGGAGCGCGCCGCTGAGCTGGAGGCCCTCGGCGGCCTGATCGGCGCGGCGACCCGGGGCGACGGCCGCGTCGTGCTCATCGAGGGCCCGGCCGGGATCGGCAAGACCACGCTCGCCCGCGCGGCGCGCGACGACGCCGCCGCGCGCGGCATGGCGGTGCGGGCCGCCACGGGGTCCGAGCTGGACACCGGCTTCCCCTTCGGCGTGGTGGTGCAGCTGCTGGGACCGGTGCTGGCGGGCGCGCCCCCCGAGCGGCGCCAGCGCCTGCTGGGCGGCGCGGCCGCGCTGGCGCGGGGGGTGCTCGAGCCGGAGGCCGCGGCGCCCCGGGGGCCGGACGCGTCGCACGCCATCCTGCACGGCCTCTACTGGTTCACGGCCACCCTCGCCGAGGACGCGCCGCTGCTGCTGCTCGTCGACGACGTCCACTGGTGCGACGCCGCATCGCTCCGCTGGCTCGAGTTCCTGGGCCGTCGCCTGGAGGGCCTGCCGGTGCTGGTCATCGCCACCGCCCGCCCGGGCGAGGCCGGGGAGCGCGAGGGCCTGCTCGGCGCCCTGGCCGCGGGGCCGGCCGCCCGCCGCGTGCGCCCGGCGCCGCTCAGCCGGGCCGCGACCGGAGCCCTGCTCGCGCGCGAGATGGCCGACGCGCCCGAGGAGCCCTTCGGCGACGCCGTCCACGACGGATCCGCCGGCAACCCGCTGCTGGTGCGGGAGCTCGCGCGGGCGGCCGCCGAGAACGGGCTGCGCGGCCGCGCCGGCGAGGCGGAGGCGGTCACCGCGCTGGCCGCGGGCGGGCTCGCGGAGGACGTGGGCCGCCGGCTGGCCGCGCTCGGGCCGGGCGCCGGGGCGCTGGCCCGCGCGGTGGCGGTGCTCGGCGAGGGCGCGCCCCTCCGCGACCTCGCGGCCCTGAGCGGCCTGGGGCAGGACGACGCCGTGGTCGCGGCCGACCGCCTCGTGGCGGCCCGGATCCTTGACGGGGCGACCCGGGGCTTCGTGCATCCGGTGGTGCGCGAGGCGACGCGGGCGGGCACGCCCCCCGCCGAGCGGGCGGCCCTCCACGCGCGGGCCGCCCGGCTGGTGGCCGCCCGCGGCCGTCCGGCGGAGGTCGCCGTCCACCTGCTGCAGGCCGAGCCGGCCGGCGACCCGTGGGTCGCGGGCGTGCTGCGCGAGGCCGCGGCCGCGGCGGCCGCCGAGGGCGCCGGCGAGGTCGCGATCGCCCAGCTGCGCCGGGCCCTGGACGAGCCGGCGCCCGGCGGCGATCGTCCCGGGATCCTCCTGAAGTTGGCCGAGCTGGAGGCGGCCGCGGGCGACCCCGCCGCCCCGGAGCGCCTGGACGCCGCGCTGGCCGCGGGCATCGACGGCGACGCCGCGGCGCGCGCCCACGCCGCCCGGGCGCGCCTGCTGCTGCTGCGCGACCCGCCCGGCGCCGTGGCCGAGCTGGAGACGGCCACCCGGGAGGTGCGTACCCCGGCGCTGGCGTCGCGGCTGCGCTCCGGCCTCTACACCGCCGCCTTCTACGACGCGGCCCTCGACGACCGCCGCGCGGCGCTGCTGGAGCAGGGCCTCCGGGACGACCCGGGGTCGCCGGTCCTGGCCGGTCATCTCGCCATCGAGACGGCCTACGCGGGCGCCCCGGCGGACGAGGTGACCGCCCACGCGCGGCGGGCCCTCGACGGCGACGGGATGCTGCGCGGCGCGGGGCTGCTGTCGGGCGGCTACCACCTGCTGACGCTGGCGCTGCGGTTGTGCGAGCGGCCCGACCTGGCGCGCCGGGCCCTCGACGCCGGCGACGACGAGCACCGCCGCACCGGCTCGCGGCTCGGGGCCCTCTACATGGACCACGGGCGGGCCTACTGGGCGTGGAGCTTCGGCAGCCTCACCTCCGCCGAGGCGCACGCGCGCGCCGCGCTGGCCGCGGCCGAGGAGGTCGGCCTGGAGCTCGCCCGCAACAGCCTCCAGACCATCCTCGCCGAGGTGCTGCTGGCGCGCGGGGAGGACGCCGAGGCGCAGGAGTTCGCCGCCGCCATGACGATCACCGAGGTCGTGGAGCGCACCATCGCGGGCACCGACGCGCTCGCCGCCCGCGCCTGGGCCCAGCGGGCGCAGGGCCGCACGGAGGAGGCCGAGACGGACCTGCGCCGCGCCCGCGCGCTGCTCGCCGAGCGGGGATGGCACGCGCCCCACAAGGCGCGCGCGACGCTGCGGCTGGCCGAGCTGCTCGCCGGCCGCGAGGACGGGCGCGCGGAGGCGCTGGCGCTGGCGGACGAGTCGCTGGCGGCCGCCCGGCGCGCCGGCCTGCCGGGTGCGGCGGCCATCGCGCTGAGGGTCCGCGGCCTCGCGCTGCGCGACGAGGAGGGCCTGCGGGCGCTGGCGGAGGCCGAGCGCGACCTGGCGGCGGGTGACCTCGCCCTGGACCACGCCGCGGCGCTGCTCGACCTCGGGTCGGCCGAGCGGCGGGCCGGCCGCCGCCGCGAGGCGCGGGTCACCCTGCGCCGCGCGCTCGACGCCGCCGCCCGCCTCGGCGCGGGGCGCCTCGCCGCCACGGCCCGCGAGGAGCTCGCCGCCTCCGGCGCCCGCCTGCGCACCGAGGCGCTCGAGGGCGTCGCGGCGCTCACGCCCGGCGAGCTGCGGGTGGCCGAGCTGGCCGCCCGCGGGCTCTCCAACCGGGAGATCGCCGAGACGTTGTGGGTGACGCGCAAGACGGTCGAGGTGCATCTGGGCCGCTCCTACTCGAAGCTCGGCATCCGCTCGCGCCGGCACCTGGCGGAGGCGCTCGGCGCGGGCCTCCCGGCCGCCGCCGCGGACGACGACGACCGGGAGATCCCGGGGAGCCGGCTACCGCTTCAGGGTGACCGCGACGGACTGCCGCACCGCCGTCCCGCCGCGCGGGGTGAAGGTGACGGCCAGCTTCAGCCGGGCGGTGCGCGCGCGGGCCAGGGCCCGGCGGCCGGGCGCCGTGAACCGGACGGTCACCGCGCGGCGGCCGGCGGCGGCCACCGGGGCGGAGCCGCGGGCGACGACCGCGCCGCGGAGGCGGGCCACCACGACGGCACGGCCGCGTCCGGGCGCCGTGAGGCGCACCCGGATCCCGCGGCGCAGCGCCGTGCCGAGCCGCGCGCGGGCGACGCCCGCCTTCAGGGCCTTCGCCCCGGCGCCGGGGGTGGCGCCCGGCCCGGCCCCGCCCCCGGGGCCGGCGGTCGCGGGACGGCCCGCGGGGACGTCGGCGGGGCCCCAGTCCGGCTGGGTGGCGCCGGCCGCGAGCATGGTGATGTCGGCGTCGACCGGCGTCCGGCAGGCGCCGGAGAGGTCGCCGACGTTCAGCACCTGCACCCCCGCCCCGTCCTGGAAGGCGAGCCGGCCGCCGTCGGGCGACCACGAGGAGCTCCGCGGCGGGAGGTTGTCGGTGGCCGCGTCGTCGAAGAGGCGGAAGCACAGCTCGGGCTCGGCGGTGACGCCGCCGAGGGTGCGGTACACCCCGAGGTGGCGGCCGCCCTCGTCGGCGGGGCCGTCGCCGCTCAGCGCGAGGGCCGAGGCCTGGCGGTTGAGCTCGCCGTCGTAGCGGTCGTAGCCGCCGTAGTTGCGGAACCAGCGGCGCACCTCGCCGATCGACCCCGGCGCGATGTCGTTGAAGACGAGGTCCTCGGCCAGCGGCACCCCGGCGTTACCGCGCATGAGGGTGTCGGAGTCGACCCAGGAGCCGTTGCGCCAGCCGGTCAGGTTCCCGCCGAACTCGCTCCACGCGGTGAGCCGGTCGATGTGGGTGATCGCGGTGCCGCTCTCCAGGCGGTTCCGCCAGCTCCCGAGGACGTAGTCGTAGGTGTAGTGCTGCCAGAAGTACGTGTACGAGACCTTGGTCCCGTCGGGCGAGATCTCCGGCTCGAACGGGCCGTTGAAGTAGTTCGTACGGGTGTCGTTCCACGCCGGGGGCGCGGGCGGCGGCGGGCCGTCGGACACCGGCGTCGCGAAGTCGGCGGTCACGTTGCCCAGGCGGTCCAGGCGGTGCAGGCGCTCGCCGGCGAGGGCGATGATCGTGCCGTTGTCCGCCTGCGAGGCGTAGGAGTAGACGCCCGTCGAGGTGACCTGGAAGTGGCGCGCCCCGTCGGGGGTCGCGAGCCAGACGTCGCCGTTCTTGATGTAGGAGATCGAGTCGGCCGTGGCGGGGCCGGCGACGGCGAGCGAGGCGGTGACGGCCGCGAGGGCGGCGAGCGCCGTTCGGCGACGGGGCATGGCGGGCTCCTGTCCGGGATGGTCTCGGGTACCACCCCACGATCCCCGCGACGCCGATCGAGGGCGTCCGGGAGCCACCCCACCGTTAACGGGCGGGACCCCTACACGTGCGCTCACGCAACGCCTCGCTCTAGCGGCTCGGCGTCGGCGAGAAATCGTCGCTGCCGCGCCGATTTCCACACGGCGTCACCGCCTTCGGCGGGGACGGACGCCGGACACCCACACTCCGGTCCGGTCGGTGGCGGGGCGGCGCGTGCGCTCGGCGGCCGTTCCCCGTGGCCTTCGGCCTCGGCTCACTGCGCAAAGATCAAGGGCCCCCTCATCTGAGGGGGCCCTTGGGTAGTGCTGCGATGCCGGGGGTGGTTACCCGAGCATGTCCTTCACGGTCTCGCGCTCCTCCACCAGTTCGGCGTTGGTCGCGGCGATCTTGCCCTTCGCGAACTCGTCGTGCTCCCAGCCCGAGCGGACGACCTCGTAGGTGCCGGGGGCGGTCGTCTTGACCGGGACCGACGCCCAGATGCCCTCGTCGAAGCCGTAGGAGCCGTCGCTGTGCACGGCGATCGAGTGGATGTCGTCGCCCGGCGTGTGGAGCGAGCGGACGTGGTCGATCGCGGCGTTCGCCGCGGAGGCCGCCGACGACAGGCCGCGGGCCGCGATGATGGCCGCGCCGCGCTTGCCGACGGTCGGGAGGAACTCGTTCTCGAGCCAGGCGTCGTCGCCGATGACCTCGCGCGCCGGCTTGCCGCCGATCGTCGCGTTGGTGAAGTCGGCGAACATCGTCGGCGAGTGGTTGCCGAAGATGACGATGTCGTCCACGTCCGAGACCGCCACGCCGGCCTTCTGGGCCAGCTGGGTCTGGGCGCGGTTCTGGTCGAGGCGCGTCATCGCGGTGAAGCGCTCCGGGCCGAGGCGGGTGGCCTGGGCGGCGGCGATCATGCAGTTCGTGTTGCACGGGTTGCCGACCACCACGACGCGCGCGTTGTCGGACGCGACCGCGTCGATGGCCTTGCCCTGCTCGATGAAGATCTTGCCGTTGTCCTTCAGGAGGTCGGCGCGCTCCATGCCCGGGCCGCGCGGCTTGGAGCCGACGAGGATGACCCAGTCGGCGTCCTTGAACGCGACGTTCGGGTCACCGGTCAGGACCATGTCCTGCAGCAGCGGGAAGGCGCAGTCGTCGAGCTCCATGGCGACGCCCTTCAGCGCCTCCTGGACCTTGTCGATCGGCAGCTCGAGGAGCTGCAGGATGACCGGCTGGTCCTTGCCGAACGCCTCGCCGGCGGCGATGCGCGGGAGGATCGAGTAGCCGATCTGGCCGGCGGCGCCGGTGACGGCGACGCGCAGCGGGGCCTTGGCCGCGCTCACGCGGTCACCTTGAGCTTCTCGATGAGCGCGTCGGCCACCTGGGACGTACCGACGGCCGTCGGGTCGTCACGGTCGGGCTTCATGTCGTAGGTCACGGACTTCCCCTCACGTACGAGCTCGGCGATGGCGCCCTCCATGCGATCGGCCGCGTCCGTCTCCTTGAGGTAACGGAGCATCATCACGCCGGAGAGCATCATGGCCAGCGGGTTGACCTTGTTCTGGCCGGCGTACTTCGGCGCGGATCCGTGGGTCGGCTCGAAGAGCGCGGCCTCGCTGCCGATGTTGGCGCCGGGGGCGACGCCGAGGCCGCCGACGAGGCCGGCACCCAGGTCGCTGAGGATGTCGCCGTACAGGTTCGGCAGCACGATCACGTCGTACAGCTCGGGCTTCTGCACGAGCTGCATGCACATGTTGTCGACGATCCGCTCCTCGAACTCGATGTCCGGGTACTCGGTCGCGACCTCGGTGGCGACGGCCAGCCACAGGCCGTCGGTGTGCTTCATGATGTTGGCCTTGTGGACGGCCGTGACCTTCCGGCGGCCGTTCTCACGGGCGTAGTCGAACGCGTAGCGCACGACCCGCTGGGTGCCCTCGACGGAGATCGGCTTGATCGAGATCCCGGCGTGCGGCTTGATCGTCTTCGCCGCGTCGGGGTCGAGCTCGATGATCTCCTTGGTCAGCGCCAGGTTCTCCGGCGTGTCCTTCTCGAACTCGATGCCCGCGTACAGGTCCTCGGTGTTCTCGCGGACGATGACGAGGTCGATGTCCTCGTACTTCGAGCGCACGCCGACGTAGCTCTTGCAGGGGCGTACGCAGGCGTAGAGGTCGAGGGCCTTCCGTAGAGCGACGTTCACGCTGCGGAACCCGTGGCCCACCGGCGTCGTGATCGGGCCCTTGATGGCGACCTTCGTGTCCCGGATCGACTCGATCACGGAGTCGGGCAGCGGCGTGCCGGCCGTCTCCATGATGTCGACGCCCGCCTCCTGGACGTCCCACTCGAAGTCCACGCCGGTCGCGTCCAGAACGCGCTTGGTGGCCTCGGCGATCTCCGGCCCAGTGCCGTCGCCGGGAATGAACGTGACGCGGTGTGCCACGAGTACGACTCCTTCACGAGCGTTCGCTGACATCTGACGAACGGCCGCCACGGGGGCGGCCGCAAAACACTCCGAGCATACCGGACGGGCCGCGCCGGGCCCGGCCCGGCGGCCCCCCGCGCCCGCCTCAGCTCAGGGGCCAGCCGAGGGGGATGAAGATCATCGCCATCACGATCATCACGATGGACAGCGGGAATCCGAGACGCGCGAAGTCGCTGAAGCGGTAGCCCCCGATGCCGTAGACCATCGTGTTCGTCTGGTACCCGATCGGGGTCAGGAACGACGACGACGCGCCGAGGGCGACGGCGAACGCGAAGGGGCGCGGATCGAGCCCGGCGGTCGACGCCGTGGCGACGGCGATCGGGAACAGCAGCACCGCCGCGGCGTTGTTGCTGATCATCTCGGTGATGATGATCGTGGCCAGCAGGACCCCGAACAGGAGCCCGAGGTCCCCGAAGCGGCCGAGGGGCTCGATGAGGACGTCGACGATGTCCTGGGCCAGCCCGCTGCTCTCGATCGCCCGCCCCAGTCCGAACGAGGCCGCGATCACGACGATGACGTCGAGGTCGACCGAGTCGCGGGCCTCGGTGGGCGTGAGCACGCCGAAGGCCACCACGGCGAAGGCCGCGAGGAACGCGGCGGGCAGGATGTCCATGAGCCCGGTGGACGCGAGGACGATGACGCCGGCGATGACGAGCCCGACGATCGGCGCCTTGCCCTCCAGCGGCGGCGGCTCGCCGTCCAGCGCCGCGACCACGAGGAAGTCGCGCCGGTCGAGCGCCCGCGGCCGGAAGGCGGGGCCGGCGAGCACCAGCAGGACGTCGCCGGCCCGCAGGCGGACCTCGCCGAGCTTGCCCGGCACGCGGTCGTCGGCGCGGTGGATGGCGATGACGGCGCCGCCGAAGCGCCCGCGGAACCCGGCCTCCTTCAGGCTGGAGCCGACGAGCGAGGAGGACGGGGCGATGACGGCCTCGTAGAGCCGCCGCTCCTGCGCGCTGCCGACCCGGCCGAAGTGGCGCTCCTCCGCCGATCGCAGGCCGCGGACCGCCTGCAGGTCCACGACGCGGTCGACCGCCCCGGCGAAGGTCAGCCGGTCGCCCTCGGCCAGGATCTCGTCCGGCCGGACCGAGGAGATGCGCTGCCCGTCGCGCTCGATCTCCACCAGGTACACGCCCTGGAGGGAACGCAGCCCGGCGTCGGCGATCGAGCGCCCCACGATCGCCGCGCCGGGCTCGACGACCATCTCGAGGGTGAACTCGCGCTCGTCGGCGGCGGTGTCCTCGCTGGGCGCGCGGCGGTCGGGCAGCAGCCGGGGGGCGACGAGGACGAGCACGATCGCGCTCACCACGGCGAACGGCAGGCCCACCTTGGCGATCTCGAAGAAGCCCATCGGCTCCTGGCCGGCGTCCTCCATGAGCCCCGAGACGACGAGGTTCGTCGAGGTGCCGATGATCGTCACGGTGCCGCCGACGACGGCCGCGAACGACAGGGGCATGAGGTAGCGCGACGGCGACCGGCCGGTGCGGCGGGCCCACGACAGGATCGGCGGGATGCCCATCGCGACGATCGGCGTGTTGTTGAGGAACGCCGAGGCCCCCGCGGTGGGGGCCACGATCCGCGCCAGGGCGCGCCGCTCCCCGGGCGGCGGGGCGCCGGGACGGGCGGCACGGGCGATCCCGCCCGCCAGCGTCTCGATCACCCGCGTCCGCGCCGCCGCGGCGGCCACCACGTAGAGGGCCGCCACGGTGAGGGGCGCCGAGTTCGAGAACCCGGCGAAGGCGTCGCTCGCGTCGATGACCCCGGTCACGAGCAGGAACACGCTCCCGCCGAGCACGGCGAAGGCCGGGGAGACCTTGTCGAGCACGAGCAGGACGAGGACCGCGACGATCACGGCGAGGGTGATGGCGGCGTCGACGCTCACGGCGGGGGATCATGCCGGGCCGCGACGGGGGCCGCGCGCCCACCCCGGGAGCGACGAATGACCCGGAGGACCCGGGTGGTCCGTCCGATAGTGTTCGGAGGAGGGCAATCGACAAGTTGGAGGGCACGGACATTGCTCAGCCATGACGTGGTCGTCGTGGGCGCGGGCCTCGCGGGCATGCGCGCGGCGATCGCGGCACACGAGGCGGGCGTGGACGTCGCGCTCGTCACGAAGGTGCACCCGGTGCGGAGTCACTCGGGCGCCGCGCAGGGCGGCATCAACGCCGCGCTCGGCAACCAGACCGACGACCACCCGGACAACCACACCTTCGACACCGTCAAGGGCGCCGACTACATCGGCGACCAGGACGCGATCGAGATCCTCTGCGGCGACGCCCCGGGCGAGATCATCCAGCTCGAGCACTGGGGCGCGGTCTTCAGCCGCCACGAGAGCACGGGCAAGATCGCCCAGCGCCCGTTCGGCGGCGCCGGCTTCCCGCGCACCTGCTTCGCGGCGGACCTCACGGGGCTCGTCATCCTGCACACGCTCTACACCGTGTGCGTGAAGTACGACATCCCGACCTACGAGGAGTGGTTCGTCACCGACCTCGTCCAGGACGACCACGGCGGCTGCTCCGGCGTGGTGGCCTACGACATGGTCCACGGGACGATCCAGACCATCGGCGCGAAGGCCGTCGTGCTCGCCACCGGCGGCGCCGGCCGCGTGTACCGGCCCTCCACCAACTCCCACTCGTCCACGGGCGACGGCATGGGCCTGGCCCTCAAGGCCGGCGTGCCGCTCAAGGACATGGAGTTCATGCAGTTCCACCCCACCACCCTCAACCCGAGCGGCGTGCTCGTGACCGAGGGCGCCCGGGGCGAGGGCGGCATCCTCCTGAACTCCGAGGGCGAGCGCTTCATGAGCAAGTACGCGCCCAACAAGCTGGAGCTCGCCTCGCGCGACGTCGTGTCGCGCTCGGAGGCCACGGAGATCCTCGAGGGCCGCGGCATCAACGGCTCGGTCATGCTCGACCTGCGCCACCTCGGCCGCGAGAAGATCATGGAGCGGCTGCCCCAGATCCGGGAGCTGGCGATGGCCTTCGCCGGCGTCGACCCGATCGAGGCGCCCATCCCCATCCGGCCCGGCGCGCACTACCACATGGGTGGCGTGCACGTGGACTCGTGGGGCGCCGCCCCGCACATGCAGGGCCTGTTCGCCGCCGGCGAGTGCGCCTGCGTCTCGGTGCACGGCGCGAACCGCCTCGGCGGCAACTCGCTGCTGGAGGCCGTCGTGTTCGGCGCCCGCACCGGCGGCGCCGCCGCCCGCTACGCCTCGCAGATCTTCAACGGGCGCGGCATCCAGGCGACCCCCGAGGCCGCCCGCCGCACCGAGGAGGAGATCCGCGCGCTGCTCGAGCGGACCCGGGGCCCGAAGCAGCACGAACTGCGCGACGTCCTGGCGGACACCATGCAGGAGAAGGTGGGCGTCTTCCGCACCGGCGAGGAGCTCAAGGAGGCCCAGGCGACCGTCGAGGACCTGCGCGAGCAGTTCAAGGGCGTCGTCGTCACCGACAAGGGCCGCACGTTCAACCAGTCGCTCATCCACACGATCGAGACCGGGTACCTGCTGGACCTGGCCGCGACCATGGTGGCCGGCGCCGTCGAGCGCACCGAGAGCCGGGGCGCCCACTCGCGCACCGACTTCCCGGAGCGCGATGACGAGAACTGGATGAAGCACACGCTGTCGTACCTCGAGGACGACCAGATCCGCCTGGACTACTCCGAGGTCACCGTGACCAAGTTCCAGCCCCAGGTGAGGACCTACTGATGCCGACCACCACCCTGGACATCTTCCGCTTCCAGCCGGACACCGCGCCGGACCCGTACCGGCAGGACTTCCAGCTGGAGCACGGCGAGGACCTGACGCTGCTGGACGCGATCCTGCAGCTCCAGAACGAGCAGGACGGCACCCTCGCGGTCCGTTATTCCTGCCGGTCGGCCATCTGCGGCTCCTGCGCCTGCAAGGCGAACGGCAAGACGGTGCTCGCCTGCATGAGCCAGGTCGAGGACGTCAAGCAGGAGTTCGAGACCGACACGATCCAGGTCGACCCGATCGGCAACTTCGCGCCGATCAAGGACCTGATCGTCGACATGGACCCGTTCTGGGACAAGTTCAAGTCGGTGAAGCCGTACCTCATCCCCGACGGCCCGCCGCCGGAGAAGGAGCGGCTGGTCTCCAAGGAGGACATGCAGAAGCTCTTCCGCGAGAGCGCCTGCATCCTCTGCGCCGCCTGCTACTCCGAGTGCAACTCGCTCGCCGCCGACCCCGAGTTCGTCGGCCCCGCCGCGTTCGCCTGGGGCTACCGCTTCGCCGGCGACGTCCGCGACGGCCAGCGCAAGCAGCGCGCCAAGCTCTACACGGGCCAGCACGGCGTCTGGGACTGCACGCGCTGCATGTACTGCAACGAGCGCTGCCCGAAGGGCGTCAACCCGCGCGACGCGATCGAGAAGCTGGGCGGCATCGCCTTCCAGGAGGGCCGCTCGATGAAGGACGCGGGCGCCCGCCACGCGAAGGCCTTCCTGCTCTCGATGCGCACCGGCGGCAAGCTGAACGAGACGGTGCTCGTCCCGTTCACGGACCCGATCAAGGCGCCGCTCGACCTGCCGTTCGCGATGAAGATGCTCACGCACGGCAAGGCCCCGTCGCCGATCCCTCACCGCATCAAGAAGCTCAAGGAAGTCCAGAAGCTGATGAAGAACGTGAAGGAGACGATCTGATGGCGACGCAGTTCGCGTACTACCCGGGCTGCATCGCCGAGTTCTCCTCCAAGGAGCTCGACGCCACCACCAAGCACCTCGCGCCGATGCTCGACATCGAGCTGCTGCCGATGCCCGCGGCCACCTGCTGCGGCGCCGGCGACATCGCCGAGGCGAAGCCCAACCTGTACCTCACGCTCAACGTCCGCATCCTCAGCCAGGCCGAGGAGATGGGCGTCGACATCCTCACCATCTGCAACGTCTGCACGCTCAACCTGCGCCGGGCGAACAAGATGGTCAAGGAGGACGCCCGCCTGCTGGAGCAGGTGAACGAGGAGCTCGTGAAGGTCGGGGCCCGCCCGTACGAGGGCACCAAGGAGGTCACGCACCTCCTGTGGTACCTCGCCACCGAGGAGGGCCTGTCCCTGCTCGAGAAGCAGGGCCCGCGGGGCCTGAACGGCCTGCGGGTGGCGCCGTACTACGGCTGCCAGCTGCTGCGGCCGTCCTCGGTCATGGGCTTCGAGGACCCGGACCGCCCGCAGTCGCTCGAGCGCCTCATCACGGCCCTCGGCGGCGAGGTGGCCGACTACGAGGCGAAGTCCAAGTGCTGCGGCTTCCCGATCGTCCTGGCCCGCGAGGAGGTCGCGCTGCGCGAGTCGCACGTCGCCCTCTCGCAGTCCCGCGACGCCGGCGCCGACTGCATGGTCACGCCCTGCCCGCTGTGCCACCTGGCGATGGACGCCTACCAGCGCAAGGCCGAGGCCCTCAACGGCACCGAGTACAACATGCCGGTGCTGCACCTGCCGCAGCTCATCGGGCTCGCGCTGGGCATCGACACGAAGATCATGGACTTCAAGCGGCACCTGGTGCCGGTCGACCGCGTGCTGGAGGCGGTCGGGGCGTAGGCGCCGCGGGGCTCGCGGCCCGGCGTCCCGCCGTGGTCACGCTCTACGAGAGCCCCACATGCTGGAAGTGCGTCGAGGTCACGGAGGCCCTCGACGCGCTCGGCGTGCCCTACGAGGCGGTCACGGTGCGCGGGAACCCCGCCGCCCGGGCCGTCCTCGCGGGCGCCCAGGGCGAGCCGCCGCAGGTGCCGATGCTGGTCGACGGCGACACGGCCGTCTGGGACCGCAGGCGCATCCTCGCCTACCTCGCCGAGACCTACGGCGGCGCGGAGCCCGTGGACGGCGGCTGGCGCGAGCTGCCGGTCTGGATGGGCGGGACCTGCTCCCTGGAGGACCCCGCCTGCGGATGACCGCGGCGCGCGGCCCTATCATCGGGCCGTGACCGCCATCACCCCCCTCACCGCGGCGACCCGGGGCGACCTGCCCCCGCCCTGCGTGAGCTGCACCTTCTGGCAGCACGACCGCGTGTCCGCCGACGAGCGCCGCAAGGCCGCCTGGGCCGGGGCGGCGCAGCGCCGGATGGGCGGCTTCGGGCGCGTGATGCACGAGGGCGCGGCCTTCCGCGGGATGGTGCAGTACGGCCACGGCGACATGTTCCCCCGGGCCCTGGCCCTGCCGGCCGGCCCGCCCGGGCGCGACGCCGCGCTCGTGACCTGCAGCTTCATCGAGGGGGACGACCCGGAGGGCGCCTGCGAGCGGCTGCTGCTGGAGGCGCTCGCCGACCTCAAGGCCCGCGGCCTGCCCGCGGTGGAGGCGTTCGGCCTCTCCTATCCGGACGACGTCACCTCCGCCGACCGCCACCTCGGCCACCACACCCTCTTCGACCGGGGCCTGCTGGAGCGGCTCGGCTTCACGCCGGTCCGCACGGCCGGCCAGGTCGCGCTGATGCGGATCGAGCTGGGCGGCCTGGTGGCCGCCCCGGGGATGGTCGCCCGCGCCGTGCGCGCCGCGCGGGGCGCCATGCTCCCCGAGCCCCGCCCCGCCCCCGCCTGAGCACGGTGCCCGGGCCCATGCGGCGGCCGGTGGCCGCCCTCGCGCTGGCCGCCCTGATCGGCGTGGCCGCGCCCGCGGCGGGCGTGGGCGGCGACCCGGCGCTGGAGGCGCTGCGGAGCGATGACGCCTACGTCAGCCCCCGCGTCCTCGGCCCGGCCGCCGCCGCCGAGGAGGCGACGCTCCGGAGCAACGCCGCGGCGCTCCGGGAGGCCGGCCGGCCGGTGAAGCTGGCGGTCGTGATCGGGCCCGTGGGGGCGCCGTCGCTGGCGGTCTACGCCGAGCGCCTGGCCGTCCGCCTCGACCACGACGGCACGGTCATCGTGACCCGCCGCAACGGCGCTGTGGCCGTCGCCACCCCGGTCGCGCGCGCCGACATCACCGCCCGCGTCGCCGCCGCGGACCTGGAGGCGGTGGCCAACCCGGTCGAGCGCCTCGTGCAGGCCTCCCGCATCGCCGCCGTGCCGGTCGAGCCGGACGAGCCCGACGTCGAGTGGGCGGGGCTCGCCCTGCTCGCGGTCGCGCTCGCCGGGGGCGGGTGGGCCGCCGCGATCGGGATGGGGCGCGCCGGGCGCGTCGGCCGGCGGGACCTGAGCGAGGCCCGGGCCGTGGCCCGGGTGCACCTGGACGCCCTGCGCGCCCGGGCCGGCTCCCTCGCCCGCCGTCCCGATCTCCCCGAGGAGGCCCGCGCCCGGGTGGAGGGCGCCCTGGGCACCTACGCCGACGTCGTGGGCGCGCTGCAGGCCGCCCGCACCACCGAGGAGGTCACGGACCTGGTGCCTCGCATCGACGGCGCCCTCGCCGGGCTGGCCGAGGTGGGCGCCGAGGTGGGCGCGCCCTTCCCGGCCGACCGCCCGTTCGAGGGCCTCTGCGCGGCCGACCCGGGCCACGGCCCCGCGACCGCCGAGGGCCCCGTCATCGGGATCGACGGCCCCGCGCCGGTGTGCACCGCCTGCCGCGAGGCGGCCGACGGGGGCAGCCCCCCGCGGCGCCGCCTGCTGCCCCGCGAGGGCCGGCCCGTCCCCTTCGACGAGACGGCCCTGCCGGAGCCCGGACCCTCCTAGAGCCAGCCCCTCGTGACGAGGGACTCCGCGATCTGGACGGCGTTGGTCGCGGCGCCCTTGCGGAGGTTGTCGCTGGAGATCCAGAGGACGAGGCCGCGGGGGTGGGAGGCGTCCTCGCGGATGCGGCCGACGAGCACGTCGTCCCGCCCGGCGGCCTCGCGCGGCAGCGGGTAGCGGGAGAGCGGCGGCTCGTCCACGAGCACCACGCCGGGCGCGCCCACCAACAGCGAGCGGGCCTTGTCGGCCGTGAGCTTGTCGCTCGTCTCGATGTGGACCGCCTGGGAGTGGGCGAACATCACCGGCACGCGGACGCAGGTGGCGCTCACCGCGAGGTCCGGCATCCCGAGCATCTTGCGCGTCTCGTCGGCGACCTTCTGCTCCTCGCCGGTGTAGCCGTCGTCGGCGAAGTCGCCGATGTGCGGGAGCACGTTGAAGGCGATCGGGTGGGGGTAGACCGAGGGCTCGGGCTCGTCGTCCGCCAGGTAGCCGGCCGACTGCTCGCGCAGCTCGGTGACCGCGGCGACGCCGGTGCCGCTGACCGACTGGTAGCTCGACACGACGACCCGCTCCAGGCCGGCGACGTCGGCGAGGGGCTTGAGCGCCACCACGAGCGGCGCGGCGACGCAGTTCGGGTTGGCGATGATGCCGGTGTGCCCCTCGATCGCGTCCTCGTTGACCTCGGGGACGACGAGCGGGACGCGCTCGTCCATGCGGTAGGCGCTCGAGTTGTCGATGACCACGGCGCCCGCCTCGACAGCCGCCGGGGCGAACTCGCGCGACCGGGTGGCGCCGGCCGAGAACAGGGCGATGTGGATGCCCTCGAAGGCGTCCGGGGTCAGGGTCCGCACGGTGCGGGCCTGGCCCAGGTAGTCGAGCTCGCGGCCCTCGCTGCGGGCCGACGCCAGCGGGCGGAGCTCGGTGACCGGGAAGCCGCGCTCCTCCAGGACGCGCAGCATGGTCCCGCCGACGGCGCCGGTGGCGCCCACCACGGCGACGTTAAACATCGGCCCTCCGCGCGGCCTCGCCGGCCAGGTCGAAGGCGTCGTGCAGGGCGCGGACGGCCCGCTCCACCTCGCGCCGGTCGATGACGACCGTGATGCGGATGGTGCTCGTGTCGATCATCTGCAGGTTGATCCCCTGCTCGGCGAGCACGCGGAACATCTTGGCGGCCACGCCGGGCTCGGACTTCATCCCGGCGCCGACGAGCGTGACCTTGCCGATCTGGTCGTCGCTCGTGACCTCGCGGTAGCCGAGCGTCTCGCGGTTCGCGGCGAGGATGTCGAGGGCGAGGCGCAGCTCGTCGAGCGGCACCGTGAACGACAGGTCGGCGCCGGCGGCCTCGCTGTGGTTCTGGATGATGGTGTCCACGTTCACGTTCTGGTCGGCCAGGGCCGTGAAGATCTGGGCCGCCACGCCGGGGCGGTTCTCGACGCCGGACACCGTCACCTTCGCCTCGTCGCTGCGGTGCGCGAGGCCGGTGACGATCGCCTTCTCCATCTCAGGGGTCTCCTTCGTGATCCAGGTGCCCTCCTCCGGGAGGAAGGACGAGCGGACGTGCAGCGGGACGTCGTGGCGGCGGGCGAACTCCACGGAGCGCAGCGCGAGGACCTTGGAGCCCATCGCCGCCATCTCCAGCATCTCCTCGTGGGACACCCGCGGCAGCTTGCAGGCCCCGGGCTCCACCCGGGGGTCGGCCGTGAAGACGCCGGTGACGTCGGTGTAGATCTCGCAGACCTCCGCGTCCAGCGCGGCGGCCAGGGCGACGGCCGTGGTGTCCGAGCCGCCGCGGCCGAGCGTGGTCACGTTGTTGCTCTGGGTGGAGACGCCCTGGAAGCCCGCGACGAGGACGATGCTCCCCGCGGCGAGCGCGTCGGTGAGGCGCGCGCCGCGGATCTCGACGATCTTCGCCTTGGTGTGCGAGTCGTCGGTGACGATGCCGGCCTGCGAGCCGGTGAACGACACGGCGTCGTGGCCGAGGTCGTGCAGGGCCATCGCCATCAGGGCGCACGAGATGCGCTCCCCGGTGGAGAGCAGCATGTCCATCTCGCGCGGGTCGGGCCGGGCCGAGATCTCGTTGGCCATCGCCACGAGGCCGTCGGTCGTCTTGCCGCGCGCCGAGACGACGGCGACCACGTCGTCGCCGCTCTCGCGCGCGCCCGCGATGCGGCGCGCGACGTTCTTGATCTTGTCCGCGTCGGCGACCGAGCTGCCGCCGAACTTCATCGTCCTCAGGCCGATGGCCGTCCTCCCCCGTGTGCGGGCCGACCGGGGATCCTACAACGGCCCGCGCCGCGGGGACTCAGAGGTCCCGGCGCCCCAGCAGCGCGCGCCCCAGCGTGAGCTCGTCCGCGTGCTCCAGGTCGGCCCCCACCGGCAGGCCGCTGGCGAGCCGCGTGACGCGCACCCGGCCGCGCACGAGGTCGGCGAGGTGCAGGGCGGTCGCCTCGCCGGACATGGTGGGGTTGGTGGCGATCACGAGCTCCACCACCCCGTCCTCGTCGATGCGCTTCACCAGCTCGGCGATGCGCAGGTCCTCGGGGTCCACGCCGTCGATGGGCGACAGGGCGCCGCCCAGCACGTGGTAGCGGCCCCGGTACTCGTTGGTGCGCTCGATGGGGAGGATCGCCGAGGGCTCCTCCACCGCGCAGAGCAGCGTCGCGTCGCGGCGCGGGTCGGCGCAGACCGGGCAGAGCTCGGCCTCGGCGAACGAGAAGCAGACCGAGCACGGCCGCAGGCGCTCGGTCATCTCGGCGATGGCCTCGGCGAGCGCCCGGGAGCGCTCGGGCGGCGCCTTCATCATGTGGAAGGCGAGCCGCTGCGCGCTGCGCGGGCCGATGCCGGGCAGGCGCGCCAGCTCGGCGACCAGCCGCTCGATGGAGGGCGTGAGCACCCGGTCGCGCGGGGCCGGCCTACAGGCCGGGCAGCCCCAGGCCCGAGAGGCCGCCGGTGATGGAGCCGAGGCGGCGCTGCGCGTGCTCCTGGGCCGCGCGCATGCCCTCGTTGACGGCCGCCACGATGACGTCCTGCAGCATCTCGACGTCCTCGGGGTCGACCGCGGACGGGTCGATCGTGAGCTCGAGCAGCTCCAGGCCGCCGCTCACCTTCGCCGTCACGGCGCCGCCGCCGGCGGTGCCGGTGACCGACTCCTCCTGCAGCTCGGCCTGCACGCGCGCCATGTCCTCCTGCATCTTCTGCATCTGGCGCATCATCTTCTGGGGGTTCATGCCGTGGGACATCGTGGGTCCTCCAGGTGTCAGGTGCGGTCGCCGCCCTCCTCGACGGCACCGAACATCGTCTTCAGCTCGTCGAACAGCGCCTCGTGGTCCTTCGGCGCCGGCGGCGCCGCCGGCGCCCGCTCGAGGGGGGCATCGCCCGCCTCGAAGTCGATCGTCAGCTCGTGCCCGGAGACCGTGCGGACGGCCGCGCGGACGCGCTCCCGGTGCTCGGGCCGGCCGAGCATGCCCGCGCGCATGGGGCTCGTGACGGTGACCTCCAGGATGCCCCCGCCGACGCGCGCCGGGCGCGAGCCGTCCAGGAACCCCCGGGTGGGCGGCGCGTCGCGCTCCAGCAGCTCCAGCACCTGCGTCCACAGGCGCTCCATGTGCTCCAGGTCGGCGGG
>JBFWPT010000050.1:26160-30018 GCA_050249835.1 Thermoleophilia bacterium
CGCACCACCTGGGCGTCGGAGAGCTGGTTGGCCTGGGCCTGCAGGCGCGCGACCTCCTCGGGCGCGAAGGCCCACTCGTCGCGCGGGCGGGCGCCCTGCTGCAGCAGGCAGACGTAGCGCAGGTGGGTCACCAGGCCGCGCATCGCCTGGGCCGGATCGACGGGGCCGTCGAGGGTCTCCTGGAGCAGCTCGAACGCCCCGGCCGCCTCGCCGGCGGCCATCAGGTCGACGAGCTCGAACATCGTCTCCCGCGCCACGGCCCCGAGCAGCTCCAGCGCGTCCGCGGAGTCGACCCGGCCGCCCGCGTAGGTGGAGATCTGGTCGAGCAGGCCCAGGGCGTCGCGGTACGACCCGTCGGCGGCGCGGGCCAGGAGGTCGAGGGCCGCCTCGCTCGACTCGATGCCCTCGCTGCGGGCCACCCGCTCCAGCACGCGCACCAGGGCCGGCAGGCCCGGCTTGCGCAGCACGTAGTGCTGCAGGCGCGAGCGGATGGTGGGGAGGATGTCCCACGGGTGCGTGGTGCAGAGGATCACCACCAGGTGCGGCGGCGGCTCCTCGAGGGTCTTGAGCAGCGCGCTCGCGGCGTCGTCGGTGATCTGGTGCGCCTCGTCCATGATCGTGACGCGGTAGCGGCACGCGACCGGGGCGTAGCGGACCGTCTCCAGCCACTCGCGCATCTCGTCGATGCGGCGGGCGCTGGACGCGGCGTCCACCTCCACCACGTCGAGCCAGTCGGCGTGGCCCGTGCGCAGGCACGAGTCGCAGTGCCCGCACGGCTCGGGCGTCGGGCCCGGGCTGGACTGGCAGTTGAGGCAGCGGGCCAGGATGCGGGCGGTGGTGGTCTTGCCCGTGCCGCGGGGGCCCGAGAACAGGAAGCCCTGCGCGGGGCGCCCGGAGCGCAGCGCGTTGCCCAGGGCGCGGGCCACGTGGTCCTGCCCCACCATGTCGGCGAAGGTCGCCGGCCGGTGGCGGTTGTAGAGGCTGCCCGCCTCGCTCACGCCCGCGCCCTCCTGGTCCGCCCCCCTCCGGCGGCGCGGACCCGCCCCCGTCGGTCGTTCAAAGAGATGTGACCGTGCACCCGCCGTCGAAGCGCGAACCCCGGGTGAGCCCCGTGCCGCCTGCTCCGGCGAGGTGGCCCCACTGCGCGTGAACGGATCCGCTTAAGGCTGCTTCCTTCCGGACCTGACCTGGTTCGCGGTCGCCCACCGAATGGGACCTCGCCATCAACGCTGCATTGCACGGTGCCGAAGCCGGACCCGGCCCCTCGGACGGGAACTCAGCCCCGCTATAGCGGATTGCGGGTACAGGGCACCGCTAGCTCCCCGCCTAGCACGGTCACCCGGTGAGGATAGTCCACCGGCGGGACCGGCGCGAGCCGGGCGCCGAGCTCAGGACGGGTCGCGGCGGCGGAGCCGCGGCGAGATGCGCTCGCCGCGCCGCGCGGCCCAGGTGGCGCCGAAGAAGGCCGCGACGCCGCCGCCGATCATCGCGACGGTGACCGTGCTGTAGGCCCAGCCGGCCACGCCGCTGTCGGCGCCGACGAGCTCGGCGATCCCCCACATCACCGTGCCCCAGATGGCGCCCAGCACGACGCCGGTGAGCACCACCAGCAGCCGCGAGCGCTGCGTCGACGGGCCGGCCGCCGTCGTGGCGCCCTTGCCGGCCTTCGTCTGGTCGATGAGGTGGTCCCGGCGGGGCTTCTTCTTGCGCTTCGCCACGGGCGGAGCCTACCGGTCAGGCGGGGCGGGCCACGGGTCCCCCGGCGCGCTCCCAGGCGCCGACCCCGCCGCCCGTGACGTGGACGACCTCCGCGGCGCCGAGCCGCCGCAGCAGGCTGGCCGCGATGCCGGCGCGCTGCCCCGAGGCGCAGACGACCGCGACGGGCGCCTCCGGGTCGAGCCCGGCGGGCAGCTCGGAGAGCGCGTGGTACGGGGTGTGCAGGGCCCCCGGGATGTGGGCCCGCCGCCATTCGGCGTCGTCGCGGACGTCCAGGAGCTGCAGGGCGGGGTCGGCGGCGAGGCGCTCCCTCAGGTCGCCGATGGGCAGGCGCGGGATGCGCGCCTCGGGCCGGCCCTCCTCGCGCCACGCCGTCATCCCGCCGGCGAGGTACCCGGTCACGTCGTCGATGCCCACCGCGGCCGCCAGCCGGGCCGCGCCGCGGGCGTCGGCGTCGTCGCGGCCCACCACGACGATCGGCACGCCCTCCGGCGCGAGCCAGCCGAGGCGGGTGCCGAAGCCGGAGCGGAGCACGGTGATGGACACCGCCCCGGGGATGTGGGCGTCGTCGAACTGGACGTCCGACCGCACGTCGACGACCAGCGCCCCCGCCGCCTGGCGGCGCTGCACCTGGCGGGGCGTCATGGGGCGCGCGGTGACCGGGTGCAGGGCGAGCGGCCCCCGGTTGAGATCCACGATGCGGCCCACGTTGGGCGGCTGCGGCCCCAGCCCGGCCAGGGAGCGGCGCACGAACTCGTCCTCGTCGCCCACCGTCAGCAGCGGGTTGTGGTCGCGCTCGTAGCCGATCGTGGAGCTGATCTTCAGGCTCATACCGGGCCCGCCGCACATGGAGCCGCCCAGGTGGCCGGGCCAGACCTCGGTCTCGGGCGGCAGCGTCAGGAGGGCGCCGGACAACGACCGGAACATGTCGCGGGCGCCGTCCTCGGCCTCCACCGCCAGGTCGGGACGCGCCACGTCGCCGACGAAGAGGGAGTCGCCCGTCAGGACCGCCCAGGGCTCCGGGCCCCGGGCCGTGTCGATCAGGGCGAAGGCGGTGTGCTCCGGCCGGTGCCCCGGCGTGTGGACGGCGCGCACCAGCACGTCGCCCAGGGCGAGCTCCCAGCCGTCCTCGAACGGCTCGTGCGGGTGCTCGGCCCCCGCCGCGGCGTGGACGTGGATCGTGGCGCCGGTGGCCTCGTGCAGGCGCCCGTGGCCCGAGACGTGGTCGGCGTGGGTGTGCGTCTCCAGGACGTGCTCGATGCGCACGCCCAGGTAGCGCGCGACGCGCAGGTAGTCGTCGACGTCGAGCCCCGGGTCCACGACGGCCGCGACCCCGGCGTCCTCGTCGCCGACCAGGTACGACGCGCACCCCAGGTCGTCATGCACGAACTGGCGGAACAGCACGGGCCGATCCTCCCCCA
The DNA here is from genome assembly GCA_050249835.1 of Thermoleophilia bacterium. Lineage (GTDB taxonomy): Bacteria > Actinomycetota > Thermoleophilia > Miltoncostaeales > Miltoncostaeaceae > Miltoncostaea. The sequence continues at coordinate 29,298 of JBFWPT010000050.1, forward strand.
CGCGCACCGCCCGCGGGAAGGGCCTCAGGTGATGGTGAGCGCCGCCGTCATCCCGAGCTGGTCGTGGCCCAGCACGTTGCAGAACACCTGGTACGTGCCCGCGGGCAGGGTCACGGTCACCTCGGTCGCGCCGCCGAGGCCGACGGAGGGGGCTGAGCCGAGCGCCGGCGCGTCCGGGGCGGTGCGGGCGCCGACGTTGTGGTCGAGGTCCGAGCTGTTGGCGAGCCGCAGCGTCACGATGCCCGCGGGCGCGGTGTACGACGGCTTGTCGAACGAGATGGGCGTGTCGCCGATGCCCACGGCCACGACGGTGCCGCGATCGACGGGCGGCGGGGGCGGCGCGGGGGCGGGCGCGCCCGGGGCGGGGGCAGCTGGGGCCGGCGGGGCCGGAGCGCCGGCGGGCGTGCCGGGCGGTGTCACGGCCGCGGCGCGGCAGGCCGCCCGCGCCCGCTTCGCGGAAGCGATCGCCGCGCGGAGGTGGGCCTTCTTCGCCGCGAGCACCCGGCCCTTCGCGCCGCGCGCCCTCGTGAGCGCCTTCGCCCGGGTCGCGCGCCCCCTCGCGAGCTGGGGCGCCCCGGCGGCGCAGCGGGCGGCGGGGACGATGGCGCGGAACTGCTTGTCGAGCGCCGTGATCGCCGGCGGGACGACCGCCGTGGGCGCCTTCGCGGAGGTGGCCGTCGTGGCGGCGACGGCGGCGAGGGCGGCGGTGACGAGGGCGGCG
>JBFWPT010000051.1:0-29328 GCA_050249835.1 Thermoleophilia bacterium
TTCACCTTCGGGTCCGCGATCGCGGCGCTGCTCGTGGGACGGGTCACCCAGCGCTGGGGCCGCCGCGCCGGCCTCGCCGGCGGCTTCCTGGTCGGGGCCGTGGGCGCGGCGGGCGTCGTGGTCGCCGCGGCGGCCGACAACGTCCCGCTGCTGTTCGCCGCGATGGTCGTCTACGGCTCCGGGACGGCCACCAACCTCCAGGCCCGGTACGCGGGGACCGACCTGGCGGAGCCCTCCCGGCGCGGGTTCGCGATCAGCGTCGCCATGGTCGCGACGACCCTCGGCGCCGTCGTCGGGCCCAACCTGGTGGATCCGCTCGGCGCGCTGGCGGAGGCCGTCGGCGTCCCCGAGCTCGCCGGGCCGTTCCTCCTGGCCGGAGCCGGGTACCTGGCCGCGGGCGCCGCCCTGTTCGCGCTGCTCCGGCCGGACCCGTTCATCGTCGCGCGGGACCGCGCCGCGGCGGCCCCGCTGGACGGTGGCGCCGTCCCGGTCGCGGGCACCCGCGGCCCGGCCGCGGCGGGCGTCTACGCCGGGGCCACCGTGATGATCCTGGCCCAGCTCGCGATGGTCGCCATCATGACCATGACGCCGCCGCACATGCGCGACCACGGCCTCGGGCTGAGCGACGTTGGCGTGGTCATCGGCATCCACGTGGCCGCCATGTACCTGCCGTCCCTGGTCACGGGCATCCTCGTGGACCGCGTGGGCCGCGCGCCGATGGCGATGGCGTCGGGCGCCACGCTCCTCCTGGCCGGCGTCACCGGGGCCCTGGCACCCGGCGGCTCGCTCGGCCTGATGATCGTCGCCCTGGCGTTGCTCGGCCTGGGCTGGAACCTCGGGATCATCTCGGGCACCGCGATGATCGTGGACGCGACGCGGCCGGAGAGCCGCGCGCGCACCCAGGGCGCCGCCGACGTCGGCGTCGCCCTGGCCGGCGCCGGCGGCGGCGCCGTCTCCGGGCTCGTCGTGGCCGCCGCGGACTTCGGGGCGCTGTGCCTGATCGGCGGCGTGCTGGCGCTCCTGGTGGTGCCCGTCCTCATCGCCGCCTCCTCCCGGCGCCCACCCCTCGCGCACGGGAACTGATGTTATGTCCGATGGGGTGAACCGGCGCCCCTGATGCCCGTGGACCCCTCCTCCGGTCCCCCGGACGTGATTGTGTTCAGGGGGATGAACGCCACCTCCGCCTCCAGCGCCCTCGTCCAGGACGACCGCCGCCGCGCGCCGCGCATCGCCATGGACGCCTCCGTCACCATCAGCGGCACCGGCGGCCGCAGCCCGGCGCGCGCCGTCAACGCGTCCGAGCGCGGCCTGCTGGTGCAGGCCGCGGACATCGCGTGGATCGCCGCGGATGCCGACGTGCGCGTGCGCCTCGACCTGGAGGGCGGCGCAGCGGAGATCCCGGCGGAGGTCGTCCGGGTGGAGATGGAGCGCCGCTGGGTCGCCCTGCGGTTCACCGGGCCGCCGCAGCGGGTCCAGACGGGGCCGCGCCGGCGCGTGCGCAAGAGCCGGGCCGCGCCGAAGGCCCCGCGCCCCTTCCCGGAGGTCCGGGCAGAGCTGCGCTCCCTGGCCGCCCTGGTCTACGAGCAGGCGCTCATGGACGCGAACGCCGCCCCGGTGGACACGCTGCTGGAGTGGGCCGACCGGCTCGCCGGCGAGCTGTCGGTGGACGGCGTCGGCCGCCCGGCGGACAACCGCGCCTTCCTCCACGACCTGGTGCGCGTCTCCGGCGACGCGGACCGGGCGGGCGGCGACCCGGCGTAGGCCCATAGGCTGGCGCGGTGCTCATCGACCGCGACGAGCTGGAGGGGATCGTGGCGGGCCGGATCACGGCCCTCTACCGCCGCTGGACCCGGCCGACGGTGCGGAGCGGCGGCACCCTGCGGACGGCCGCCGGCGTGATGGCCATCGAGGCGGTCACCCCCGTCGCGGAGGGCGACATCACCGAGGCGGACGCCCGCGCGGCGGGCTTCGCGGGCCGCGACGCGCTCCTCGCCTTCCTCGCCCGCCGCGACACCGGGCGGGTCCACCGCATCGACCTGCGCCTCGCCGGCCCCGACCCGCGCGTCGCCCTGAGGGCCCGGTCGGACCTGGACCCGGCCGAGGCGGCGGAGGTGATCGCGCGGCTCGACGCCATGGACCGGCGCGCGAAGGACGGCCCCTGGACCCGCGCCACCCTGGCCCTCATCGCGGACCGCCCCGGTGTGCGCGCGTCCGAGCTCGCCGCCGCCGCCGGCCGGGAGACGCCGCCCTTCAAGCGGGACGTGCGCAAGCTGAAGGAGCTGGGCCTCACCGAGAGCCTGGAGGTCGGGTACCGGCTCTCCCCCCGCGGCGCCGCCGTGCGGGCGGCGGACGGCGGACCCGCGGCATCCGCCCGGGGGTAGCCTCCCCGCCATGAAGCTCACCCTGCTGCGCCACGCGACCCTGCTCGTCGAGACCGGCGGGCACCGCCTGATCGTCGATCCCATGCTCGACCCGGTGGGGGCCCGCGCGCCCGTGCGCGGCACGCCGCAGGAGCGGCCCAACCCCCTCGTGGAGCTGCCCGTGACCCCGCAGGAGGCCGCGGCCGGCGTGGACGGTGTGCTGCTGACGCACACCCACGTGGACCACCTGGACGCGATGGGCGTCAACGTCCTGCTGCCGCTCGGCGTGCCCTGGTTCTGCCAGCCCGGCGACATGGGCGACCTCGGCGGCATCGGCATCGGCGACCTGCGGCCCGTGCCGGACGACGCGCCCATCTCCTGGGGCGGCCTCACGCTGCGCCGCACCGGCGGCCGCCACGGGCGCGAGCCCGACGCCGTGCAGGCCCTCGGGCCGGTGAGCGGCTTCGTGGTGGCGGCCGAGGGCGAGCCGACGCTCTACGTCGCGGGCGACACGGTCTGGTGCCCCGAGGTCGAGGCGGCGCTGGCGGAGCACTCCCCCGACATCATCGTGGTGAACGCCGGCGGCGCCCGCTTCCTGGAGGGCGGCACGATCACGATGGAGGCGGACGACGTGATCGCCGTCGCCACCGCGGCGCCCGACGCGCTGGTGGTGGCCGTGCACGCCGAGGCCATCAACCACTGCCTCGAGCTGCGGGCCGACCTGCGGGCCGCCGTGGACGCCGCGGGCCTCGCCGGCCGCGTGCAGATCCCCGCCGACGGCGAGGTCGTGTTCACAGGGTGAGACGGGATCCCCGCCCGGGGCGGGGATTCTGGGAGGATTGTCGGTCGTGGCCTCACGCCGTCCCCGACTCTCCCGCGACGCGGTCCTCACCGCGGCCCTGACCGTCATCGACGAGGCGGGCCTCGAGGCCTGCACGATGCGCGCCGTGGCCGCCGAGCTGGGCGTCGAGGCGATGTCGCTCTACTGGCACGTCCCGGGCAAGGAGGTCCTCCTCGACGGCGTCGTCGAGAAGATCCTCGAGGAGGTGGCCGGGGAGCTGACCGACGTGGAGGGCTGGCGGGAGGGCATGGCCTCCTTCGCCCACACCCTCCGGACGGTGATCCTGCGGCACCCGAACGCCGTTTCTCTGATCGCGGCCCGCCCCCTCGGCACCTACGCCGCCCTGGGCCGGATGGCCGAGTCCGGGATGGCCCGGATGGAGGCCGCCGGGTTCGACCGGCAGACGACCATCCGGGCCGGTCGAACCGTCACGCGGCACGTGCTCGGGTTCACCCTCGCCGAGGCCGCCCTGGTCGCCCTGGGGCCCGGCCCGGGCTCCGGCCCCCCGCCCATCGACGACGTGCTCGCGCAGATCGCCACCGACGAGCCGGGGGACCAGTTCGACTTCGGCCTCGAGGTGCTCCTCGACGGCCTGGAGGCGCGCCTCAGGCGGGCATGACCCGGCTGCCCAGGCCGTGCGGCATGACGGCGTCGTGCAGCCCGAACAGCTCGTCCGAGTACGGCGCCGCGCCGACGGACGCGGAGGTCCCGCCGTCCACGACGATCGTGGCGCCCGTCATGTAGCTCGAGGCGTCCGAGGCGAGCAGCAGCAGCGGCCCCACGAGCTCCTCGGGGCTGCCGGCCCGGCCGAGCGGCGCCTGCGAGTCGATGCGGTCGCGGAAGATCGGCGCCGCGAGCACGGCCTCGGTCATCTCGCTCGGGAACCAGCCCGGGGCGAGGGCGTTGACCCGCACGCCCCGGTCCCCCCAGCTCACGGCGAGCTGCTGGGTGATGTTGAGCAGCGCGGCCTTCGCGGCCTGGTAGGCGGGCGGGAAGTGCGGCACCCCGGCCAGGCCGGTGTAGGACGAGACGACCACGATCGATCCGCTCCCCTGCGCCAGCATCCGCCGCCCCACCGACTGGAGCGTCGTCCAGGTGCCGGTGAGGTTCACCGCGATCGACTGGGCGAACAGCTCGTGCGGGATGCGCTCCGGCATCGAGAAGCCGTCCGGCACCGCGCCGGCGTTGGCGACCAGGACGTCGATGCTCCCGAACTCCCCCACCGCGGCCTCCACCGCGGCCTCCACCTGCTCCGGGTCGGTGACGTCGCAGGCCACCGGCAGCGCGCGGCGGCCGGTCTCCCGGATGCGCGCCGCCACCTCCTCCAGCCGGTCCACCCGCCTCGCGGCCAGCACCACGTCGGCGCCGGCGGCGGCGAGCCCCTCGGCGAACGTCACGCCGAGGCCCGACGAGGCCCCGGTCACCAGGGCCACGCGCCCCGTCAGGTCGAACAGCCCTTCGGGCATCCCCCACCCCCATCGGTCGGTTTACGGCGTAAGCATACGCTGTAAGCCACCCGGGTGGGAGTCGATCACCCTGCCTCCCGCATCCCGGGCGACCAGGCTGCGCACACCGCCGTCGTCCGGGTCGAGCAGGACGAGGAAGAAACCACCGTCCACCCAGCCGGGGACGCGGTCGTCGTTCTGCATGACCGCCTCGATCGCGGCGACCTCGGGCGACACGCGTCCGTGCATCTCGGTCAGCCCCGGCTCCTCCCCCGGGCCCGCCACGGTGAGGCTGCCGCCGCAGGGCCCGATCGCCCGGCCCCCGCGAGGGAGGTCCTCGGGACAGCCGCCGATGCCGGTGCTCGCGATGGACCCGTCGGCGCGGAGGGGCCCGAGGGTGACGAGGGTGCCCCTCCCCCGCGTCTCGATCGTCGCGATCACCCACGTCCCGAGGGGCGTCTCGGCGCGGAACGCCTCCCGGATCCCGCCGGGGACCGGGGTCAGGGAGTCCCGGTCGGGCGCGGGCAGGGCGAGGGCGGAGCGGATCTCCCGCTGCGTCTGCGGATGCGGTTCGTCGTCGAGGGTGAGCGCGGCGATGGCCCCGCCCGTCCCCAGGCAGACGGCGGCGGCGACCGCCAGGGCACCGCCGCGCCGGCCGAGCCGCCGGCGGCGGCCCGGCGCCGGGACCGCCGGCGCGGGTCCGTCCGCGATGGCGGCGCGGAGCTCTCCGGCCCACTCCGTGCCGGCCGCATCGGGCGCGCGCCCGAGGGGATCGGCGCGGCGCAGCCGGGCCATCACATCGAGGTCGGTCACGCGTGGCCTCCTTCGGCCGCGGGATCGGGCCGGGCCGCCGGGCCGGCCGCGAGCTCGCGCTCGAGGCGCCGCCGGGCGCGGTGGATGCGGAGCCGGAGCGCGGCGGGGCGGCAGCCGAGGGCGGCGGCGGCCTGGTCGCGGGTCAGCCGCTCCCAGGCGAGCAGGCAGAGCAGCTCCCGGTCGTCGCCGGGCAGGCGGCGCAGGGCCGCGGCCAGGGCGGGATCGAGGTCGGCGACCTCGGGGGCACCCGCGAAGGACGGCAGCTCGTCGGTGAGACGGCGCTCCAGCGCGATCCGGCGGCGGTCGCCGCGGGCCTGGTTCGCCAGGACGTTGCGGGCCACGCCGAGCAGCCACGGCAGCGGATCCTCCGGCATGTCCGCGATCCGCCGCCACGCCACCAGGAACACCTCCGCCGTCGCGTCCTCGGCGGATGCGGCGCCGGTGCGGCGGCGGGCGTACGCGAGCACCGCCCCGAGGTGGGCGTCGTACGCCGCCTCGAACCGCGCCCGTCTGCCGTCGTCCGCCATCACCCGTCCATCTCCGGATGCCCCCGGAGCGTTTCACCCGGGGCGGCGCGGACGGGTCAGCGGTTGCGCAGCCTCCGGGTGTCCACCACCTCGAAGTCGGCGCCCGAGATGCGGCCGAGGTCGTGCAGGTCGTCGTCGTCCCACCCCGCGTTCGGCGCGCCGGTGACGTACCAGGGCGATCCGTTGTCGGCCAGGATCATCCCGTAGCGCTTCAGGGCCGTGAGGACCACGCGCGCCTGGGGCCCGTAGCCGGCCAGGCTCACGCTCCTCTTGAGGCGCACCCGGAGGCCCATGGGCGGAAGCCCCGGATCCAGGCTGGAGGACGCGAAGTGGCGGGCCGGGTGGACGTAGGCCCGCCGGGTGCGCGGGGCCGTGAAGCGCAGCGCGTGGTCGATGACGCCGCGCCGCACCTCGTCGTACCGGGCGAGGCCCGGGAGGATCGGCAGCCCCGCCGCGTCGGCGCTCGTCCAGCCGGCCGGCCGGAGCCGGTTGGAGCGCAGGTCGAACACCGCCCCGGACCCGGCCGACCAGGCGCCCGAGGACGACCGCTCCGCGGCGAACAGCTCGTAGAGGCGGCAGGTGTCGCGGTCGAGCATCAGGATGTGGCGGTCGCCGCCGCCCTCGATCCGCGGGCGGGCCGGGATGGGATAGCGCACGCGATCGGATTCGCTGGCGTACTCGAACCGCACGGCGCGCTTCGGCGTCCCCCGGCCGACCACGTTGATCGGGATGCCATATCGGCCGGCGTCGCTGAAGTCCGGATGGAGCGTCTCGCCCAGCCCGATGCCCCGCACCAGGCGGTCGGAGTCCGGGTGGCGCGGGAGCGTGTCGACCGGCGTGTTCCAGACGTTGCCGGGCGGCAGCACGGGGCACGCGGGCGCCCCGGGGAGCGGCGCGGCGGTGGCGGACGCGCCCGCGCCGAGGGCGAGCGCGGCGGCGCAGAGCAGGATGCGGAACGGGCGCATGGCCGCAGTATCGACACCGCGAGGCGTGTCGGACACCCCCGCCGGTGCCGATACAGGCGGCATCGCCCGCGTGCTCCCCTCCTCCGAGCTCTGGCGCGCCGTCGCCGCCGCCGCGGCCTGCGCGCTGCTGGGGCTGCTGTCGTTCGGCCGCGGCGAGCGGATCCCGCTGTTCGGCTGGATCGACCTCGCCGTTCACGAGTTCGGCCACGTCGCCACCATCTGGATGCCCGAGGTGGCGACGGCCATGGCGGGCTCGGTGGCCCAGGTGCTCCTGCCGCTGCTCGTCTGCGGCTACTTCCTGTACCGCCGCGAACCGCTCTCGGCGATGCTCTGCCTCGCCTGGGCGGGGACCTCGGCGCGGGACGCGAGCGTCTACATCGCCGACGCCCCCTACGAGGCCCTGCAGCTCATCGGCGGCTACCACGACTGGGCGTTCATCCTCGGGCCGGAGGGCTTCGACGCCATCGGCAGCGCGGGCGCCGTCGCCAGGTTCGTGTCCGGGATGGGCCTGGTGATGGTGGTGGCCGCCGTGGCCGGATGCCTCGCCACGCCGGTCATCCGCGCGCGGTTCGCCGTCGCCCCGGCCCCGGAGGTGCCCCTGCCGGAGTAGGCTGCCCGCCGTGCGAATGCGGTTCGGTGTCTTCCTCGCGCCGTTCCACGAGCCCGGGGAGAACCCAACCCTGGCCCTGGAGCGGGACCTCGAGCTGATCGTCCGGCTGGACGAGCTCGGCTTCGACGAGGCATGGGTCGGCGAGCACCACTCGACCGGCTGGGAGACGATCGCCTCGCCGGAGCTGTTCCTGGCGGTCGCTGCCGAGCGCACCCGGCACATCCGGCTGGGCACCGGGGTCGTCTCCCTCCCCTACCACCACCCGCTGATGGTCGCGGACCGCATCGTGCTGCTCGACCACCTCACCCGCGGGCGCGTCAACTTCGGCGTGGGCCCCGGGGGCCACCTCACCGACGCGCGGATGCTCGGCATCGACCCGGGCGACCTGCGGCCGCGCATGGCCGAGGCGCTCGACGTCATCGTCCGCCTCTTCACCGAGACCGAGCCGCTGACGGTCGAGAGCGAGTGGTTCTCCCTCACGGATGCGGTGCTGCAGCTGCGCCCCTACCAGCGGCCGTACCCGCCGATCGCCGTGACGAGCATGGAGTCGCCGGCGGGGATGGTGCTCGCCGGGCGCCACGGCACCGGCGTCCTGTCGCTCACGGTGGCGAAGGGCCCGCGCGGCCCCATCGACCTGGCCGCCCAGTGGCGGGTGGCCGAGGAGGAGGCCGAGAAGGCCGGGACGACGGTCCGCCGCGAGGAGTGGCGCCTCTCGCTGCCGATCCACCTGGCCGAGACGCGCAAGGAGGCCATGGACGACGCCCGGCGGGGCGCCGCCGCCTACCTGCTCGACTACGCGGAGGCCGTCACCGGCCGGCCACGCCCCGTCCCGGGGCCGCGCGAACGGATCATCGAGCAGATGGTGGAGGCCGGCTCCTGGGCGGTGGGCACCCCCGACGACGCGATCGCCGCCATCGAGCGGCTCGTGGAGCGCTCAGGCGGCTTCGGCGGCCTCATGTGCTGGGCCAACGAGTGGGCGCCCCGGGAGAAGGTGCACCGCTCCTACGAGCTGCTCGCGCGCCACGTCATGCCGCACTTCCAGGGGTCCCTGGCGGGCATCGAGGCGTCCAACCGGGTCGCCCGGGCGCGCGCCGGCATCACCGGCGAGCAGCGCACCGCCGCCGTCGAGAAGGCGCAGCGCGCCTACGAGGACGGCCGGGAGGCCTCCACCGGCTGATCCCGCGGGTCGACCGGCTGGCCCGGCGGCACGCTCGCGAGCCGCCGGTAGAGGCGGATGCCGCGCTCCTCGTAGATGAGCTTCCACTTGGTGCTCTTCAGGAGCAGCTTGGACCGCGGCCGGATGCCGATCGGGATGGACGGGCGCAGGGTGGGGCGGTCGCGCGCGATGGCCTGGGCCCGCCTGCCGTCGGACACGAGGGCCCAGTTGGCGTCGCCCATGTGGGGGAACAGGTGGATGCGGCGGCGGGCCGACAGGTGCGATCCGGCGTCGTTGGTGGCCGACACCGGCTCCCCGGCGGGGATCAGGTCGACGGCCCCCTGGATGGCCGTCGCGTCCTCGGTGACCGTGAACGCGTGGAGCGGGCTGCCGCCCCAGCCGCCCGGCACCCAGCCCCAGAGCGGCAGCGGTCCCTGCCAGACCCCCGAGAGGATCATCGCGCCGCACAGGAGGCCGGCCATCAGGCCCCCGCGAGAGACCACGCGGCCGATCGCGGCCGTGGGCGGGCGCTCCCGGACGCGCTGGAGCCCCAGCAGGGTGGCGGCCACGAGCACCGGCACCAGCAGCACGGCGTAGTGGTACTGGACGGTCTGCGCGGGGCCCCACGAGGCGAACAGGTTGATGAGCAGCTGCGGCACGGCCACCGCCGCGAGCAGCGGCGCGGCGAGCGGCAGCAGCAGCAGGGGCACCAGGAGCGTCACGACGTAGGTGATGCGCCCGGGCGTCAGCAGCAGGGCCGCGGCGTCCCAGGGGCGGGTGAGGAACGTGACCATGATGTCGGCGGGCCCGTCGCCCAGCCGCGAGTAGCGGGACACGTGCGGGTTGGAGCCGTCGAGCGCGAAGTGGGGCATGATCACGCCGATCGCGATCGCCACCCAGGCGACCGAGCCCACGAACAGGATCGCCGCGGCCCTCCGCCGGTCCGGGTGGCGGAACCACAGCCAGACCGCCAGCGCGGCGATCAGCAGGCCCACCTGCTCCTGGGTGACGAGCGCCAGGGCGGCGCCGATCCCGAGGATCCACCACCGGGCCTCCTCCGCCGCCCAGATGCACCACATGAGCAGGGGCGCGGCCAGCGTCACCGGGTGGAAGTCGAACAGGGTCGCGCTCTGGAGGGCCGGGAACAGCAGGTAGAGCCCGGCGCCCGCGATGGCCAGGCGCGTGTCCCCGAGCCACCGGCGTCCCAGCCAGTACGCCGGGAGGGCGCCGAGGGACACGATCACGGCCTGCGCGACCAGGAGCGCCTCGGGGCTCGACCAGACCCACCAGAGCGGGACGAAGAGCACCAGGATCAGGTCGACATGGGCCCCGAGGCGGGAGAACTGCTCGCCGGAGACGTCGGTCGTCTCCAGGAAGCGTCCCTCGGAGGTGCTCCAGACGGCCTGGACCATGTTCCCGAGGTCGAAGCGCCCGGTGGAGAAGCCCCGGTAGCGCATCACCGACAACCACGAGAACACCGCCGCGTAGGCCGCGGTCATCCCCCAGACGATCAGGAGCGCGGTGTCGGGCCGCCGGCGGGCCGGGGGGGTCTCACCCGGGATCGGCGGAACGGGTCGCCGGTGGGCGCCCGTGTCCTCCCGCGGATCGACCGTCGTTGCCACGCGCCCCCTCGCCGCCCCGCTCCGGGGTCATCGCTCCGGGCGGGACTGTAGCGGGCAGGGCGGCGGCTACGCGCCCCCGAAGGCGCGGTTGTACTCGACCCGCCAGGCGGTCGCCTCGGCGCCGACGCGGTAGGCCCCCGGGCCGTTGGCGAGCAGCGCCGCCCCGGCCCTCGTGCCCGCCGCCAGGGCCCACTGGCAGGCCATGGGCGCGCCGCACGTCGCCGGGGCGCCCTTCGGGCCGTTACCGGCTGCGGAGAACAGCAGGTGCATCCGGGTGGTGTCGGCGCCGAACCGCCGGGCGTAGGCGGACATCGCGGCCGGCACGGTGCGCCATTCGCGCGCCGTCATCGTGTGGACGCCGGCGGCGCGGGAGTGGTGGTACATCTCGATCCACACGCCCCCCGCCCGGGCGAGCGCCGGCATCACGCCGCGCCAGGTGGCCCGGTGCGGCTTGCCGTCGTTGCCCAGGTGGCGGTGCGGGCCGCGGCCGGCGGCGATGGACGTGCTGAAGGCGGGCGCGATGTAGAGGTGCACGCGGTCGGCGTAGGACCCGCCGCCGGGGTGCGGCCGGGCCGCCAGGAGCTCCATCGCCACCGACAGGCGGCTGCCCGGGCTCGCGGGGTCGATGACGGGGAGCGGCGCCGCCCCGCGCGCGATGCGGTACCCGTTCCTCGTCACGACCAGGCGGTTGTGGGACGCCAGGCGGATGCGCTTGCCGCGCACCGTGCGCCACGCGTAGGTGATGCGGGCGCGGCCGTCGTTGAAGCTGTTGCCGATCTCGTCGATCGCCACCAGCCCGGAGGTGTTCGCGATCGCGGGATCGTCGATCTCCTCCTGGATCCGGTCGGCCATCGCCTCCGGCGCCAGGTCGTCGATCTCGTAGGCGGAGAGCTTGGCGATGCGGTGCGCGGCGTCGCGGCCGGCCGGGTCGAAGATGCCGCCCGCGCCCGGGTCCTGGCGGTAGGCCCCGCGCTCGGCGCCGATGGGCGCCCCGGGGCCGGCCGGGTCGGTGAGCGCGCGGACCGCGTCCTGCTCGTCGTAGAGGATCGACATCGGCGCGGCCTGGGCGGCGGCCGGCAGGCCGCCGAGGGCGGCGGCGGTCAGGACGAGCGGGAGCACGGGGACGCGGCGCACGGGTTCTCCTGGACGGGGGACTCCCTCCCCATCGGCGCCGCCCGCCGGGAGCGTGACGGCCCCGGTCTGCGGATGCCCGTCCCGGCGGCGGGGCGCGCGCCTAGGATCGCCCGATGGCGGTCACCCTCGTCTGGTTCCGCCGGGACCTGCGCGTGATGGACCACCCCGGCCTGCGCGCGGCGGCGGACGCCGGCCCCACGGTGTGCCTGTTCGTCGTCGACACCACGCTGCTGCGGCGGCGCCACCACCGGGCGCCCCCGCGCCTGCGCTTCCTCCGGGCCGGGCTGGAGGAGCTGGACCGGGAGCTGCGCGAGCGCGGCTCGCGGCTCGTCATCCGCTCCGGGGCGCCGTCGCGGGTGGTGCCGGAGGTGGCCGCCGAGGCCGGGGCGGCGCGGGTGACCTGGCAGCGCGAGGTGTCGCCCTGGGGCCGCGCCCGCGACGAGCGCGTGCGGCGGGCGCTGGAGCGCGACCGGATCGAGGTCGTCGAGACCGGCGGCGACCTGGTGGCCGAGCTGGACGACGTGCCGGGGTCCTCCGGCGACGGCTACCTCGTGTTCACGCCGTTCCACCGGGCGTGGCGGGAGGTCCCCCTGCCGTCGCACGTGCCCGCGCCGTCGGAGATCGGCGGCCCGCGCCTCGGCGGCGACGGGCTGGACCTGCTGCCGGACGGCGACCCGCCCCTGGAGGCCGGGCCGCGCGCGGCGCGCCGGCGCCTGGTGGCGTTCATCCGCGACGGCGGCGCCGACGCCTACCCGGACCGTCGCGACGACCCGGCCGCGGACGCGACGTCGCACCTGTCCGCGTACCTGCGCCTCGGCATGTGCACCGGGCCCCAGATCGGCCGCGCGCTGGGCCTGCCGGACCGGCTCTCCCGTGGCCGGGAGGCCTTCTGGCGGCAGATCTGCTGGCGCGAGTTCTACCACCACCACCTCGCCCGCCACCCCGAGGTGGCCCGCGTCTCGCTGAACCGCTCCCTGCGCGCGGTGGAGTGGGACGACGAGCCCACCGACCTCGCCGCCTGGGCCCGCGGCGAGACCGGCATCCCCATCGTCGACGCCGGCATGCGCCAATTGGCCGAGACGGGGTGGATCCACAACCGCGCCCGCATGGTGGTGGCCTCGTTCCTGGTGAAGGACCTGCTCGTCGACTGGCGCCGCGGCGAGACGGTCTTCATGCAGGGGCTCGTCGACGGCGACCCCGCAAACAACAACGGCGGGTGGCAGTGGACGGCGGGCACCGGCACCGACGCGGCGCCCTACTTCCGGGTGCTCAACCCGGTGCGCCAGGCGAAGCGCTTCGACCCCGATGGGGACTACGTGCGCCGCTACGTGCCCGAGCTGCGGGACGTCCCGGCCACCCGCATCCACGAGCCGTGGCGGATGACCGAGGAGGAGCAGCGCGGCGCCGGGTGCCGCCTCGGGAGCGACTACCCGGCGCCGCGGGTGGACCACCACGAGCGCCGTGAGCTCATGCTCGAGCGCTACCGGAGGTCCCGGGAGGCGGCCGGCTGATCGCGCCGGCCGCGGTCTTCACGGGCCGGAGCCCATCTAGGCCGCGAGCGCCCTCTCGTCGAGGAGCCGCACCGGGTCGAGCACCACCACGAGGCGGCCGTCGAGCTTGCCGACGGCGTCCACGAAGTCGGCGCCGTCCGTGCCGGGGGGCGCGGGCTCGCAGACCTCGGGGTCGATGGAGAGCACCTCGCTCACCTCGTCGACCACAACACCGACGGTGAGGTCCCCGAGAGCCACGATGACGACCTTCTCGTCGGCCGGGCGGTCGCCGTGCAGGCCGAAGCGGGCACGGAGGTCCACGACCGGGATGATGCGGCCGCGCAGGTTGATGACCCCCTGAACGTGGGCCGGGCCGCCTGGGATCGGCCGCGGGCGGCCGTGGCGGATGATCTCCTGGACCATCGTGATCGGCACGCCGTACTCCTCGCCGGCCAGGGTGAACACCACCAGCCGCCGGGTCCCGCCCATCACATCCGCGTCGCCCACCGTCGTCCCTCGCATCGTCGACACCCTCCACCACCCTTATCGGCGCCGCCCCCGCCGGGCTTAGCGCGCCCCCGGCGGGTGGTAGGGTCCCGGGGAGCACAGGGGAGCTGCCGGAGGGCGGCTGAGAGGAGGCGCACGCCTCGACCCTCGAACCTGATCTGGGTAATGCCAGCGAAGGGAGACCTACTCCGATGTCGGAGCTGGCGCTCATCGAGCGCATCGCAGAGGGCACCACGATCCGTCCGGGCACCGCGCTCGGCATCGGTGACGACGCGGCCCTGGTGGAGCTCGGGGGGCTCACCGTGGCGACCCACGACATGCTCGTGGAGGACGTCCACTTCCGGCTGTCGACGACCACCCCCGGTGATCTGGGCGCGAAGGCGCTGGCGGTCAACGTCTCCGACATCGCCGCGATGGGCGCCGTGCCGGTGGCGGCGCTCGTGGGGCTCGGGATCCCCGCCGGGATGGCAGACGACGACGTCGCGGCGCTCTCGGCGGGCATCGAGGAGGTGGCCGCCGCCCACGGGATGACCGTGGCGGGCGGGGACGTCACCGGGGCCCCGGTCCTGGTCGTCGGGATCACGGCCCTCGGGCGGCCCGAGGACGGCGTGGCGCCGGTGCGCCGCGACACCGGCCGGGCGGGCGACGTGCTCTGCGTCACCGGGCCGCTCGGCGCGGCCGCGGCGGGCCTCGTCCTGCTCGAGTCGCCGGGGCTGCTGCCCGGCCTCGCCGGGCGGGACGCCCTGATCGCGGCCCACCGCCGGCCGCGCCCGCGCGTGATGGCCGGGCGCGCCCTGGCGCGCGGCGGGGCCCGGGCGATGATGGACCTCTCGGACGGCCTCGCGCTGGACGCCGCCCGCCTCGCCCGCGCCAGCGGCCTGCGCGCCGTCATCGACCTCCCTTCCGTGCCGGTGGCGCCGGGCGCCGCCGCGGTGGCCGCCGCGACCGGCGCGGACCCGGCCGTGGCGGCGGCGACCGGCGGGGAGGACTACGAGCTGCTGGCGGCGGTCCCCCCGGAGCGGGTCGAGGCCCTGACGCGCGCCCTCGGGGGCGGCCTGCGCCCGGTCGGGGTCCTGGCCGGCGGGCCCTCCGGGGTCGCGCTGGTCGATGGGGACGGCGCCGAGGTCGTCCCGGAACGGCTCGGCTGGGAGCACCGTGGCTGAGGACCCCCGCCCGGCTCCGTCCCTCGGGGCGGACGGCATCCACCTGGCCCTCGGGGGCGTCCCGGTGCTGGCCGGGATCGACCTCCGGGTGGAGCCGGGCGAGATGGTCGCCCTGGTCGGGCCGTCCGGGTGCGGCAAGAGCACCCTGCTCCACGTCCTCGCCGGCCTGCGCGACGCCGACTCCGGCGAGGTGCTGGTCGACGACCGGCCCCCGGCCGGCCTGCCGGGCGCGGTGACCCTGATGCCCCAGCACGACGCCCTGCTCCCGTGGCGCACCGTCGTCGAGAACGTCGCCCTCGCGCGGACGCTCGCCGGCGACCCTGCCGGCGAGGCCCGCCGCCGGGCCCGGCACACCCTGGCGCGCTTCGGCCTGGCCGGCTTCGAGGAGCACTATCCGCACGCCCTGTCGGGCGGCATGCGCCAGCGCGTCGCCCTGGCGCGGACCCTGCTCGCCGGCTCCCGGGCGTGGCTGCTGGACGAGCCCTTCGGGGCCCTCGACGCCCTCACGCGGGCGGACCTGCAGGGCGTGCTCGCAGCCGCCTGGGGTCAGGACCGGCCGACGGCCCTGCTCGTGACCCACGACCTCGACGAGGCCCTGCTGCTGGCCGACCGGGTGCTCGTCTGCGGCCCGCGCCCGGCCCGGATCGTGGCCGAGGTGGACGTCGACCTCCCCCGGCCCCGCTCCGCGGAGGACCGCGCGCGGCCGGAGGTGGCGGCCCTGCGCGCCCGCCTGCTCGACGCGCTCCGGGCGGCCGGGGCCGTGGCGTGAGCACCGCCGACCGCATCGCCGCGGCGGCGCCGGCCCCCGCCGAGCAGCAGGCGCCCGCCCCGCCCCCCGGCCACGGCCTCGCCCGGCGGCTCCCGCTCCTGCTGCTGCCGCTCGCGGGGCTGCTCGCCTGGCAGCTCGCCATCTGGATCTGGGCGCCGCGCCCGTGGCTCCTGCCCTCCCCCGCCGAGGTCGCCGAGGTGCTGTGGGACGACCGCGAGCGGCTCTGGTTCCACGCGCAGGCCACGATCGCGGAGGCGGCGGTCGGCTTCGCGCTCGCGGCGTCGCTCGGGTTCCTGCTGGCCGTCGCGATCGCGACCTCGCCGTACACCGAGCGCGCCCTCTACCCCTGGGTGGTCGCGAGCCAGGCCATCCCGATCCTCGCGGTCGCCCCCCTCGTGGCCATCTGGGTCGACTACGGGACCGCGCAGGTCATGGTCGCCTTCGTGATCGCGTTCTTCCCGGTGGTGGTGACCGGGGTCGACGGCCTGCGGGGCGTCGACCCGGCCCTCGCCGACGCGGCGCGCACCCTGGGGGCGTCGCGCGCGTGGGCGTTCTGGCGCGTCAGGGTCCCCGCCGGCCTCCCCACCGTGTTCTCGGGGCTGAGGATGGCGGCCGTCTTCGCCGTCACCGGGGCCGTGGTGGCCGAGTACGTCGGCGCGGACCGGGGGCTCGGCTACCTGTCGGAGTTCTCGACCGCCGAGTTCCGCACCGCGCGCTCCTTCGCCGCCATCGCCCTGCTCGCCGTGATCGGCATCGCCTTCTTCGCCGCCGTCGGCCTCGCCGAGCGCATCGCCCTCCCCCACCGCCGTCACCCCTCCCGACCCGCATGGAGACGCCGATGACCCGCCGTGCCGCCCTGTCCCTCGCCGCCGTCCTGGCCGCCTGCGTGGCCCTCGTGGCCGGCTGCGGCGGCGACGACGAACCGTCCGGCGACGCCCAGCGCGTGAGCCTCATCCTCGACTGGTACGCGAACGCGGACCACGCCGGGATCTACGGCGCGGTGGAGGAGGGCTTCTTCGCCGACGAGGGCCTCGACGTGGTCCCCGAGGTGCCGAGCGACCCCACCGCCGCGCTGAAGCAGGTGGGCGCGGGGAGGGCGCCGTTCGCGATCTCCTACGAGCCGGAGGTGCTGCTGGCCCGCTCGCAGGGGGTCCCGGTCGTCGCCGTGGGCGCGCTCGTCGTCCACCCCCTGAACAGCGTCATCGTGCGCGCCGACGCCGGCATCGAGAGCCCGGCCGACCTGGAGGGCCGCACCGTCGGCGCGGCGGGCACGCCGTCCGACAAGCCGCTGCTTGACGCGGTGGTGCGCTCGGCCGGCGGCGACCCGGCCGAGGTGACCGTCCGGAACGTCGGCTTCACGCTCGCCCCGTCGCTGGCCGCCGGGAAGGTGGACGCGGTCATCGGCGCCTACTGGAACATCGAGCAGGTCGACCTGGAGCGCCAGGGGGTCGAGACCACGGCGTTCCGGCTGGAGGAGAACGGCGTCCCGGACTACGACGAGCTCGTGGTGGTCACGAGCGACCAGGTCGTGCAGGACGACCCGGAGCTGGTCGCGTCGTTCCTCGCCGGGCTGCGCCGCGGCCAGGACTGGGCCGCGACCGACCAGGGCGGGGCCGTCGAGCACCTCGTCGCCGCGAACCCGGACCTCGACGGCGAGACCGTCGCGGAGCAGCTCGAGCTGACCGCCCCGCTCCTGTCGCCCCCGGACGAGGAGACCCTCGCCCTCGACGTGTCCGAGTGGGAGGCGTTCGCAGCCTGGATGCGCGACAACGGGCTCCTGACCGAGCCGGTCGTGGTGGCCGACGCCGTCACGGACCGCTTCCTCCCCGAGCCGGACTGACGCCCTGGACGACGTCGTCGTGATCGGCGCGGGCCCGTGGGGCCTCATGACGGCCTGGCGCGCGGCCGCCGCCGGCGGCCGGGTGGCCCTGGTCGACGACGGCCGCCCCCCGGCCGCCCACGTGGCGGCCGGGATGCTCGGCCCGTGGTCCGAGGCCGACGAGCGCGAGCGCCCGCTGCACGACCTGATGGTGCGGGCGCTGGAGCGCTGGCCGGGGCTGGCCGAGGGGCTCGCCGCCGCGTCCGGCCGGGACCCCGGGTTCCGCCACTCGGGCGCCGTGGTCGCGGCGGTCCGGCCGGAGCAGCGGGCGGACGTGCTGCGGCGCGCCGCCGTCCTGCGGTCGTGGGGCCGGGACGCCGCCTGGCTGCCGGCCGCGGACCTGCGCGCGCGGGAGCCCGGCCTCGGCCCGGCGGCCGCGGGGGGCCTGGACCTTCCGGACGAGCACCAGGTGGAGCCGCGGGCGCTGCTCGCCGCCCTGCGCGCCGCCGCCGAGGGCGCGGGCGTCCGGATGGTGGCGGGGCGGGCGATCCGCCTGGCGGCGGGGGCCGTGCGCCTCGCCGACGGGGCGACGCTCCGCACCGGGCGGGTGGTCCTGGCGGCCGGGCACGCCGCGGGCGCGCTCGCCGCCCGGGTGCCGGTGCGGCCGGTGAAGGGCCAGGCGCTCCGGCTGCGCGCGGCCGCCGGTGCCCCCCTCCCCATCGCCCGCACCGTCCGGACCCCGGCGGGCTACCTCGCCCCCCGCGACGCCGAGGTGGTGGTGGGCGCGACGATGGAGGAGCGCCGCGACCTGACCGTCACCGCGGAGGCCGTCGCGGACCTGCTGGACGAGGCGCGCCGCGCGGTGCCCGAGTGCGACGCGCTCACCTTCGCCGAGGCCGGCGCGGGCCTGCGACCCGCCACCCCGGACGGCCTCCCCGCCCTCGGCCCCGACCCGGACGACCCGGCCCTCGTCTGGGCCGTCGGGGGCTACCGTCACGGCATCCTGCTCGCCCCGCTGGCCGCCGAGGCGGCGTGCGCCGCGGCCGCCGGCGGGCCCGTCCCGTCGTGGGCCGTCCCCCTCTCGCCGGGCCGGTTCGGGCCGTGAGCCCCACCCTGACCGTCAACGGCGACGCGCGCCGGCTGGCCCCGGGCGCGACCGTGGCCGACGTGGTCGCGCTGCTCGGGGTGGAGCCGGGCGAGGCGGGCGTCGCGGCCGCCGTCGACGGGGAGGTCGTGCCGCGGGCCCGCTGGGCGGCGACCCCCCTCGCCGACGGCGCCGCCGTCGAGGTCGTGCGCGCGGCGGCGGGCGGATGACCGGGGATCCCCTCGTCATCGGGGGCCGCACCCTGGGCTCGCGCCTCCTCCTGGGCTCGGGCGGGTTCCGCCACCCGGGCCTGCTGGCGGAGGCGATCTCCGCGGCGGGCGCCGACCTGGTGACGCTCGCGGTCCGGCGCGTGGAGCACGCGCCGGGGGGACTGCTGGAGGCGATCACCGGCGCGGGCGCCGCCGTGCTGCCGAACACCGCCGGGTGCACGACGGCCCGCGACGCGGTGCGCACGGCCCGCCTCGCCCGGGAGGCCTTCGCCACCGACTGGGTGAAGCTCGAGGTGATCGGCGACCGGGACACCCTGCTCCCGGACGCCGTCGAGCTCCTCGCCGCGGCCGAGACCCTCGTCGCGGACGGCTTCACGGTCCTCGCCTACACCACCCCCGACCCGGTGCTGGGCCGGCGGCTGGAGGGGGTGGGCTGCGCGGCGGTGATGCCCCTCGGCTCCCCCATCGGCAGCGGCCGTGGTGTGGCGGACCCCCACGCGATCGCGATGATGCGCGACGCCGTCGCGGGGCCGCTGGTGCTGGACGCCGGCATCGGGACGGCGTCGGACGCGGCCCTCGCCATGGAGCTGGGCTGCGACGCGGTGCTCGCCGCGACGGCCGTCTCCGGCGCCGCCGATCCGCCGGGCATGGCCGCGGCCCTCGCCGCGGGCGTCACGGCCGGCCGCCGCGCCCGGCTCGCGGGCCGGGCCCCGCGCCGCGAGCACGCCGTCGCCTCGACCGCCGACGCGGGCAGGCCGGCATGGGACTGACCGCCGACGGGACCCGCCGCCGCGCCGCCCTCGCCGCCGCCCGGCTCTATGTGGTGTCGGAGGCCCGCACGGCCGCCGGGCGCCTGGCCGACGTGATCCCGGCCCTCGCGGCGTCAGGGGTCGACATCGTCCAGTTGCGCGACCGCTCTCTCCACCCTGCCGCCCTCGCCGCCGAGGCGGACCTCTGCGCCGACGCCTGCCGCCGCGCGGGCATCCTCTTCGTGGTCAACGACGACCCCGCCCTCGCCCGCCGCTGCGGTGCCGACGGGGTCCACATCGGCCAGGACGACGGCACCGTCGCGGACGCCCGGGCCCTGCTCGGGCCGGACCGCCTGGTGGGCCGCTCCACCCGGGGAGGGGCGATGCTCGACCGGGCCGCCGGCGAGGGCGCCGACTACGCGTCCGTCGGCCCCGTCTGGGCGACCCCGACCAAGCCCGGCCGTCCCCCCGCCGGCCTCGCCGCCGTCGCCGACGCCGCGCGGCGCGCCCGCCTTCCCTGGTTCGCGATCGGCGGGATCGACACCCGGCGCGTGCAGCGCGTGGGGGCCCTGGGCGCCACCCGCGCGGTGGTGGTGCGCGCGGTCACCGAGGCCGCCGATCCCGGTGCCGCCGCGGCCCTGCTGCGCGCGCGCCTGGTGGCCGCCGTGCCGCGGGTGATGAGCGTGGCCGGCACCGACTCGGGCGGCGGCGCCGGCCTGCTGGCCGACACGAAGGCGATCGTGCGCGCCGGCGGCTTCCCCCTGTGCGCCGTGACGGCCCAGACGACCCTCGGCGTGGAGGACGCCGCCGCCCTCGACCCCGGCCTGGTGCGGGGCCAGATCGAGGCCGTCGCCGGAGACATCGGCATCGACGGGGTCAAGACCGGGATGCTCGCTCTCCCGGCGGTCGTCGAGGCCGTCGCCGCGGCGCTCGCCGCCCTCGACCCGGAGGACGCGATCCCGGTGGTCGTGGACCCGGTGCTGCGCGCCGAGTCCGGGGCGTCCCTGCTCGGCACCGGCGGCGAGGACGCGTACCGCCGCGCCCTGCTGCCCGCCGCCACCGTGGCGACCCCCAACCTGTTCGAGGCGCGGGCGCTCGCGGGCATGGACGACGCCGGTCCCGTGCCGCTCGCCCGCGCGCTGTACGAGCGGCACGGATGCGCCGTCATCGTGACGGGCGGTCACGGCGACACCTCGGCGGACGTCCTCTGCGACGGCGAGGGCGTCACCGAGATCCCGGGCCCGCGCCTGCCCGCCCGGACCACGCACGGCGCCGGATGCACCCACTCGGCGACCCTGGCCGCCCTCCTCGCCCGCGGCGTCCCCCTGCGCGACGCGGCCGCCCGGGCGAAGGCCACCGCGACGGGCGCGGTCGCCGCGGGCCTCCCCCTGGGCGCGGGCGCCGGCCCGGTGGACGTCGTGGGGGCGCGGTGACCGCCGCGGCACCGGCCGGGGGCGTGGCCGAGGCGATCGAGCCCCTCACCCTCGAGGTGCTGCGGCACCCGTTCGTGACGGGCCTCGCCGACGGCTCCCTCCCCCGGGCCGCGTTCCGGCGCTTCCTGCTGCAGGACGGCCTGTTCCTGGAGGACTTCGGCCGCGCCCTCGCCCTCTGCGCGGCGCGGGCCCCCCGGGCGGGGGACCTCCGCCTGCTGTGCGGGCACGCGGGGGACGCCCTGGACGTGGAGCGCGAGCTGCACGAACACCTGACCCACCGGCTCGGGATCGGGGCCGCGGAGGTGCGGGCGACCCGGCCCGGCCCGACGACCCTGGCCTACGGCTCCTTCCTGGTGCGGGCGGCCGCGACCGGCGCCCCTGCCGAGGCGCTCGCGGCCCTGGCGCCCTGCTACCTGATGTTCCGCCGGGTCGGCACCGCCCTCGCCGGCGCGGGGTCCCCCGACCCGGAGTACGCCGCCTGGATCGCGACCTACGACGGGGATGCCTTCGGCGCGGCCACCGACTCGTACGCGGAGGTCTGCGAGCGGGCGCTGGCCGGGCTCGCCGGCGACGCGCGCGACGCTGCCCTGGACGCCGCGCGGGCCGCCGCCCGCTACGAGTGGATGTTCTGGGAGGCCGCCTGGACCGGGGAGGAGTGGCCCGGGCCGGGGGTCACCAGGTGCAGCCCGTCCCGCACGTCCGGGTGACGGCCGGGCTCGTGGTGAGGTCCTTCTCCAGGACGTAGGTGACGCCGGACTCGGAGACGGTGCTGAGGGTGTAGCCGTCCGGGCCGAGGCCGGTGATGGTGATGGCGTCGTCACGAGCGGAGGCCCCCGCCGAGGTGCTCCGGGAGACGGCCGGCTCCGCGGCCTCCAGGGCGTCGGTGGTGAGGGCCGCGTAGCCCTCGTGGTCGACCGATGCCGTCTCGACCGCGCTCGCGCCCGTGCGCAGGAGCGCCTCGGCCGTCGCGCCGGTCGCCTGGTCCCGCGTACCCAGGAACGAGGGGATCGCCAGGGCCGCCAGCAGCCCGAGGACGATGGTGACGAGGAGGACCTCGACGAACGTGAACCCGCCCGTCCGCTGCATCCCCGCGCCGGTGGACCTCCGCATCGCCGCCTCCCGTCCGTGGTGTGGTTCGTCCGTCCATCAGCGACGGTAGGGCCGCGGATCGGGCGCGCCGCTGGCCCGTGGGAGGGCGGGCGGCTCGCCGTTCGGCCAGGCCTCGTCCCGTCCGAGGGCGAGGAGCCGGTCCTCGCGGAGCCACCGGCGGATCGTGGTGGCGCTGGGCGGGACGGGCCCGTCGGCCCCGGCCCGGGCGACCGCGGCGCGCCGGATCTCCGTGACGATCGCGCCCGGCGCCTCGCCCCGCGCGAGCAGCTCCTGCGCCTCGCGGCGGAGCGTCGGCCAGGCGTACGAGCCGCGCCTGCGCGGGACGGCGACCGGGTCCCGTGGCCCCAGCAGGGCGAGGTGCGCCGCGAGAGCCTGCCGCCGGCGGGTGCTCATCGCGCCCAGGGACACCCAGACCATCGCGAGCGCCTCCACCAGCTCGTGCCCGTCCCTGGCCACGAGGAAGGCCGGGTCCCGGTGGGCGGCGCAGAGCCACACCCGGACGCCGAACCCGAGCTCGAAGATCGCGGAGGTGCCGTCCTCCGACCGGCAGATGGCGCAGGCGGGGCGGTCCTGGACGCCGGACGCGGAGATCGGGGGCGGCGGGTCGGTCGGCATGGGGCCGATGCTCGCCCGGGCCGGTCGCACGGATCCACGCCCGGACGTGACGACTCCGTCACGGGAGTGTGCCGCCGGCCGTGCGGATGACCCGGTCGGACCTCGCGCCGGGGTCCAAGTGGAACCCGCGGGACGGAGCGCACCTCCGGGGCCGCGACGCGGATCGCGGCCCCGGAACGGGATCTCAGGCTCAGGCCGGGACGGTCCCCGGGTCGAGGCGGCGGGCGGAGGGGCGGGGACCGAAGATGGCGCGCAGGTCCTCGCTCTCCAGCGCCTCGGCGTCCAGGAGGCGGCGGGCGGAGGCGTGGAGGAGGCCGAGGTGCTCCTCCAGCATGGCCATGGCCGTCGCGAAGGCCTGGTCGATCAGGGCGAGGGCGGCCTCCTCGGTGCGCTCGGCGGCGGCGGCGCCGTCCGCGCCGGGCAGGCCGGCGGCCAGGGAGCCCGCCGTCGTGGGGGCGCCCATGCCCAGCTCCCCCACCATCCGGCGGGCGAGGGTCGCGGCGCGCTTCAGGTCGTCGGCGGCGCCGCTCGTGAACTCGCCGAACACCAGCTCCTCTGCGGCGCGGCCGGCCATCATCATCGCCAGCCGCTCCACGCACTCCTCGCGGGTGGCGAGGAAGCGGTCCTCGGTCGGGAGGGCGATCGTCACGCCGAGGGCCTGGCCCTGCGGGATCACGGTGACGCGGTCGACCGGGTCGCAGCGCGGCGACAGGTGGCCGACGAGCGCGTGCCCCATCTCGTGGTAGGCGACCAGGAGCCGCTCCTCGTCGTCCAGGAGCCTGCCCCGGCGCTCCGGGCCGCCCACCAGCCGCAGGAGGGCCTTCCGGAAGTGCGGAAGCTCCAGGCTCTCCGTGCCGGCGCGGGCGGCCTCGAAGGACGCCTCGTTGCAGAGGGCGGCCAGGTCGGCGCCCGCCATCCCCACCGTGAAGGCGGCGATCGCGGCGGCGTCGGTGCCCGGGCTGAGGGGGCGGCCCTTCAGGTGCACGTCCAGGATCTCGCGGCGCGCCTCCCGGCCCGGCAGGCCGACCGCGATCTTGCGGTCGAAGCGCCCCGAGCGGACGAGCGCCGGGTCGAGGGCGTCCAGGCGGTTCGTCGACGCGAGGACCACCACCGGCTTCGCCGGGTCGTTCGCGAAGCCGTCCATCTCGGACAGGAGCTGGTCGAGGGTCTGCTCGCGCTCGCCCGAGCTCGCGTGGCCGGTGCGGTGCGTGCCGACCGCGTCGATCTCGTCGATGTAGACGACCGCGGGGGCGGCCTTCCGGGCGGCGGCGAACAGGGCGCGCACGCGCTTGGAGCCCAGGCCCGAGTAGACCTCCACGAACTCCGAGGCGGAGGCGCTGAAGAAGGGCACGCCGGCCTCCCCCGCCACCGCGCGGGCGAGCAGCGTCTTCCCCGTGCCCGGCGCGCCGTGGAGGATGATCCCCTTCGGCAGCTCCGCGCCCACGCGCTCGTAGCGCGCCGGCTCGCGCAGCACGTCGGCGATCTCGGCGACCTCGTCGCGGATCTCGTCGATGCCCGCGACGTCCGCGAAGGTGGTCGTGGAGCGGACGGCCTTCACCTGGTGGGAGAACCGCGCCCCCCCGGCCATCCGCAGGGCGAGCGCGGACACGATCACGAGCCCGGCGAGCAGGATGAGCGGGCCCCAGGTCTGGGCCCACGTGGCGAAGTCGAAGCCGGGACCGCCCCCGGTCTCCGTGACGGTCACGTCGGCCGGCTCGGCGGCGGGCGCGACCACGCGCAGGGGCACGTCCCCCTTCTGGGCCGCCTCGATCACGGTCTCGGTCAGGCCGGAGGGCAGCGGCGTGGACCGCTCCAGGTCGCCCACGCGCACCACCAGGGTCTGCGCGCCCGGGCCGCCGCTCAGGGTCGCGGAGCGGGCTGTGCCGTCCTCGAGCATCTCCAGCGCGCGCGACAGGGGGACCGGCACGGGCTCGCCGGCCGCGCCGGCGGGCGGCAGCATCACCGCCAGCACCGCCACGCACGCCATCACGGTCGCCGTCATCCACACGCGCTTCCGCACCGCCGCTCCCTTCGGATCCGTCCGAGTCACGACGGAGGTAAGCGCGGGGCGCCACGGGACGGAACCGCCGGAGGGACGGTGCCCCGGACCCCCCGAACGGGGGGAGGCCGGTACCATGAGGCACGTGATCGACGTCGGCAGGGACGAGTTCGAGCGGCTCGTGGGCGAAGCCATGGACGGGGTGCCCGAGCCGTTCGCGTCGGCGCTCGACGAGGTCGCCGTGGTGGTCGAGGACCACGCCCCGCCCGGCATGGGGTCCCTCTACGGCCTCTACACCGGGGTGCCCCTCACCGAGGGCTTCATGCCCTCCGGGATGCTCCCGGCGCGCATCGACGTCTACATCCACCCCCTCGTGGACCACGTCCACACGCGCGAGGAGCTCGTGGAGCAGGTGCGCATCACGGTGCTCCACGAGCTGGGCCACCACCTGGGTTTCGACGAGGACCGACTGGAGGAGCTGGGATATGGCTGACGGCGACGCGGTGCTCGCGGCGATCCACGGGCGCAGGAGCGTCGGGAAGGTGAGCCCCGATCCCCTGCCCCGCGAGGCGGTGGCCGAGCTGCTGGAGGCGGCCGTCGCCGCCCCCAACCACCACCTGACCGCGCCGTGGCGCTTCATCGTCCTGGCCGGGGAGGCCCGCGACGAGGTGGGCGCCGCCCACGCCGCGTCCATCGCGCGGGGGCGCCCCGACATGACGCCGGAGGCCATGGAGAAGGAGCGCGGGCGCCTGCGCCGCGCGCCGGTCGTGATCGCCGTGATCTGCCACTCGCGGGAGGACCCGGTCGAGGCGCGCGAGGACCGGGACGCCGTGGCCGCCGCCGTCGAGAACCTCCTCCTCGCCGCCCACGCCCGCGGCCTCGCCGCGATGTGGCGTACCGGCGTCATGGCCGACGAGCCCGAGGTGCGGGAGGCCCTCGAGCTCGGCGAGGACGACCACCTGGTGAGCTTCGTCTACCTCGGCCGCCCCGTGGCGCCGCCGGACGGGCGCGGTGCGCCCCGCCGCCCGGCCTCCGACTTCACGGTCTGGCGCGGGTGGTGAGCCGGCGGTAGCGTTGGCGGCCCGGCCGGAAGGAGGCGCGGTGGCGACAACGGTGGCGGACCAGGTCGTCAGGCGGGTCGAGGCGCTCGTGCGCGCCGGCGAGGCGCGCACCCGGGCGGAGGCGATCCGCGCCGTCGCCGCCGAGATGGACCGGTCGGTGGCCGCGACCTCGTCGGCCTACTACGCCGGCCGGCGCGCCGCCGCGGCGGCGGACGAGGTGGCCGCCGCGTCCACGGCCGGCCGCGGCCCGCGGGCCGCGCGCGGCAGCCGGGCGCGCTCGTCCGACGTCCGCCTGTTCGCGGAGATGCTCCCGCTGGTGGAGGCCGGGGCCACCATCGAGCAGGCGGCCCGGCGGTTCGGGGACGACGACGAGGCCGACGCCATCGCCGCCGGATTCACCCGCTGGCTGCTGGCCGAGCGCGAGCGCGCCGACGGCCCGGCGGAGGAGCTCGCCGAGGCCCGGCGCCGCATCGCGGCGCTGGAGGGCGAGGCGCGCGGCCTGCGCCGCGACCTGACCCGCGCCCACCGCGCCCTGGGGCGCGTGCGCGTCATCGCCGACGACCTGCTGGGGGACGACGCCCCCTGACCGCGGCGACCGTCCCGCCGGGCGCGCGGCCCGGCGGGACGTCACACGGGGTTCAGGCGGGGCGCTCCGGGGCGTTCTCCAGGCCGGAGATCGAGAGGCTGGCCTCGCCGCCGTAGCGCTTGTTGAGGTTGATGATGATCGCCGTCATCCCCTCGAGGATGAGGGCGTTCGCGAGCGGGCCGGCGTCCAGCGCGCGCGTGCCCGGGATCGAGGAGGTGAGCTCGATCACCCGCTCCCGGGCCTCCTTCGACTTGCCGCACACCAGCACGTCGGCGTCGAGGTGGTGCTGGGCCTGCAGCCCGGCGGCCGGGAGGTTGTTGTACGCGACCACGACCTTCGCCTCGGGGGCGAGGTCCTGGATGCGGTGCGCGCACGAGGCCGCGCCGAGCGCCTCGCCCTGCTCCGCGATCGCGCCGCTCTTGCCGAACTTCAGCGCGTTGACGACGGAGATGACGACCTTGCCCGCGAGGGCGCTGGCCATCGGGGGGATCGTCGCCTCGATGCCCTCCCAGGGGATCGACACGACGGCCAGCTCGCCGGCCTCGGCGGCCTCGACGTTCTCGAGCGGGGTGAAGGTCCCCGACGGCAGCGCCTCGGCCAGGCCCGCGGCGGCCTGATCGGCCCGCTCCTGGCTCCGCGAGCCCACGACGATCTCGTGGCCGGCGGCCGCGAAGTTGATGGCGAGGCCGCGACCGAGGTCGCCCGTGCCGCCGAAGATCGCGATCTTCATTCCTGTCAGTCCCCCGTTTCGATGTCCTCGCCGGCCCTCCGTCGGGCCGCGTCGAGCGTGTTCGCGAGCAGGTAGGCGATCGTCATCGGGCCGACGCCGCCCGGGACCGGTGTGAGCCACCCGGCGACCTCCGCCGCCTCGTCGCCCGCAACGTCCCCGCGCAGCCCCGCGTCGGTCCGGTTGATGCCGACGTCGATGACCGCCGCCCCCGGCTTGATCCAGTCCCCGCGGATCATCTCCGGGCGCCCCACCGCGGCGACGAGGATATCCGCCGTGCGGCACAACGCGGGGAGATCCCTCGTCCGCGAGTGCGCGACGGTGACCGTGGCCGACCGCGCGGTGAGCAGCAGCGACATGGGCTTGCCCACGATCAGGCTGCGGCCGACGACGACGGCGTTGGCGCCCTCGATCGTGACGCCGGCCCGGTCGAGCAGCCACATCACGCCGGCCGGCGTGCAGGGCAGCGACCCCGGCTCGCCGCGGATGAGGCGGCCCAGGTTGATCGGCGCGAAGCCGTCCACGTCCTTGTCGGGGTGGATGCGGTTCGCGATCAGGACCTCGGAGAGCTGGTCCGGGACCGGCAGCTGCACGAGCATGCCGTCGACGGAGTCGTCGGCGTTGAGCTCGTCGATGAGCGCGTCGAGCTCCGCCTGGGTCGTGGTCTCCGGCAGCACGACCCGCCGCGACACCATGCCCGCCTCCTCGGCGGCCCGCGCCTTGCCCGCCTGGTACAGCTCCGAGGCCGGGTCGTCCCCCACCTGGATGCCCACGAGGCCGGGCGCGCGGCCGTGACGCTCGCGGAACGCCGCCGCCCCCTCGCCCACGGTGGCGCGCAGCTCCGCGGCCGCCGCCTTGCCGTCGATGATCGTCGCCGCCATTCAGCCCACCTTCCTCATCGGCGCAGCGCCGGCCATCAGCCGCCGCTCCGCACCGTCCTGCGCGAACCGCACGCGCACCAGCTCACCACCGCTCTCGATGCCGGTCACGACCCCCTCGCCGAAGGTCGCGTGCAGGACCGAGTCCCCCGTCGCCAGGGCCTGCTTCGCCGTCACCACCGCCCGGCTCGTCTTCGCGGCCTCGCTCCAGCTCCCGGCGAATCGCGGGCGCGACCGGCGCCCGCCCTCCGGGTCGGAGAGCGCGTCGGCGGGCAGCTCGGCCAGGAAGCGCGACGGCAGGCGGTAGTCGCGGCCGCCGAACATCGCCCGGCTCTCGGCGTACGTCAGGGTGAGGTGGCGCCGCGCGCGGGTGAGCCCGACGTAGAACAGGCGCCGCTCCTCCTCGAGCGTCTCCGGGGTGTCCGACCGGATGTGCGGGAAGAGGCCCTCCTCCAGCCCGGTGATCACGACGGTCTCGAACTCGAGGCCCTTGGCGTTGTGGATCGTCATGAGGGTCACGGCACCGCTCCCCTCGTCCACGAGGTCGGCGTCGGCCTGCAGCGCGATGCCCTCCAGGAAGGCCGCCAGCGTCGGCTCCTGCTCGGTCGCCTCGTACTCGGCGGCGACCCGCACCATCTCCTCCAGGTTCTCCAGGCGCCCCTGGGCCTCGAACGTCCCCTCGGCGCGCAGCGCCTCCCGCAGCCCCGAGCGCTCCAGCACCTCGTCGAGCATCCGGTCGAGCGGCGTGCCGGCCTCGGACTGCAGGCGCACGTCGGCGATCAGCGACCCGGTGGCCGCCACGGCGCTCCGCTGGGCCGGCTGCAGGCCGGGCACCTCGACCGAGCGCATGAGGCCGTCCGTCACGGGGACGTCGTGGGCCTGCGCGAAGGCCTCCAGCTTCGCCACGCATCCGGGCCCGAGGCCGCGTTTCGGCGCGCCGAGCATCCGGGCCATGCTCACCCCGTCGGCGGGGTTGGCCGCCGCGCGGAGGTAGGCCAGCAGGTCGCGCACCTCGGCGCGCTCGTAGAACCGCGGGCCGCCGACCACGGTGTAGGCGACGCCGCGCCGGACGAGCTGATCCTCGATCGCGCGGCTCTGGGCGTTGGTGCGGTAGAAGACCGCCACGTCCGCGAGCCCCTCGCCGCGCGCGGTGGCGCGGTCGATCTCCGAGGCCACCACCCGGGCCTCCTCGTGCTCGTCCCGGCAGGACACGACGGTGATCGGCTCCCCGTCGCCCAGGTCGGTCCAGAGGTTCTTGGGGTGGCGGTGCGGGTTGCGGGCCACCACGGCGTTCGCGGCCCGCAGGATGGTGCCGGTGGAACGGTAGTTCTGCTCCAGGGCGACGACGTGGGCGTCGGGGTAGTCCCGCTCGAAGTCGAGGATGTTGCGGACGTCGGCGCCGCGCCAGGAGTAGATGCCCTGGTCGTCGTCGCCCACCGCCACCACGTTGCGCTGCGGCTCGGCGAGGGCGCGCACGAGGCGGTACTGGGCGTGGTTGGTGTCCTGGTACTCGTCCACCAGGACGTGCCGGAAGCGCGTCTGCCAGCGGGTGCGCACGGCCTCGTCGCCCTCCATCAGCAGCGCCGTGACCATGAGGAGGTCGTCGAAGTCCATCGCCCCGTTGGCCCGGAGGGC
>JBFWPT010000052.1:0-21377 GCA_050249835.1 Thermoleophilia bacterium
CGAGCCCTTCGGGGCGGCGCTGCGGGCGGCCCTCGCCGCCCGGGGCATGAGCTACCGCGACCTCGAGAGCCGGTCCCTGGTGCCGGTCGGCAACCTCCACGACCACGTGAGCGGCAAGCGCGGGGTGCCGGGGGACGACCTGCTGGCCCGCATCGCGGCCGGGCTCGGCGTGGAGCCCGCCTACTTCCGGGAGTGGCGCGAGCGCCGCCTGGTGGAGGCGCTCCGCGACGAGCCGGACCTGGAGCGGGCCCTGTCCCGTAGCGCCGCCGCGGGCCGCCTCGGCGACTGGCGGCCGCCCCCCGCGCCGCCGGATTGACGTCCGTCGCGGGGCGTCCCTATACTCCGGCTCGCATCAAGAGCGGTGGAGGGACTGGCCCTGTGAAACCGCGGCAACCAGCGCATTCAGCGCCAGGTGCCAATTCCACCAGGTTCGACCTGGGAGATGCGCGAGAACGATCGGTCCGACCCGTCGCCCCTCGCCGCTCCCGGTGGAGGGGTTTTTCTGTGAGCGGACGCGATCGGGGGGAACGGTGACGGATCACGAGACGGCGGCGACGGCGCTCCGATGTAAGGAGTGCCAGCGCACGGGTGAGCTGACGGCCGCCTACGTGTGCGAGTACTGCTTCGGCCCCCTCGAGGTCGTCTACGACACGGAGCGGATCGCGGCGCGGGTCACCCGCGAGCGCATCGCCGCCGGCCCGGCCTCGCTCTGGCGCTACGCCGACTTCCTGCCCTGCGCCCCCGCCGACCCCGGGGCCGGCCTGCCGAGCGGCTTCACGCCGCTGGTCAAGGCCCCTCGCCTGGCCGAGCACCTCGGCCTGGGCGAGGTGTGGGTCAAGAACGACACGGCCAACCCGACGCACTCCTTCAAGGACCGGGTCGTCTCCGTGGCCCTCGAGAAGGCGAAGCAGCTCGGGTACCGCGTCGTGGCCTGCGCCTCCACCGGCAACCTGGCGAACTCGGTCGCCGCGCACGCGTCCGCGCACGGCCTCCAGAGCTACGTCTTCGTGCCGGCCGACCTGGAGGAGCAGAAGATCGTCGCGACGGCGGTCTACGGCACCACCCTCCTCGCCGTGGACGGCAACTACGACGACGTCAACCGCCTCTGCATGGAGATCGCCGGCGACCGTCCCTGGGCGTTCGTCAACGTCAACGTGCGGCCGTACTACGCGGAGGGCTCGAAGACCCTCGCCTACGAGGTCGCCGAGCAGCTCGGCTGGCGGATGCCGGACCGCTGCATCGTCCCGATCGCCTCCGGCTCGCTCTACACCAAGGTGAACCGCGGCTTCCGCGACCTGGTGGAGACCGGCCTCGTGGAGGACACCGGCCTGCCGGTGATGAACGGCGCCCAGAGCGCCGGCTGCGGCCCGGTCGCGACCGCGTGGGACGGCGGCCACGACTTCGTGTCCCCGGTGCGCCCCGACACGATCGCCAAGAGCCTCGCCATCGGGAACCCCGCCGACGGCGTGTTCGCCCTGGACGTCGCCCGGGCCACCGGCGGTTCCATCACCTCGGTGTCGGAGGAGGAGATCGTCGAGGGCATCGAGCTCCTCGCCCGCACGACCGGCATCTTCACCGAGACGGCCGGCGGGGTGACCACCGCCGTGCTCACCAAGCTCGCCCAGGCCGGGGAGATCGGCGCCGACGAGAGCGTCGTCGTCTACATCACCGGCGACGGGCTCAAGACCCTGGACGCCGTCGCCGACCGCGTGGCGCGCCACCCCATCCAGCCGACCGTCGCCTCCTTCGAGGCCGCGATCGGCGAGGCGCGGCTCATCGCCTGACGCCCCGACGACCGAGGAGACCCCATGCCCGTGACCGTCCGCATCCCGGCCCCGCTCCGCCCCGTCGTGGGCGGGCAGTCGTCGGTCGAGTGCGCCCCGGGGACCATCCGGGACCTGATCGACCAGCTCGACGCCGACTACTCGGGGTTCCGCGACCGCGTCATGGAGGACGGCGCGCTGCGGCGGTTCGTCAACGTGTTCGTGGCCGGTGAGGACGTCCGCTTCGGCGACGGCATCGACACCGCGGTGGCCGAGGGCCAGGAGGTCACGATCCTCCCGGCCGTCGCGGGCGGCTGAGCGGCACCGCCCTCGTCACGGGGGCGACCGGGCTCGCCGGCCGGGCGCTCGTCGCCCGGCTGCGGGCCGACGGCGTCCGCGTGCTGGCGACCGCCCGGTCGCTCGACGCCGAGATCGCGGTCCGGGAGATGGGCGCCGAGGCGCTCCACACGGACCTCGCGAACCTCGGCTCCTGGCACCGCGAGGCCGCGGACGCCGAGGTCGTCTACCACCTGGCCCTGCCGCGGCTCGACCCGCCGCTGCGCCGCGGGGCAGCGAAGCGCCGCGCCAAGGGGGCGGGGGAGGGCGCGCGGGCGCTCCGTGACCTGGCCGGCGACCGGCCGGTCGTGATGCTCTCGTCGGCCTTCGTCTACGGCCCGCGCCGGGACCCGGCCGCCGACGACGACCCCGCGGCCGGCGACATCGCCCTGGCCGCCGCCCCGCGGGCGGCCGAGGAGGCCCTGGCCGGGCCGGGGCTGCGGGTGGTGCGGGTCCCGTGGCTCCACGGCGACGCGGGCCTGCTGCGCGACCTCGTCACGGCCTTGCGGGTGCGCCGCTTCCGCTTCGTCGGCCCGGCCGACAACCCGTGGGCGATGATCTCGCCCGCCGACGCCGCCGCGGCCCTCGTCGCGGCGGCCGGCGCCCCGCCGGGCGTCTACTCGGCCGCCGAGGAGGCGATCCCCACGCAGCGCGAGGTCGTGGAGGCGATCTGCGCGGTGCCGGGCCACAAGCTGCCCGACCGCGCGCCGGCGGGGATGGCCGCGCTCGCGCTGGGCGGGGCGATGGCCGAGGCGCTCGGGGCGCCGCTGGCGGTGCGGACCGGCCGGCTCGCCGACCACGGGTTCACGCCGCGCGACGACTGGCGCGACGACGCGCTCAGGCTGGCGGAGGCGCCGCTCCCCCGGCCGTGAGCCGCACGGGGGTCATGTGCATGCGGCCCCCGCTGGTGTACTGGAGATCGAGGGTGTCGCCCTTCAGGTCGCCGTAGACGCCGATGCCCATGGCGAGCATCACCTTGCGCCCCAGGCCCAGGGAGGGCTGCGCCCGCAGCATGCGGGAGAACCGGACGGCCCCGCCCTCGATGCGGAAGTCCTCGCCCTCGGTCCACTCCTCGCCGTTCACGTAGACCCGGATGGGCGGCTCCGCGCCCGCGGGGAGGGGGATCGCGTGCACCCGGTTCTCGTCCGACATCGGGCCGCACCCTAGTGCACCGTCCCGGAAGTCTCGTGGTGTTTCGCGGCTGCATCGCATCGCGAGGCGGCGTCTTCGACCTCGGCGATAGGACACCGCTATCGCCGAGGGTCTGCGTCCTTGCCTCGCGGGCGATTCGCTCGCGAAACCCATACGGCACTTCCGGGACGGTGCACTAACGCCACGCGGCTAAAGCCGCCGACGCCGTCACCGATGGGGACCGTGCCCCTCCCCGATCACCCGAGGACCCCCCAATGGCACGACCCTTCCTCCCGCTCCGCCGGCTCGCCGCCGCCGCCCTGCTCGCGCTGGCCGCGCTGGCCCTCGTCCCCGTCGCCGCCCAGGCCGCGACCCCCGGGTACGTCCGCCTGCTGGACACCGACCCGGAGTACAAGGACGTCACGATCACGACGGTGGACGGGAAGAAGGTCACCGCCGCGCCGGGGCTCCTCAAGCTGCGCGTCAACCCGGTCGGCGCCTCCCAGGCGGACCGGCGCGGGTTCTGCGTCGACCTGCACCACGTGATCGACACCGGCAAGGACTACTCCGTCTCGCTGCGCACGGCGGCCGACGACGCCCTCCTGGCGTCGCCGCGTTACGCCGAGGCCGCCTGGCTCATCCAGAACGCCGAGGCCCTCATCGCCGCGGCCGCGCCGTCGGCGCGGGGGCTGGAGGCCGGCGCCCTGCAGGTGGCCGTCTGGCAGCTCGCCGGGGAGGCCCGCGAGACGAACCCGACCAGCGACACCGCCCTCAACGCCCGGGCGGCCGCCGTGCGCGCCCTCGCGGCGGGCAAGCGGATCGGCGGCGCCGTCACGGCGACGCCGGAGATGGCGAAGGGCTGCGCCGTGCGGGGCTCGGTGAAGGTCCACCTGACCGGCGCGCCCGCCAGCACGGCGACGGTCGCCGTCACCTCGGGCCCCGGCGTGGTGAGCGCCTCCAGCGTCACCTTCGACGCGAAGGGCGCGGCGGTGGTGACGCTGTCCTCGCCGCGGGCCGGCGCCTCGACCGTCACCGTCACCTCGGCCGGTGGCGCCCTCACCCGCCTCGCCCGCGCGAAGGCGAGCCAGAGCACGCCGCAGGAGACGATGGTGCTGGTGCCGTCCACCCACACGGCGACGGCGACCGTGACCTTCGAGGACTGCCCGCTGGTGCCGCTGGAGGAGGGCCCGACCACCCCCACGACCCCGACCACGCCGGTCACCCCGTCGGAGACGCCGGACGCCCCGAAGCCGGCGACCCCGGCCGACACCCCCGTGACGCCGTTCGAGACGCCGTCGTCGGCCCCGGCCCAGCCGACCACCCCGGCCGACGCGACCCCGCGCCGCCCGCACCAGGCGACGCCGGACCTGCGCCTCCGCAAGAGCGGCCCGTCGAGGATCGCCGCGGGCGCCCGGGCCACCTACGTCATCAAGGTCACCAACCGCGGGACCAGCGCCGCCCGCGGCATCCAGGTCACCGACCGCCTCCCGGACGGCATGTCGCTCGCCGCCGTCCCCTCCGGCGCGCGCCTGCGCTCCGGCGCGGTGGTCTGGGCCCTGTCGCCGCTGGCGCCGGGCGCGACCCGCACCCTGACGGTCCGGGTCCGCCTCGACGCGGACGTCTCGGGCCGCCGCTGCAACAAGGCCTCCCTCACCGTTCCCGGCGGCCCTGCCCGGTCGGCGAGCGCCTGCACCCGCGTGACCCCCCTCACCCGGGTGCTGCTCCCGGCCGTCACGGCCTAGACGGTCAGGCCCCCGCGCCCGCCTCCCGGAGGCGGGCGCGGGCCCGCGCCGCCCACCGCACCGCGCCCATGGCGTCCGCGGCGGCCACGGCGCGCTCCAGGTGGGCGACGGCCGCGACGCGGTCGCCCGTCAGCAGGGCCAGCCCGCCGAGGTGGTGGTCGAGCGGCGCGTAGACGACGGCGGCGCGCCCCACGACGGCGATCAGGCCCGCATGCGGGGCGAGGCGCTCGTACAGCCGGCGGGCGCGTTCCTCCTGCCCCTCGCCGAGCGCGATGAGGGCCTCGCAGAGGTCGGCCACGGCGTGCCAGTTGACGTCGAGCCGCACGGCGGCGAAGTCGTCCGCGGCCAGCCGGTCCACGAGGGCGGCGGCCTTCTCGCGCGCGCCGGCCTCGGCCTCCACCCAGGCGAGCCAGGTGGCCCATGCCCAGGACGCCGGCGACTCGGCGATGTTGAGCTCCACGTAGTCGCGGTCGAAGCGGTCGTAGCGACCGGCGTCGAGGTCCGACTGCACCTCCTGGATGCGCACGTGGAGCGGGGCGTTGGGGTCGTCGGCGCGGCGCCCGAGCGCCTCCGCCTCGGCGCCGGCGCGGCGGGCCTCCTCGTCGTCGCCGGCCATCAGCGCCAGCGTGCCCCGCCAGAGGGACGCCCACCAGCGGTAGTGGGGGAGGCCCAGGGCGTCGGCCCCGGCCGTGTAGGCGGCGATCTCCTCCCGCGCCTCGGGCGCCCGCCCCAGCTCCAGCAGGTCGACCACCCGCCAGGCGCGGGCCTGGAGCACGAGGGCCGCGTCCCCGGCCGCGACGGCCGCCTCGGCCATCTCCGTCGCCGCGGCGAGGCGCTCCTGCGTGTGGGCGATGTCCCAGATGGCCACGCGGCGGGCGTTGAGCGCCGCGGCGAGCGCGCCGGGGTCCCCGGTGGCGCGGGCCGCGGCCACGGCCTCGGCGCTGAGGGCGTCGGCCCGCGGGGGGTCGGGGTAGTAGAGCTCGATCGCCAGTCGCCCGAGCAGGCGCGCGCGGAGGGCGGGGTCGTCGCCGCCGAGCGCGTCGAGGGCGCCCTCCAGCGCCGCGACGAGCGCCTCGTCGCAGGGGCCCACATGGACTCCGAGGCCCCCGGCGCCGAGGGCGGCCCGCGCCCGCAGGGCCGTGTCGCCGTCGGCGGCGGCCAGGGCCCCGGCCTCGTCGAAGGCGGCCCGGGCCCCGGCGCGGTCGCCGGCGCGGTCGGCGGCCTCGCCCAGCGCGGCGAGCAGGCCGGCGCGCCCCGGGTCGCCCTCCGGCAGGGCGCCGAGGGCGCGGCGCAGGTGGGCCGCGGCGTCCCCGTCGGCCATGAGCGCGGTCGCGCGGCCGGCCGCCGCCACGGACCAGCGGACGGCCTCAGCCGGGTCGGCGTCCGGCAGCGCGGCGTGCAGGTGGTGGGCCGCGGCGGCCGCGAGGCTCCGGTCAGCCTCGGCGCGCGGGACGAGCGCGGCGGCGATCATCCGGTGGCGCCTCCGCCGCGAGGGCCCGGGGAGCCGCTCCGCCAGCGACTCCGCCACCAGCGCGTGGGTGAACGCCTGGCGCCCGGTGACCGGGTCGGCCTCGGCCACCAGCCCGGCGGCCGCCGCGCGCCCCAGGGCCGGCAGCACGGCCTCGCCGTGCAGGTCCTCGAGCACCCCCGGTGCGAAGGCGGGGCCGAGCAGGGCGGCGCTGACCAGGACGTCGGCGACGTCCTCCCCGAGCCGGTCGACGCGGTGGGACACGAGCTCGGTGACGCGGCGGGGCACGGCCCCGGACCCCCCGTCGGCGCCCTCGTCGCGGTTCCGCACGAGCTCCCCGAGCAGGAGCGGGTTGCCCCGCGCCCGGCGCCCCAGGTCGTCGGCGTCCGGCGCGTCCACGAGCTCCCGCACGGCCGTCGCGTCCAGCCCCGCCAGCGCCACGCCCACCAGCGGCAGCTCGCGCCTCAGGCCGGCCAGGGCCTCGGCCAGGGGGTGGCCGTCGCCGACCTCGGTGTCGCGGAAGGTGACCACCACGAGCAGGGGGACGCCGTCGGCCATGCGGCACAGGTGGCGCAGCAGCCCGAGGGTGCCCCGGTCCGCCCAGTGGAGGTCGTCGAGCACCAGGAGCGCCGGGCGCCGCCGGGCGATCTCCTCCACCAGCCCGCGCACGGCCTCGAACGCGCGATAGCGGCCGGTGTCGGGGTCGTCGCCGGCCGCCGGCGCGGCGCCGTCGGCGGGGTCCACCGCCGGGAGGATGCGCGCCAGCCCGGCCCGGCGCGGGCCCACCAGGTCGTCCCGCTCGGCCGGCGGCAGGGCGCGCAGGTGGCGCTCCAGCGCCTCGACGAACGGCTGGTGGGGGACGAGCATGTCCTCGTCGCAGCGGCCGTAGAGGACCGTCGCCCCGCGGGCGTGGACCTCCGCCGCCAAGGCGGCGCAGAGGCGCGTCTTGCCGATGCCGGGCTCCCCGGCGACGGTGGCCGGCCGCAGGGCCCCCGCGGCGGCGTCGCGCCACGCGGCCCGTAGGGTCGCCATCTCGGCGTCGCGCCCGGCGAACCGGCCGTCGCGCGCGAGCGGCGCGGGCAGCGCCGTGGGCGCCGACCCGGACCCGGCGGCGGCCCCGGGCGCCCCCGCCCGGATGCGCGCCGCCAGCTCGCGCGTCTCGGCCGAGGGGACGATGCCGAGGTCGCGGCGCAGGCGCTCGCGGAGGTCGTCGGCCGCCGCCATGGCGCCGGCGCGGTCCCCCGCCCGCCCGAGCAGGCCGATGAGGTCCCGGGCGGCGATCTCGCTGTGGGGGTCGGCCGCCACCCGCCGCCGCGCCCACGCGACCGCCGCCTCCATCTCGCCGCGCTCGGCGGCGGCGGCAGCCAGGGCGCCCAGCATGTCCCGCACGTCGTCGCGGTGACGGGCGCGCGGCTCGTGGACCCACTCCTCGTCGATGCCCGCGACGAGCTCGCCCTCGCCGCAGAGGGCCAGGGCGCCCTCCACGTCGCCGGCATCGCGCAGCGCCCAGGCGCCGCGCACGTCCACCCGGACGACGGCTGGGTCGTCGGACAGGCCCACCCGGTCGCGTCCGGCGACCAGCGCGGCCTCCGCCTCGGGGCCCAGGGCGCCGCGCAGCGCCCAGACGGCCTGGCGCAGGCTCTTGCGCGCGCTCTCCTCGCCGGCGTCGGGACGCAGGCGGCCCGCGACGTCGGAGCGCGCGTGCGTGCCGGGGTGCAGGGCGAGCCAGGCGAGCAGCGCACGGGCGCGCGCGGCGGCGCCCAGGTCGACGGGCCGGCCGTCGACGTCGGCCGCGACCCCACCCAGGACACGGATGACGAGCACGGGGGCAGCGTAGTCGCGTCCGGGACGCCCGCGCGACCCGGGGGAGACGGGTCGCGAGACGGTGCGGAGACGGTGCGGGCGGATGGTGGGAGGCGAAACGGACGGACAGAGGGAGACGCCATGGGCACCACCGCACCGCTCCACGACGCCGAGGCCCTCGGCGAGCGCCTGTTCGGCGCGCTGATCGGCACGCTCGAGCTGGCCTGCGTCCACCTGGGCGACCGCCTGGGGCTGTACGCCGCCCTGGACGAGGGCGGCCCCCAGACGAGCGCGGAGCTCGCCGGCCGGCTGGGCATGGACGAGCGCTACGTGCGCGAGTGGCTCGAGCAGCAGGCCGTGGCCGCGGTGATCGTGGCCGACGACGACGCGGCCCCGGCCGCCGCGCGGCGCTACTCGCTGCCGGAGGGCCACCGTCCGGCCCTGCTGGACCCGGACGACCTCCGCTATGTCGCCGCCATGGGCCGCATCGCGGCCGGGACGCTCGCGCCGATCGACCGCCTGGTGGAGGTGTTCCGCACCGGGGAGGGCATCCCGTACCCGGCCTTCGGGCCGTCGTGCCGGGAGGGCATCGCGGCGTTCAACCGGCCGATGTTCGCCAACCAGCTCGCCCAGGAGTGGATCCCGTCGGTCCCCGAGGTGGAGGCGGCCCTCCGTGGGCCGGCGCCCCGGGTGGCCGACATGGGGTGCGGCTCGGGCTGGTCCAGCGTCGCGCTGGCGAAGGCCTACCCGCGGGTGCGCGTCGACGGGCTCGACTCGGACGCCGCCTCGGTGGAGGCGGCACGGGCGCTCGCCGCCGAGCGCGGCGTGGCGGACCGGGTGCGCTTCTTCGCCCAGGACGTCTCGGCGGAGGTGTCCGGCGAGTACGACCTCGTGACGATCTTCGAGGCGCTGCACGACATGGCCCACCCGGTGGAGGCGCTGCGCACCGCGCGCGCCCTGCTGCGGCCGGGCGGGGTGGTCCTGATCGGCGACGAGCGCGTCGCCGACGCGTTCACCTCACCCGGGGACGAGCTGGAGCGGCTGAACTACGGCTTCAGCGTCCTCCACTGCCTGCCGGTCGGCCGGGAGGACGAGCACGCGGCCTGCACCGGCACGGTCATCCGCTCGTCCACCGTGGACCGGTACGCCCGGGAGGCGGGCTTCCCCGGCGCCGAGGTGCTCGCGGTCGAGCACGACTTCTGGCGCTTCTACCTCCTGCGCGCGTAGCGCGGACGGCCGTCCCGCCCCGCATCAGCCGTGCCGGGGCGGGACGGTCAGGCCACGAGGCCTCGCGTCAGTGCCAGCCGGGTGGCCTCCGCCCGGTTGTGGACATCGAGCTTCATGAAGATGTTCGACACGTGACGGATCGCCGTCTTCTCGCTGATGACGAGCCGATCGGCGATCGCGCGGTTCGAGAGGCCCTCGGCGACGAGACGGAGCACCTCGACCTCCCGCGGCGTGAGCTCGCTGCTCTCGTGCGCACCGCCCTCGACGGCGAGGACGGACATCACCCTGGGTCCTGCGCCGGCGACGAGCCCCACATCGTCGACCTGCTCGGCGGTGACCCGCGACTCGACCTGCGCATGGCAGGGTGCGCTGACCAGGACCTGCCCGGGGCCGGCGGCCGCCGCCAACCGGTCGGCGAGGTGGACGACAGGGCCCACGGGCCCGTACTCCCAGCGCCCCTCGAACCCCATCCGGCCGACGGTGGCGTATCCGGTCGCAACTCCGGCCGCGAGGGCGAGGTCATGGCCCTGGCGACGCCAGCCGGCCCCCAGGCGACCGACCAGCTCCCGCATCGCCACCGCGAGTGCAACGGCCTCGAAGGCCGGCTCATCGCAAGGGAGCGGGTCATTGAGAAAGACGACGACACCGGTTCCCGTGACCGAGCCGACCGTCGCGCCGGCCCGCTCGATCAGGGTGTCGATCCCCTCGTGGAAGTCGCGCAGCACGGCCATGACCTCCTCCGGCTCCGCGCGCTCGGAGAACGCCGGGAATCCGTGGAGGCGCGCACAGGCCACGGCGATCTCCGCGCGATGGCTCTCGAGGATCCGCTCCCCGTCCGTCGTGACGATCAGGTCGGCGATCTGCCGGGGGAGGAAGCGGCGGAGTCCCCCCAGCCGCTCGATCTGCCCGACCTGCTCGGCGACCCGCGCCTCGAGGGTCCGGTTGAGCTCGAGGAGCTCCGACGCCTGCTCGCGAACGGTGTCCTGGTAGCGCT
Organism: Thermoleophilia bacterium; assembly: GCA_050249835.1. Lineage (GTDB taxonomy): Bacteria > Actinomycetota > Thermoleophilia > Miltoncostaeales > Miltoncostaeaceae > Miltoncostaea. Next base: position 10,465 of record JBFWPT010000052.1, read on the forward strand.
TGATGCGGAGGAGGGAACGGACCCGGGCAAGCAGCTCGGCGCGCTCGAACGGCTTGGCGATGAAGTCGTCCGCGCCCGCCTCGAGTGCCGCCAGCTTCTGGTGCTCGCCCCCTGCGGTGATCATCAGGACGGGAATGCCCTGCGTCGCCGGGCCATCGCGAATCGTCCTGCACACCTCGTAGCCATCCATGTCCGGCATGAGGATGTCGAGGAGCACGACATCGACACCGGCGAGCAGCGCCAGGGCCTCGCGGCCGGAGAGTGCGGACACCACCTCGTAGCCCTCGGGCACGAGGACGGCCTCGAGGAGGCGCACGTTGGCCGCCGTGTCGTCCACGACCAGCAGCCGCCCCGGCGGGCTCACCCCGGCACCTCGCAGAGGCGACGCACCCGCTCCGTGAGCTCGCGGACACGGATCGGCTTCGCCAGGTAGTCATCGAATCCGGCGGTCATGAGGCGCTCCCGCTCGCCGAGCATCGCGGAGGCCGTCACGGCCATCGCGGGGATCCGTCCGGGCGTCCCCGCGCGGAGCCGGCGGAGCGCCTCGATGCCGTCCAGGTCCGGCAGGCCCAGGTCCATCAGCACGACGTCGGGACGCGCCTGATCGGCCAGGGCCAGGGCCGCCGAGGCCGTCCGTGCCTCGACGGTCCGGTACCCCTCCACTCCGAGGACGTCGCGCAGCAGCTTGAGGTTGAGTTCGTCGTCATCGACGATCAGCACCAGCTCGCCGGCCATCGTCTCAACCGCGGGCCGGGATCGGCGCGGGCGGCAGGGTGAGCACGAAGGTGCTCCCCTCCCCGGAACCGCTCTCCACCCACAGCCGCCCACCGTGCAGCTCGACCAGGGCTCGCGACAGCGGGAGCCCGAGGCCGCTGCCCTCGCCGTCGCCGCCTCCGCCCGCCTGCCGGAAGGTCTCGAAGATCCGCTCCCGGTCCTGATCCGCGATGCCCGGGCCGGTGTCGCTGACGGAGATCGTCACCTCGTCGCCGGCCATGTGGGCGCTCGCCTGGACCTGCCCTCCCTCGGGGGTGAACCGGACGGCGTTCGCCAGCAGGTTGAACACCACCTGCTTGAGCCGTCGTCCGTCGGCGATGACGGGGCCGACGCCGGGGTCCATGTGGGTGCTGACACGGACGCCCCGTCGAGCGGCGCGCTCACGCACCATGAGCAGCCCCATCTCCAGGCACTCCCCGACATCGACCTCCGTGAGCTCGAGGTCCATCCGCCCGGCTTCGACCTTCGCCAGATCGAGGATGTCGTCGATGAGCGCGAGCAGATGCCGTCCGGCGCGGTGGATGTCCTCGACGTAGTCGGCCTGTCGCTCGTTGAGCTCCCCGAACATGCGCTCGCGGAGGACCTCCGAGAAACCGATCACGGCGTTGAGCGGCGTGCGGAGCTCGTGGGACATGGTCGCGATGAACTCCGACTTGTGGCGGCTCGCCACCTCCAGCTCCCGGCCGCGCTCCTCCAGCGCCCTCAGCAGGGACGCGTTCTGCTCGAGTGCGGAGGTCAGGTCGCGGGTGCGGTCCACCACGCGGCCCTCGAGGTCCGCGTGCAGGTCCTGGAGCCGCGCCGACATCTCGTTGAAGGTGTCCGCGAGGTCCTCGAGCTCGTCGCCCGTCCTGACATCGATTCGTTCGCTGAGGGCTCCATCCCCGATGCGCCGTGCGCCCGCCTCGATCTGCGTGATCGGGCGGACCATGCGCCGCGCGAGGAGCGCGCTCGCCAGCACGGCGAGGATGAGGAACACCACGAGCACGATCCCCGTGCGCACCGCCGCGGAATAGACGGGCGCCAGGACGTCACCGCGTCGCCGCTCCGCGAGCACCTGCCAGCCGAGGCCTGCCACCGGCGCGGATGCGCTGAGCACCTCGTTCCCCTCGAGGTCCCGCTCCCAGCTCGCCGCGCGCGCAGGCAGATCCGGTCCCTCACCCGGGAGGGGGCCCGGCCCCGGGGCGGCTCCGTCGATCGCGGCGGCGACCTGGGGGAGCCCCGAGATGTCCGGATGGCGGGTGTCCCCCGTGGCGTTGTACTCCTCGAGGACCATGGGGTGCGCGAGACGGCGCCCACGGCTGTCGACGAGGTAGACGGTCACATCCGAGGTCGGGCTGAGGAACTCCTCCAGCACCAGGAAGAACGGATCGACCTCCGCGATGGTCGCGCCGCCGGGGTCGCCCGGTTCCCCCACGGCGATCTGCAGCTGCGGGAACAGCCGGCCACCACCATCCTCCGGATAGCGGACCGGTCCGAAGATGTCCCGGGGTCCCCACTGGGCGTTCTCGAGGGCCTGCCGGACCACGGGATCCGCCGAGAGGTCGCGTCCGGGGCTCGGTGCCGGGCCGGAGATCCCGACGCGCAGCCGTTCCGTGCCCGTGCGATCGACGTACGTGAGCTGCTTGATGCGCTCCCCGAGAGCTGCGGAGTAGGCCGCACGGCGGGCCGCCAGCGTGGTGTCGCCCGATGCCGGCAGCGCCTGGGACACGTCGAGTGACATGAACCTGGCGGCGCTCGCGACCCCGCGGGCCTGCTGGGCCGCCGTCTCCTCGAGCAGCCGCGCCGCCGACGTCTCGGCGTCCCGATAGGTGAAGTAGAGCGTGGCAGCGCTCGTCACGAGCACGGCGGCGCCCACGAGGCCTACGAGCACCACGAGATACTTGGTGAACAGGCGCCGATGGGGGCGACGCCCCGGAGGCCGGAAACGGTCTGGCGTGCTCATCGCGACCGGGCTCCTCCGGCCTGGTCCGCCTGGCGGCGAGAGTATCCGTCCCCCGTGCGGGGTGGCAATCCCCGGGCCTCCCTCCAGGCGGTGCAGTCGGACGCGAGACGCGCCAGGAAGCGGCCCCGCGCCGCGGCGTACTCATGCCATCCGCCGGCCGGGCGGTCCTCCCACGGCTCCCCTGGACGGCGGTCGGCGTGATCGGTGGACATGGCGTCCTCCCTTCGACGGTGATCGCCACCGACGCTATGAGGCCGGGCCACCGCCTCCATCGGAAGAACTGCCCATCCCGGATGTCCATCCGACGGGAACGGAACCCCGAGACACCGGGACCGTCGCATAGCGGGTCACGAGGTACTCGTCGATGCCCTCGGCCCCCCCGGACTGTCCGAACCCCGAGTGCTTCACACCGCCGAAGGGGGCCGCGACGCAGCTCACCCGGCCCCGGTTGACGGCGACCATGCCGGCGTCGATCGCCGCGGTCAGTCGCATCGCCCGGTCGAGGTCCCTCGTGTAGACGTCGGCCGCCAGGCCCGCGTCGCACGCGTTCGCCAGGGCGAGGGCCTCATCCTCGTCGTCGAACGCGCGGATCGCGACCACCGGGCCGAAGATCTCCTCCCGCATCACCCGAGCGTCGTCCGGCACGTCGCACAGCACGACGGGGGCGAAGAAATGGCCGTCACCCGGAACCGGACCTCCCGCCAGCACGGTCCGGGCGCCCCGCTCCGTCGCGTCGGCCACGAGGTCCGCGAGGCGCTCGACCTGGCGCGCGCCGATCATCGGCCCGAGACCGACACCGGGGCGCGTGCCCCGCCCGAGCCGCACCCGGGCGATGCGGGCCGCGAGACGCCGGGCGAACTCGTCGGCGACGCACCTCTGGACGTAGAAGCGGTTCGCGGCGGTGCAGGCCGCCCCGCCGTTGCGCATCTTCGCGGAGACCGCGCCGTCCAGGGCATCCTCGAGATCCGCGTCGGCGAAGAGGATGAAGGGCGCGCAGCCCCCGAGTTCGGCGGACACCCGGACGATCTGCTCGGCGCTCCGTCCGATCAGGTGGCGGCCCACGGCCTCCGACCCTGTGAAGGACAGCTTGCGGACGCGTCCGTCGCTGATCAGCGCGTCCGTCACGTCGTCGACCGACGAGACCACGACGTTGAGCACACCCGCGGGAAGCCCTGCCTCGACGAGGATGCGCGCGAGAGCCAACGACGAGAGCGGTGTGAGGGATGAGGGGCGGTGTACGACGGTGCATCCCGCGGCGAGCGCTGCGGCGAGGCTCCGGGCCGGGACTGCGAGCGGGAAGTTCCACGGCGTGATGACGAGGCAGGGACCCACCGGCAGCCGCATCACGACGTGCTGGCTGTGCCCATCGGGGGAGGTGACGACCCGCCCGTCGATGCGGACGGCCTCCTCACCGAACCACTCGAGGTAGTCCGCGGCGAACTCCACCTCGGCCCGGGACTCCCCGAGAGGCTTCCCCATCTCCAACGTCCCCACGAGGGCGAGGGCCTCAGCCTCGTCGCGCAGCCGGTCCGCCGCCCGGCGCAGGATGCGCGCCCTCTCCCGAGGGGCGACCTGGCCCCACGATCCCTGTGCGGCGACCGCGGCGTCGAGTGCCGCGCGGCAGTCCGCGGGGCCGGCGTCCGCGACCCGGGCGATGACGCGCTCGGTCGCAGGATCCTCGACCGTCAGGACGCCACCGGAGGCCGCGTGGACGAACTCCCCCGCAATGAGCAGCCCTGAGGAGGCAGTCGCAACGCCGGACGGTCCGGCGGGGGCCTCCCTGGTGACACCGGGCGCCGTGCCCTCCGCCACCACTCGCGATCCGGTTCCGTTCGCCTGCATCGTCACTCCCCCTTGTCCGGACGGGGCCGCCCGATGGGGTGACGCTGGCGCATCGAACTCAGGTGCGCGTCGGACGTCCTTCCCAACTCCGGTTGCCAGATCGCGGGCTACGGAAGGGGGTAGAGGTGTCCACGGCACCGCCCCGCCCCGGGTCGTGCCGGGACGGGCGGGACGGTCAGGTGCCGGCGGCGGCCGGCGTGGCCGGCGGCGGGGTCGCGGGCGCCGGGCCGGGCTCGTCGGCCGGCGGTGACGGGACGATGACGTCCACGACGTCGATGTCCACCTTCGTCACCGTCATGGCGGTGGCGAACTCGACCCGCTCGATCACCCGGGCGCGCACCTGCTCCACCACGTCGGGGATCGCGACGCCGTAGCGGACGACGAGGCGCAGGGCCACGGTCGCGGAGCCGTCCGCGACCTTGACGGCGGCGCTCCCCTGCTGGCGCTCGCTCGCGCGGAGCCAGCCGCGGGTCGGCGCGCCGCCGCGCAGGGCCTCGACGCCGTCGACCTCGCGGGCGGCGTTCGCCGCCACCTTCGCGACGATGCCGTCGGCGATCCTGGTGCGGCCGGTGGGGTCGTCCTCGGCGACGGGCGGATCCCCGGCGCCCTCGGGCGCGGGCGGGGTGGGGAACGTCTCGGTGGGGTGGTCGTCCTGGGGCACGGGACCTCCTCTCTCGCGGTCGCCCCGAGTGTGAAGCATCCCCGCGCGGGACGCGACGCACGGTGTCGTGGCGGGGCCTGGACACCCCTCGTCCGGGGGGTTCCGGCGATTCCGGCGCTGGTGCATCATCGCCGGATGGCGAGACGCCTCACGAACTGGCGCGTGGTGCTGCTCGCGGGCGTGGTGGCGACCCTTCTGCTCGCGTCCGTCGGCCTGGTGATCCAGCGCAGCGCGGTCGGGATCCAGGACCGTGGCGGCCTCCCGTACGTGGAACAGCCGCCCACCCCGTTCGAGTACGAGGTGCACCTGGAGCGCGACCACAACGTCGTCCTCGCCGACGGGGACGAGGACCTCTGGTACTTCGCGGCGGGCGCCGTGCTGCTGCTCACGCTCGGCTCCCTGCCGCTCCTGCGTGCCCGCGGGCCGTCCGCGCCGGCCGGGTAGGATCCCGCGCGTGCCCGCGCTGACCGACCACCCCGCCGAGGACCGCGCCATCGGGGAGATCCTGTACTGGACCTGGGACCCGATCGGCGTCTCGTGGCACGGCGACGCGCGCGACGAGTACGACTCCTACGCGCCGGGCCTGCGGGCCCTGATCGCCGGGGGCGCGGGGGCCGGCGAGGTCGCCGCGCACCTGGAGCGCCTGGAGCGCGAGGCGATCGAGCTCACCACGAGCCCGGAGCGCCGCACCGAGGTCGCCGAGCGCCTCCTGCACCGGTACGCATGCCCGAGCTGACCGACGGCCGCCGCGCCGAGCTGCGCGCTGCCGTGGAGGAGGCCGCGCGCGCCCACGCCGCCGACCCGGCCACCCGGCCGGAGCTGTCGAAGGCGATGCGCTCCGGGTACTTCGCCGGGCTCGACCGCCAGGACGTCATCGCGCGGAGCGGCCTGTCGCAGCACGACGCGGAGCGGGTGCTCGACGGCTGACGCGGGGGCGCCGCGCTAGCCTCCGCCCGAGACGTACGAGGGGGAGCGGATGCGGGTCGTCATCGTGGGCGGCGGGATGGCGGGGCTCGTGCTGGCGCGGGGCATCGCGCAGCGCGGCGGCACGGCGACCATCGTGGAGCGGGCGCCGGCGGACCGGCGCATCCCGGGCCCCATCATGCTCCCGTTCCAGAGCTACGACGCCCTCGACGAGATCGGCGTGCTCGACGGCATCCGCGCGCACGGCATCGACGTCCCGCCGCTGCGGGCCGGACGGCCCGTGGCGATCTCGGTGGCCCGCCAGACGGTCGTGGAGGCGCTCCGGGAGGGGCTGGAGATCCTCTGGGAGCACGAGGTCACCGACCTCATGCGCGAGGGGGACCGCGTGACCGGCGTGCGGCTGCGCGCGCCGGACGGCGAGCGCGACGTCCCCGCCGACCTGGTGGTGGGCGCCGACGGCACCGGGTCGCCGGTGCGGACGTTGGCCGGCATCCCCGCCGACCTGCGCGTCGCCGACACCGCGTTCGTGTCCTGGCGCAGCCCGGTGCCGGGGCCCGAGCCGTTCTCGATCGCGTTCCTCTCGGACGGCCGCCAGCTCACGGTGCTCAACTGGTCGGAGGGCAGCGCGGGCGGCTGGCAGATCGACCGGCCCGCGGGCGGGGCGGAGGAGGCCCTGGCCCCCGGCCTCGACGCCTACCGCCAGGCCTTCGTCCGGCTGCTGCCCCAGGCGAAGGGGCCACTGGCGGCGCTCACCTCGGCCGACGACCTGGGTTACCGCGAGGTGACCGAGGTGCGCTGCGAGGAGTGGTGGCGCCCCGGCGTCGCGCTCATCGGGGAGGCTCTCCACGCGATGAACCCGGAGGTCGGCATCGGCTCCGGCCTGGGGATGGGCGACGCGCAGGCCCTGGCGATCGCGATCGCCTCCAACCCGGACAGCCCCGACGCCGCCTGCGCCGCCTATGAGCACTGGCGCCGCCCGGCGATCGCGCCCTACCTGGCGGTGGGCGGGACGGCGTCGAAGGTCTACGCCACCGGGCGCCCGCCCGAGGAGGAGCGGTGGCCCCCGGCGTGAGCCCCGCGCGGCCGGCCGTGGTGCTGGACGTCAACGAGACCCTCTCCGACATGACGCCCCTCGCCGGGCGCTTCGCCGCGGCGGGGCTGCCGCCGGACGCCTGGCACCCCTGGTTCACGACGGTGCTGCGCGACGGGATGGGCCTCACCGCCGCCGGCGCGCCCCGCCCCTTCGCGGAGATCGGCGCGGGCCTGCTGCGCGCGTTGGGCGCGGACGACGCCGGCGTGGCGACGGTGCTGGAGGGCTTCCTCGCGCTGCCGCCCCACCCCGACGTGGGGCCGGGCATCACCGCGCTCGTCGACGCCGGCCACCGTGTGGTCACGCTCTCGCAGGGCTCCGCCGCGGTCGCCGAGGGCCTGCTGGGGCGCGCGGGCGTGCGCGAGCGGGTGGAGGCGTGCCTGTCGGTCGACGACGCGGGCGCCTGGAAGCCCGCGGCGCGGGCCTACGCCCACGCCGCGGCCGTCCTCGGCCTGCCGCCCGACGACCTGCTGATGGTGGCCGTCCACGCCTGGGACCTGGACGGCGCGGCCCGCGCGGGGCTGCGCACCGCCTGGATCGACCGGGAGGGCCTCGGCCGCGGCCGGTACCCCACCCACCTGCGGCCCCCGGACCTGGTGGCCCGGGGGCTCGGCGACCTGGCCGCTCAGCTCGCGGCGGGGGCCTCCGCCGGGGCGTAGATCAGCCGCACCACGCCGGTGCCGTAAGCCGTGCTCGACAGCAGGGTGAGCGGGTGGCTGAACCCGTCCTCGAACAGGCGGTGCCCCTTCCCGACCGCGAGGGGGTGGACGAGCAGGTCGAGGCGGTCGAGCAGGCCCTCCGAGAGCAGCCAGCGCGTCGTGGTGGCGCTGCCGGACATCCCGATGATCCCGTCGGTCGACTCCTTCAGGGCGCGTACCTGGCCGGCGACGTCGTCGCCCGTGATGAGGGTCGAGTTGTTCCAGTCGGCGGAGCCGAGGGTGCTCGACACGACCCACTTGGGCGCGTTGTTGATCCACGAGGCGAACGGCTCGTCGGTGGATCCGGGCCAGTACTGCGCCCACTCCTCGTAGAGGGTCCGTCCCATCAGGAGGCCCGTGGACGCGTCGATGGACTCGCCGACGGCGGCCCCCATGTCGTCGTCGAAGTACGGGAAGTGCCACTGGTCCGGCGACTCGACGACGCCGTCGAGGGAGATGAAGAAGCTGGACACGATCTCGCCCATGGGGGCCTCCTGGTGGTCGGTGCGGGGTTCCGCCCCTATCGACGGGGCCCGCCGGGCGGACTCATCGGTGGGGGGACGATGCGCCGGACGAGGCGATCGAGACGCTTGTCCGGCGGCGCCCAGGTGGCGGCGTCGGCGGGGTCCCAGGCGTAGGCCGGCACGTCGCCGTCCAGCAGCCGGGCGACGCCGGGCTCGCCCAGTTCCCGCGCCGACCAGTCGTAGAGGGCCCGCAGCCGCGGCTGGATCATCGCGCGGTCCAGCATGCGCCCGAGGCTCGCCTCGCCGGCGACGAAGGGGGTGACGTCGTCGCCCAGGGGGTAGCGGTCCGGGACGGTGCGGGCGAGGGACAGGAAGATGCCCGTCGTGCTGGCTCGCGGGTCGCCCAGGGGGCGTCCGAGCGGCCACATCCACCCGAGCGCCAGGCGCGGCGCGGCGACGAGGGCGTGCGCGTAGAGCACCCGCAGCAGGACGACGTTGAGGAAGAAGCGCTCGATGCGGCCCTCGCCCTGCGCCAGCCCCGCGTTCGCCAGGTAGGCCCGGGCGATGGAGACGTTGTGGGCCCGGTACCACCCGGCCGCGGTCGGGCGGGCGATGAACGCGAGGATCGCCTCCACGGCGGGCGACGACGGCTGCCCCGGGGCCCCCGCCTCCAGCTGGCGCGCCTCGGCGATGTCGCGCAGCACGGCCTCGTTGAGCGCCCGCCACCAGGGGCTCCCCGGGCGCGGCGCCCCCGGCGGGGCGAGCACCCCGCGGCGCACCTGCCACCCGATGAACGACGCCATCGCGCGGCCGTAGGGGAGGTGGGGGGAGCCGGGCGGCTCGCTCGCGTACAGCACCCGGCCCAGACGCAGGCGCGCGGCCGGGTCGTCGCGCACCCGGGCCACCGTCGCTGCGGCGCGCTCTGCGGCGGACGGGCCCGGCGTGGTCACGGGCCGAGCCTATCGGCGCAGCACCGGGTGCCGGCCTGAGCCGAAGGAGACGGCGGGCATCGACGAAGGGACGATGCCGTGACGGCCCGCGCGCGGTTGGCTGGATGCGTGACGACCACCGGCCCCCTGCCGCCCGGTGACCGCGCCCTCGGCCCGGACCTCGCGCGCGGCGTGATGCTGCTGTTCATCGCCCTTGCGAACTCGCACTACTTCCTCACGGGCACGCCGGCGATGGGCGGCTTCCCGCTCGACGGTTCGCGGCTCGACGCCGCGGTGACCTGGGCGCTCGCGACCTTCGTCGACGGCCGCGCGTACCCGCTGTTCGGCCTGCTGTTCGGCTACGGGGTCGCGGTCATCGTGGACCGCAACATCGACCGGGGCGCGCGGGCGGTCCGCCGGCTGCTGTGGCGGCGCAGCGCGGTGCTCGTGGCGGTGGGCGTGGTGGACGGGCTGCTGTTCTACGTCGGCGACATCCTCGCCATGTACGGCGTGCTCCTCGCCCTGGGCGCCCTCGTCATCACCTGGCGCGACCGGTGGCTCCTCACGATCGCCGGGGTGCTGCTCGCCGTCGCCTTCCTGCCGAGCGGCGACTCGATGAGCATCAGCACCGACCCGCCGGGGCCGGAGATGCTGCCGGAGAGCGTCGGCGCCATGGTGGGGGACCGGCTGCCCGCGGTCGCCGTCATCGCCCTCCTCGGGCCGCTCGGCTTCGCCGGCCCCTTCCTGGTGGGCCTGGTCCTGGGGCGCCGCCGGGTGCTGGAGCGGGTGGCGGATCACCGGCGGTTCCTCGCCGCCGCCGCCGTGGGCGGCATCACGGTCGCGGTGATCGGGGCGCAGCCGAGCGCCCTCGTGCTGGCGGGCGTCGTGGTCGTGCCCGGCCGGGAGACCCTGGAGGTCTGGGGTCCCCTTCACGACGCGACCGGGGTGCTCGGCGGGTTCGGGTACGCGGCGCTCATCGTCCTCGTGGCCGACCGGATCGCGCGGCCGGGGGCGGCGGTGACGGCGCTCGCGGCGACCGGGCAGCGGTCAATGACCTGCTACCTCGCCCAGTCGGTCGCCTGGGCGGTCCTGTTCACGCCGTTCCTGCTCGGCCTGGCCGGCGACCTCGGGGTCGCGGGTGCCGCGGCGCTCGCCACCCTCGTGTGGGCCGCGACCGTGCTGATGGCGGAGGCCATGCGCCGCGCCGGCAACCGGGGGCCCTTCGAGACCCTGGTCCGGCGCGTCACCTACGGGGGTGGCGTGGGCCGGCGGGTGGCGGCATAGCGGTCGGGGCCCTCGACGCCGCGGGGCCCGGTGTGTGTCAATCCGCCATGGGCCTCCTCCGCGGGGAGCGGCGCCAGGTCGATCCGGGGACGTACCGGGCGGTGGGCGGCGCCTACCTCGCGTACCTCCAGGGCTGCTTCGAGTGGAACCTGGAGAACCGCGGGTGCGGCGACTTCGCCCCGGTGCACCTCGCGGCCTGCCACGGCGGGGCCCACGCGGCCGCCGGGCTGCTGCACGGGCGGCCCCGCTCGCCGTGGTTCCGGGAGCCGGCGCCGCTCGACGACGCGCTCAAGGGCCTCCTGCTC
>JBFWPT010000052.1:21477-27819 GCA_050249835.1 Thermoleophilia bacterium
CCCGGTGCACCTCGCGGCCTGCCACGGCGGGGCCCACGCGGCCGCCGGGCTGCTGCACGGGCGGCCCCGCTCGCCGTGGTTCCGGGAGCCGGCGCCGCTCGACGACGCGCTCAAGGGCCTCCTGCTCGGCATGCAGCACGTCATGGCCCACGCGCTCGCCGGCCCCGTCGAGGCGGCCGACGTCCTGGAGGAGGCCTGCGCCCTCTTCTCACGCGACCGGGGTGAGCACATGGCGGGCCTCGCCGTGGCCGGGCGGCTGCGCGGCCCCGGCGGGCTCCTCGCGATCGCCGGCTACCTCGCCGAGCCGATCGGCGCGCCGGCCGCCGATGCCGACCGGGTCGACGTCAGCCTCGCGCACGGCCGGGCGATCGGCCTCGGGCTGCTCGGGGCCATCGGGAGCGCGTGACCCGCCCGGTCACCAGCCCTGGCCTGCCACCTGGCGGGTCGCGACGTTCGTGCGGTTCCAGAGGTTGATGAGGCCGATCGACATCACGAGCGCCGCGAGCCCCGTCTCGTCGTAGTGGCGGGCGGCCTCGTCCCATACGGCGTCCGGGACGGGGTCGGACGTGTCGGCCATCCGCGTCACCGCCTCGGTCAGGGCCAGGGCGGCGCGCTCGGCGCCGTCGAAGTACGGCGCGTCGCGCCAGCACGCGACGGCGAACAGGCGGTCGTCGGTCTCGCCCAGCCTCCGCGCGATGCGCGGGTGGTGGACGGCGCAGACGCCGCATCCGTTGATCTGGCTGGCCCGTAGGTGCATCAGCTCGGTCGTGCGGGGCGGGATGCCGCCATGCTCGATCGCCTTCGACAACGCCTGCAGCGCGTCCATGGCGCCGGGGACGACGAACGCGGGGTTGCCGACACGGGCCTCGAGGGTCACGGTCTCCATCGGTGGGCTCCTCTCGTCACAGTTCTCGGGCGGGATGCGTCGACGGGGTGACACCACGCGATCCTGGGATGTGACATGGCCGACCCCGCGACCCTCACCGACGCCTTCGAGGCCCACCGCGCCCACCTGCGGTCGGTCGCCTACCGGATGCTCGGATCCCTGAGCGAGGCCGACGACGCCGTGCAGGAGACCTGGATCCGCATGTCCCGGGCCGGGACCGCCGGCGTCGAGAACCTGGGCGGATGGCTGACGACCGTCACCGCGCGGGTCTGCCTCACCACGCTCCGCGCGCGCCGGGCGCACCCGCAGGAGGCCCTCGACGGGCACGGGCCGGAACCGATCGTCGACCCCGCCGGCGGGACCGACCCGGAGCACGAGGCCCTCCTCGCGGACTCCGTCGGCTTCGCGCTGCTGGTGGTGCTCGACACGCTCTCCCCGGCGGAGCGCCTGAGCTTCGTGCTGCACGACATGTTCGCCGTGCCCTTCGAGGAGATCGCCGAGATGACCGGCCGCTCGCCGGCCGCCGCCCGCCAGCTCGCCAGCCGCGCGCGCCGGCGGGTGCGGAGCGGGGCACCCGCCCCCGAGCCGGACCTGTCCCGGCAGCAGGAGGTGGTCGGGGCGTTCATGGCCGCATCCCGCGAGGGCGACCTCGACCGGCTCGTCGCGGTCCTCGACCCCGGCGTGCTCCTGCGGACGCAGACCCCGGACGGCCGCCACGAGGTGCGCGGCGCCGCCGAGGTGGCCGGGCAGGCCGCGTTCTGGTCGCGCACGCTCGGCCGCGACCTCGAACGGCGCCCCGTCCTCGTCAACGGGGCCGCCGGCATCCTCGCCCTCCGCGACGGGACCCCCGTATCCCTGATGGGATGCACGGTCGTGGGCGACCGGATCCTGGCGATCGACATCCTGGCCGACCCCGTCCGGCTGGCGGCGATGGGCCTCGGGGACCGGTGACCGGCCGCCGCTTCGCCGTCCGGCGGAGCCCCATCCACGGCCGCGGCGTCTTCGCCCTGCGCACGATGCGGGCGGGGGAGAGGGTGATCGAGTACACGGGCGAGGTGATCCCCTGGGAGGAGGCCGTCCGCCGGCACCAGGACCGGCCCGGCGAGGACGCGCATACGATGTTCTTCGAGCTGGACGACGGGGGCGTCATCGACGCCTGGGTGGGCGGCAACTCCTCCCGCTGGATCAACCACTCCTGCGACCCGAACTGCACCACCCGCGAGGAGGCCGGGCGCATCGTGGTCCGCGCCCGCCGGGACATACCCGCGGGGGAGGAGCTCACCTTCGACTACCGCCTCGGCACGGAGGACGGCGACGACGGGGAGGCGGGGGACGAGGCGGCCTACGCCTGCGCGTGCGGCAGCCCGCGGTGCCGGGGGACGATGCTCGAACCCTGAGCGCAAGCACATGACGGGCGGACCCGCCATGACGGTCGTCCCGGCGGGTCTGCGCTACCTTCGATCGAATCCCTGAGGGGACCGCACCGACGGATCCCCCTGCCCGCCCCCGTATTGCCCACGAGGGGCGGCCTCCCGACACCGACACCACGGTCGCGGCGTGCCCGCGCCAGGAGTGCCCTTGCCGAAGCCCGTCCTCACGGCCGCGATCGCGGTCGCCATCGTCGCCGTCGCGACCCTCGCCGTCTCCGGGACCTCCGATGACGGAGCCGTCGCGGCCCCGCCCGCCGCGGAGCGCCCCGCGCCTCCGCCGTCCCTCACCGCGACCACGCCGCGCCGTCTGCGCGTGGTCCCCGCGCCGAAGCCGTCACCGGCCCTCTCGCGCAACGCCCGCGCGGCGAAGGTCGCCCTGCTCCACCTGGGCACGCCGTACTCCTACGGCGGCGCCTCGCCCGCGGGCTTCGACTGCAGCGGCCTCGTCCACTACGCCTTCTCGAAGGTCGGAGTCACGCTCCCGCACAGCTCGTACGCCCTGTGGGACGTGGGGCGGAGGGTGGAGCGCAAGGACCTCCGGGCCGGGGACCTCGTCTACTTCAACGGGCTGGGCCACGTCGGCATCTACATCGGCGACGGCAGGTACGTCCACGCGCCCAACAGCGGCGAGGTGGTGGAGGTGGCGCCGCTCTCCGAGCGCGACGACTACCTGGGGGCGACCCGGGTCTGAGGACGCCGTGACCCCGCTCCCCGGGCGGGGTCACGGCGAGCCGTCAGGTGACGGGGCGCTTCAGGAGGACCACCGGCCAGGCGACGAGGTCGCCCCTCTTCAGGGTGAGACCGACGGCCTCCCAGCCCCCAGCGCAGCGTCTCGCGTCTCTGAAGGCGGGACATCGGGGCGTGCCCCGGTCTGCCCCTCCGGGGAATGCCGAGGGGCGGTTGCGTGGAGGCGACGCCCCATGCGCGGCGGCACACCAGACGCCGAGACCCCGCTCGGGAGCGGGGTCTCGGGGAGCACGCGCGGGGTCCGCGCCTTCACGCCCTTGCTGCCAACCTGCGTGCCTCTCAGCTCGACGGGCTCGACCTCCGACTGGATCCCAGGGGAACGGGCGCGAGGCGAGTCACTCCCCGGCCGGGCCGGAGTCAGCCGGTAACTGCACCGACATCCTCGCTCGCCTCCGGCATGATCGTGCCGGATTCGAAGCAGTTCGCAGCGGGAACCTCGTAGAGGAAGATCGCCAGCTCGTCCTTGGAGTCGCCGGTGATCTCACTCCATGCGTCCGCGATGCCGTGCAGCAGGCGGCCGCGTACCTCCTTCGATCGCCCGGACCGGATCAGTCCCATCATTCGCGGCGAACCCGACTCCTCGCCCGAGACGAACGTCGAGCCGCTCGGCGCCTCGGTGAAGGAGCAGCGCACATAGTGCGCGGGCGCGCCGGTGATCTCGCTGTGCACCCTGGTCACCGCGCGCGCGATCTCGGCCCGGTGATCGAGGGTCGCCGCACCCGCGGGGGCGGTGAACTCGTAGACCGGCATATGGGCTCCTCTCGTCCGCCGTTTCGACGTCCCATTGTAGGCCGGTCGCGGGCTGTGGGAGGCGCGGGTCCGGGCCTGCGGTGGGGGACACCGGGGGACACGGGCTGGCGCGCCGGGGTAGGTCCTGGCGCTTATGACACACGCCTCTGGCGAGAGATCGTGTGCCTACGGCGGTTCAGCACGCGCGGCAGGATTCGAACCTGCGACCTCTGGCTCCGGAGAGCCACCGGAAGGGGTGGCACAGCGTGGTCAGCGGTTAAGAAGTGCCCGCATAGGACCGGTTTCAGCCTCGCGGCAGGCGAAGCCGATAACCCCGGTTCTCTCGCGGATGTTCCCACGTGGTTCCCACGGTCGACCGGCACCGTCGGATGCAGCGGGCGGCGCGGCATCACCGTGAGAGGAGCGGGCGCCACCCCTCTGGCTGTGGACTGCGGAGGAGGTTGTGGGCCAATCCCGGTCCATCTTGGGCGTCAGCGTGGCGGCCTTGGGGACGTTTGCCCCACTCCTCATGCAAACCCGATCGCCGCCCGCGGGGGAGGGGGACGGCCACAGTGCCAGAGCGCGTCGGCGCGGCGAGCCCTTCGGCGGTCCCAGGCGACATCACGGGTCGCGGCAGGGGACCTCGGCCTGCACGAGCGCGACGCCTTGAGCGGTCGAATGTCGTGATCGAGGTGGCGCGCCGCTCGGGCGACCGATGCGCCGCCGGCACTTCGAAGAGGATGTATCCCCCGGTCGGGGTGAGACGGACCGAGTCGCCGTCGGCGTAGCCGATCTCGACTCTGCCGACTTGGGGGGCGAACCGGCCCTGGAAGAGGGCGGGCACGCGGTTGACGCGCTGGACGAATCCACCGGTCACGACGTCGTAGGACAGCGGTGGATCAGACGGGCGGCCTGCATGTGGAGCTGCGGACGTCGCCCTTTAGGTAGAACCAGTCGCGGCGCCCACCGCCGACGTTCGGGGCCACCCGGATCGACGCCCGCCCGCCGCCGGACAGCTCGATCCCGAGGAGCTCCCGCTCCATGGTGCGGTCCGGTGTGAAGCGGGGCGGTTCATCGGAGCTGCGGGGGACGGGGAGGCTGAAGGTGCCGACCGGCCCGCCGAAGGTCAGACGGCGGATGTCGTTGGCGGGGGAGAAAGTGCATACGTTGTTGACCAGCCGGGCGACCCGGCCGTCGTCGGTGCTCACCCGCTCGATGCCGTTCCCGACGAGTCCGCGCCGAGGGGGCAGATCCCCGTAGCGACCGCCGCTGATGGCTGCCCCGCGCGCGAGGCAGCCGTCGCGCGGGCCGCAGCGGAATCCGCTGCCTTCCTCCGTCTGGGTCACGGAGCAGATCATGCGACCCGAAAGCGGCGCCACGATAAGGCGCACCCCGTCGCCGCTCAGGGCGAGACCCCCGGGTGCGCTTCCCGTCGCCGGCGCCGAGCGGTCATGGGGAAAGGGCGCGAGCGCCCGGGCGGGCACCTGGACCACGGGTGCTGTCGGGTTGTCGATCACCGACAGCTCGGTGCTCGCGGGCAGGACTGGATCGAAGAGCGCCTCCTCGTTGAGGGAGGGGGATCCAACACCCCCCAACGCCCTTGCGCACGTAGGCCCTCGGCCCCGGTGCATCAAAGCGGGTGACCCGGGGATCCTCGGCTCCGACCAGTAGCTGGCAATGAGCGACATCCTGAGCCGCTCCCCTGGGCGCCGTTGGACGCGCGTGAAGGTGTACTACGGCTGGCCGGTCTCCGGCTCAGGGCTATGGTCGTCGCCGCTCAGCACCCACAGGAACAGACCGACTCCGCCGACGATCGCGACATCGGCCAGGTTGAAGGCGGGCCAGACGTCTACGTCGATGTAATCGGTCACCTGTCCCCTGAGAAGCCGGTCGGCGAGGTTGCTGATGCTGCCACCGAGTAGAAGCGCCCCGCAGATCGCCACGGCGAGTCTCTCGCGGGCAAGGGCCGCGAGTCCGACCGCGATCAGTGGCAGGACGATCGCCGTGATCAGCCCGACGGCCCGCCCCGAGCCCGCAAAGAGACCGAAGGCGATGCCGTCGTTTCGGTGGTGAGCGATCGCCAGGTGCGAGGACAGGGAGATCCAGTCCTCGCCCGGGGCGACCGTCGCCCGAATCGCCCATTTGAGGATCTGATCGACGCCGAGGATTAGCAGGGCGAGAAGCGCCATGATGCGCCAGCGCCCCTGGGCGGTGCGCCGTTCCCGGCGCCGCTCGGAGCGGGCGACCGCTTGCCTGAGCGACCCCTGTTCGCCCGCAGCGCTCGCGTCGCCCGGGCCTGCCGCCCGCCGGAACGGGGTCACGCCGGCGAAGGGGCGGCCGTGACGGCTGGCTCGGGGGTGCGGGCGGCGCGGAGGCCGTTGGCCACCGCCAGCAGCTCCGAGACCTCGTGCACCAGCACCGCAACGACCACGGTGAGCAGCCCGAGCACGGCGCTCGGGATCAGCAGGGTGAGGAGGGCGATGCTGAAGATGAGGTTCTGGCGCGAGATCCGCTGGCTGCGCCGGCCGATGGCGAGGGCCTCGGGGAGCT
>JBFWPT010000053.1:0-27686 GCA_050249835.1 Thermoleophilia bacterium
CAACCTGGCCGAGGGGGTCAGCTTGGCGTTAGCGTGAAGCTTCATCCGGGCCTTCCTGAGGAGAGGTGTGGTCAGCACCCCCGATCCTCCAGGTCGGCTCGGATGAACAACGTCTTGGCGCCCCTCAGCTAGTGCGCCGTCCGGGAAGGGCCGTATGGGTATCGCGAGCGAATCGCCCGCGAGGCAAGGACGCAGATCCTCGGCGATAGCGGTGTCCTATCGCCGAGGTCGAGGACGCCGCCTCGCGATGCGATGCAGCCGCGAAACCCCACGGGACTTCCGGGACGGTGCACTAGTCGGTCTTGAGCACCGACAGGACGTTGCCGGCCGGGTCCGTGAACCAGGCGATGTCGGGGCCGAAGCCCCGGTGGACGCCCTTCTCGTCGCCGCCCGGGATGTCCGGGTAGCGCTCCATCTCCACGCCGGCCGCGACGAGGCGGTCCACCGCCTCCTCGACGTCCGGGACCGGGAAGTTCAGGACCGTGAAGGTCGCGGGGACGTGGTCCTCGCCCTTCGGGTACACGAGGACCGTGCCGCCGCCCGAGAGGTGCAGCACCAGCATCGGCCCCTCGTCGCTCGTGCGCAGCCCGAGGGTCTCCCCGTAGAACGCGCGCGCACGGTCCACGTCGTCGACCGAGAACCCCGAGAACGCGGCGGTGTCCGCGAACATGTCGTCCCTCCTCTGGTGTGTGCCGTCACCCATGTCGACGATGCTCCCCCGCCCGGCTCATCGCCACCCCTCCGCGCGGGCCGTGCGGCCGTCGCCGGGGCTAGATTGACCGGGTGCCCGAGATCGTCATGCGGCCTCGCCTCCCCTACTCCCTCGCCGACTCCTCGGCGGGCTCGGCGGGCGGCACGCGGCGGATGCGCGGCGGCGTGCTGGAGCTGTGGGACCGGGTGGACGGGGAGCCCGTGCGGCTGCGCCTGTGGCAGCGCGCGGGCGGCGAAGTGGTCGTGCACGTCGCGGACGGGGTGGACGCGGACCGGGTCCACGAGCGCGCCCGCTTCCTGATCGCGGCCGACGTCGACCCCGCCCCCTTCCTGCGCATCGCCCGGCGCGACCCGCTGGCCCGCGCGGCGGCGTGGCGGTGGCCGGGCATGCGGCCGATGCGGCTCACCTCCCCCGCCCACGCGGTGCTGGCCGCGGTCTGCGGGCAACTCGTGAGCGGGCGCGAGGCGGCGCGGCGACACCGCGCGGTGCTCCGCGCGGTCACCGGCGAGCGCGACGGGCTGATGCTGCCCCCGGACCAGGCGACCCTCGCCGCGGTGTCGCCCGCCGGCTGCCGGGCGGCGGGCCTTCCCACGGGGCGGGCCGCCGCGATGATCCGCGCCTGCCGCGGCCCGGCGCTCGACCGCCTCGCGGACCGCCCCACCGCCCGCATCGTCGCCGCCGTCACCGCCGTCCCCGGCCTCGGGCCCTGGTCGGCCGGGATCATCGCGATGCGCGGGTTCGGGCGCTACGAGCAGGGCCTGGTGGGCGACCTCGGGCTCATGCGCCTGTGGGCCGCCGTCCACGGCGCCTGGCCGGCGCCCGAGGAGACGGCCTCCCTGCTCGCGCCCTACGGCGAGTGGGCGGGCCTCGCGAGCGCGTATCTCCTGCGCCACCCCCTGGCCTCCCTCGGAGGCCGGCCGGCGACTCAGCCCACGCCGAGGGCGGCCGCGGCCTCCGCGTAGGCGTCCCGCGCGGACGGGTCGATGAAGCAGAACCGGGCGAGGGTCACGGCGGGGGTCGCGACCAGCGCCTCGGAGAGGGCCGCCACCGCGACGGGCGCCGCCCGGTCCACCGGGTAGCCGAAGATCCCGGTCGAGATGGCGGGGAGCGCCAGCGTGGCGAGGCCCGCCTCCGCCGCCCTGGCCACGACGGCGCGGTGGCACGCCGCCAGCAGGTCGGCCTCCCCGTGCCCGCCGCCGTGCCACACCGGCCCGACGGCGTGGATCACCGCCCGCTGGGGCAGGGCGCCCGCCGTGGTGACGACCGCGTCGCCGGTCCGGCAGCGGCCGATGCGCCGCGACTCCTCCTCCAGCGCCGGTCCGGCGGCCCGCGCGATGAGCCCCGCCACCCCGCCGCCGTGCATCAGGTGCTCGTTGGCCGGGTTGACGATCGCGTCGACCGGCTGGGCGAGCAGGTCCGCGAGGACGAACTCCATGACCGGCGAGCGTAGCCTGTCCCCCGGCGGACCCGGCGCGAGGAGGAGACGATGGCGAACGACTTCGAGGTGGGCGTGGACGTGGCGGCGGACCCCGACGCCGCGTGGGCCATGGCGGGCGACCCGGTGGGCATCCAGGACTGGTTCGCCCCCGTCGCGTCGATCACGGTCGACGGCGACGTCCGCACGGTGACGATGGGCAACGGCGCCGAGCTCACCGAGCGCCTCGTGGACCGCGACGACGCCGCGCGCAGGTACTCCTACGTCGTGCTGTCCGGCATCCCCGGCCTCACCTCCCACAAGGCCACGATCCGCGTGGAGGAGGCCCCCGGCGGATCGCGCGTCCTGTGGCGCCAGACGGCCACCTCCGACGTGGAGGGCTACGACATCGAGGCCCGCCTCTCCGGCGTCATGACGGCCGCCCTCGAGGAGCTCAGGACCCGCCTCGAGGCCTGACCGCCCCGGCGCGCGCACCGCCGGGAAATACTGAACGAACGGGGAGGGTGAAGGCGCTTCCGCCGGATCGGCGGGCCGTCGTATGCTGGCGCGCGCCCGTCCATCCTGGAGGTTTTCGCAAGATGCACCGCCGCCGCTCCCGTGCCCTCGTCGCGGGTCTCCTCGTCTCCGGGATCGGGTTGTCCCCGGCCGTAGCCCAGGGCGCGGACTGGCTCGGGCCGTCGCTTGCGAACAACCAGCAGTGCAGCACTCCCGACGGCGGGTGTGGCACGAACGTCGCCGTGGACAAGGGCGGCAAGACGCTCCTCGCATGGACCGACCCCTGGGATACGAACGAGAGCTACGCGACCGTCCGCCTGCCGGACGCTCCGTGGCAGACGACAGCCAACCTGACGGCGGTGGCGGCCTCCGACGGATTCCAGCTCGAATCGGTCGGCTATGCCGGCCTCAACGACACCGGCCACGCCATCGTCTTCGGGCGAAGCGGCTCCTCGGACATGCTCGAGTTGTGGCGACCGTCGGGCCAATCCTGGGATAGCCGGCGTGTCGCCGATTCTGCGTCCGGTGCCGCCCATGGACAGACGGGCTACCTCGGGACGGGCAACGTCAAGGTCGCCGCCTGGTACAGGGAGTCCGGCGCCACCTGGCGCATCCAGGCGCGAGTCGGTGAGTCGGCCACGGGCGGATACGGAGCGATTCAGACGCTCGACGAAGGCTCCGGCGCTCTGTCACCGTGGCTGTGGTCCGCCGTCGACGGTGAGGGCAACGCGTACGTGGCCTGGACCGTCGCCGCGCCTGCCGGCACCCAGGTCCGCATTGCGCGCCGACCCTCGGGCGGCGCATGGGCGACCCCGGTCACGGTCGGCACACACGAGTCCGCCTCCATCGTCGGCCTCCGTGTGAACCGGCGGGGCGATGCGGCCATCGGCTTCTGGACGACGGAGCCCGGAGGTTCGGCTGCGCTCCGGGTCTACCTCCGCCCGGCGGCCACGGGAGCGTGGACGGCCCCGGGAATCCCCCACCAGCGCGCGGGGCTTCCGGGCAAGGTCCGCGCGGGGGGCGCGATCGCGCTCGGCGAGTCCGGCGAGCTCGCCGCCGCCTGGACGGAGGCCATCATCGACGAGGCACAGGCATCGGCCGCCGACGCACGGGTCCTTGTCGCCGACCATCAGGGCGGGGGCATATGGACGACCGCGGAGGTCCCCGGTTCGCGGGAGCTGCCGGACAACATCCAGGACGCGCACGACATCGCATACGACGGTCGCGGCGGGCTCGTGGCCGCATGGATGGCGGGCCACACCCAGCTGGAGGGCCGCTACGACGTCCTCGGGGCAGCACGCATGGCGGGTGGCCAATGGACGCCCGTCCGGCAGCTCAGCAGCTACGGCTCGCCGCCGCAGATCGTGGCGGACGGTCTCGGGAACACGGTGGTCGGCTCCACCGGGGCGGAGCACTCGGTGTGGGACGCGGCGGGCCCGCGAATCATCAGCCGGTCGATCCCGTCGTCCGGGCAGACCGGCAAGCCGGTCACCTTCTCGGTGAACACCCAGGAGACGTGGACCGGCCAGAACGGACCGTCGGAGTGGTACTTCGGCGACGGCACCTCGGCGACGGGCCCGTCCGTCGGACACGCCTACGCCGCGCCGGGCGTCTACACCGTCACGGTGCTCCAGCGGGACGGGCTCGGCAACGTGTCGAGCGACTCGGCCAACGTGACCATCAGCGCGGCGCCGGGCTCCGGGCCCCTGCCCCCGTCGCCCGTGCTGCCGCCCGCGATCTCGGGCAGCGACATCGCCGGCTCGACCCTCACCTGCCAGCCCGGCAGCTGGTCGGCCGGGGCGAGCATCTCGGCGCCCACGTGGATCGTCGCGGGCACGGCGGTCGCGACGGGCCCCGTGTACGTCATCAAGCCGTCCGACGTGGGCAAGGTGGTCGCCTGCCAGGTGACCGCGACGAACACCGTCGGCTCGACACGGGCGACGAGCGCCTTCGTCGTGCCGCGCCCAGGGCTCTCGGCCCCGGCCGCCGTCACGCCGGAGACGGTCGCGCCGCCGCCGGCCGTCCCCGTCGCGATCGCGCCGACGACGGCGCGGCTCGGCGCGACGGCCCGCGGCAAGCGGGTCCAGCTGCGCGCCCGGGTGAACGGCGCGCTGCGCGTCTCCCCCGTCGCCGTCGTGCCCCGGTCCGGGGTGGTGCCGCTGCCCGCCGCGTGGCGCGGCGTGGTCGCGGCCCCTGCGCAGTGGCGCATCGCGCCCGGCCCCTGGCGGCGCGCGGCCCGAACGACGGCCAAGGGCGTCGAACAGGCCCGCCTCACCGCTCGGAAGGGGACCCGGGTGGAGGTGGTCGAGACCGTCGGCCGCCGGACGCGCACGCGTGTGCTGAAGGCCGGCCCCAAGGGGCGGGTCGTGTTGCTGAAGGCCGCCGGCGGGCGCATCGCGTGGCGTGTCGCACCCGGGCCCTGGAGGCCGGCAACGCTCCTGTAGGGACGCCCGGCGGTCCTAAACCCGGGGCGGTTCCCTCGCCCCAGGGCCGGGGCGGGACCCCCGTCGCTCTGATTGACTGCGTCGCGGATGTGCGGATTCGCGGGCGAGATCAGGCGGGACGGCGGCCCCGCCGACCTCGATGCCCTGGGGCGCATGTCGGCCACGATGGCCGACCGCGGCCCTGACTCGGCGGGCGCCTGGTCGCAGGGCCCGGTGGGGCTCGCCCACCGCCGGCTGAAGATCATCGACCTGAGCGAGGCGAGCGGGCAGCCGCTCGTCGACGCCGGCCTCGGCCTGTCGGGCGTCTTCAACGGCTGCATCTACAACTACCGCGAGCTTCGCGCCGAGCTGCAGGGCCGGGGCCACGTCTTCGCGTCGCAGGGTGACAGCGAGGTGGTGCTGAAGGCCTACGCCGAGTGGGGCCCGGACTTCGTGGACCACCTGATCGGCATGTTCGCCATCGCGATCGCCGAGCGGGACACGGGGAAGGTCGTCCTCGCCCGCGACCGGCTGGGGATCAAGCCGCTGTACGTGGCCGAGACGCGCGACGCGCTGCGGTTCGCCAGCACCCTCCCCGCCCTGCTCGCCGGCGGCGGGGTCGACACCGGCATCGACCCGGTGGCGCTGCACCACTACATGACCTTCCACTCGGTCGTGCCGGCGCCGCGGACGATCCTGCGCGGCGTGCAGAAGCTGCCCCCGGCGACGATCCGGACGATCCACCCGGACGGGCGCCAGGAGGACCGCCTCTACTGGTCGGCCGCGTTCGCCCGCGACCCGGCGAAGGCCGGCTGGGGCGAGACGGAGTGGCAGGACGCCCTGCTCGCCTCCCTCACCACGGCGGTGCGCCGGCGGATGGTGGCCGACGTGCCCGTCGGGGTGCTGCTGTCCGGGGGCCTCGACTCGTCGCTGGTCGTCGCCCTGCTGGCCGGCGAGGGGCAGCGGGACCTGGCGACGTTCTCGATCGGCTTCGAGTCGCAGGGGGGCCGGGAGGGCGACGAGTTCCGCTACTCGGACGTCATCGCCGAGCGCTTCGCCACCGACCACCACCAGATCCGGATCGCCGCCCGCGACCTGCTGGAGCCGCTGGAGCGGGCCGTCGGCGCGATGTCCGAGCCGATGGTCAGCCACGACTGCGTCGCCTTCTACCTGCTCAGCGAGGCCGTGGCGCAGCACCTCAAGGTGGTGCAGAGCGGCCAGGGCGCCGACGAGATCCTGGGCGGCTATCACTGGTACCCGCCGCTGCTCGGCGCCGGCCGCGAGGACGCCCTCGACATCTACGGGGAGGCCTTCTTCGACCGCGACGCCGCCGGGATGGCCGAGGCCCTCGCCGAGGCGCACCGCTGGCCGGGGGACCCGCCGCGCGAGTACGTGCGCGCCCACTTCGCGGCGCCGGGCGCCGAGACGGCGGTCGACGCCGCCCTGCGCATCGACACGGGCGTCATGCTCGTCGACGACCCCGTCAAGCGGGTGGACAACATGACGATGGCGCACGGCCTGGAGGCGCGGGTGCCGTTCCTCGACCACGAGTTCGTGGAGCTCGCCGCCTCCTGCCCGCCGGAGCTCAAGCTGGCCCAGGGCGGCAAGGGCGTCCTGAAGGACATCGGGCGCCGGGTGCTGCCCCACGAGGTCATCGACCGGCCGAAGGGCTACTTCCCGGTGCCCGGGGTGACGCACCTGGAGGGCGACGTGCTCGGCCGCGTGCTGGAGGCGCTGCACTCCCCCGCCGCGCAGGAGCGGGGCCTGTTCCGGCCGGAGTACGTCGCCGCCCTGGAGGCCGACCCGAACGGGCCGCTCACGCCGCTGCGCGGCAACAAGCTGTGGCAGGTCGGCCTGCTGGAGCTGTGGCTGCAGGAGAACGGGATCTGATGGGCGACGCGCCCCCTCCCCCGCGCGAGCGCGTCGGGCCCGGCGGCGACCCGCTCGCCTTCGGCCCGCCCGACGACCCCGGCGGCCACGACGGGCCCCCCGCGGTGGTGCTCGACTGCGGCTGGG
Organism: Thermoleophilia bacterium; assembly: GCA_050249835.1. Lineage (GTDB taxonomy): Bacteria > Actinomycetota > Thermoleophilia > Miltoncostaeales > Miltoncostaeaceae > Miltoncostaea. Next base: position 7,082 of record JBFWPT010000053.1, read on the forward strand.
GGCGGCTCGTGTTCGGCAACACCTTCCCGGACGCCGAGGAGGCCGCCGACGCCCTCCGCGCCGAGGCCGACGGCGCCCGTGACATCGCCGTCTACCTGGCGGAGCCCCACGTCGTCGTCGCGCGCCGCCACGACGAGCTGTTCATCGACCCCTCCCACACCTACCGGCTCGCGCTGCCCGCCGACATCCCGGCACGGGTCGGGTCGGTCACGGTCCGGTCCCTGCGCGACGCCGCTGACGCGGACGCGGTCAACCGCATCTACGCCGCCAACGGGATGCTCACGGCGCCCGTCGACGTCCTCGTCGCGAACTCGGGGCGCCCGGAGTTCGTGCACCTGGTCGCCGAGCACGGGCCGACCGGCGCGGTCGTCGGGACCATCACCGGCGTCGACCACGTCGCGGTGTTCGGCGACCCGGGCGGCGGCAGCTCCCTCTGGTGCCTGACGGTCGACATGAACCACGCCCCGCCCGGCACCGGGCAGGCGCTGCTGGCCGGCCTGACCGAGCGGCTCGAGGCCCTCGGCCGCCGCTCGGTGGACCTCTCGGTGCTGGCCGACAACACCGGCGCCATCCGCCTCTACGAGCGGCTCGGCTTCGTCCGCGTGCCCGAGCTGTTCGTGAAGCGGAAGAACCCCATCAACGAGGACCTCTTCGTCCCGCCCGGCGCGCACGGGCACGACGAGCTCAACCCCTACGCGAAGATCATCGCCGTGGAGGCCCGGCGGCGCGGCATCGGCGTGGAGGTGCTCGACGCCGAGTGGGGCGAGATGCGCCTCACCCACGGCGGCCGCCGCGTCACGATGCGCGAGTCGCTGTCCGAGCTCACCAGCGCCGTCGCCATGAGCCGCTGCGACGACAAGCGGGTCACCCGCGCCGTGCTCGCACGAGAGGGCCTCGCCGTGCCGCGCGGGGTCGTGGCGCATCGCGACGCGGCCGACGTGGACTTCATGCGCGAGGTGGGATCGGTCGTCGTGAAGCCGGCGCGCGGGGAGCAGGGCCGCGGCATCACGGTGGACGTGAGGGACGAGGCCGCCCTGGAGGACGCCGTCGCCCTCGCCACGCGCCACTGCGCGGACGTCCTCATCGAGGAGATGCGCCCCGGCGACGACCTGCGCGTCGTGGTGATCGACCACGCGGTCGTGGCCGCGGCCGTGCGCCGGCCGGCCGCGGTGACCGCCGACGGCCGCACCGACCTCCGGGGGCTCATCGCCGCGCAGAGCAAGCGCCGCGCCGCGGCCACCGGCGGCGAGTCCACCATCCCCCTCGACGGCGCCACGGAGGCCGTCTGCGCCGCCGCGGGCTGGTCCCTGGACGACGTGCCGCCCGAGGGCACGATGGTCGTCGTGCGCCGCACGGCCAACCTCCACACCGGCGGGACGATCCACGACGTCACCGCCGAGCTGCACCCGGAGATCGCGGAGGCCTGCATCGCCGCGAGCCGCGCCCTGGAGATCCCGGTCACCGGGCTCGACCTGCTCGTCCCGGACCCGGCGGGCCCCGAGCACGTCTTCATCGAGGCGAACGAGCGCCCCGGGCTCGCCAACCACGAGCCCCAGCCCACCGCCGAGGCCTTCCTGGACCTGCTGTTCCCGGGCACGAAGGGCGTGCCGCGACGCTGGGTGCCCGCGGAGCCCGCGACCTGACATCCTCGGGGCCCGCCCCGCCCGACCCCAGGAGAGCCGTGGCCTCCCGCCGCCCGCCGCTTCGCCGCCTGCGCATCGACCGCGACTACCTGGTGCGCGTCCTGGTGGAGCTCCTGGAGATCCCGAGCCCGTCCGGCCGCACCGACCACGTCATGCAGTACGTCGGCGAGCGCATCGCCGGCCTCGGGCTGCCGTCGACCGTCACCCGCCGGGGGGCGCTCCTCGCCCGCATCGAGGACGGGAAGGGGCCGGCCTCCCGCTCCATCGTGGTCCACGCCGACACGATCGGGTGCATGGTGCGGGCCCTGAAGGAGGACGGGCGCCTGGCGATCCGCCCCATCGGCACGCACAGCGCCCGCTTCGCCGAGGGCGCCAACGTGCGCGTGTTCACCGACGACCTGGACGCGGTCATCACGGGGACCGTGCTGGCCCTCAAGGCGAGCGGCCACCGCTGGAACGACGAGGTCGACGAGCAGGGGGTCGGCTGGGACCACGTCGAGGTGCGCGTGGACGAGGCCGTGGAGGACGTGACCGGCCTACGCACCCTCGGCATCGACGTCGGCGACTTCGTGGCCCTCATCTCCGAGCCCGTCGTCACGCCGAGCGGGTTCATCAAGGCGCGCCACCTCGACGACAAGGCCGGCATCGCGGCGGTGCTCGCGGGCGTCAAGGCGGTCGTGGACAGCGGGGTCTCCCTTCCGGTCAACGCCCAGCTCATGGTGACCTGCACCGAGGAGGTCGGGCACGGCGCGTCCCACGGCGTCGCCGCGAACGTCGCCGAGATCATCTCCGTGGACACCGCCGTCGTCGCCCCCGGCCAGCAGTCGCGCGAGGACTCCGTCTGCATCGCGATGGCCGACGGCGTGGGCGCGTTCGACTACCACCTCTCCCGGCGCCTGGCGGCGATCGCCCGCGACCACGGGCTGCCCTGCGTCCGCGACGTGTTCCGCTACTACCGGTCCGACCTGGCGGCGGCGCTCGAGTCGGGCGCCGACAGCCGCACCGCCCTGCTGGGCTTCGGGGTGGACGCCACCCACGGGCACGAGCGGACGCAGGTCGACGGCCTGGTCCACCTGGCGGAGCTCATCGCCCTCTACCTCCAGACCGACCTCGTGTTCCCGGAGTGGGACGCCGACGCCCTGGGCGACCTGGAGGACTTCCCCTCGCTCGCCGTCCAGCCCGCCGGCGAGGACGGCCCCCAGGAGGGGCCGATCGGCGTGGACCCGGCCTGACCCTCAGCAGGAGGGCCGGGGGCGCGGATGGCGGGCCGTCTCCTCCATCCTCCCCGCCACCGCGGCCACAAGCGGGTGCCCGGCCGCCGACGGCGGATCGACCACCACGGAGCCGCCCCGGACGGTGAGCGTCGCGAGCGCGGTGCCGTCCGGCGCGCGGACGGTGACGACCGGTGCGTCCACGGGCCCATCGTAGGCGGGGCGGACGCGCGTCACCATCGGCCGCCCGGAACCTGTATCCCTCCGCCGGTGCCCGCGCTCGATCACGTGACCATCCGCGCGACGGACCCGGGCACGTCCATGCGGCTCTACCGGGCCGTGCTGGGGGCGCTCTCCCCCGGCGCGGGCGCCCGCCAGATCCAGGTGGCCCGGGCCACCGCGGGGGAACCCGCGACACGCGGAGCCCACATCGCCTTCGCCGCGGGCTCGCGGGGGCAGGTGGAGGAGTTCTGGAGGGCCGGTCTCGACGCCGGATTCGCCGACGACGGCCCGCCGGGCGTCCGCCCGCGGTACCGGCCGGACTACTTCGGCGCGTTCCTGCGCGATCCCGACGGCAACAGCGTCGAGGCTGTCCACCACGGCGACGCCGGGACGCGCCGGACCGGCGGGGTCATCGACCACGTCTGGGCCGGCGTGGACGACCTCGGCGCGACGCGCCGCTTCTACGACGCCATCGCGCCCCACGCCGGCCTGACCGCGCGGACGTTCCCGTCCCTGCCCGGCCTCGTCCAGTTCCGGGCCGCGGACGGCACCTCGTGCTCCTTCGTCGCCGATGGCCGGCCCGCGACCCGCAACCTGCACCTCGCGTTCCCCGCACCGGACGAGGATGCGGTCGCCGCGTTCCACGCCGCGGCGCTCCGCGCCGGCGGCCGGCCGGACGGGCTCCGCGGCGTCCTCGACCCGGACGGGACGAGGGTCGAGGCCGTCCTGACCCGCGGGGTCGACCCGTAGTTCCCCGCAGAGGCGGTTCCGCGTGGGCGCCGATGGCCGGGAGCGATGCCGGGCGCAGGATGGCCGCACATCCTGCACGCTCCTCGGGAGGCACCCCATGCCGGTCGGCGAGATCTTCCTCTACGGCGTCTTCGCGGCCATCGCCGTCTTCGCGATCGTCGTCGCGGCGGTCATGTTCCGGGCCGCCGGCGACTGAGCCCCGCTCAGGCCCCCTGGGCGGTGCGCCGCCGCCGCGCCGTGGTCAGGACGACCGCGGCGGTGGCGGCCAGCGCGAGGACCGCGACGAGGGCGAAGCCCCAGTCGGGGAGCTCATCGGTGAGGACGTGCCAGGTGCCGTGGAACGGCGTGGCGTGCTTCTCGCCCGACACGATCCGGTCGCCGATGCCCACGAACGCCGCCGCGCCGAGCAGCGCGGCGAGGGTCAGCAGGGCCGGGTGCGCCGGCGCCCGCCCGCTGGCCCGCAGGATGAGGGCGGACTTGATGAGCTTCGCCGCCTTGGCGAGGTAGAGCACCTGAAGCAGGCGCGCGCCCTGGATGGTGGAGAGGGCCCGGGCCGCCAGCAGCCCCTCCAGGATGCTCGTGAGCAGCGGGAAGGTGGCGAGCAGGATCACCAGCCCGAACACGTGGCCGCGGACCCAGGCCCAGCGGTCGCGCACGACGGCCAGCATGATGACCGCCTCGGCGAGGAACACGACCCAGATGGCCCACGCCATCGTCACGGCGACGACGGCCCAGGCGCCCTCGAGCGCCGAGAAGTAGAGGAGCACCGTGGGGATCGCCAGGATGGCGGCCCCGAGGACCGGCCACTTCAGGCGCCGCTCCCACCTGGCGCCACGGGGGTCCCTCGTCGCGTCGATCCCGGCCACTCCCACCGAGGATAGCCGGGCCGTCTAGTGGTGCGTGGCGTCCCGGGCGGCGACCACCACCCCGGCCCGCCAGCCGGGCGCGCGGCCGCCCTCGGGGGGCTCCACGGCGCCGGCGTCGATGCCGGCGCGGGCGAGGGCCCAGGCGATGAGGGAGTTGGAGTTCCACATGTCGCCGGTTCCCAGGCCGTCGCGGCCCCACACCGCCGTCGGGACCGCCGGGATGAGCTCCAGCACGCGCCGCGCGAGGGCCGGATCGTCGCCCATCCGGCGCGGGCCGCCGACGGCCTCGTCGCGGTCGGGGATGGCGCCCCCGGCCCAGCGGCGCACCTCGTAGCGGAAGAGCGCGAACCGGCCGAGCGGCCCCCACCCCACCGGCCCCCCGGCCACGACGCCGCGCTCCGCGGGGGGCCCGCCCCGCCGCGGCACCGGGCCCATCTCGATCACCGTGGTCACGCCCTCCAGATGGACCTCCAGCGCGGAGTGGAACAGCGGCTGCGGGCGGCGGCGCTGCCGCCGGGCCGCGACGGCCTCGAACACCTTGCCGTTGAGGCGCACGAAGTGGCCGCCCGCCCCCAGCGGGAGCCACCAGAGGTCGACCGCGGCCGCGTCCCCGCTCACGCCGTCGCCAGCCAGCGGGCCGCCCGCGCCCGGCGGCGCTCGAGCTGCTCCATCGTCGCCTCCCCCACCTTCTCGACCCCCACGTGCCGGTTGAGCTCGGCGTTCACCTGGGAGTGCGACAGCCCGGTGATGCGCGAGATGTGGCGCACGAGGCCGGCGTTGGCGTCGCGTAGCCGGCGGCGGCGCTCGCGCGGGGGCAGCGCGGCCTCCTCGGCGGTGGCCGCCTCGGGCGGGGCCGCGAGCGGAGGGGCCGGCGCGAGCTCCAGCACGAGGTCCTCATCGGTGTCGTCGGCGGCCGCGTGGGCCGGCGCGCCGGCCTCGGCCGGCGCGCCCACCGCCACGGCGGAGATGGCGGCGAACAGCGACATCTGGTCCTCGCGCCCGGCGGGCTCCTCCTCGGGCAGGGGCTCGTCGGTGGGCTCGAGCTCCCCCTCCTCGCCGTCCGGCCGCCGCAGGCTGTGGCGGCGCTGCTCGGCGATGGCGAACGCGTGGCCGCGCAGGCGGACGTCGTCCGGGATGAACATGTAGCTCGGCTGCGGCCCGAGCCCCCGGGTCCAGCGCACCAGGCGGCCGACGGCCTGGCGGAAGAAGAGCTCCGTGGTGACGGTCGTGGCGAACACGCCGACGCGCAGCCGGGGGATGTCGACGCCCTCCGAGATCATCCGGACGGCCACGATCCACGGGTCGGCGCCCTGGCCGAACGCCGCGATGCGGGCCGTCGCCTGCGGGTCCTCCGACACCGCGACGGCCGCGTGGACGCCCAGGCGGCGGCGCATCACCTCGGCGATGCCGCGGGCGTGCTCCTGGTCGGTGGCGATCACCATGCCGCCGGCGTCCGGGTGCGTGCGCCGGATGTCGCGCAGCCGCTCGTCGGCCCGCGCGAGCACGGCCGGCAGCCACTCGCCCTCCACCGACAGCGCCGTGCGCAGGCGCTGCGAGGAGCCGGTCGCGTCCAGGTGGTCCTGGAAGGTGGCCGAGGCGTGCGTGCCGTCGGCGGCCACCCACTCCATCTCGCCGTCCGTGCGCGGGAAGCGCACCGGCCGCACCACCCCGCCGTCGCCCAGGGCGTCGCCGTAGCCGTACTCCACGTCGGCGCGGGCGAGGCCGTCGTCGTCGTAGCGGACGAACGGGATCGCCCGGGTGTCCGAGCGGAACGGGGTGCCCGACAGGCTCAGGCGCACCGCCGCCCCGTCGAACGCCTTCCTCGCGGCGTCGCCCCAGGCCCGCTCCTCGCCGGAGTGGTGGGCCTCGTCGAGCACCACCACGGCGCCCTCGGCGATCCGCGCCAGCGCGCCGGTGCTGGAGGCGACCTGCTGGTAGGTCGTGACCATCCCGTGCACATCCGCGGGCAGGCGGCCGTCCGCGGCCGCCCAGCCCGGCTCCAGGTGCAGGTCGAGCGCCTCGGCGGCGTCGGCCCACTGCGTCTTGAGGTGCTGCGTCGGCGCGACGACCACGAGCCGGCGGGTCGGATCGGCGGCCATCTCCAGGCGCGCCGCGGCCAGCGCGAAGGTGGTCTTGCCGGCCCCCGGGGTGGCCACGGCGAGGAAGTCGGGCCCCGGGCGGGAGCGGAAGGCGTCGAGTGCCGCCTTCTGCCAGCGGCGCAGTCGTATTGATCGGGGCATGCGCGGCGGGGCAGGATAACCGTCGTCGCGGATGTGCCGCCCCGGGCCGATGAGTCGGGCGTCCGCCGCTCGTCTCATCACCCGTAGCACCGTGCCCACCATCGTCTCCGGGGAGGCCCCGTGAGGTCGTTCACACGCCGGATCCTCGGCCACCGCCTGGTGGTCGTCCTGGTCTGGATCGTCGTCACCGTCGCCGCGTTCGGCTCCATCGGGCCGGCCGTCGACGCCCTGTCGTCCACCTTCGAGCTCCCCGGCCGCGAGAGCACCGAGGCCGCCGAGCGCATCGAGCAGGTCTACGGCAACGGCGGGTCCCGGGTGTCCGGGCCGCTCGTCGCGGTCGTCCAGGTGCCGGAGGGGCAGACGGTCGACTCGCCCGGCGTGCGGGAGGAGCTGAACGCGGCCTTCACGGCGATCAGCGACGCGGTCCCGGGCGGCCGGTCGGCCGACTTCACCAGCACGGACGAGCGCGTCTTCCTGTCGGAGGACGGCCGGACGGCCTACGGCGTCGTCTGGTTCCCGGCGGCCCCGACGGCCTTCGACCCGGTCGGCCCCGCCCTCGACGAGGCGAACGCCGCGGTGGCGGGAATGACCGTCGCGGGCCAGCCGGTGCTCGTCACCGGCCTCGACGTCCTGCTGAGCGGCGAGGGCGAGTCGGAGGGGCCGAGCGTGCTGGCCGAGACCCTCATCGGGGGCGTCGGCGCGCTCATCGTCCTGCTCTTCGTGTTCGGATCGACGATGGCCTTCGTGCCGCTGCTCATGGCGGCGATCGCGATCCCGACCACCTTCCTCGCCCTCTGGCCGCTGGCCGAGGTCACGGAGGTCTCGGTGGTCGTACAGTTCCTCATCTCGCTCATCGGCCTCGGCGTCGCGATCGACTACTCGCTGCTGATCGTGATGCGGTGGCGCGAGGAGCTCGCGGCCGGCAAGGACAAGCGGACCGCGACCATCGAGACGATGGACCACGCCGGGCGCGCCGTCATCTTCAGCGGCCTCGCCGTGGCGATCGGCCTGCTGGCGCTGATCGTGCTGCCGGTGCCGTTCCTGCGGAGCATCGGGTACGGCGGCATGCTGATCCCGATCATCTCGACGCTCGTGGCGGTGACGCTGCTCCCGGTGGTGCTGGCGACCGTCGGGCCGCGCCTCGACCGGATGGGCGTCAAGCGCCGCACGAGCAGCAGCGGCAAGGCCTGGGTGCCGTGGGGCCGGTTCGTGGTGAGGAACCGCTGGCTCGTGGGCGGGATCGCCCTGGTGATCCTCCTCGCCCTGTTCGTCCCGGTCTTCAACTTCTCGACCGGCCAGCCGCGGGCGGACGCCCTGGCGGCCGCCGGCGAGCAGCGCGACGCCGTGGACCTGCTGGAGGACTCCGGGATCGGGGCGGCGGCGCTCACCCCGATGGACATCTTCGTGGACGGCGAAGACGTGGACGCGGTCGTGGCCGCGATCGACGGCGTCGAGGGCGTCCGCGGGGTCGTCGCGCCGGACGACTCCCAGTGGCGCCGGGACGGCACCGCGGTCATCAACGTCTTCTCGTTCGAGGAGGACAGCGTCTCCACGGTCGAGGGGGTCCGGGCGGCGGTGGCCGGCCTCGACGAGGAGGTGCTGGTCGGCGGCTCGGTGGCCGGGACGGCGGACTTCAACGACGCCGTCTACGGCAACTTCATCTGGGTCGTGCTCGTGATCCTCGCGGTCACGTTCATCCTGCTCGCGCGCGTCTTCCGCTCGCTGATCCTGCCCCTGAAGGCGGTGGTCTTCAACATCCTGTCCATCGGCGCCGTCTGGGGCTTCATGGTGGTCTTCTGGCAGGAGGGCCACGGCTCCGGCGCGATCTTCGACATCGAGCCGACGGGCGCGCTCACGGTGTGGGTGCCCCTGATGGTGTTCGCGTTCCTCTACGGCCTCTCGATGGACTACGAGGTCTTCATCCTCAGCCGGATGCGCGAGGAGTACGACCGCGACGGCAACACCGACCGGGCGGTCGTGGCGGGCCTCGCCCGCACGGGCCGGCTCGTGACCGCGGGGTCGCTCATCCTGTTCCTCGCGTTCATCGCGCTGGCGTCCACCCCGGGGACGGACATCAAGGTGTTCGCCACCGCGCTGGCCGTGGGCATCCTGCTCGACGCCACCGTGGTGCGGAGCATGCTGCTCCCGGCGTTCGTCTCGATGCTCGGCCGCTGGAACTGGTGGCTGCCCGTGTGGGCCGCGCGGATCCTGCGCGTCGAGCCGAGCATGCCGCCGCCCGAGGTCCGCGGCTCCGTGCCGCTCGATCTCGACCCGCCCGGCGAGGCGGCCCCGCCCGCGGGCGCGACGCCCGCGACGCAGGAGTAGCCCGGCGGCTCAGCCCCGGGAGGAGGCCACCGCGGCCTCCTCCCGGGCGCGGCCGCGCCGGGGGGACGCGCCGAGCGCCAGCAGCGCGGCGACCAGGGCGGCGGCCGCCCCGAGCCAGAGGGAGGTGGTGAAGCCGGACTCGGCGGGGATGTCGGTGCCCGCGATCGCGTCGCTCGCCAGCAGGGTGATCGCCGCCTGGGCGCCGATCGCGCTCCCGACGGTGCGCACGACAGTGTTCATGCCGGTGGCGATGCCGGTCTCGGTGGGGCTGACGGCGTCGGCGATGAGCTTCGGCATCGCGCCGAAGGCGACCGCGACGCCCGCGGCGCCGACCGCATAGCCCAGCATCATCTGCCAGGGCTCGGCGTGGAAGGCGGCCAGCAGCAGGGACCCCAGAGCCGTCACGGACAGGCCGATGGCGAGGGCGTACTTGAACCCGATCTGGCGGCCCAGCACGCCGCCGTAGGGGCCGGCCGGCAGCATCGCCAGGGCGCCCGGGATGAGGTACAGCGCCGACACCGTGACGCTGGCCCCGAACCCATAGGTGACGAGATCCTGCATCTCCACGGGCAGGCTGCTCGGCATCTGGGCGAACAGCGGCAGCACCGTGAAGATCGCGTACATCGTGAAGCCGCAGAACAGGGCGGCGAGGTTCGTGAACAGCACCGGGCGGCGGGCGAGCATCCGCATGTCCACCAGCGGCTGGGCGGTGCGCGACTCGACCCAGCCCCACAGGACCAGGGTCGCCAGGCCGGCGCCCATCACGCCGATCAGCAGCGGCGAGGTCCAGCCCCACGAACGGCTCTCGGTGAGCGCGACGAGCACCAGGACGAGGCCGCCCGAGAGCAGCAGCGCGCCGGGCAGGTCGAGGGACGCGCGGGCCCGCGAGGGCGACGGCGGCACGGCCATGCGGACCAGGACGATGCCGATGGCGCCGATCACCGCGCCGATGACGAACAGCAGGCGCCAGGACGCGTGGTCGACGACGATGCCGCTCAGCACGAGCCCGAGCCCGCCGCCGACGCCGAGCATCGCGGAGATGAGCCCCATCGCCACGCCCATCCGCCGCGGGGGGACCTCGTCGCGGATGATCGAGAAGCAGAGCGGGTAGACGGCGCCGCCGACGCCCTGGATGGCCCGGAACACGATCAGGGACCAGACGTTCCAGGCGAAGATGGACAGGATCGAGCCCACGGTGAAGATCGCGAGCGTGACGAGCAGCATCCGGTCCTTGCCGAACTGGTCGCCGAGGCGCCCGAGAAGCGGCGTGGCCACCGAGGCGCTCAGCAGGTAGATCGAGACGGTCCAGGCGACCCAGGAGGTGGTGGAGCCGAGGTCCTCCTGCAGGGCCGGCAGGGCGGGCACCACCACGGCCTGCATCAGGGCGAACGAGCCGCCGGCGACCGTGAGGGCGAGCAGCAGCAGGCCGGGCCGGGTGTGCCGGGCGGCGCGCGATGCCTCCAGGTTCGGTGCCGCCGACTCGCTCATGCCGCCTCCGGCGATCGTGCTTTACGAAACGTACAGTAAATCGAGGTAGGATCGTAGCGATGACTCCCCCCTCGCGCCCCGCCCCCGCCCGGCCCCGCGGACGGCCCCGCTCCGCGGACCGCGACGCGGCGATCCTCGACGCGGCCGCCCGCCTGCTCGGCGAGGTCGGCTACACGCGCATGACGATGGAGGCCGTGGCGGCCGCCGCCGGGGTCGGCAAGCCGACCCTCTACCTGCGGTACCCGTCGAAGGCCGACCTCGTGGCGGCCGCCTTCGAGCGCGTGCGCATGGGCGGCGCCCCGGAGCCGACCGGCGACCCGCGCGCCGACCTCGTCGCCCAGCTCCGGCACCTGCGCATCACGTTCGACCGCGTCGGCATGTCCGTCACCGGCGTCTGCCTCGCCGAGGAGGAGCACCTCCCGGACCTGATCGCCGCGCTGCGGGAGCGGAGCCTGCACCCCGGGCGGGCGCTGCTGCGCGACGTGCTGATCGCCGCCCGGGACGCGGGCACCATCGCGCCGGACGCCGACGTCGCGACCGCGGTGGAGATGGCCTTCGGCGCCTACTACGCCCGCTACCTGGCCGGCGACCCGTTCGACGAGGGGTGGGAGGAGCGCGTCGCCGACGCGACGCTGCGGGCGCTCGGGGCCCCGGCCTCCTAGCCCTCGGGGAGCGGCCTGACGGGGGTCGGCGTCCCGTCCGCGCCCAGCGCGACCATCGTGAAGATCCCCGTGGTGCAGAGTTCGCGGGTCCTGCTCGCGGGGTCCTCCCGGTGCACGTCCACCACGACCCGCATGCTGGTGCGGCCCACGGACTCGACCCGGGCGACCAGCTCGACGAGCTCGCCCTCGTGGATCGCGACGTGGAACTCCAGCCGCTCGACGGCGGCCGTCACGACGGCCACCGACCCCGCCCGCCGCACCCCGGCCACGGCGGCCGCCGAGTCCATCCAGGCCATCAGCGTCCCGCCGTAGAGCGTCCCCAGGTGGTTCGTGTCCGGCGGGAACACGAACTGGCACATCCGGCTCTCGGCCGACGACTCCATCAGGACCCCTCCCCCGTCACGATCTCCAGCAGGCGCGGCGCGTGCGTCTCCAATAGCCAGGGCCCGACGCCGCGCACCGCGCCGAGCGCGCGCTCGTCCCGCGGGCGGGCCCGCGCGATGCCCTCCAGCGTGCGGTTGGAGGCCACCCGGAAGGCCGGCCAGCCGAGCTCCTTCGCCACCTCCGCGCGCCACGTGCGCAGGGCGTCGAACAGGCGGCGCTCGTCCACGTCGAGCGCCTCCATCACGTCGGCCGTCGTGCGGGCCGGCGCGGCCGCCGTCCCGCCGCCGGGGCCGTCGAGGGCGGCCTGCAGGTCGGCGGGCGCGGCGCAGACGTCGCAGCAGCGCTCCTCGGGCGCCGGCTCCGTGTCGTCGCCGAAGTGGGCGAGGAACGCCCCGCGCCGGCAGGCGCCGTCCTTGACGTAGGCGACGGCCTGGTCCAGGGCCCGGTGGCGGCGCCGGATCTCGGCCCCGACCTGGCCTGCCAGGTCCTCGCGCTGGTCCGGACCGAGCTTCGCCACCGCCAGCCGGCCGCGGCGGCCGCCGCCCGGGGCGCCCTCCACCTCCAGCGCGCCGACCCGCTCGGCCATCGCCAGCGCGAACGTCGTGTCGTCGTCGACCTCGCCGCGCTCCATCGCGAAGCGTCCCTCGGCGTCGGCCCGGGACGCCAGCCGGCCGAGCAGGCGGTCGACCTCGCCGGGCTCCAGGCGCGCGAAGGAGATGCGGCGCCGGATGGCCACCTCGTCCCCCGGCCCGGCGACGATGACGTGGCGCGACGGCTCGCCGTCGCGCCCGGCGCGGCCGGCCTCCTGGTAGAGCTGCTCCAGGGAGTCGGGCAGCGCGATGTGCACCACGAGGCGCACGTCGGGCACGTCGACGCCCATCCCGAACGCGTTGGTGGCGGCGACGACCTGGGCCCGGCCGGAGGCGAACTCCTCCTGCGCCTCGGCCCGGTCCGCGCGGCCCGCGTGGTACGAGACCGCGGTCAGGCCCTCCTTCCGGAGCGCCTCGGCCGTCTCGTCGGCGGCGCGGCGGGTGCCGCAGTAGACGATGGCCTTGCCGCCGCGGGCCTCGCGCAGCGCCGCCAGCAGCACCCGGCGCTTGCGCGCGCCGGAGCCGCGCCCCTCCACCCAGGCCGCGTCGAAGGTGAGGTTGGGGCGGTCGAAGCCGCCGATCACCTCGATCGGGTCGCGCAGCCCCAGGCGGCGCACGATGTCGGCGCGCACCCGCGCGGTGGCCGTGGCGGTGAGGGCCATCGTGGCCCGCGGCCGCAGCTCGTCGCGGAAGCGCCCGACGCGGCGGTAGTCCGGCCGGAACTCGTGGCCCCACTCGGACACGCAGTGGGCCTCGTCGATCACGAGCAGGGCGACCGACGCCTCGGCCAGCGCCCGCCGGAAGGCCGCCGAGTGGAAGCGCTCGGGCGCCACGTAGAGCAGCGACAGGTCGCCGGACCGGGCCCGCGCGAGGGCCTCGCGCTGCTCGTCGTCGGGCAGGCCCGAGTGGAGGGCGGCCGCCGGGACCCCCGCCCGCCGCAGCCCCGCGAGCTGGTCGGTCATCAGCGCGATGAGGGGCGACACGACGACCGTGAGCCCGCCGAGCGTCGCCGCAGGGGCCTGGTAGCAGAGCGACTTGCCCGAGCCGGTGGCCATCACCACCAGGGCGTCGCGGCCCGCGAGCCCGGCGGCGATCGCGCCGTCCTGGCCGGGGCGCAGGCGGCGGACGCCGAGGCGCGCGAGGACGTCGGGCAGCGGCTCGCCGCCCGGCGCGGCCTCCGACGGCCCGGCGGCGGGGCGCCGCGCGGTGAGGCCCGTGACGAGGTGGCCGAGCAGGCGCCGGCCGCCCGGGTCGAGGTCCGTCCAGGCCGTCCGCAGGCCGGCGAGGAGCCCCTCGACGGCGCGGCCCGTGGCCGGGCCCTCGCACCCCGCGGCCTCGGACGCCTCAACGAGCCGCGCCAGGGCGGCGATGGCCCCCAGCGGCAGGGTGGCGCCGGCGATCTCGGGGCCGGCGACGGAGTCCGGGGCGAGCGCGGGGGGCACGCCCGACAGGGTGCCAGGGGCGCCGGACGCCCCGCCCGGCACGGACCCGGTCAGCGGGCGCCCAGCCAGGCCCTCCAGCCGCCGTGGGCGGTGATGTCCTCGGCCCCGGCGAGCCCGCCCGGCTCGCAGACGAAGCCCGCCACCTGCTCGCCGTCCTCCAGGCGCAGCGTCCCGATGCCGAGCGGCGGCGGCACCTCGTCCACGGGGAGCTGGTCTGCCTGGTCGGCGCGTCGGGCTGCGGCAAGTCCACGCTCCTCAACCTGATCGGGGGCCTGGAGGAGCCCGACGAGGGGCGCATCGAGGTCGACGGCGAGCGGGTGGTGGGCCCGGGCGCCGACCGCGGCATGGTCTTCCAGGGGTACAGCCTGTTCCCGTGGGCCAGCGTCCGGGACAACATCGCGTTCGGCCTGGAGGTGGGCCGGGTGCCCCGGGCCGAGCGCCGGGACCGGGTGGACCAGCTCCTGGAGGTCACCGGCCTCGCCGGCTGGGCGCGCCGGCTGCCGCGCGAGCTGTCCGGCGGCATGCGCCAGCGGGTCGCCATCGCCCGCGCGCTCGCCCCGCGCCCCGACGTGCTGCTGCTCGACGAGCCCTTCGGCGCCCTCGACGCGCAGACCAAGCGGGTCATGCGCTCGTTCCTGCTGAGCGTCTGGCGCGAGCTGGGCACGACGATCCTGATGGTCACGCACGACGTGGACGAGGCCGTCTACCTGTCGGGCCGCGTCTACGTGCTGACGTCCCACCCGGGGCGGGTGGCCGCGGAGGTCCCCGTGCCGCTCCCGGCCGACCGCGACGAGGGCGTCACCCGGGACCCGATGTTCCTCGATCTGCGCGACGACGTGCAGGCCCTGCTCACCGACCAGGTGCGCCTCTGACGGGCGCGGTAGCGTTGCGCCCGTGGACCCCCAGCTCTTCGACGCGACCAAGCGGACCCGGCTCGCCAACGAGCGGACCTTCCTCGCCTGGCTGCGCGGCGGCCTCACGGCGCTGGCGGTCGGGATCGGCGCGGGGGCCGTCGTCCCCGACCTCACCTCCGTCACCACCTGGCCCTTCGTGGTGCTGGGCCTGGGCTTCGGCGTCCTCGGCATCCTGCTCATCGCCTACGGCGTCGTGCGCCACCGGCAGGTCGAGCGGGCCATGGACCGGGGCGACTACGCGGGGCTCAGCGTGCGCGCGGCGGCGGCCTTCGCGTTCATCGGCGTCGCCCTCGGCCTGATCGCGATAGTGGCGGTTCTGCTGGAGGTGTGACACCCGGGCGCACCCGGGCCGCAAGGAGGGAGCGCCCCGAGGGCGAAGGGTCCAGGGTGACCACGGCCCGCCCCATGGACCCGCACCGGGCCCGCCGCCAGGAGGACGCACCCTGAGGCTCGTGCCCGGAGAGGACTTCGGCCGGTACCGGATCGAGGCGGAGATCGGCCGCGGCGGCCAGGCCGTCGTGTACCGCGCGACCCAGGTCGACCTGGACCGCCAGGTGGCGCTCAAGGTGTTCGACGAGGGCTACCTGGAGCGCGCCGGCGCGCTGGAGCGCTTCCGCCGCGAGGCGATCGCCGCCGGCCGGCTGGAGCACCCGCGGATCGTCCCGGTGTACGACGCCGGCGAGGTCGGCGGCCGGGCCTACATGTCGATGCGCCTCGTGGTGGGTGACAGCCTGGCCGAGCGGATCGCCCGCACCGGCGCCCTGCCGCCGGACGAGGCCATCTCGGTGCTCGACGACATGGCCGAGGCGATCGACTTCGCCCACGCCAACGGCACCGTGCACCGCGACATCAAGCCCGCCAACATCCTCCTGAACGGCGACGACAGCGCCTACCTGAGCGACTTCGGGCTCGTGCGGCTGGACGACATGCCCGGCCTCACCCGCCGCGGCGACTGGCTCGGCACCGCGGAGTACGTCTCCCCGGAGCAGGTGGAGGGCGAGCCCGCCACCGACTCCTCCGACCTCTACTCCCTGGCCGTGGTGGCGTTCGAGACGCTCACCGGGCGCGCCCCGTTCGTCCGCCGCGAGGCGAGCGCCGTGCTGCTCGCCCAGGTCCGTGACCCGGTGCCGGACGCCTCGGCCATCGCGCCCCAGCTCCCGACGGCCGTCGACGACGCCCTGGCCCGCGGCATGGCGAAGGACCCCACCGCGCGCCCCGGCAGCGCCCGGGCCCTCGTGGACGAGCTGCGGGTCGCCCTCGACTCCCCCGTGATGCGCCCGACCGTGGCCGGCATGGCGGCGCCCGCGCTGCCGGCCGATGCGGACCCCTGGAGCGCCGCCCTCAACCGCTTCACCTCCCCCGGCGACCCCACCCCGGAGACCGACCGCCAGACCCAGGCGTTCGGCGACGCGGCCTGGCGGCGCAAGATGACCATGAGCCGCGACATGCTCCTGGCGGGCGCCGTCGCCGGCGTCTGCCTGCTGCTCGCGGCGGGGATCGGCGGCTGGATGCTCGGCTCCAACAGCGCCGACGCCTCGGGCGCGGAGTCGCGCGGCTTCGAAGCAGGCAAGGCGGAGGGCCAGAGCACGGGGTTCCTCGCCGGCGAGCGGGAGGGCCGGCGCGAGGGCAAGCTGGAGGGCCTCGAGCAGGGCAAGGCGGCCGGCCGCGCCGCGGGCCTCAAGGCCGGGCGCACCGCGGGCGAGCGCGAGGGCCGCGAGGCCGGCTACGCCTCGGGCGTCGCCGCCGGCCGGTCGACCGCGCTCGGCGGGCTCACGCCGGGGTGGTTCATGGTGCAGGTGGGCTCCGACGGCGCCGGCCCGGTCATCTCCTCCTCGACGCCGGTCGCCTCCGACGCCAGCCAGTGCTACGCCGTCAGCGGCGGGACGGTCCTCTCCGGGTCCTGCTAGTGCTCCGCCCCGGGAGAGCCGTATGGGTTTCGCGAGCGAATCGCCCGCGAGGCAAGGACGCAGATCCTCGGCGATAGCGGTGTCCTATCGCCGAGGTCGAGGACGCCGCCTCGCGATGCGATGCAGCCGCGAAACACCACGGGACTCCCGGGACGGAGCACTAGTACGCTCTCCGGCGTGGAGTGCGTGCTCATGATCCAGGAGGCCGAGGCGTACCGCGCGTGGCGCGACGTCTACGACCAGGCCATCGACATGCGCCGGAAGGCCGGTGAGAAGAGCTACCGGCTGCTGCGGTACGAGAGCGACGAGAACCACGTCGTCCACTTCTCCGAGTGGACCTCGCTGGACGACGCCCGCGCGTTCCTGGAGTCGCCCGAGCTCGAGGCCATGCGCGAGAAGGCCGGGGCGCCCCGTCCGGAGTTCGTCTACCTCCAGCAGCTGGAGGACGGCGTCCTTTAGCGGAGCCTGCCGTGGAAGTCGGTCGCACGATCCGCCGGCTGCAAACCTTCGCGCTCCGGCGCCCGCGTCACCACCGAGGCCCTCCGGGCATCGGCGGTGGCCGCGGCCATCCGGATCACTCGGTTTTCGCGGCGGCTCGCACGACCTTTGTTCCCCGCCAGGCTCCTAGCGGGGCATGAGCCCCCGGGCGCGGAGGTGGCTCTCGATGCCGGTCGTCACCGCTGCGGCGATCGGGTCGACGCGGGCCAGGAAGGCGTCGTCGGCGCCCGCCGCGCCGGCCTCCACGATCACGCGCGCCGCGGCGCGGGTGCGGAAGAAGCCGTGGAAGCGGGTCATGCGCGCGTTGCCGTTGCGCGACTCCACCCCGCCGAATGACGACCGGTCGAGCGACGACGAGTCCAGCAGCCGCCGGTAGGAGGACGCGATGCGCCGGGCCAGGTCGCCCGACCGCCGCTCCACGGTCGCCGTGACCGGGAACGCCCTCCGATGCGGGGCGCTGTCCGCGTAGGGCGTCGGGCTGGGCGTGCCGAAGCCCTCGCCGTGGTACCAGTTCTCGGCCGTGCCGGCGAAGGCGTGGCCGACGCCCGAGCGGCCGCCCGGGCTGTCGTGGTGCATGCTCACGAACACCGCGCCCCGGGCGCCCAGCGGGCTGATGAGCCCGTTCATGGGGCGGGCGTCCACGCCGTCGGCCCGCAGGCGGGCGATGATCCGAGCACGCACGCGGGTGGTGAAGCCGATCTCGCTGCCGAAGGGCCCCCCGCCGGCGCCGGTCTGGGCCGCGTAGCCCGGCTCGCGCGGGGCGGCGTGCCCCGCCTGGATCCAGACGATCGGCGCGCCGGCGGCGACGGCGTGCAGGGAGGGGGGCGGCAGGTCGATCACGCGGGGGCTCCGGTCTCGGTGCGCAGGACGGCGACAGCCTCGCGGCAGAAGCCCTCGACGGCGGCGCGGGCGGCCGCCGGGTTCCCATCGGCCTCGTCGATGCGCCGCACGAGCTCCGAGCCCACGATCACGCCGTCGGCGATGGCCCCGATGGCCGCGACGTGCTGCGGCGTGCGGATGCCGAAGCCCACCGCGAGGGGCACGTCGATCCGCGCGCGCGCCCGGTCGAGGAAGCCGGTCAGGTCCTCGTCCACCTCCACCTCGCGCCCCGTGACGCCGGTGAGCGCGACGCAGTAGACGAAGCCGTCGGCGCGGCGGCCGATCGCCGCGAGGCGGTCGTCGCCGGTCGTCGGGGCGGCGAGCGGCACCATCGCGACCCCGGCGCGGGCGGCCTGCTCGCGGACCTCCTCGCCCTCGTCGATCGGGAGGTCCGGCAGGATGACCCCGGCCACCCCGGCCTTCGCGGCGCGCTCCATGAAGGCGCGCGGGCCGGCGGCGAGCACGATGTTCACGTAGGTCATGAGGACGACCGGCGGACCGCCGCGCAGCCCCTCGGCCAGCTCGATGACGGCCTCGGGCCGCACCCCGGTCTCCAGCGCCTTCTGGCCCGCCGCCTGGATCGTCGGCCCGTCCGCCAGGGGGTCCGAGAACGGGATGCCCAGCTCGATCAGGTCCGAGTGCGGCGCCGCCGCGGCGAGCAGGTCGGCGCTCTCCGCCAGGTCCGGGTACCCGCCCATGAGGTACGGCATGAAGAGGGGCCGGCCGGCCTCGGCGAAGGCCGCCCGGATCCGCGCGCCGCCCTCAGTCATCGAACCCCAGCGCGGAACCGACGGCGTCCACGTCCTTGTCCCCCCGGCCGCTCAGGCACACGAGCACCGGGCCGTCCTGCCCGAGCGCGCCGCCCTCCCGCGCCAGCAGCGCCAGCGCGTGCGAGCTCTCGAGCGCCGGGATGATGCCCTCCGCGCGCGAGCACGCCTGGAAGGCCGTCAGGGCCTCCGCGTCGGTGGCGCTGACGTACCGGACGCGGCCGATGTCGCGCAGGTGGCTGTGCTCGGGCCCGACGCCGGGGTAGTCCAGGCCGGCGGAGATCGAGTGCGGCTCGGTCACCTGGCCGTCCGCGTCCTGGAGCAGGTACGAGAACGTTCCGTGGAGCACCCCCGGGGAGCCGTGGGTGAGCGACGCGCCGTGGCGGCCCGTCTCGACGCCCTCCCCGCCGGCCTCGACGCCGACGAGCGCGACGCCCTCGTCGCCGAGGAAGGCGCGGAAGATGCCGATCGCGTTCGACCCGCCCCCGACGCAGGCCACCACCGTCGCCGGCAGGCGGCCCTCCTCGGCCAGCATCTGCTCGCGGGCCTCGGCCCCGATCACGGACTGCAGCTCGGCTACGATCTCGGGGTACGGCGCGGGCCCGGCCGCCGTCCCGATGACGTAGTGGGTGGTCCGCACGTTGGTCACCCAGTCGCGGATCGCCTCGTTGAGCGCGTCCTTCAGGGTCCCGATGCCCGAGTCGACCGGCCGCACCTCGGCGCCCAGCATCCGCATCCGGATGACGTTGAGGCGCTGGCGGGCCATGTCGACGCGGCCCATGTAGACGCAGCAGTCCAGGCCGAGCAACGCCGCGGCCGTCGCGGTGGCGACGCCGTGCTGGCCCGCGCCGGTCTCCGCGATGATCCGCCGCTTCCCCATCTTCGAGGCCAGCAGCACCTGCCCGAGGGCGTTGTTGATCTTGTGGGCGCCGGTGTGGCAGAGGTCCTCGCGCTTGAGGTACACGCGGCCGATGCCGTGGAGCTCCTCCAGGCCGCGCGCCCGGTAGAGCGGCGTCGGCCGGCCGACGTAGCGGTCGAGCAGGCCGGCGAGCTCGGCCTGGAAGGCCACGTCCTCGCGGTGGCGCAGGTACGCGTCGGTCAGCTCGTCGAGCGCCCCGATGACCGTCTCGGGGACGTACCGCCCGCCGAACGCGCCGAAGCGCGCGGCGAGCTCCCCGTCGGGGATCCCGGTGCTCACGCGGCCGCCCGCGGCCGCGCGCCGGCCACCGCCGCGAGGAAGGCCGCCACCAGGTCATGGTCCTTGACGCCGGGCGCGGACTCCACCCCGCTCGACACGTCCACGATGAGCGGTGACGTGCGCGTCACGGCCCCTGCCACCGTGTCGGGGCGCAGGCCACCGGCCAGGGCGAAGGGCCGCCCCAGGGCGCCGCCCTCCAGGAGCGACCAGTCGAACGTCGTCCCGGTGCCGCCGTGCATGCCGGCGACGGCGGCGTCCAGCAGCACCATGTC
Source organism: Thermoleophilia bacterium (assembly GCA_050249835.1). Taxonomy (GTDB): domain Bacteria; phylum Actinomycetota; class Thermoleophilia; order Miltoncostaeales; family Miltoncostaeaceae; genus Miltoncostaea. The sequence goes on from JBFWPT010000053.1 coordinate 27,340, forward strand.
GGCGGCGCTGGCGCGGGCCCGGTCGATCGCGGCGGGGCCGTCGACCCGCACGCCCTGGATCACGGGCACCCCCGCGGTCGCGCGCACCGCGACGGCATCCATGGCGCCGTGGAGCTGGGCGTGGGTGAGCCCGGCGGCCGCCACCACGGAGGCGACCTCGGCAGGCGAGGCGTCCACGAAGACGCCGACCCGGGCGACCCCCGCGGGCACGGCCTCGCACACCGCGGCGGCGCCGGCGGCGTCCACGCGCCGCGGGCTCGCCTCCGCGAGCACCACGCCGATGCCCCACGCGCCCAGGCGCGCGCACGCCTCGGCGTCCCCCGGACGGGTGATGCCGCAGACCTTCA
>JBFWPT010000054.1:0-12485 GCA_050249835.1 Thermoleophilia bacterium
ACCGGCACGACGGCGCCAGGTCGGCGACGTCCGCGAACGTGGCGGCGACGCCGCGCTCGTCGGCCCAGAGGCCCAGCTCCCGGACCCCGGGGGTGTCGATGAGCGCGCCGCCGCCCGGCAGGGCCACGAGGTGCCGCGCCGTCGTGGTGTGGCGGCCCTTGCCGTCGCCCTCGCGCACCGCGCCGGTAGCGAGGACCTCGCCACCGAGCAGGGCGTTCGTGAGCGTCGACTTGCCCGCCCCCGACTCCCCGAGCAGCACCAGGGTGCGCGCCGGGCGCGCCATCGCCGCGACGTCCTCGATGCCGGCGCCCGTCCGGGCGCTGACCGCGACGGCGTCGATGCCGAGGCCAGCGACCTCGGCCGCCGTCTCGTCCGGCACGCCCAGATCCGCCTTCGTGAGGGCGACCACGGGCCGCGCGCCGGCGTCCCAGCCGATCGCGAGCGCCCGGTGCAGGCGCCGCACCCGGAGGGGCCGGTCGAGGGCCTGCACGGCGATCACCACGTCCACGTTCGCCGCCATCACCTGCTCCGCGTCGGCGCGCCCGGCGGCGCGCCGGGCGATCGCCGTGCGCCGCGTCAGCACCGCCGCGACCCGGCCGTCGCGCACGGCGACCCAGTCGCCCGCCGCCAGGCCCGCGCCGGTCACCGGCGTGGTGCCCTCGGGCGTGGCGACCACGCCGCCGCCGCGGTCGACGCGCACGACCCGGCCCGGCACGAGGCCCGCGCCCAGCGCGCGCATCTCGCCCTCACGGTGCTCATCCCATCCCAGCGGCGCGAGCGCCGCCCGTACCTCACCTACCGTCACCTCGGGGCTCCTCTCGGGAGAAGGAGGACGCCCCCGCTATGTCGCGTCTGCCGCCCGGGTTGCTACGGGCGCTGCGCGGAGGAGGCGTCCACTGCGGACACGGTCCCGCCATCCGGCGCGATCGCCGGACGGGGAGTCATCGCGATGTCCATGCTGCGTGGCCCTCCTTATCCGAGACCGGGACGGGTCCCGGCCGGGGGCCACGATAAACCCGCGCGGCGCCGCGGCGCAAGGTACGCTGCGCCTGTGATCACCCGCCGGCCCCTCATCGCGCTCGCCGCCGTCGTCGCCCTCGCCGGGGGCGTCGCCGCCGGGTGCGGGGACGACTCGGGCGACCAGCTCCGCTCGGAGGTGCAGCGCGTCGTCTCCGAGGCGCGCGCCGCGGTGCAGGAGGATCTGGATCAGGCCCGCGCCGAGGTGGACGAGCTGATCGCCGACGCGCGGAACCAGGGCGAGGCCGCCGCCCAGCAGGCGCGTGAGCGGGCCGAGCAGGTGGTGGAGGACGCCCGCCAGGAGGCCGACGAGGCGATCGAGCGCGCGAAGGACGAGGGCGCCGAGGACGTCGAGCGCCTGCAGCAGGAGGCCGAGGAGCGCATCAACGAGCTCCAGTCCCGCGTCGAAGAGGCCTTCGGGAACTAGAGCCCCCGGGCTCCCCTAGAGCAGCGGCGTCCCGGTCATCGCGGGGCCGGGGTCCCATCCCATCAGCCCGCAGAGCGTCGGCGCGATGTCGCCGAGGCTCCCGCCCTCCCGCAGCGCCAGGCCGGGGCGGTCGATCCAGAGCGGCACCGGGTTGATCGTGTGCGCCGTGTTCGGGCTGCCGTCCGGCTCGATCATGACCTCGCTGTTGCCGTGGTCGGCGGTGACGCACAGCAGGCCGCCCGCGGCGGCGACGGCCGGGCGGACGGCGGCCATGCAGGCGTCGACGGCCTCGATGCCCGCCACGGCCGCCGGCACGACGCCGGTGTGGCCCACCATGTCGGCGTTCGCGAAGTTCACGACCAGCAGGGCGTCCGTCCCCTCGGCGAGCCCCTGCACCACAGCGTCGCGCACGCCGGCGGCGCTCATCTCGGGGGCCTGGTCGTAGGTCGCCACGTGCTGCGGCGAGGGCACCAGCACGCGGCGCTCGCCCTCGAACGGGTCCTCGCGCCCGCCGTTGAAGAAGAAGGTCACGTGGGCGTACTTCTCGGTCTCGGCGACGTGCAATTGGCGCCGGCCGGCGGCGGAGACGGTCTCGGCCAGGCCCTGGCGGACGTCCTGCGCCTCGAACAGCACCTCGGCGGTGAACTCGGCCTTGTACCGGGTCATCGTCGTCATGGCCGGCAGCGGCGCGGCCGGGCCGCGGTCGAAGCCGTCGAACGCGGGATCCGTGAACGCGATCGTGAGCTGCCGGGCCCGGTCCGGGCGGAAGTTGACGTACAGCAGGGCGTCGCCGGCGCGCACCCGGTTCTCGGCCGGCGACCCGATGACGGCCGGCTCCAGGAACTCGTCCGTGACGCCCAGGTCGTAGGACGCCCGGACCGCCTCGGCCCCGCTGGCCCGGGGGGTCCCGACGCCGTGGACGATGGCGTCGTACGCCTTGCGCGTGCGGTCCCAGCGGCGGTCGCGGTCCATGCCCCAGTAGCGGCCGACCACGGTGCCGACGCGGGCGCCGGTCGCCTCGATCTGCTCGACGGCGGCCAGCCCGGAGTCGGGCCGGGTGTCGCGTCCGTCGGTGAGGGCGTGGACCACCACGCGCTCCACCCCGGCCTGCTGCGCGATGCGGATGAGCGCGAGGAAGTGCCGCTGGCTGGCGTGGACCCCGCCGTCGCCGACCAGGCCGAGCAGGTGGAGGGTGCTCTCGCGCCCGCGCGCGAGGCAGGCCTGCAGCGCGGGGAGGGCGGCGAGGGAGCCGTCGGCGATGGCCTCGTCGATGCGGACGAGCATCTGGGGCACCCGGCGCCCGGCGCCGATGTTGAGGTGCCCGACCTCGCTGTTGCCCATCTGCCCGTCGGGCAGCCCGACCGGCAGGCCCGACGCGACGACCTGCGTGCCGGAGCCCTCGGCGGCGAGGGCGTCGAGCGCCGGGGTGCGCGCGAGGCTGACGGCGTTGCCCGGCCCCGGCGGCGCGATGCCGAAGCCGTCGATGACGACGAGGACGAGCGGGCCCGCGGCCACGGGCTAGACCGCCCGGACGATCGCGGCGAAGCCCTCGGGGTCGAGGGAGGCGCCCCCGACGAGCGCGCCGTCGATGTCCGGCTGCGCCATCAGCTCGCCGGCGTTGTCGGGGGTGACGCTGCCGCCGTAGAGCACCCGCAGCACCTCGCCGTCGAGCACGCCGCCGGCGACGGCGCGGACGTGCGCGCAGGCCTCCTGGGCGATCTCCGGCGTCGCGGTCCGCCCCGTGCCGATCGCCCAGATCGGCTCGTAGGCGATGGCCAGCGAGGCGACCTCCTCGGGCTTCACGTCGGCGAGCGCCGAGGTGACCTGGCCGGTGAGCCAGGACTCGGTCTCCCCCGCCTCGCGCTGGTCGAGCGACTCGCCGCAGCAGAGGATCACGAAGAGCCCGCCGTCGAGTGCCGCCCGCACCCGCGCCGCGATCTGGGCGTCGGTCTCGCCCGCGGCGCGCCGCTCGGAGTGGCCGATCAGGGTGCCGTCGGCGCCGGCCGCGGCGATCATCGCGGCGGAGATCTCCCCGGTGAACGCGCCGGAGGCCTTCTCGTGGACGGCCTGCGCCAGGACCTTCACGGCGCTGCCGGACGCCGCGCGGGCCGTGGCCTCCAGGGCCGTCGTCGGCGGGCAGACGGCGACCTCGGCGGTGCCCTCGCCGTCGCCGATCAGGGCCCGCAGGTGCGCGACGTGCTCGCGCGCCTCGACCCCGGTCTTGTTCATCTTCCAGTTCCCCGCGACCAGCGGGCGGCGGCCGCTCACGACGCGCTCGGCAGGGCCGCCACGCCGGGAAGGGTCTTGCCCTCCAGCATCTCCAGGGCGGCGCCGCCGCCGGTGGAGACGTGGGTGAAGTCGTCCGCCAGGCCGAACTGGGCCACGGCCGCGCCCGAGTCGCCGCCCCCGGCGACCGTCGTCGCGTCGGCGGCGGCCATCGCCTCGGCCACGGCGCGGGTGCCGTCGGCGAAGGGCTCGATCTCGAACGCACCCATCGGCCCGTTCCAGAAGACGGTCCGCGCGCCGGTGATGGCCTCGCGGTAGGCGGCCGAGGTGCGCGGGCCGATGTCGACGCCCATCCAGCCGTCCTGGATGTCGTCCGTCGGCACGACGTCCAGCTCGGCGTCGGCCGCGAAGCGGTCGGCCACGAGGACGTCCACGGGGAGCTGGAGCGCGCAGTTGAGGTTGACGGCCGTCTGCATGAGCTCGTTCGCCATGGCCTGGCCGTCGGCGTCCTCGTGGAGGGAGGCGCCGACGTTCTCGCCCTGGGCGGCGAGGAACGTGAAGCACATCGCGCCGCCGATCAGGACCCGGTCGCAGCGCTCCAGCAGGCTCTGGATGAGCGGCAGCTTGTCGCTCACCTTGGACCCGCCCAGCACGGCGACGAACGGGTGGCGCGGCGACGAGAGCAGCCCCTCCAGCACCTCCACCTCGCGCGAGAGCAGCAGCCCGGCGCGGGCGGGCAGCCGCCGGGCGACGCCCTCCGTGGAGGCGTGGGCGCGGTGGGCGGCCCCGAAGGCGTCGTTGACGTAGTGCGTGAAGCCGTCGGCCAGAAGGTCCGCGAACGCCGGGTCGTTGGCCTCCTCCTCCGGGTGGAAGCGGAGGTTCTCCAGCATCACGAGCTCGCCCGGCTGCAGGGCCTGGGCCCGCTGCCGGACCTCGGCGCCCACGCAGTCCGGGAGGAGCTCGACCCGCCGGTCCATGAGCTCGCCGAGGCGGGCGGCGCAGGGCCGCAGCGACAGGTCGTCCACCCGCTGCCCCTTGGGGCGGCCGAGGTGGGAGCACACCGCGACCCCGGCCCCGTCGGCGAGGAGCCGCTCCAGGGTGGGGACCGATGCGCGGATGCGGGCGTCGTCGGTGACGCGCCCGCCCTCCAGGGGGGCGTTGAGGTCGGCGCGCACGAGCACGCGCGCGCCGGACCAGTCGACCCCCGGGTCGTCGATGCCGAGCGGCCGTGTCATGTCGTGCCTAACCCAGGACGCGCTCGGCCAGGTCCACGACCCGGCACGAGTAGCCCCACTCGTTGTCGTACCAGGAGATCAGCTTGACGGTGGTGCCGCTGACCATCGTGAGGCCGGCGTCGAGCAGAGAGGAGCGCGGGTCGCCCACGACGTCGCGCGACACGATCGGGTCCTCGGTGTAGCCGAGGATGCCCTCCAGCGGGCCGGACTCGGCGGCCTTCTGGAACGCCGCGTTGACCTCCTCCTTGGTGGTCTCGCGGCCGACCTCGGCCACGAGGTCCACGACGGAGCCGTCCGGCGTCGGCACGCGCAGGGCGATGCCGTCGAGCTTGCCCTTCATGGAGGGAAGCACCTCGCCGATGGCGCGGGCGGCGCCGGTGGAGGTCGGGATGATCGACAGGGCGGCGGCGCGGGCCCGGCGCAGGTCCGAGTGGGGCGCGTCCAGGATGCGCTGGTCGCCGGTGTACGAGTGGCACGTCGTCATGTAGCCCTTCTCGACGCCGAACTCGTCGATGAGGACCTTGACCAGCGGCGCGAGGCAGTTGGTCGTGCACGACGCGTTGGAGATGACGTCGTGCTGCTCCGGGTCGTACTCGTCGTCGTTGACGCCCATCACGATGGTGGCGTCGGGGCCCTTGGCGGGGGCGGAGATGATGACCTTCTTCACGCCGTCGCGGAGGTGCGCGGCGGCCTTGTCGCGGTCGGTGAAGAAGCCGGTGCTCTCCACGACGACGTCGACGCCCTCCGAGCCCCAGTCGATCTTCGCCGGGTCGCGCTCCGCGAAGACGCGCACGTGGGCGTCGTCGACGTGGATGTGGTCGTCGTGCGCGTGCACGTGACCCGGGTAGCGGCCGAACACCGAGTCGTAGTCGAGCAGGTGGGCGAGGGTGGCGGTGTCGGTGATGTCGTTGACCGCGACGATCTCGACGTCGCCCTCTCCCAGAGCCGCGGCCCGGAACACGTTCCGCCCGATGCGGCCGAAGCCGTTGATGCCCACGCGTACGCTCATTACGGCGCGATCCTCCCTGTCGAAAACGGCCGCCAATGTACCAGGAACCCCGTCCCGCCCCGGAGACCGACCCGTGACGACCCGCCTCCCCCGCCTCGCCTGCGCCCTCGTGCTGACGGCGGCCGCCGCCACCGGCTGCGCCGGCGGCGGCGCGTCCGACGAGCCCCCGGCGACGGGCGACGGCGAGGCCGGGCGGGTGGTGCGCGTCGTGGACGGCGACACGGTCATCGTCGCCCTCGGCGCCGCCGACGAGCGCGTGCGGCTGCTGGGGGTGGACGCCCCCGAGAGCGCCACCCCGGACCGGCCGGTCGAGTGCTACGGGCCCCAGTCGGCGGCCGAGGCGGCACGCCTGATGCCGGACGGGGCCCGGGTGACCCTGCGCTTCGACCCCACCCAGGGGCGGCGCGACCGGTTCGACCGCCTGCTCGCGGAGGTCACCACCGCGACCGGCACGTCCACCGTCAACGAGCAGCTCGTCGCGGGCGGCTTCGCCGAGGTCTTCCGGGGCGACGGCCGGGGCCGGCTGCAGCCGGCGCTGCGGGCCGCCGAGCGCGAGGCGCGCGACGCCGTGCTCGGCCTGTGGGGGGCCTGCCGCTGACCCGTCGACGGGACCGGGGGCCCGAAGGCCCCCCGGTGAGTACCGCCAGGTGGTGCGGAGGGAGGCCTAGGCCTCGGCCGCAGCCGCCTTGGGCTTCGGGGTCACGGCGGCCGTGATCTTGGCCGAGAGGAGCCCGAGGATGACGCCGCAGACGAGGGTCACGAAGACCGAGAACCAGACCCATGCCCACGGGGTGTTGATGAGACCGAGGGCCGCACCGGTACCGGCCGGCGTGCCGGCCAGGAGGGCGTCCACGGCAGCGTCCTTGCCGGCGGTCGAGCCCGAGACGGGACCCGGGACCCAGCCGTCGAGGCCGGTCGCGATCCACCACACGAACACCGACGCGAACGCCGGGAACGTTCCTGCCACGTAGTACCAGTCGCCCGCCACGAGGATCATGACGAGGATGAAGGCGAAGATGCCGACCCAGAGGGCGATGCCCCAGAAGTCCGGCAGATCAGCCGTCTTGAACGACAGCGGCATCGTGATGAGGGCCGCCACGGTACCGAACACGCAGGCGATGAAGATCTTGCCGAAGGCGGCGTTGTCGCCACCGGCGGCGAAGAACAGACCCCACGAGATGAACGCGATCGGGAGGATCAGGTGGAAGTTCTGGGGAACACCCAGGCCCGCCAGGACCTCGTCCTGCACCGTGACCCAGTGGAACGTGAAGTTGAGCGAGAGCTCCGTCCAGAGGAAGGAGAGGACTCCGATGACGATCGCCAGGGGGGCGATCGCCTTGGCACGTGCGCCCATAGAGGCAGTGCTCCTTGGAATAGAAGGACGGGGTGAGCGCCACCGGCGAAGAGATGAAGTGTGGCGGCGCCCACGGAAGGGGACCGGGCCCCGTTCCGCGCGGCCAGCATACGGCCGCCCGAGTGTTCGTGGCAACCGTTGCATGTCCTGCTTCGTGGCATCGGTCACATCCCCCCTGCAACGCCGGGGAATGCCGTGTATCAGCGCCCGGCGGTCTCCCGCACCAGGTCGATGAGCGCTACCGCCAGGGAGTCCGGGGAGTGCCGCACGGGGGTCCCCTCCTCCGCGAAGTGGCCCGTCACGACGCGCGCGCCCAGGGACCGCAGGCGCGCGTGGTCCGCGTGGACCGGCTCCTGCCCGAGGGCCGCGTAGGCGGCGGTCGCGCCGGGGTCGAGGGGGCCCTCGTGGACGATGACGGTGTCCACGGAGCCGGGGGCGTGGTCGAGCACCCGGTCGAGGTGGGCGGCGGCGTCGAAGCCGTCGGTCTCGCCGGGTTGCGTCATGACGTTGCAGATGTAGGCGCGGGGGGCCGGGTTGCGCACGATCGCCTCCGCGATCTCCGGCACCGCGAGGTGCGGCAGGACGCTCGTGAACAGGCTCCCCGGTCCGAGCAGCACGAGGTCGGCCTCCTCGATGGCGCGCACCGCCAGCTCGTAGGCGACCGGCTCGGGTTCCAGCCAGACGCGCCGGCAGGCGCCGGGGCCGGCGGCGATGGCCGTCTCGCCGCACACGCGGGTGCCGTCCTGGCGCTCCGCCCAGAGGCGGATGTGGTCGAGCGTGGAGGGCAGCACCCGGCCCCGGATCTTGAGGACCTTGCTGCACTCCTTGATCGCCAGGTCGAAGTTGCCCGTGACCTCGGAGAGCGCGGCCAGGAAGAGGTTCCCGAAGGGGTGGCCGGACAGGTCGCCGTCGGCGAAGCGGTGCTGGAACAGCTTGCCCATGAGCGACTCGTCGTCGGCCAGCGCGACGAGGCAGTTGCGGATGTCGCCCGGCGGCAGGATGTTGAGGTCGCGCACGAGGCGCCCGGACGAGCCCCCGTCGTCGGCCACCGTGACGATCGCCGTGATGTCGAGGGGCGCGCGTTTCAGGCCCCGTAACAGGGAGGCGAGCCCGGTGCCGCCCCCGAGGGCGGCGATGCGGGGGAGCCGGGTCATGCCGCGGTCGCGTCCGGGGACACGGAGGGCCGGTCGATGTGGCGGTGCGAGGCGCTCACCTCGTGGTCGGGCGAGTAGCGCCGGGCGAGCATCTCGGCGATCGCCACGGAGCGGTGGCGCCCCCCGGTGCAGCCGATGCCGACGACGAGGCCCGCCTTGCCCTCCTGCTCGTAGGCGGGGAGCAGGTAGTCGAGCAGCGACTCGAGCCGGCTCCGGAACTCGTCGAAGCCGGGGTCGGCGGTGACGAAGTCCACGACGGCGGGGTCGAGGCCGGTGAGGCCCTTCAGGGACGGCTCGTAGTGGGGGTTCTGCAGGAAGCGCACGTCGAAGAGCAGGTCCGCGTCGCGGGGGACGCCGTGCTTGTAGCCGAAGGACGCGAACTGGACGTGCATCGCCGGGCGCCCGTCGGGCGTCATGAGCTCCTCGGTCACCTGGCGGCGGAGGTCCCAGATGGAGAGGCCGGTGGTGTCGATGACGAGGTCGGCCCGCTCGCGCACGTCGGACAGCTCCCGGCGCTCGCGCGCGATGCCGTCGGCGACCGAGCCGCCCATGGACAGCGGGTGCGGCCGGCGGGTCTCGCGGAAGCGGTTGAGCAAGGTCTCGTCGGACGCCTCCAGGAAGACGACGCGCGGGCGCACCCCGGTCGCCTTCTCGATCCGCTCCAGAACCGGCTCCAGGTCCCGGAACCAGACGCCGCCGCGCACGTCGCTCGCCACGGCCGCCCGCTCGACGCTCGACCCCTCCAGCAGCACGAGGTCGGCGAACGCCGGCAGCAGCCCCGGCGGCAGGTTGTCGACGCAGAACCAGCCGGCGTCCTCGAAGGCCCCCATCGCCTTGCTCTTGCCGGCCCCGCTCATGCCGGTGATGACCGTCAGCTCCATCGCGCCTCCCCCGCGCCACCGCTCCCGACGGGCGAGGCCGTCTCCCGCGGTCCCGCCGTCTTGTGCAGGTGGTCGTACACGTCACGCGCCACCTTCGACGGCACCCCCGGGACGGCCTCCAGCTCCTCCCGGCTGGCCGCCAGGAACCGCTCGGGCGAGCCGAAGTGGCGCAGCAGCGCGGCCTTGCGGGCCGGCCCCACGCCGGGCAGGGCGTCGAGGACGCTGCGCGTCATGCCGCGGTCGCGCTTGCCGCGGTGGTGGCGCAGGGCGAAGCGGTGGGCCTCGTCGCGGATGTGCTGCAGCGTCCGCAGGGCCGCCGACGACTCGTCCAGCAGCAGCGGCTCGGACCGCCCCGGCCGGAACACCTCCTCGCGCTTCTTGGCGAGCGACACCACCGGGATCCCCTCCACCCCGGCCTCCCTCATCCCCTCGAGCGCCGCCGCGAGCTGGCCCTTGCCGCCGTCGATGACCACGAGGCCGGGCCGGGCCGCGAAGGACGGGTCGTCCTCCGGGTCGAGCAGCCGCGCACACCGCCGCCGCAGGGCCTCGCGCATCCGCGTGAAGTCGTCCGGCCCGCCGTCGTAGCGCATGGTGAAGGTGCGGTAGTGAGACTTGGCGGGCGCCCCGCCCTCGAAGACGACCATCGAGGCGACAGCGTAGGTCTCGCCGAGGTTGGAGATGTCGTAACACTCGATCCGCAGGGGCGGCGCCGGCAGGTCGAGGCGCTCCTGGAGGTCGGCGAGGGCCTCCCGGCGGCGCCCGCGCTGCTGCTCGTGGCGGCGGCGGTCCTGATCCAGCGCGAAGGCGGCGTTGCGTGTCGCCAGCTCCGCCAGCTTGCGCTTGTCGCCCCGGGACGCCGCCCGCGCCTCCACCCGCGCCCCGCGCCGGTCGCTGAGGAGGGCCTCCAGGTCCGGCCCGGCGGCGCTGTCGCGGTCGAGGATCACGAGGCCCGGGATCGCGAAGGCCATCGCGTAGAACTCGTAGGCGAACTGCAGGAGCACCTCGGCCTCGTCCTCCTCCCCCGCCACGTCGAGGAAGAACGACTGGCGGTCCTGCAGGACCCCGTCGCGCACCTGCAGCACCTGCACGTTGGCCGAGTCGCCGTCGACCGCGATGCCCAGGACGTCCGCCGTGCCCACCGACCCGGCCGTCGCGAACTGACGCTCCATGAGGTGCCGCATGGCGGTGAGCCGGTTGCGGATCGCCGCCGCCCGCTCGAACTCCTGCGCCGCCGCGGCGCCCCGCATCTCCTCCTCCAGCTCGCGCTCCAGGCCGCGGTAGTCGCCGGAGAGGAAGGCGATGATCTTGTCGATGAGGGCCCGGTAGTCGTCGCGGCTGATGTAGCCGACGCACGGCGCCAGGCACCGCTTGATGTGGTAGTCGAGGCAGGGCACCCCGGACGGCCGGCCCGGCTCCTTCCCCTCGCACGGGCGGCTCGGGAAGATCTTGCCGATCAGGTTGAGCGTCTCCCGCACCTTGTAGGCGTTGGAGAACGGCCCGAAGTACATGCGGTCGCGCCGGTGGCGCTCGCGGGTGAAGTAGACGCGCGGGTACTCCTCGTCCAGCGAGATCCCGATGTACGGGTAGCTCTTGTCGTCGCGCAGCCGCACGTTGAACGGCGGGCGGTGCCGCTTGACGAGGTTCCCCTCCAGGATGAGGGCCTCGCTCTCCGACCCGGTCACGAACGTCTCGACGCGGGCGATGCGCGCGACCAGGTCGAAGGTCTTGGGGTGGAGCCCCGTGCGCGCCCTCATCGGCCCCGTCGCCGCCCGCTCGTCGGGGCGCAGGGGGGCCTGGAAGTAGGAGAGCACGCGCTTGCGCAGCGACTTCGCCTTGCCCACGTAGAGCACGGCGTCGTTCGCGTCGCGGTAGATGTAGACCCCCGGGCCGGCCGGGAGCGCCGCGAGCTGCTCGCGGAGGGGGGCGGAGTCGGTCACCACGTCCCAGGATAGGCCCGCCGTCGACCCCCGTGCCGCCTGCCCCGGCTACCGGCCCCCAACGAAATCACGCGCCTCGCGGGCGAGGGCGAGCCAGGCGTCGGGATCGGGCCGCGCCACGACCACCCACTCCCGCATCGACCGCCCCTTCGTCTCCAGCGGGACGGCCTCCCCGGCGGCGACCATCCCGGCGCACCGGTCCGCCGGGAGCTTCAGCACCAGCCCGGCCGGCATCCGCATCGCGAAGATCCTCCCGCCCGTCCGGAGCCCCGGTGTCTTCCCGAAGCCGGTGCCCTCGGTGACGTCATCCTCCGGGAGCAGGGCGTCCATGAGGGCCCGGAAGGCGGCGACGGACGGATCCGGGCTGGGCATGCGCCGATCATACGAAGCGGCCCTCGACCCTCAGGAGGGTCACCCCTCCCCCGCCTCCGGCGATCATCGCCGCGCCGCCCGCCAGGGCCAGGATGCGCGCGACGTAGGCCTGGGTCTCCGGGTAGGGCGGGACGCCGCCGTACCGCTGCACGGCCCCGGGGCCGGCGTTGTAGGCCGCCAGGGCGAGCTGCACCGAGCCGAACGACCGCATGTGCCCCGAGAGCAGCCTGGTCGCCGCCGGGATGGCCTGGGCGGGGTCGAACGGGTCGCGGAGCCCCATCCCCCGGGCGGTGGCGGGCATGAACTGGGCGATCCCCTGCGCCCCGGCGGGGCTCACGGCCCGGGGGTCGAATCCCGACTCGCTCCGCAGCAGGGCGGCCAGGAGCACCGGTGACAGGCCGTTCGCCGTCGCGGCGGACGTGATGATCGCCCGGTAGCGCGCCGGCACCCAGTCCGGGAGGGACGCGGCGGCGGTCGTTCCCGGCCGCCCCGTGACCGCGCCGCCCCCGCAGCCCGGCACGTAGCCCCAGTGCCAGGGCTCCCAGCTGTACCGCTGGAGGAAGCCGAACCGGCCGGCGTTGACCCGGAGCCACGCGTGGGCGGCGCCGCCGTCGGCCATGTTGAGGTCGAGCTCGGTCGCGTCGCGGTGGCGCGAGCGTCCCGGCGGGGCGACCCACTTGGGATCGGGGTGGCGGGCGAAGAGGATCGCCTGCTCGGCGTCGCTGCGGAAGCCGCTCGTCACGACAAGGTCCACGCCGGAGGCCCGGGCGGCCGCGTCCATGAGGTCGAACGAGGCGGCGACGGCGGGGCACATCGGCTTGCCGTCGCGGTAGACGAGGGGCCCGGAGTAGCCGCCGCCGCTCGCCCACCCAT